>CAMUZU010000005.1 GCA_947165295.1 uncultured Selenomonadales bacterium | reverse complement strand
TCATAAAAGTTCCCGACGGCTCCGCAATCCACGTCAACGCGAAAATTTCTGCGGGTAAGCTGATTATCCGCGTCGAAGGCAAAGAGCTCACCGTTGACAAGTCGGGCGAATCTTTTATCGACGTGCCGTCGGGCGACCATGAACTTCGCTTTGATGCAGTAAACGGCTTGACGGGCGAAATAATTTTGCGCGCACAATCGAAAAATTAACGGAGGCATCAGGTCATGAAAAAATTTTTACTTGCGGCGATTGTCGGCTTGACGATTGTTTTCGCGACAGTTCAGGCACAAGCCGCCGAGCCCGCAGAAGACACGTGGGTTTTGAACTGGGAAGGCGTCGACTATTACGTCGTTGCGGGCACTTTGGAGTACAACAAAGACTACGGCATCGACGTGCCGCTCGACATTCGTTGTGACATTTTGCGCGACGGTCAAATTCGTCACTACGAATTCGTGTCCGTCGGAAACGGCGGATCGAAATTGTTCGTTGACGGCGAACTTTACGGCACCAGTATGAACAGCAAGTTCATAAGGACAATTGAAATTGCCATTTCCAAGTTGGCTCATCACTGATAACTTTCGACGGTTGCTTTAAAAGCGACGGAACAATTGGTGCAACCCGCGACTCTTCGACGACCGTAATTATCGCGACGTTTGAACTTCGACACAAAATCAAAAGCGGCTCCGTCTGTCGGAACCGCTGATTTTTTTATGTTGGTGCGCTCGGCGGGGGCGCTTTAAAAGCGACGGAACAATTGGTGCAACCCGCGACTCTTCGACGACCGTAATTATCGCGACGTTTGAACTTCGACACAAAATCAAAAGCGGCTCCGTCTGTCGGAACCGCTGATTTTTTTTTGTTGGTGCGCTCGGCGGGAATCGAACCCACGCTTCAAGCTCCGGAGGCTTACGTCCTATCCACTGGACTACGAGCGCGAAGGAATTACTTCTTGCTTAACAGTTGACGCGTATGTTCGGCAACTTGTTCGGGCGTGATGTTTTTGTTGCGCGCAATTCCCGACTCAATGGCGGCCTTCGCGACGGCTGCGGCAACTGTCGGGGCAACTCGTTCGTCAAACGGCGTGGTGATAACGTGTTCTTCGTTGAGTTCTTCGTCGCTGACCAAAGACGCAATTGCGTACGCGGCGGCGATTTTCATCTCTTCGTTGACGTCGGTTGCGCGCACGTCCAAAGCACCGCGAAAGATGCCGGGGAACGCCAGCAAGTTGTTGACTTGATTCGGGAAGTCACTGCGTCCCGTGGCGACGACGCGAGCGCCGGCGGCTTTTGCAACGTCGGGCATAATTTCGGGCACGGGATTGGCCATTGCCAAAATAATCGCGTCGTGATTCATCATCTTGACCATGTCGGCAGTCAACAAATTCGCCTTCGACACGCCGATAAAAACGTCCGCGCCGTGAATCACGTCGACGAGCTGACCGGCTTCCTTGTCGAAGTTGGTTACGGCGGCAATTTGATCTTTGTACGGATTCATGCCTTTGCCGCGACCTTGATAAATTGCGCCCGTCGAATCGCAAAGCAGAACGTCACGTGCGCCCATCTTTTGAATCAGGTAAGTTATCGCCATGCCCGCCGCGCCCGCGCCGTTGACGACAACTTTAATTTCGTCGAACTTCTTGCCGACAAGACGAAGCGCGTTAATCAAAGCCGCCGCGACGACAATGGCCGTGCCGTGTTGGTCGTCGTGGAAAACGGGTATGTCGACGCTGTCTTTGAGCGCGTGTTCAATGTCAAAACATTCGGGAGCCTTGATGTCTTCAAGGTTGATGCCGCCGAAACTCGGAGCCATAAGCTGAATCGTCTTGATAATTTCGGGGACGCTTTTCGTGTCGAGGCAAATGGGAATTGCGTCGACGCCCGCGAAACCTTTGAACAGAATCGCTTTGCCTTCCATGACGGGAAGACCCGCGCCCGCGCCGATGTCACCGAGACCGAGGACAGCCGTGCCGTTTGTAACGACGGCGACCAGGTTGCCGCGGTTTGTGTAATCGTAAATCTTGTCGAAGTCGTCCTTAATTTCCAGACAGGGAGCCGCCACGCCCGGCGTGTAAGCCAAAGTTAAATCCTTGTTCGTTTTGAGCGCAACTTTGCTGCGAACTTCAAGCTTGCCGTGATTTTCTTTGTGCAGGGCAAGAGCTTCCTTGTCGACGTTTGCCACTTAAGTTCATCCTTTCAAATGACGTGCTGTAAATAACCGTCGCATATTATATTCAGCGCGTCGGACAAATTCAAGCCCGCGAGCCTGTGAATACAATATTTTTTGCCGCCTGCCTGAAAAATTTTTGAACAGCGTCTTGCAAACCGAAATTTTTTCTGCTACAGTTAGGCGACGGGAGGGAACGGGAGAGCGAGTTTGAAAAATTAACTTCGTTCTAACAATCCTCTAATCATCTCAAAATATAATTCCCGTTAATCCCAGTAAAAGCAAAATAAACGCCACAGCGTCGGACGGATTGTCCCCGCAGTTCGTTCGGCAACAAGTAACCTGCAGATGCCCACCAAGCATCGGCACGAAGAAGGTGAGACATGAGAGTTTAACGGCAAACTTCACAAACCACAAATGAGACGGAGGCGAGAGCCCCCGCCTTTTTTGTTGCCCGAAAAGTTTCTTGTCGCACGGCGGGCAAGTTGTTATAATCGGCGGCGAGGTGATTGACATGCAAAACGGCAGGCGCGGCGCGTTCGTCATTGCGTCGACGGGCGACCCGTCAATCGGCGGCGGCTGGAACAATCAACAGCTGCTCAAAGACTGCGGACTCGTGCCGTATCTGTTACACAAAAACCACGGCTTCCGCTCATGTCTTGTCGGCTGCAAGGTTGACGAGGACTATCCGTATCTGAAAAAATATCTACGCGGGCTGGAGCTTGACTTTCTGCGCGAAGACAGCTTGAGGGCGCGACTTGATTACATAAACGCGCACGCCGCCGAAATTGATCTGTTGATACTTTACGGCGCGTATCCCGCGTACATGCCGATTGTTGAACGTTACAGGCAGGTTCGCCCCGACGGGAAAATTTATCTTGCAACCGACATGAACATTGCCTGGGCTGACCGCTTGCCGCATGAACATCCGCAGTACAAAAAATTTCTGCACAGTTGCGACGTGGTTGCCGCAAGCTGTCGCGCCACGCAAAAATATCTGTCGGCGAAATGGAGCGTGCCCGTCGAATTGATTCGCAACGGCTGGTACAATTTTTACGGCGTCGACTTCAAAAAAGTTTTCGACCGCAAGGAAAACGTCATCTTGACCGTCGGGCGAATCGGCACGAATCAGAAACAAAATCACGTCATGCTTGAGGCGTTCGCCAAAGTTGCCGACAAGTTGCCCGCGTGGACGTTGCGGCTCGTCGGCGGCGTTGAAGAAAGTTTCAAGCCTTACGTCGAAAAATTTTTCGCGGCTCGTCCCGACTTGAAACAGCGCGTGATTTTCGTCGGGTTGATTGAAGACAAGCTTAAACTCATCGACGAATACAAGCGTGCGAAGATTTTTTGTCTCACGTCAAATTTCGAGGGCGCGCCCAACGTTGCCGCCGAAGCACTTTTCAGCGGCGACTTTACAATTTGTTCGTCGATTGACGCGGCGGGCGACATGACTGACGACGGCCGTTGCGGAAAAGTTTTCCCGATTGGCAACGTCGACGCGCTTGCGAAGATTTTTCTTGACGTGTGCCGCGACGACAAGTTGATTGCCGACGGCGGCCGACATGCTTTCGATTACGCCCGCGAACAATTCGACATGAACAAAATCGTTGCGCGGCTGAATTATCTGCTTTACGGAGGCGACGGAACTTGAGCACCGTGAATTTCAAGGACGGGCGATTTTTTTTGGTTGACGGCACGAACGAAAAGTTTTTGCTTGACGTTTTGAGCTGGTCGGCGAATCGAAGCCGCGTCCATTCCACGCAACTTGCCGACATTAAAGGCACGCTCGAATATCCGCTGATGTCGACGGTCAATCGCCTGTCGAAAAAAATTTTCCGCAACACGCCCGAATCAATGGCGGAGGTTGTCATTTTCATGCGCACAATCGCCCGCCTGCTCGTCAAGCCGCAAGTTCATAACGTCCTGCGAATCGGCACGTGGTCGCCGCTCGACGAAGCACTTGCCGAAATGTTGCCGCAGTTCAATCCCGCGAACAAACTTTACTGCCTGTCGACGACGCGCCCGCTGGGAAAAATTCCGTCGACGGTTTTTCTGTGCGCGGAAGGCGGTCAATTCCCGTTGCCCGAAAACAAATTCGACACGGTGATTTCAATCGGGCAAAGTTTGTTGACGTCGGAAATTTTTTTGTCGCTTAAAGACTTCGGCAAGATTTACTTCGCCGCGCCGCAGGACAAGTTGCCCGACACGTTGCGCCCGACGACGGAAATTTTTTCGCTGACGGACAAAGCCGCGCTGTTCGAAGTTGAATTGACGCCCGCACTTCGACGGGAAATTTTTCGTGCGTCGCCGCAAGGTAAACTGGAAGCGCAAAAACTTTTCGTCAAACAAACGGTTGCCAACTTTTTGCCGACGGCGAAGAAGTTCAACACGGCGTCACCGGTCGAGAAAAATTTTCTGCTGGACAAATACATCGCCGAATTAACGCGTGCCGAAAAAGTTTTGGCGGAAATTTTCCCGTCGCTGCATTCCGACACCGTCAAGTTCAATTTCAACCTGTTCAAAGAATTTCTGCTTGACGTGCGGCTTGTGCCCGACGCGAACGCTCAAAAAGTTTCGTCGACACGCGCCGTCCGTCAACACGAAATTTTAACGCGAGACTTAAACGACATCTGACACGAGGAGGAATATTTTTGAACTTAGCAAAGACAATCGCGGCTGTGATGATTGCGACGCTGTTGCAAAGCCCGTGCGCAGTCAACGCCGCCGAGGAAGACCGCGAACTTTCGCTGATTGCCGCCGAGCAGGAAGGTTCCGACGACGCACAACTTGACGAGCTCAATCCCGCTTTGACCGAGTCGCTGTCAATCGAACGCGAAGCCGACACCGACAAGGAACGCCGCGAACGCCGCAAGAAACTGCGCGAAGCCCGCCGCGAGAAGGAAGACGAAAACGAGCGCAAGTTACGCGAGAGCACGCGCAAACAAAACAAGCAGAGCGATACGGAAACGCCGGTTGTCATTGACCCGACAGAGCCCGAACGCAAGCCCGAACCGACTTACGAGCCGCCGAAGCCCGTCAATAAACCTGAGCCGAAGCCTCAAACCGTCGCAGAGCCCGTCAACAAACCTGAGCCGAAGCCTCAAACCGTCAAAGAAACTGCGCACACCGTCACGAAAACTGAGCCGACGAGAACTCACGCGCCCGAACCGTCGCAGTTCACTGAGCCCGTCAACGAAAACAAAGTTCCGAAAACCGACATGACGCCGCCGCCGACAACGACGCTTGACATGCCCAATCCGAAAGAGATTTACGCGGGTTTTGCTGAAGTCGCGCACGCCGTCGGATTCACGCCGCTTTACATGCCGCGCAAGTCCGGCTACGAAATCACCGCCATTTACGCCGAGCCGGGCATCGTCGAAGTTCAATACGGTCGCCGTTGGGAGCCTGAAGTTTCTTTGGCTGTGCGAACTTACAGACGCGCCGAAGGTGAAGAACTTCGCGACATTAGCGGCGTCACGGGCGTGAAGTGGCGCGTTGACACAACGACGGGCACGACGATTTACATTGCCAAAATTTCCGAGACTCAACAGGTCGCGGCGTGGGCTGTCGGGCGTTACACTTTTTCTGCCGTGTCGAATAATCTTTCGTTCGCGGGCTTTCACGCGCTTGTTGCCGACGAATTGGTCGAACTGTCGACGCACTACTATCTTGACTTGTGACGGTTGTTACTTTTCTTTTGGCGCAAAAGAAAAGTAAGCAAAAGAAAACAGCCCGCAGGTGAAACATCCTGTTTCAACCGCGGGCGGCGGCCGTCATCCATGACGGCCGTGTATTCACGATTAATTGCGTTGTCGTAAAGGAGTTGTCTGCATGATTGAACGTTACACTTTGCCCGAAATGGGCAAGCTTTGGTCGATTGAAAACGAGTGGCGCACGATTCTTGACGTGGAGTTGGCCGCCTGCGACGCAATGGCTGAACTTGGCGAAATTCCCGTGCCCGCCGCAATAAATATTCGTGCCAAAGCAAATTTCAACCTCGAACGCATTCACGAGATTGAAGCCGTCACGCACCACGACATCATTGCTTTTTTGACGTGCGTTGCCGAATACGTCGGCGAAGACTCGAAGTATATCCACAAAGGCTTGACTTCCAGCGACGTGAAAGACACGGCAATTTGTTTGATGATGAAACGCAGTGCCGAAATTATTCTCGACGACCTGCGCAAGTTCCGTGAAGTTCTTCGCCGCCGCGCACTCGAATTCAAACACACTGCCTGTATCGGGCGCACGCACGGCATTCACGCGGAGCCAATGACTTTCGGGCTGAAGTTGTTGCTTTGGAGCGCGGAAGTTGAACGCGACATTGAACGCGTCGAACACGCGAAGAAAATTGTCGGCGTCGGCAAACTTTCGGGAGCCGTCGGCACGTACTCGAACATCAATCCGCGCATTGAAGAAATTGTTTGCCGCAAGCTTGAATTGGAGCCCGTGCGTTTGGCGACGCAGGTAATTCAGCGCGACCGTCACGCCGAATACATGACGACTTTGGCACTTGTGGCAAGCACGCTCGAAAAAATCGCGACGGAAATTCGCAACCTTCAGCGCACCGACATTCGCGAGGCGGAAGAATATTTTTCGCCCGGTCAAAAAGGTTCGTCCGCAATGCCGCACAAACGCAACCCGATCAACTGCGAACGCGTCGCGGGCATGGCTCGGCTTGTTCGCGGAAACGCCGTCGCCGCAATGGAGGACATCACGCTGTGGCACGAACGCGACATTTCGCACAGTTCGGTTGAGCGCGTCATTTTGCCCGACTCGACAATCAACGTCGACTATTGCACGCGCAAGTTGACAAACATCGTCGACAAACTTCTTGTTTATCCCGAAGCAATGTTGCATAATATGAATCGCACGGGCGGGCTGATTTACAGTCAGCGGCTCATGCTTGAGATTGTCGGCAAAGGCGTCCTGCGCGAAGATGCTTACAAGTGGGTTCAGCGCAATGCAATGAAACGTTGGCTCGACAGCGAAGACTTTCAATCGAACGTTGCCGCCGACCCCGACATCACGAAGTTTTTGACTGCGGAAGAAATTGCCGCCTGCTTCGACTACAAATGGTTCCTGCGCAACGTCGACATGATTTTTAATCGCTTCGGACTTTAATAGGCGACAAATTTTGAAACTCACAATGCTCGGCACGGGCAACGCGCTTGTCACCGAATGCTACAACACCTGCTTCGTGATAAGCGACGGCGACAAAAATTTTCTGGTTGACGGCGGCGACGGCGACGCGAAGATTTACGGGCACGCGGAAGTTTTGTCGTTGCTTGAAGACGTTGCCGAAAAACTTCTTCAGCCGAAGGAGACGGCTTTTATCGGCAAGCGACTTCACTTTGTGCCTGTTGCCGACGGCGAAACTTTGAACGTCATCGGACACGCGACGACTTTTTTCGACATCCGCTCGACCAAAGCGAAACAGTTTGGCTTTTCAATGGACATCGGCGGGCGAAAGTTGACTTGTTGCGGCGACGAACCTTGCAATGAATTCGCCCGGCGTTACGCCGAAAATTCCGCGTGGCTGTTGCATGAGGCGTTCTGTCTTTATTCGCAGGCGGACATCTTCGACCCGTACGGCAAGAATCATTCGACGGTTAAAGACGCCTGCGAACTTGCGCAAAAACTTCACGTCGAAAATCTGTTGCTCTATCACACCGAAGACAAAAATCTTTCCGCACGCAAACAACTTTACATTGCGGAAGGTCAGCAATATTTCAGCGGCAAAATCCACGTGCCCGACGACTTGGAGACGTTGGCACTGTGAAACTTTTAAGGAGGTCACGACATGATTAAAGGCAACCAACTCTACGAAGGCAAGGCGAAAGTCGTCTACGAAACCGACAACCCCGACGAACTGCTCGTTTACTTCAAGGACGACGCGACCGCCGGCAACGGTGCCAAACACGGCACGATTGACGGCAAAGGCGTCATCAACAACAAAATCAGCGCGTTCTTCTTCAAGCAACTCAAAGATCGCGGCGTCAAGAGTCACTTTATCGAAACCGTCAGCGCACGCGAAATGCTCGTCAAGAAACTCGACATGATTAAGCTTGAAATTATCGTGCGCAACATCGTCGCGGGCAGTTTGGTCAAACGTCTCGGGCTTCCCGAAGGCACGCCGCTTGCCGTTCCCGTCATTGAATACGACTACAAGAGCGACGAACTCGGCGACCCGATGCTCAACCGCTGGCACATCATGGCGTTGAATTTGGCGACGATTGACGAAATGAATCAGATTGAACACATGTCGCTTGCGACGAACACGATTATGCGCGGAATTCTCAAAGCCAAAAACGTCGACTTGATTGACTTCAAGCTGGAGTTCGGACGCTTCAACGGCGAAGTTCTTTTGGCGGACGAAATTTCACCCGACAACTGCCGCTTCTGGGACACCGAAACTCACGAAAAGCTCGACAAAGACCGCTTCCGTCAAGACTTGGGCGGCGTCGAGGAGGCTTATCAAGAAATTCTCAACCGCCTGACCATGTGAGGTATCGTCATGCAAAAAATTTTCTTCGCGGCGATTTTCGGCTTGACGATTCTTTTCGCGACCGCGCAGGCACAGGCGGCTGAAATTTTTGTCGGCACGTCGAACGCGACCGGCTGGGATTGTTACGTCTTGATCGACAGCATCCGTCACCGGGAAGAGCACCGCATGTTGATAACTTACGCCACGCTTAAAATGGTCAACTCCAACGGCGGCGCGCAGTATCTCAACTACACGTTCTATGACTTGGACGGCGACTTTAACGGCGTGGAGTTCAGCAACGATCAAGGCTATCGCGGCATGGTGACGGCTCAAGACACGCCGATTGAATGGGCAATGTACACGGTCTGCAGAGAGTACTGAAATTTTTTCGGGGGCGAGGTTTGTTCCTTGTCCCTAATTTTTTTGCGAGGTGTTGATTTTGGCGAAACGAATTTTGGTTACGGGCGGCGCAGGATTTTTGGGTTCGCACCTTTGCGACAGATTGATTGCCGACGGGCACGAAGTCATTTGCCTGGACAACTTCTTCACGGGCAAGAAAAAAAATATCGCGCACCTTTTGGGCAACCCGAACTTTGAACTCATGCGTCACGACGTGATTCAGCCGATTTACGCGGAGGTTGATTGGATTTTCAATTTGGCGTGTCCAGCAAGTCCCGTGCATTATCAGCGCGACCCCGTTCGCACGATTAAAACCAACGTCATGGGCGCGTTAAACTCTCTCGGTTGCGCGAAACAGAATCAAGCACGCGTCCTGCAAGCTTCCACGTCGGAGGTGTACGGCGACCCGAAAGTTCACCCGCAGCCCGAAAGTTATCGCGGAGCCGTCAACCCGATTGGCATTCGCGCCTGCTACGACGAAGGCAAACGTACCGCCGAAACTTTATTCTTCGATTATCACAGGCAACACGGGCTTGACATTCGCGTCGTGCGGATTTTTAACACGTATGGCCCGCGCATGACGGCCAACGACGGGCGTGTCGTGTCGAACTTCATTGTGCAGGCGTTGACCGGGCAGGACATCACCATTTACGGCGACGGCACGCAGACGCGCAGTTTCTGTTACGTCGACGACTTGATTGACGGCATTGTCCGCATGATGAACGCCGAAGACTTCACGGGCCCCGTGAACTTGGGCAACCCCGGCGAATTCACAATGCTTGAACTTGCGGAGCTCGTCTTGAAGTTGACCGGCTCGAAGTCGAAGATTGTTTATCGTCCGTTGCCGCAAGACGACCCGACGCAGCGTTGTCCCGTGATTGACCTGGCGAAAGTGAAACTCGGTTGGCAACCGAAGGTTAAGCTTGAAGACGGGCTCAAGCGCACGATTGCTTATTTCAAGGAAGATTTTTGAGGCAATGAATCGCATGAAAATTTACGACTGCTTTACGTTTTACAATGAATTTGAATTGCTTGATTTGCGCCTGAAGTCATTGTGGGACGTTGTCGATTGTTTCGTTATCGTCGAAGCGAACAGGAGGCATACCGGCGAATCCAAAAATTTCAATCTGGTTGCGCACAGGGATGAATTCAAACAATTTGCGTCAAAGATAAGATACATCGCCGCCGATTTGTCGGGAGTTCCGTTTAACGGTATCGGTGACTGGGCGATTGAAAATGCGCAACGCGACGCAATAATTCACGGTTTGAAAGACGCCGAACCCGACGATTTAATCATGATTAGCGACTTGGACGAGATACCTGCGCCCGACGTGTTCGGTCGCTTGCATGAAAACAAAATCGCGCTGATTGATCCGGCCGTCATTCCTTTTACGCTTGCTCATAAACGGGTGACTTTCCCCACGCAACTTCTTGTTCCGGCAATAACTTTTCTGGAAGTCGGCGCACTTGCCATGATACAAACGCTCTATTACTATTACTTCGATTGGGCGAGTCGTACTCCGTGGCACGGAACAGTTTTGACCAAGCTCAAAAATTTGACAACACCGCAAGATCTGCGCAATCAAAGGAATTTGTTGCCGCGAGTTGCGGGGGGGGGTATCATTTCAGCTACATGGGCGGCGTTGACCGCGTGATAAACAAAATGACTTCGATTGTTGACGGCAACGAGTGTGTCGTCAAATCGGGCGGCAAGTTTGCGGACAGAAAACGCGTCGAAGAAGCAATTTCTTCGTGCAAAGATCCTTACGGCCGGCAAGACATTGAGTCGCAATTCGGTTATTACGACGCCAAAAACATTCACTTGCCGCACGTGCATGAGTTTCTGGAAAAATATCCGCACTTTCTGCGCGAGCCCGAAAAATATTTTGCTGTGTGAAAATTTAAGGAGACTGCTTATGGAGCAACTGACTTACAAAGATTCGGGCGTGGATATCGACGCGGGCAATGAGTCCGTCAAGTTGATTAAAGACTGTGTGCGTGCGACGTATCGTCCCGAAGTTTTGGGCGACATCGGCGGATTCGGCGGGCTGTTCGCGTTGAAAAATTACGACGAGCCGATTTTGGTTTCGGGCACGGACGGCGTCGGCACCAAATTAAAAATCGCGTTCATGCTCAATCGCCACGACACGATCGGGCAAGACGCGGTTGCCATGTGCGTCAACGATATTTTGGTTCAGGGAGCCGAGCCGCTGTTTTTCCTCGATTATTTGGCCGTCGGCAAATTAAATCCCGCGCAGGTTGCCGAAATTGTTCGCGGTGTCGCCAACGCTTGCAAGCAGTCGGGTTGCGCTTTGATTGGCGGCGAAACTGCCGAAATGAGCGGCTTTTACGCGGACGGCGAATACGACATTGCGGGCTTTGCAGTCGGCGTCGTCGAACGAAAATCGCTGATAACTTCCGCACGCGTCAAAGTCGGCGACGTGCTGATTGGTTTGCCGTCAAGCGGGCTTCACTCCAACGGCTTCAGTCTCGTGCGCAAGATTGTCTTCGACCGCATGAAGTTCACGGGCGACGAAAAGATTGACGGGCTCGACAAAACGCTTGGCGAAGAACTTTTGACGCCGACGAAACTTTATCCCGCGACGGTCTTGCCGCTGATTAAAAAGTTCGGCGACAAGATTCACGGGCTTGTTCACGTGACGGGCGGCGGCTTTTACGACAACATTCCGCGTGCACTGCCCGAAGGTTTCGGCGCGACGATTGACGCCGATTCGTGGCGGATTCCGACGATTTTCAAGCTCCTGCAGACGTGGGGCAACGTTTCCCGCCGCGAAATGTTCCGAACGTTCAACTGCGGTATCGGCATGATTTTGATTGTCGACGCGGACATTGCGGACGAACTCGACGGTTACAAAATCGGGCACGTCGTCGAAGGCGGCGGCGTCACCGTCACGGGAGGTGATTTGCGTGATTAAACTTGCTGTCTTATGTTCGGGACGCGGCACGGACTTGCAATCGATTATTGACGCGATTGACCGCGGCGAACTCGACGCACAAATTTCCGTCGTGTTGACCGACAAGCCGAACGTCGGCGCGCTCAAACGTGCGGAAGTCGCGGGCATCAAAAACATCTGCGTCAACCGAAAAAATTTTTCCGACCGCGCAAGTTTCGAGGCTGAACTTCTGCGACATCTTGACGGCGTCGACCTGGTGATTCTTGCGGGCTTCATGCGGATTTTAAGCGCGGACTTCGTGCGACGTTTTGAAGGGCGGCTCATGAATATTCACCCGTCGCTGTTGCCCGCGTTCCCCGGCGCACACGCTCACCGCGACGTTTTGGCTTACGGCGCGAAAGTTTCGGGTTGCACGGTTCATTTCGTCGACGAAGGCACCGACTCGGGCCCGATAATTTTGCAGGCGGCGGTTGAAGTTCGCGAAGACGACACCGAAGAAACTTTGGCGGCGCGTGTCTTGGAGCAGGAGCACATCATTTATCCGCGAGCGATTAAACTTTTTATCGACGGGCGCTTGACGATTGACGGGCGCAAAGTTCGGATTGGAGGCGACAACATGAAAATCAAACGGGCGTTAATCAGCGTGTCAAACAAACTCGGCGCGGTTGAACTTGCCAAAAAGCTCAGCAAGTGCGGCGTCGAAATTATCAGCACGGGCGGCACCGGCAAGGCGATTCGTGCGGCGGGCGTCCCCGTCACTTACGTGAGCGACTTGACGGGCTTTCCCGAAATCATGAATGGGCGTGTCAAAACTCTCAACCCGAAAATTCACGGCGGGATTCTTGCCGTGCGCGACAATCCCGAACATGTCCGCCAAATGCAGGAGAACGGTATCGCGCCGATTGATCTTGTCGTCGTGAATTTGTACCCGTTCAAGAAAACTGTCGCGAAACCGAACGTCACGCTTGACGACGCGATTGAAAACATTGACATTGGCGGCCCCGCGATGATTCGTGCGGCGGCGAAAAATTTCAAGTTCGTGACGGTTGTGACCAACCCCGACCGTTACGACGAAATTGCCAAACTCGTCGCGGACACGGGCGAAGTTCCTTACGACGTTCGCAAAGAACTTGCGGCGGAGGCTTTCGCACACACTGCCGACTACGACGCGGCAATCACGAAATATCTGTCGAACATCTGAACGCTTGTGTTACTTTCTTTCGGCGCGAAAGAAAGTAACCAAAGAAAGCAGCCTGCGATGATACATCCTGTATCATGGCGCAGGCGAGCGGCCGTCATCCGTGACGGCCGGTTACCGTTGCGGTTGTTGTCGTAAACGAAAATCCCCCGACACAGTGTCGAGGGATTTTTTTTGTTGCCGACGAAATTTCAGCGCAACCGTCAAGCAAGCCGCCGCGTTCGTGTGATATAATCGTCGCAAAAATATCGGGAGCTGAGATTGTGACCAGGATTATCAACAGCGCGAAGATAACCGACGACGAACTCAAACTTTTCGCGGGCGACGAGCCGCAACGGATTTTTTTCGACATCGACGGCAAATCCGCCGTGTTGAACGTGCCCGAAGGCAAAAGCGTCGTGTCGATTGATTCGGTGCGCGCCGACGAAATTATTTTGACTTTCGCCGACGGACAAACTTCCGTCGTGAGTACCGCGCAGGTTGTCGCCGAGGCAAAAAAACTTCCGCCGCAGACCAAAGCCGCTTCGGACAAAAAAATCGCCGCGGGCTTCAAAAAATTTCTGCTGACTTGCGACAACATTCGCGCAGACCTTGACCCTTACGACGAAAATATTTTGTTCGACCCGAATCGCGGGCACTGGGACTTGTGGGACTTCGACGCAAACGGCGGGCGCGAAGTTCCGCTGGGCGAAAATTTTGTTGCGCGCAACCCCGCCGACGACGTTTCGACCGGCATTGTCGCGATTGACTTTGGCACGAGCCGCACGGTTGTCGTCTACGAAAACGAGCATTCGCAAATCTTGCCGCTTCGGGTTGGCAGCGGCTCTTGGCGGCACGGAATTAATCACCCGTCGAATTACGAGAACCCGACCGTCATTCAGTTTCTGGACATCGAAAGTTTTTTGACGGCGTATTATTGGCGCGACGGGCGGCCGTTCACGCGTTGGGCTGACGTGAAAGTTTCGCACGCGGCTTTCGAGAACTTGACCAACGGCGGCTCCGAAAAATTTTATTCGTTCCTGACCGACCTGAAGTATTGGTGCGGATCGAAAACTCAATTCATGTTGCGCGACGAGAAAAAATTCATCACGCAACTTGCGCCGTTCGCCGAACTTGCCGAGGACGAAGTCAACCCGCTGGAAATTTACGCGTATTATCTTGGGCTGTTTATCAACAACATGCAACAGGAGCGGCACATCTTCCTGAAATACATTTTGTCGTTCCCCGTGACATACGAACGAGCCGTGCGCGAAAAAATGCGTCGTTGCTTTGAACGCGGGCTGAAGAAGTCACTTCCGACGGCTTTACTGTCCAACGAGGCGGCAATGAAAAAATTTTCCGTGCGCGAAGGCACGTCCGAGGCGGCGGCTTACGCGATAACGGCCTTGCAGGAATACGGCTTCGACCCGAAAGGCGACGAAGAAATTTATTACGCGGTGTTCGACTTCGGCGGCGGCACGACCGATTTTGACTTCGGCTTTCTGCGCGAGGCTCCAAATGACCGTTACGATTATTTGCTTGTGCATTTCGGCGAAAACGGCGACCGAACTTTGGGCGGCGAAAATCTGCTGAAGTTGCTGGCGTTTGAAATTTTCCGTGCGAATCAGGACGCGTTGATTAACGTCGACGGCGGCAAAATCCCGTTCACGTGGGCGGCCGACAAAAAAAGTTTCGCGGGTTCCGAAGCGTTGATTAAAGATTCGCAGGAAGCTCATGCGAACATGCACGCGCTTGTTGAGCGGCTCCGTCCCGTGTGGGAATCACCCGACTCCGACGACGCGACGGAAATTCTTTCGAGCGGTGAAGTCAGCGTGAACTTGTTCCGCGACGACGGCAAGTTAATCGAAGACTTCACGCTCAACGTTTCGATTGACCTGCAACAAATTCTGCGCGAGCGAATCAAGGCGGGCATCAAAAATTTTTTCATCTCAATGAAAGAAGCCTTCGACAAGTCCGGCAAGAATTCAATCCGCAAAGTCAAAGCCCTGCGCGACGTGGACGAAATTTCAATTTTCCTTGCGGGCAATTCGTCGAAGTCAAAACTTGTCAGCGAACTGTTCGGCGAATTTATCACGCCCGCCGAAGACCTCAAGCTTTCCGACGGCGAAAATCCTTTCGTCAACGGGCGGCTCAAAAACGGCTACGAACTGCGGCGCGACTGTTTCATTCAAGGCGGTAGCGTTTATCGGCGCGACGAAAGCGGCATGGAAATTTGGATGGGCGACCTTGACAACGCCAACGATCAAGTCGTTTTGGCCGACCTGGTCAAGAAGGTTCCTTCGAGCGCGACGGGCGACTTGTCCAAAGCGCAAGTGTTGTTCGGGCTTTTCGACGACGCGCCGAAGTTCACGATTTATCCCGCGCTGGGCACTGACGCCGCACATGAAATTCAAAAGTCACGCGGCATTGAAATTCGCACGGACATGACGGCTCCGACGGGTAAGACCGGTGTCGCCTTCGGGTTGCTGCTGAGTCGTGCGGGCGGACTTGTGCAGACCAAACACATCACGCCCGACCCCGAAAAGACGCCGTTCAGCTGTTACGTCGGACGCAACCGCAAGCGCAAGTTCAAGACCGTTATCGACCGCAACACGAAATTTAACGTGTGGTACCCGTTCATTGACGCGGGCGACAGTTTCGACATTTTCTACACGAACTTGCCCGAAGCCGCGTCGAATCAAATGGACATTCGCAAGGCAAAGCGCGTGACAATCAGCGTCGACGAACCCGACGAAACCGCGACAGTTTTTATTCGCGCCGTGAAGTCAAACGTTATCGAGTACCAAATTGCCAAGGACGAAGCCGCGCTCTCCGACGCAGAAAACATTTTCGAGCAAATTGAATTGACGTGACGACCGTACACGCAACAAAAAAGGCCGTCACGGATGACGGCCGCCGCCCGCAGTTGAAACAGGATGTTTCACCTGCGGGCTGTTTTCTTTTGCTACTTTTCTTTTGCGCCAAAAGAAAAGTAGAAGACGTTCAAACGTCGTCGGCGTCAATGCGCGTGGTTGTCGTGTTGCCGCCTGTAACTTTGTACAGCGTCAAAGAAACCGTGCTGTAACTCGTGCCGTGTTGTTCAAGCGTCGTCGGCTCGGACTTGTTGCCGTAAGACGGCGCGTCGTTTCCGCGCAGATACATGTAACGGACTTCGTAAGTGCCGGGCGACAGGTTTTCTGCGGTGAACTTGCGACCTTCGGCAATGGTGAACGCACGCACGGGCTGTTGAGCGTCGACGTCCCAAATGCGCACGTAAACCGGCATGTCGTTTTGCGTGTTGTCAACCGTGAATTCGCAAAGCCCGTCGTTGTTCAAAATCGGGTGATCGTCAACGTAACCCGTCGTCACGTCGACTTTCGCGACGGGTTCTGAAACGCTTTTCGGCGGATTTTGTTCGGGCGATTCGTCATGACTTCGGATGTAATTGAACGCTAACAAAGCAATCAGCACGACGAGTACGGGCAACCACTTTCTCCACGAATTTTTTTTGCGCGCAGGTTGTGCGGCTCTTTCGGGCTGTGCGCTTGACGGATTGGGCGACTTTCGTTCGTGCGGCGGCGTGTTCAGATGTTTTGTCGCGGCGTCGACGGCGATCGAGATGCCCAAAATTTCCGCGCCGACCCAAACTTTAAGTTGCTTCCAGTCGTCGTCGGTGAATGCTTTCGTCGAAATGCCCGCGTGCCGTGCCAGTTGACTCACGGCGGCTTCGTTGAACGGAATTTTTGAACACGCGAGCAATTCGTCTTCGAGGCCGGCGAACTTGTCGGCACTCAACTTTCGGCGCAAAGTGTTCGTGACGCCTTCAATCAAACAGTTGCAATGCGCCGCGTCGAGTTCCTTGCGACAAGTGCTTTCGACGAAAAATATCTTGTAGAAAACCATTTTGTCAAGCAAGCGGTCGCGGTCTTCGGGCGACAACTTCGGAAGATTCAGGGACATCTTGTTGCTGAAGTCGAAACTGAAACAAATGCCCGTGAGATCTTCGCCCAAGCCCAAGCACAAGTTGCGTTCGTCGGCGTCGAGTTTATCCAAGTTCACGGCAGTCAACCTCCCGAAAAGTTGTTACGCGTTCTGCCAACTTGCACCGTTGAATTGCCAGCGCGAACCGTCGGCAAGCGCAAACGTCGGGCTGAGTGCTCCGTTGTATTGAACCGTGACGGCGTCGGCCGCGTCCCGGGCAAGAGTTATCGTGCCCGCTTCGGCACCGACGGCGGCAATGTCGCTCAAGTTCAAGTTGTACAAGTTGACCGTGTCGAAGGCGTCGGCGTTCGCGACAAAGTCGGATCCTTCGCCTGCGCCGTACATGAATATATCAGCTCCCGCGCCGCCAATCAAGATGTCGTCGTTGCCCGCGCCCCAAAGAGTATCGCCGCCCGCGCCCGCGTAAATTTGATTCGCCTGCGAATTGCCGCCAAGGTAACGGCCTTGCGTGCTTTGCGTGTTGTCAATGACGACAATGCCGTCGTAGCCGTAAACGCCGTTGGTGACGACGCCGCCGCTGTGCCAATCGTCGACGGTCAAAGTGTTGCCGTTGAGTTGGAGTCCCGTTATCGCGCCGCCGTATCTGACCGCACTACTGAAAGGCACATAAGAACCGCTGTTCCAAACCATTCTCGCCGCCTCAAAACCGATATTGTGATTCACATTGTTGGGACAAAGCCAAATCTGACCGTTCGCTAAGGAATTGTAGTCGACGCCGTTGAACTTGACGTTGAGTCTGCCCGCGTTGTCGGTGAGGATTAATCCGCTGTCGGTCGAGTAGCAAGTAAACGTTCCCGGCTGATAGCCTTCGTAGAAAATCGCAAGACTCATGATTATATCCCAAGCGTCCATGTTTATCACTGCGTTGAGCGTCGCGTCGATGTTACAACCGAAAGTGTACGCGTCAATGCCTTCGCCTCCCGAAAGCGTTGCGTTTTGTTCGCCTTGAATCGCAAGCGCAATTGAAAGGTCGACGCCATAGCCGCCTTGAATGTTGGCGTTGTTGCCGTTCATGCCGAGCGCGGGATACATTACTGCGGTGATTGTATCATTGCCGGTGCCGCCAATGACCGTGTCGTTCGCGCCGTAAACTTCCAAAGAATTGGTCGTCGTCCAGTTCCAGTCGGCTTCAATCAGCGCGTTGTTGCTTGTCGTGCTGATGACGCCGTTTGAGCCCGCGCCGATAACCGCCGTTGAACTTGTCCATGACATGAAAATCGCCTCCCGAAATTATTTTTTCTTGCCGCTGAGCCTGTCGGAAATGCGTTTACACAAACCCTCGAACGCGCCGAGATTTGCACGGAGTTCGCTCCTCTTTGAAGCATCCGTGTAAGTTTCCTCGAAAACTTTCAAGGTTTCGCCGTCGTGAGTCATGATGACAACCCGCGCTCCAAGTACCGTGCGATAACTGAAACTGTCTTCTGTTTTGACGGCCTCTTTAAAGATGACGAAGATGACTTTGTCGTAAGCTGTCGTCGCCGCGAAGTCAACGAGCGTTTCTTTTGTCGTCATCGGATCGGAGTCGGTCAAGCCTCTGTTCCAACAGTACGTCGCCCAATCGTCTTGCGTGTTCTGCGACAGGGTGTGTTTCTTGCCGAAAGTGTGCGTCGCGATTTTCATGAAGTCCTGCGACTTGAATTCGACGGGCGTAATGAGCAAGATGCCCGTTCGTTCGGCGGCGGAACACAGCGCGCACGACAAGACAATCACGCCGACCGCCAACATTGCAAAAAGTTTTTTCATGAGACAAACCCCTTTCGTGTGTGGAAAATTTTTTAGCGTAATTCTATCCGACACCGAAAGTGAATTGGTCGCTTTGAAAGGGACATTGCGCGAAAAGTTTCAGCCGCCCAAAATTTTGCAACCGTAGCGGTCGAGTGCCTCGTTGACGGTGAACAAGTCGTGAATGCCCTGTTCAAAGAAAAATTTCGCGATAACGTCCTCCGCGTCGTAAGGCGAAAACGAATAGCCTGCGCGTCGAAGTAAAATTTCCGCTTCGTCAGCGGTCAACTCCAGCCCGAAGGCAATCGCAAGCAACGTGTGCTTGTGCGGCTTGTACTTGCGGTTCGTGCGTAACTTCGACAGGAAACGCCGATTGAGATGCGCCCGCTTGTAAACTTCGACGGGGTCGGCTCCGCGTTCGTTCATGTAGCGCAAAAGATATTCCGCGAAAGTTTCTCGCTTCGCACGCGCAAGACGTTCTTCGAGTTTCTGCGGGCGATAACGCGCTTTAACCTGCATGAGTTGTTCTCTGGTGAGCTTGACACGCGGCGGCGGCTTTGGACGACCTTCGCGCAGATTTTGTTTGACATACGCGTTGAGTTGTTCGAGCAGTTCTTTCGTAAGCAAAAGTTTCGCCTCCCAAAAAAAAGCCCGCCGAAGTTCGACGAGCCGAAAAGTTATCGCGGCCGCCACTCAATCATTGTGTCGGGCAAGTTGAACAGCCGCAGCATTTTGTTGACGATGTGATTTATTTGCGCGTCGAGCGTCGCGGGCGTGTTGTAAAACGTCATGACCGGCGGCATGATTATCGCGCCGCAGTCGGCAAGCTCTTTCATGTTGCGCAGGTGAATCGGGCTGAACGGCATTTCACGCGGGACGAGCAAAAGTTTTCGTCGCTCCTTGATACAAACGTCCGCCGCACGAAGCAAAAGATTTTCGCAGTAACCCGACGCAATGCCCGCCAAAGTTTTCATTGTGCACGGAACGACAATCATGCCGTCGACGAGAAAACTTCCGCTTGCAATCGACGCGTCCGATTGATTTACGTCGTAAACGCAATCGGCAAGGCGGCGAATGTCGAAGATGTCGAAGTTCGTTTCGTCGCGAATGGTAAGCTCCGCGCCTTTGGTGATGATCAAATGCGTTTCGACCGAATCAATCTGCTTGAGGCGTTTCAAAAGTTCGACGGCAAGCACGACGCCGCTTGCGCCCGTAATGCCGACAATCAATCGCATGACGTTTTACCTCCGTCGAGTTTGTAACCGCGTGGCGTGACCATGAAGCCCGACTTCACGAACGTTTGTGAGTTGCCAATCAGCACAAGCGAAAACATGTTGACTTCTTCGCGTGTGAAGTTCTCAAGCGTCGAAATGACTTTCGTTTGACCGTCGCGGCCGGCATTGGTGACGATACCGACGGGCGTTGTCGGCTTGCGGAAGTCCAGCAGAATTTTTTGCACTTCGTCAAGTTGCGTGACGCGCCGCTTGCTTTTGGGATTGTACAGCGCAATGACGAAGTCGCCTTCGCCCGCCGCACGAATTCGCTTGCGGATAAGTTCCCACGGCGTCATAAGGTCGCTTAAACTTATGACGGCGAAGTCGTGCATTAACGGCGCGCCGAGAATTGCCGCCGCCGCGTTGACCGCCGAAATGCCCGCGACAATTTCAAATTGCGGACGCGTGTCTTCGGGCAAGTCAAGAATCATTTCGACGACAAGACCCGCCATGCCGTAAATGCCCGCGTCACCCGACGAGACAACCGCGACATTGCGCCCCGACAAAGTTTCTTCGACGGCAAGTTGACAGCGTTCGACTTCCTGCATCATTGCGCGCCCGATAATTTTTTTGCCGACGGTGAGCGGTTCAATCAACTTGATGTACGTGTTGTAACCCGCGACAACTTCGGCGGATTCAATCGCCCGACGAGCCCGCGGCGTCATTTCGTCAAGCGAGCCGGCACCGATACCGACGACGGAAATTTTTGCCATGATGTAACCTCCTTAAAACTAACGGGCAGTGAACAACGATTGACGCTGTCCGCCGCCCGCGATTTATATTCAAGCCGCTGTGAAAGTTCTAGTCTTTGACGAGTTTTTTTGCGCCGACGAAACGCGCCCGCCAATATTCGTCGTCCAAACTGTTTATCGTAACGCCGCGGCTGGACGAAGCGTGCAGAAATTTCCCGTCGCCAACGTAAATGCCGCAGTGAGAAACGCCGCTTGTGTAAGTCGTGAAGAAGACCAAATCGCCCGCCGAGAGCTGATGTTTTTGAGCTTTGCGTCCGAGCTGATATTGTTCGTCAGCAAGGCGCGGAATTGCAAGCCCGTTCATTTTAAAAACGTATTGTAAAAGTCCTGAACAATCGAAGCCCGTTGGTGACGTGCCGCCGAAAACATACGCGACGCCCATCAAACCTTTTGCCGTCGAAACAATCTGCGCGCCTTGTTTCTTCGTGATGAAAGTTTGACCGAGCGGCGCAAGGTTCGAGTTCTTCGGGTCGACGGCGGGCTTAACTTTGATTTCGGGGAGCACGCGGCCTTTTTTTTCTTTGGCTTTTTTGAGCGCACGCCACGTCACGTTGGTGACAATGCCCGTCACGGTGATTTTGTGGTCGTGCTGAAAGGCAGCAACGGCGCGTTCGGTTTCGGTGCCGTAAACGCCGTCGAATTCGCTGATGTCGTAACCGATAAGATAAAGTTTTTTCTGGAGCGTCAAGACGTCTTCGCCGCGTGAATTCTTCGACAATGTCGGTGACGCCAGAGCCGTGCCGCCGATTAACATGACGAGTGCGGCGACGGTTATGAATGCTTTTAGGTTCATCGGATCAACCTCCGATTTGGGAGCAAGCGCGAAACCTCCTCCCTCAAACAAATTTAAACGAGAACTTTTGGCACGGCTTGAGATAACCCGTTAAGAAATTTTCTTCGTCCAAGATGTGCGCGGCAATGTTGACCCTTTCGTCGGCGGGCAGAACGTCCTGCACGATTTGAACTTCGCCCGCGTATCTGCCGAACTTTTCGTTGTCGACAGTCACGTCGCCGAAACTGCGTTCAATCGGCAAGTTGTCCGCAGGAATTGTCCCGCCGACTTCGCGCAGAATTTGTCGGCCTTCGACGGCACGAATCACGGATTTTGCAACGTCGGGGCGGCGCGTGAACGTACTGCTTAAAATTTCCGCCGTCGTCAAGTCGTTGCTCAAAAGTTGCGCGTGAAAGACAACTTCGTCGTCGACAACCGAAGCAACGGCTTGCAATTCGTCTTTGGTCGGTTGCCCGTCGCCGATAATTATAAAGTCCGTGCCGAGAGCCGCCAAAAATCGAGCCGACAAGTCCGTCGAAAAGTTTCGGCAGTCTTCAAGCGTGGGCAGACCTTCGCGCAGCGGCAGTCGACGTTTGCCGTCCTTGCTTGGAACGAAGCCGCCGACTTGAATTCCGTAGTCGTGCAAAATTCGATTCTGGTCGGCGAAATAATATGTGTCAAGCCCGGTGTTCGGGTGCGGATAAAAATTGTGCAACGCGGCGATGTTGGCAAAGTTAGCATTGCCGTTGACCAGCGCGGTTAAAAATTCTTCGGTGACGGTCGAGGCGTTGAGCTGAATTTTTCGCGCACGGCTGATTTCGGCGACTTGTTGAGCGTCAAAGCCGTCGTCGAGCCGAAGCGTCAGCCCGTCGATTGAATTGTATTGCGAAAAGTTATCGGCGTTCACGTCCAGAATAATTTCCAGCCCGTTGAAGTTCGCGGTCATCAAAATATCCGCGAAGTCTTCCATAAAAGTTTCGGCGTCGGCGGCCTCAGGTATCTGCGCGGAAGTGAAAAGTCGTTTGAAACCCAAAGCCGCCGCCTCGTCAATGAGCGCGAGATTTTCTTCGGCGTCGTAGTCGAGTCCCGCGTAAATCGAAATTCCGTTCTGCATGTACAAGACCTCCGTTAGGGATTGGAAATTAATTCGTTGATTCGTTTGAGCCTGTCGCGCAATTTGTCGTTCGTCGCCTGCACGCAGACCATCAGGTTGCCGCGAACCTTGCCGATTTTAATCATTGCCGCCGTCGTCAACATGTTCAAAACCATTTTCGTCGCGGTACCGGCCTTCATGCGCGTGGAACCCGTCAACGCTTCGGCACCGGTCACGGGCGTTATCGCAATGTCGACGGCTTGAGCCAACGCGGAATTTTCGACGCACGACACACCGACAGTCACCGCGCCAAGAGTTTTCGCGAATTCGACGCCGCCCAAAACGTAAGGCGTGCGACCCGACGCAGTAATACCGACCAAAACGTCCGCCGCCGTGAAGTTTCGTTCGCGCAGATTTTCTTCGGCAAGTTGACGGTTGTCTTCGGCACCTTCGACGGCTTTAATCAACGCGCTGTCGCCGCCCGCAATTAAGCCTTGAACCATGTCGGGATTGACGCCGAACGTCGGCGGGCATTCGGAAGCGTCCAACACGCCGAGCCGCCCCGAAGTCCCCGCTCCGATATAAAACAGTCGTCCGCCGCGAGAAAAACTTTCGGCAATTTTGTCGACGGCCTGCGCAATTTCGGGCAAAACTTTTTCGACGGCAGTGGCAACTTTTTTGTCTTCGTCGTTGATTAAGCGAACCATTTCAAGCGTCGTGCAACTGTCGATGTGCGCCGTCGCGGGATTGACCTGCTCCGTCGTCAGCGCGGAAAAATTTTCGTTCATGACGTCACCTGTTCACGGAATCAAAATCATGTCGGCAATGCTTTCGTTGCCGTCGGAAGCCAAACGTTCTTTCATGCGGTGAAGCGGAGCGAAAATCGGCGCGCCCTTCAAACGCAACTTAAACCGCAGCAACGTTTGCGAATTGGAACCTTGCACGGGAATTCGCGTCAAAACAAAGCCGTCGTCTTTGCTTGCCGTCAAGCCGTAATCTTCGATGAAACCTGCGCGGTAGCCGAGATCTTTGGCGGTTTGTTCGGCGTCGACGGTGTACTTGCCTTCGGGGAACGAAATATATTTCGACGGCTTCTTGAGCGCCCATTCAATCGCCTGTTTCGCGCCGTAAATCTGATCCCAAAGTTTGTCGCCGCGCAACCGCGTCAAGTCCTTGTAACTCATGGTGTGGCTTTCAATGTCGACAAGTCCGCTTGCCTGAAGTTCGCGTGCCTGCGTCCACGTCAAAAAATCCGTCATGCCGAGATGGTCGGTGACGACGAAAACCGTTGCGCGAATTTTGTACTTCTGCAGAATCGGGAAGACGTTTCGGTAAATGTCGTTGTGCCCGTCGTCGAAACAAATAATCACGGGATTTTTCGGCAACGGTTTGCCGCCTTGGCGTGCGTCGACAAGTTCGTCGGGCGTGACGAAACTGTAACCGCTGTCGACGAGAAATTTAATCTGCGCCTCGAAGTCGGCAACCTTGAGCGTCGAAGGATTGTTGTCTTTGTTGTCCACGCGGTGATAATTCAGAATCGGCACCGCGTCCGCCACACGCAAAAAAAGCCAGCCGACGAATCCCGCCGCCGCAAGCACAAGCACAATCAGCACCGCAAGAAGTTTTTTCACAAGTCCGCACCTCAAGAGTCTTTCAGTGAAAATTCATTTCGATAAATATATATCACGCGGCTAACGTTGTCAACGCGCAAAATTTTTCGGCGAAAGGATTTGTGCAAAGCCCGTGCATTTTATATAATGGCGAGCGAAAATTTTTTGCGGGAGGCGCGGCAATGTCGGAAAAGATCAGCTTGCGGAAACAGAAAAAGTTTCGCGCACGACAACAGATTTTGTCCGCCGCAGCTCGACAGTTTGAACTTCACGGCTTCGCGAACACGTCAATCGCGGGCATCATGCAGGAGGCTCAACTCGGCGTCGGCACGTTTTACAATTACTTCAACTCGAAGGAAGAAGTTCTTTTGACGTTGGCGAAAAATCTGCGCGAAGAAGTCACCAAAAATATTTCTGCGGCAGTTCAGGTCAATCAATCGTCGGCTCAGCTTTTGGAGAGCTGTTGCGCGTGTGTCGCCAAAGTCCTCGACGAAAACCGCTTCGTGTTGCCGCTGTTCACCGGCGCGGGCGAATTCTCCGACAAGCCCGAACAAATTCCGCAGAGCTTGTCGCCGGGCTTCGGTGAGCTGTTTGAAGAAATCATCTTGCGCGGGCAACACAGCGGAGAGTTTCGCGCCGACGTGCCGACGAACATCATCGCGGAAATAATTCACTCGATTTATCAGACGACGGCGTTCAGCAAGCTTGACATTTCCTTTCGCGAAAACATCGGGCTCAAAGTCAAAATTCTGCTCGACGGAATAAAAACTCAGCGAGGTCAAAATTTATGATTAGCGTGACGAAGTTGCTTTTTGCCGAAGATTATTTCGGCGACACTTTGCGTTACACAAAAGACGCGCACCGAATGCGTGACGGCGCGGCGGCAGGCATTGGCCCCGTCGTCGTGTGGAATTCAACGCGCACTTGCAATTTGAAATGTCGGCACTGTTACATGGATTCGGATTCTCAAAAGTACAGCGACGAACTTTCCACCGCAGAGGCGAAAAATTTTATCGACGACTTGGCGGAGTTTAAAGTTCCCGTGCTGTTGTTTTCGGGCGGCGAACCGCTGATTCGTCCCGACTTCTTCGAGCTTGCAAGTTACGCGGCGTCAAAGAACGTTCGCCCGACTTTGTCAACGAACGGCACGCTGATAACCCGCGAAGTCGCGCAGAAAATCAAAGACATCGGCGTCGGTTACGTCGGCATTTCGCTTGACGGACTTGCAAACGTCAACGACAAATTTCGCGGCGTCGAAGGCGCGTTTAACTTGGCAATGCGCGGCATTGAAAATTGCGTCGCCGTCGGTCAACGCGTCGGCTTGCGCTTCACGATTAATCACCACAACTTCGAGGAGCTTGACAAAATTTTTGACTTCATCGAGGCGGAGCAAATTAATCGCGTGTGTTTTTATCACCTGGTTTATTCCGGTCGCGGCAGTCAAATGTTGGACGAAGACGTCACGCCTGCGGAGTCTCGTCGCGCAATGGACACGATTATTCGCCGTGCTAAGGACTTTGCACGTCGCGGGCTTGCCAAAGAAATTTTGACCGTCGACAACCACTGCGACGGCGTTTACATGTACCTGAAAGCGTTGAACGAAGGCGACACGTCAACTGCCGCGCAGATTAAAAAATTTATCGCGATGAACGGCGGCAATCGTTCGGGCATTGCGTTTGGCGAAGTCGATCCGCTCGGCTATGTGCACCCCGACCAGTTCACGCAACATCACACTTTCGGCAACGTGCGCGAACGAAAATTCGGCGACATCTGGACGGACACAAGCAATCCGATTTTGGCGGGGCTGAAAAATCGCAAGCCGCTGCTCAAAGGACGTTGCGCCCGCTGTAAATTCCTGGACAACTGCAACGGGAACTTTCGCACGCGGGCGGAGGCGGTCACCGGCGACTTTTGGGCTTCCGACCCGTCATGTTACTTGACTGACGCGGAAATCGGTCTTTAAGCGAAAATCCCTTCCGACGATAAAATTTCCGAGGAGGGATTTTTTATGTCGAACGAAATTCATCTTGACAACTTCGTTATCGGCGGCGCGGTCAACTTGATAGAGGATTTGGAACGGCGCGTTGAAAACTTTCACAAGCCGAAGACTTACGCCGAAATTCTGTCGGAGGCACGCGACGGGCTTGAAACGACTTCGCCGCAGGACATGTCGCCCGACGAGTATAAAGCTTACGTCGAAGGCGAACTGCAAAATATTTCGCGACACTTCAGCCGACACCGCGACGACGTGACGATTGTTATTTCGGACGAGGCTTATGCGGCAATGCAAAACGACCCGACTTACGAAGCGTGGATTCTTGACGGCGTGCGCAAGGAACTTTCCGTGCCCGATTATCTTTGCGGCTATCCCGGCAATCACGGGCGGCACGTAACGCTGACTTTCGGCGCGACGCGTGAAGATTTTCGCGGATATTCGCACGCCATTCGACGCAACGATTCGTTCAACCGTCCCGACACGGAAGAAACTTACTGGGACTTGCGGCTCAAACGTTTGAAGGCGCGACTTAAGGCGGAACAGGAACTTTTCGAGCACGAACAAATTTTGCGCAAGGCCTGCGACTCCGCCGCACAAGTCGAAGCGATTCAGCGTGCCCGCGAAGGTTTGACGGATTCGTCTTTGCCCGAACAACCAATCGTCGGCGTGCCCGCGAAATTTTTCTTGAGCATGTTGACCGCCACATAAACGGCAACGAAAATCCGGCCGTCACGGATGACGGCCGCTCGCCTGCGCCATGATACAGGATGTATCATCGCAGGCTGCTTTCTTTGGTTACTTTCTTTCGCGCCGAAAGAAAGTAACAATTAGCTTGCGCAAAAGCTGAAATGAATTTATAATGAAAACAGGAGTGATGAACTTGAGCGCGGCAAGAGACAATTTACGGACGGCGCGACGAATCGTCGTCAAAGTCGGGACAAGCACGTTGGCACACGCCACGACCGGCAAATTGAATTTATACCGAATCGAACATCTGATTCGCGAACTGGCGGACTTGCACAACGCGGGGCGCGAAATAATTTTCGTCAGTTCGGGCGCAATCGCGGCAGGCATGGACAAGCTCGGCATCAAAGTCAAGCCCGAAACAATTCCCGAAAACCAAGCGTTGGCGGCAATCGGTCAAGGCGTGTTGATGCACATCTACGAAAAATTTTTCGCCGAATACGGACAGACAATGGCGCAATTCCTGCTGACAAAAGAAAATGCCGCAGATTCGCACGCTCGCGAAAATTTTCATAACGCAATGTCGACGGTGCTGAACATGGGCGTTATTCCCGTCATCAACGAAAATGACGCCGTCACCGTCGACGAAATCCGAATCGGCGACAACGACAACTTGTCGGCAATCGTCGCGGCTCTGGTCGACGCGCAAGTTCTGATTATCTTGTCGGACATTGACGGGCTGTTTGACGGCAACCCGAAAGTCGACAAAAATGCGCGGCTCATTGACGAAGTGCCCGAAGTGAATTCCGCCGTCGAACAAATGGCGGGCGGCGCAGGT
Source organism: uncultured Selenomonadales bacterium (assembly GCA_947165295.1). GTDB lineage: Bacteria > Bacillota > Negativicutes > Selenomonadales > Selenomonadaceae > Quinella. The sequence goes on along the minus strand of CAMUZU010000005.1, from coordinate 68,719 downwards.
ACCAAACTCGGCACGGGCGGCATGTTCACAAAAATTCAAGCGGCGAAATTCGCGACGGCAAACGGTGTCACCATGCTGATTGTCAACGGCGCGACGGTCGGTAACCTGCGGCGGGCGTTAAGCGGCGAAGTCGTCGGCACAATCTTTCCCGCGAAAAATTCTTGAGGAGGCTCGACATGAAGAAAAAGTTTTTCATCTTGATTGGAGTGTTGCTTATGATTTTTTCAAATGCTCAAGCAGCGGGAATTTCAATTCAAGACAACCGCGCCACCGCCGATTACTGGACGGGCAAAAATTCTTCGGGCGAAACGGCGATTGCCGCCAACGATTTGGAGATGCTTAACCTGCAGATTCGTCAAAAAGCTCCGTCGATGGTTGACCTTGCCAAATATCCCGACAAAGTTTCGTCACAGACGCTTAACAGCAAAATCAACGCGGCAACGGCTCGCGGACGTTTCAGCGGCACGACGATTCCGAAACTCTTCAAGAACGGCGCGGGCTTGACCGAATTCAGTTTCACGCACGCGAAGGCGAATTGCAACCTTGACGCTCTGCCCGGCGAAGCGACTGTTCGTTTCGCGTTGACTACTCGTCGCGCCAATTTGCGGCTGTTGCCCGAAGAGGCCGGCTGGTTCGAGAGCAAGACCGATACGCATTACGACCAAATTCAGGCGACCGCGCTTGACCCGTCGGAGCCCGTCGCAGTTTTGCATGAAAGCAAAGATAAAAAATTCGTCTTCGTCGACACTCGCACTTACGCGGGCTGGCTTGACGTGTCAACTTTGGCGTTCACCGACAAGGCGACGTGGCTCAAGTACGTTTCGCCGCAGAATTATTTGACCGTCATTGCAAGCCGCAAGACAATTCCGCAAGGCGCGTCGCTGTTCCAAATGGGCGCGAAAGTTTTGCTTCGTGCTTCCGACGTGCAGAAAGACGGCACATGGGCAATTTCAATTCCTTCCGTCGACGCAAACGGCACGATTGTTGAACAGGGCTTGAACGTCCCCAACGACAACGGCGTCAAAAAAGGCTCGCTCCCCTGCAGCGAAAACAATTTGATTCGGCAGGCGTTCCGCTTCCTCGGCGAAGGTTACGGCTGGGGCGGCCTTGAAGACGGCGTGGATTGTTCGGCTTACGTGCAGGACGTTTATCGCTCCGTCGGGATTGAACTTCCCCGCGACGCCGACCGTCAAGCAAAAGCAATGCCGCGCTCCGTGTCGCTTGAAGGCATGAATCGCGAACAACGCCTTGCGATTATCAAGAAGGCAAAACCCGGCTCGCTGTTGTTCTCCGCCGCGCACGTGATGATTTATCTCGGCAACGACGACAAAGGCGAACCGCTCGTTATTCACGCGCTGAGCAGTTATTACACTTTCGGCGAACAAACCGCCAAACATTACATCCGCAAAGTTATCGTGAGCGATTTGCACTTCACCGGCTCCGACAAGGTCGAAATGATCGACAAACTTATAAGCGTCGGCAGTCTGTAACGTGAACGCCAACGAAGACCGGTTAATCGCCCGCCTGTTCAAGGACACGCTGACGGTTGTCATGCTGTCGATGATTGCGTCGACAATCGGCAACGTTATTGACGGCATTATCACGGGAAGTTTTCTCGGCACGGACGCAATAGCGGCTTTCGGGTTCACCGTGCCTTATCAACGTTTCGTGACGATTTTTCCCGGCAGTGCTCGCGCTCGGAATGCAAATTCTGTGCAGTAAAGCTTTGGGCAGAGGCGACCTTCGCGAATCAAACGGAAATTTTTCGCTGGCGGTGACGACGGCTCTTACGTTGATGATTTCATTGATGGGCGCGACGTTTCTGTTCACGGGACAACTTGCAGACATACTCGGCGCGGGCGAAAGTCTCGGCGTGATTCGTTCTTTGACAGTCGATTATCTTCAAGCGTTTTCGTTGAGTTTGCCGGCACTTGCGTTGGTTACGGTTTTGACGCCGATAATGCAACTCGACAGCGACAGAAACCGCGCCGTGTTTGCGACGGTTGTGTTGAGCGTTTCCGACATTGTCGCCGACTTGGTGAGCGTCTTTGTTTTCGACGGCGGACTGTGGGGCATCGGACTTGCCACGGCGGTAAGTTACTGGATTGCGGCGGGCGTGTTGCTGTTGCACTTCGTCAAGCCGAACGCAAGTTTTGCTTACCTGCCCGAAGCAATGCACGTCAAAAGCCTGCGCGAAATGTTTTTGGCGGGCATGACGATGATTATCGGGCGCGGCTCGTCGGTGTTGACCGTGAGTATCCTTACGCGAATATCGTTGGCAATATTGCCGTGCGCATTGTCGTTGCTGTCCAATTATTATGCCGCAAGAAAATTTCGCTTGGCAACCGTCACGACGATTTTAAACAAGCTTGTGGTGTTCGCCGTGACGTCATCACTGTGGGCGAATAACGTTTCGGCTCGAAGATTATCTGCTGTTGCCCGAAGACTTGACAATCGGCGCAGTATGTTCGTGGGCATTTGTATCGAGGAGATTGCGGGTAACATCGTCGATTACGGTTTCGGCGACGGCAAGAAACATTTCGTCGACGTGCGAATTATCGTCAACGGCGAACAAATTATCATTCGACTGCGCGACGACTGCTGACCGTTTGACCCGAAGAAGTGGTACGAAATTTACAATCCCGACGACCCGACGGCGCATATCGGAATTCGGCTCGTGCGGAAGATTGCGACCGAATTCGATTACGTCAATGTTTTGAAGCTCAACAACTTAATCATAAAATTTTAGCAAGGGAGCGAGTTCAATGTTCATGAAAGATCACGTAACAAAACAAGCACGGCGCGCCAAAGAAGCGTCGCGGCGATTGGCATTAATGTCGGGCGACGAACGCAACGCGGCTTTGTCGGCAATGGCTGATGCACTCGAAGCGCGGCAGAACGAAATTTTGGAAGTCAACGAACGCGAAGTTCAAGCCGCCCGCGAAAAATCTTCCGTGCGCCTGAACATGATTGACCGCATGATTTTGACGCCGCAACGCATTCACGACATGGCGGAAGGCATTCGACAAGTCGTCAAGTTGCCCGACCCGCTGGAAAAAGTTGACTTCGAGACCGTGCGCCCAAACGGTTTGAAAATTCGTCGTGCCCGCGTGCCCTTCGGCGTCGTCGGCATTGTTTACGAGTCCCGCCCGAACGTCACGGCGGACGCCATTGCGCTTTGCCTCAAGTCCGGCAATGCGTGTCTTTTGCGCGGCGGTTCGGAAGTTGTCCGCACGAATAAAAAAATCGTCGACATCATGCGCGAAGCGGCGGTTGCTTGCGGCGTGCCCGAAAAGACCGTTGAATTTATCAGCATCCTTGACCGCGACGTTATTGTTGTCATGTGTCGTCTGCGCAGGTTGATTGACGTGATTATTCCTCGCGGCGGCGCAGGTTTGATTGCCCGCGTCATTGAACACAGCACCGTTCCCGTCATTGAAACCGGCACGGGCGTTTGTCACACGTTCGTTGACAAGTCCGCAGATTTTGACATGGCGTTGAAAATTTGCATGAACGCCAAAGTTCAGCGGCCGTCCGTATGCAACGCAATGGAAACGCTTTTGATTCACCGCGACATTGCCGAAGAGTTTCTACCCAAAGTTGCCCGCGCAATGATTGACGCAAAGGTTGAACTTCGCGGCGACGAAGACTGCAGAAAAATTTTCTCCGACATGAACGAGGCGACCGACGGCGATTGGTCAACCGAATACAACGACTTGATTTTGTCCGTCAAGATTGTCGACGACGTTGACGCGGCGATTAACCACATCAACCGTTACGGCACGCAACATTCCGAGTCAATCGTCACGCGTGACGAAGAGTCTGCGGCGAAGTTTAAAGGTCTTGTCGACGCGGCGGCAGTTTACGTCAATGCTTCGACGCGCTTCACCGACGGCTTTGAATTCGGCTTCGGCGCGGAGATCGGTATCAGCACGCAGAAATTGCACGCACGCGGCCCCATGGGTCTTGAGGCTTTGACGACGATGAAATACCTTGTCGACGGCGACGGGCAGATTAGAGGTTAATGACATGTACGAATCACTGACAAAATTTCTTTCGCGGACGGACGGCATTGAATATGAATTCGCCGATGCCGTTAATGACTTCGTGATTGCGCACCCCGACTTCGACTTGAGAAACTACAAAGCGATTCTGAGCGAACACAACATCACGTCGCCCAAAGTTGACGTGTCTTCTTTTGACGGCAAACTCGTCATGACCGTGATTGTCGCCATTGTTCGCACGGACAGATTTCACGAAGGTTTGTTGAAACGTTGCATTGAAGACGGGCGAATTGAAAAATGTCTTTTGCGGCTCAAAGAACTTGACGGCGGCGACTGACTCGGAGGCTTCGGCGTGAACAATCTTGATTACCTTTACAACGCGAACGACGCTCGAAAAGTTTTCGGCAAGAATCGCCACGTCGACAAGCAACTTGGTTTCACCGTGCTCGAAGGCGCGACCGTCCTGCCGCACAAACATCTTTACGTAAACGGCAACCGCACGCTCGGCTTGGGCGGACTTGTCGACAGGCGCGGCGAATTCATCAAAAGCAGTTTCATCTTTCGCGGACGCGGCGCGGCTTACACACCAACCGAAGACGTTCAGCAAAGTAGCGCGACCGTCGTTTATCTCGGAATATTTTTTCCTGTGTGGGGACATTGCCTCAGCGACAACCTGCGCCGTCTGTGGTTCCTCAAAAGCGACGCGTTCAAAAAATATTTCAAGGACTGCACGCCGGTTTACATCTCGTGGAACAACGGAGCCGAACGTTTGGGGCTTGAACGGCAGGAAAATTTTCGGCGACTGCTTGCGGCTTTGGACATTGACATCAGCCGATTGCAGGCCGTCGACCGCCCGACGAAGTTCGCCAACGTCATCTTGCCCGACGAATCATTTTTCGCCGACGGTGACGAAAGATTTTTCACGAACGAATACATTGACACGATTGACCGCGCAAGAAATTTTGCGTTGAAGAATCGCACGCCGTCCGCGGAGAAAGTTTATTTCTTTTACGGGCGCAACCAAGTCGGCGAAGAGCGGCTTGCTCAATATTTCAGCGCGAAGGGTTACGCGATTGTTCAGCCCGAAAGATTGACGCTTGAAGCTCAGCTCAACATCCTGATTAACGCGAAAAGTTTTGCGTCGACGCTCGGCTCGTGCGCGCACAATTCAATTTTCCTGCGCGACGGCACCGACGTGATTTTGATTCCGCGTTCGCCGTTCAAGTTCTCGTGGCATAATCAACAAATCTTCGACGGCATCCGCAACGCTAATGTTCATTACGTCGATTCGTCGCTGTCGATATTCAATCACATCATCGGACCTTATTGCTTCGTGTTGAGCCGCGAACTGAAAAATTTTTTCGGCGACGACTTCGGCGGTTACACTGTCGACGACTTGAAAACTTTCGCGCAGTACATCAAAACTTACGCGGGGCACGGGATTGACCCCGACGCGGAAAATTATTACGGCGCGACGCTCACGGAATTTTTGACGCAACTTAAACGCCGACCCGACTTGACTGCCGCTTACGGCGTGAACTTGTCTTGAACGTTCGGAGGAATTCACGTGAACAATTTCGATTATCTTTGCAACGCGAACGCCGCCGCGAAACATCTCGGCAAGAATCACTTCGTCGACAGGAAGTTGAATTTCAAAGTTCTCGAAGGCGCGACCGTCCTGCCGACAAAAAATATTTTCGTCGACGGGCAATGGACGTGGGGCACGGGCGGCATTGTCGACGCGGGCGGCAACTTCGTCAAAGAAAGTTTCGTGCATTACGGCGCGGGCGACGCGTACACTCCGACCGACGTTGAGCAAAGTTCCGCGACCGTCGTTTACCTGGGCATGTTTTATCCCGTGTGGGGACATTGTTTGACCGACAACATCCGCCGCCTGTGGTTCCTGCAAAGCGACGCGTTCAAAGAATATTTCAAGGACTGCGCGCTCGTTTACGTTGCGTGGCGAGACATTCCGCTTGATGCGCAGAAAAATTTTTGTCGCCTGCTGGAGCTTTTGGACATCGACATCAACCGCTTGCAACCGATTACTCGACCGACGAAATTTGAAAACGTCATCTTGCCCGACGAATCTTTTTTCGCGACCGACGACACAAGATTTTTCACCGACGAATACCGCACCACAATTGACCGCGTGAAAAGTTTTGCGCTGAAGAATCGCACGCCGTCGCCCGAAAAAATTTTCTTATTCTACGGGCGCGACCAGCTCGGCGAAGAACGTTTGGCGAATTATTTTCACGCGAAAGGTTACGCGATTGTTCAGCCCGAAGAGTTGACGCTCGACGCTCAGCTCAACGTCCTGATTAACGCGAAAAGTCTTGCCGCGACGCTCGGATCGTCTTCGCACAATTCGATTTTCCTGCGCGAAGGTGCCGACGTGATTTTGATTCCGCGTGCGCCGACGAAGTTCACGGGCGGTTATCAGCAGGCGATTGATCAAGCCGGCAATTTGAACGTGACGTATATTGATTCTTCGCTGTCGATATTTGAAGCGTTCCGCGAACCGCATTGTTACATCATCAGTCGCGGGCTGAAAAATTTTTTCGGCGACGACTTCGACGGTTACGCGGACGAAGACTTGAAAACTTTCGCGCAACATCTCAAGGACGGTTTGACTCGCGGACTTGCGTTCAGCCCCGACGCGGAAACTTATTACGGCGCGACGCTCACGGAAGTTTTGACGGCTCTCAAACGTCGCCCCGACTTGACGGCGGCTTACAGCTTGAACTTGTCGTGAAAAAATTTCGCGGATACTTGCGCACGCTGAAGAATTATCTTCGCACGCCCAAAGCTCGACACGACTTGAAAGATTTCGCCCGCGCAGGTGTGTTGATTGTGTTCACGTCGCTGATAATTTATCTGCTCGTTCGGAGGTGACACGCGTTGAAAATCGGCATCATGGGCGGCACGTTCGACCCGATTCACCTGGGACATTTGGCGACGGCAGAATCCGTGCGCGAACTCTTTGCGCTCGACGAAGTCTTGTTCATACCCGCCGCACGTCCGCCGCACAAACTTTCACGTCACGTAACCGACGAACATCACCGGCTTGCAATGACGACTTTGGCGACGCGCACGAACAAATTCTTTCGCGTATCGGACATTGAACTCAAACGCACGGGACTTTCGTACACGCTCGACACAATGGACGCCTTGCACGCGCAATTCGGCAGCACAACGGAATTATTTTTCATCATCGGCGCGGACTCTTTGGCGGACTTGTCGAAGTGGCACGAAGCTCGTCGGCTCGTCGAACGCAGTCATTTCATTGCGACGACGCGTCCGGGTGTTGACGTTGACTTTTCGGCGACAGAAAAATTTTTCGGCACGATTGCAAGCGAACACATTCACCGCGTGACGACACCCGCGATTGAAATTTCGTCGACGGAAATTCGTCAGCGCGTCAAGCTCGGTCGCTCGATAAAATATCTCGTGCCCGAAGCCGTCGAAGAATACATCCTGCGGGAGGGACTTTACCTGTGACGATTGACCAAATGCGCCGGCCACTTTAAAAGTGGCGGAACAGTTGGCGCGTTGCAACCGCTCAGCATTCAAACGTTGTCGCCGCGTGTCAAGCGGGCAACTTTAACGGGAGCAAATTTATCATGACGATTGACCAAATGCGCCGCGAACTTCAGCGACGACTCAAGCGCAGTCGATTCGCTCATTCTGTCGGCGTGGCGAACACTGCCGTCGCGCTGGCAAAAAAATTCGGCGTCGACGAAACTCAAGCTTACGTGGCGGGACTTCTTCACGACTGCGCCCGCGAATTTGAAAACGACGAACTTCCCGCGCAGGCTGAACGTCGCGGTATCGAAGTCGGCGAAGTCGAACGGGCGTTGCCTCTGCTTTTGCACGCGTACATTGGCGCGAAAATGGTCGCGGAAGTTTACGGCGTGGACGACGCGCAAATTCAGCAGGCGATTTACCGTCACACCGTCGGTGCCGCGAACATGACCGCGCTTGATAAAATCATTTACTTCGCGGACATGATTGAACCGAACAGAAATTATCCCGGCGTCGACAAACTGCGTGCGCTCGTCGACACGAATTCACTTGACGAAATTTTGTTGACGGCGTTAAGCGAGTCGATAATCTTCGTCGTGCAAAAAAATTCACTCGTTCACCCGTCGACGGTCGCGGCTCGAAACTTCCTGCTGCTCAACCGCATGAAATAAATCGCTGACAAACTTTGGAGCGAAACTCACATGGCCAACACAACCAAAAAGAATATCGACAAGAAACGCACGGCTCTGCGGCGTCGAAACAGGATGAAAGTCTTTCGCCTGATTTTTACGCTGGTGATTTTGGGCGCGCTGGCCTCGATGGTTTTGTTCGTCGGTTACGGTATATACAACGCGGGCACACGCGTTTATAATGAGTTCGCCGACATGTACCAGGGCTACAACGACAGGCGCACGGCACGCACGGGCACGGTTGATCCAAAGTTTGAAAGTTACACGAACGTTTTGATTCTCGGCGTGGACGACAGCGACGAACCCGAAGCCGACACGATTTTGGTTTTGAGTTTCGCCAATGAGACGGGCAAGGTGCGAATCATTTCAATTCCCCGCGACACGCTGATAACTTCGCGGACGGTGTCGGGCAAAATCGGTGAACTGTACGGTCGCGGCGGAGCAAACTTCCTCGTGCGCGAAGTGTCAAAGATGCTCGGCGTCCCGATTCATCAGTACGTTATAATCGACATGCAGACGTTCGCGGAGCTGATTGACGTTTTGGGCGGGCTTGACATCTACGTCGAAGAAAACATGGATTACGAAGACGAAGCGGCGGGACTTTCAATTCACATCGGGCAAGGTTATCAGCATTTGTCGGGCGAAGACGTGCAAAAATATCTGCGTTGGCGCGGCGAAAAACTCGGCGACATGGGACGCGTTCAACGTCAACAGAAATTCATCAAAGCCCTGTACGCCAAAGTTTTGCAACTGGAGACCCTGCCGAAGCTGCCCGCCATTGCCGACATCTTCCGCAACCGCATGGAGACCAGCGCGGAAATTTTCGACTCGGCACATCTGGCGAACGTCCTGCGCAAAATGAGTTCCGACCCGCCGTCGACGCTGTTGTTGCCCGGCTCAGAAAATCTTGACGGCGCGTGGGTGCCCAACGTCGCGGAGATTGAAGCGCGTATGAACGAACTTTTCCCGTTACACGAACTTGTTCCAAAATCCGACGAAGGCGACGCCGACTCTGAACCAATCGGCGGCGAAGTCACGTCGAACGAATAAATCATCACTCGGAGGCGAATCAATTTGAAAACTTTTGACCTGGCACGCAAAATTTGCAAGGCGGCAAGCGACAAGAAGGCAAGCGAAGTCATCACAATGGACATGCGCGGGTTGACGTTCTCGACGGATTATTTCGTCGTGTGCAGCGCGCAGACCGCCACTCAAGTCCGCGCCATTGCCGACAACATCGAAGACGAACTCGACAAAGCGGGCGTTCACTTCAGCCACCGCGAAGGCTATCACGAAGGCGAATGGATTCTGCTCGATTACGGCGACGTGGTTGCGCACATCTTCAAGGAAGAAAACCGGCAGTATTACGCGCTTGAACAGCTTTGGAGCGAGGCGAAAATTACGCTTTATGAAGACTGAACTCAAGCCCGGGACAGTCGCCGAACTCAAAGTTGCACGAACGAACGAAATGGGCGCGTTCCTCGACGCGGGCACGGGCAACACGTCGCACGACATTTTGTTACACAAGGCGCAACAGACCGCTCAAGTCAACGTCGGCGACACGGTGAAAGTTTTCCTGTACCTTGACCCGAAACGGCGATTGACGGCAAGTATGCGCGTCCCGAAAATGAAAGTCGGACAGATTGCGCGGCTTAAAGTCATCAACACGACAGAGGACGGAGCTTTTGTCGACGCGGGAGCCGAACGCGGAATTTTCATGCCGTTCGCCGAAATGTGCGGGAAACCTAAGGTCGGCGAAATTGTTTGGGCGAAACTTTACGTCGACAAATCCGGTCGCCTTGCTGCGAGCATGGACGTTGCCGACGAAATTCGCCGTGCGTCGAAACCCGCCGTCGACATCAAACGCGGCGACAACGTCACGGGCGCGATTTACAACATCACGGAGGCGGGCGCGTTCATTTTCAGCGACGGACGACACATTGTCTTCGTCCCGCAGAACGAAATTCCGCGTGCGTTGCGTGTCGGCGAGGTCGTCACTGCGCGTGTGACTTTTGTTCGCGACGACGGCCGATTGAACGCGTCACTGCGTTACACGAAAGAACTTGAGCTTGACCGCGACGCCGAAAAGATTCTTGCGTTCATGCAGGACAACGGCGGCGAACTTGTCTTCAACGACAAAAGTCCGCCCGAAAAAATTTTCGCGGTGTTTCACCTGAGCAAGGCGGCGTTCAAGCGTGCGATCGGTCACTTGTTCAAACAGCGATTGATTGAAAAAGTCGGCGACAACTTCAAGCTTGCCAAATAAAAAAAGCGTTGGATAACTTCCGACGCTTAATTTTTTTGCAGAATTCGTTCGGCCTCGTCGAGCGACAAGACAATTTCGTCGACGCCCAACCTGCGCATGAGTTGAGTTATCGGCGGCGGTTCCAGTCCCGCACGTCGCAGAATTTCTTCGCGGGCAAAAAGTTCACGCGGTCGCCCGTCGAAAATTTTTTCGCCCTGCGCAAGGACGATTACTCTGTCGGCGAAACGCGCAATGTCGTCCATGTTGTGCGACACAAGAATTATCGTGACGCCCGATTTTTTCACGTCGCCGAAGATTTCGCGCAGGAGATTTTTTTTCGCCTTCGGGTCGAGACCCGCCGTCGGTTCGTCGAGGATTAAATATTTCGGCTTCATCGCCAAAATGCCCGCGATTGCCGCCCGTCGACGCTGACCGCCCGACAGTTCAAACGGCGAAAGATTTTTCAGCGACGCGTCCAAACCGACTTGCCGCATTGCTTCGTTGACCCGCGCAGAAATTTCGTCGTCGCTCAAACCAAAATTTTTCGGCGCAAAGGCAATGTCGCGTTCGACGGTTTCTTCAAACAGCTGCTGTTCGGGATATTGGAAGACGATTCCGACGAGGCGGCGAATTTTTTTGTCCGCGACAGGCAAGCCGTCAATTTCGACGGAGCCGCTTGTCAAGTCAATCAAGCCCGCGACAATTTGAATCAGCGTGGACTTGCCGGAGCCGGTGTGTCCCGCGATTGCAAGCACTTCGCCTTCCGCCGCGTCGAACGAAATATTTTTCAGCGCGGTTTTCTCAAACGGCGTGCCCGTCATGTAAGTGTAAGTCACGTCGCGAACGTTAATCATCTGTGCAAAGCCTCCGCAAGTTCGTCCGCCGTCAAAATATTTTTCGGGAGCTTGAATTTCCCGCGCAGACGTTCGGCTAATTCCGCGGCGACAGGCACGTCGAAGCCCAGGCGTTTCATTTCGGCAACGTTCGTGAAGATTTCGTGCGGCGTCCCGACGCGAAGAATTTTTCCGCGTTCCATGACGAAGACGCGTTGAGCTTCGGCGGCCTCTTCCATAAAGTGCGTGATGTAAATTATCGTTTTGCCCTGCGCGTGGAGCCGTTTGACCAGCGACAGAATTTCGCGACGGCCTTGCGGGTCGAGCATTGCGGTCGGTTCGTCCAGCACGATAACTTTCGTTTGCATTGCGACGACGCCCGCGATTGCGATTCGTTGCTTTTGTCCGCCGCTCAACTTGCTTGGCGCGAAAACTTTGTAACCGCTCATGTTGACGGCGTCAAGTGCAAGGTCGACGCGTTCACGGATTTTGTCGGGCGCGATACCCAAATTTTCAAGCCCGAAGGCAACGTCGTCTTCGACAATGGCAGCGACAATTTCGCTGTCGGGATTTTGAAAGACCATGCCGACGTTTTCGCGCACATGCCAAAGATTTTCTTCGTCGGAAGTGTCCAGCCCGTCGACGAAAACTTTTCCGCTTGTCGGGAGCAACAGCGCGTTGAAATGTTTGGCGAGCGTCGACTTGCCTGAACCGTTCGTGCCGATAATCGCGACGAATTCGCCCGCGTCAATCGACAAGTTCACGCCGTCAAGCGCAAGTTTGTCGCCCGACGCAGTTTTGTAGACGTGGCGAAGATTTTCAACGCGAATCAGAGCGTCCATTTACTTCGCGGCGATAAGTTCAATTTCGCACAGCGCGCCGGCGGGCAAGTCTTTCACGGCGACACAACTTCGCGCAGGTTTGCTGACGAAATATTTTTCGTAAACCGCGTTGAACGCCTTGAAGTCGGCAATGTCGGCAAGGAAACACGTCGTCTTGAAAACTTCGCTGAAGTCGTAGCCCGCCGCGTCGAGAATTGCAGCCAAATTCTTGCAGCACTGTTCGGCTTGACCTTCAATCGTCGTCGCGGTGATTTTTCCGACGGTCGGGTCAATTGCGATTTGCCCCGACGTGTACAAAAGCCCGTTGACTTTAATCGCCTGGCTGTACGGGCCGACGGCGGCGGGTGCGTTGTCCGTGTGAATAATTCTCATGATTGTGACCTCCACAAAATTTTTCGTGCACATTGTAGCGAATTGTTGACCGATCGTCAAAAAAATGTTAAACCGATCGCCGGTGATTGACATGCGAAACGAAATTTTGAAGTTCATCGCGCAGGCGACTTACGGCGAAAGTTTTCGTGCGACGCGAGTCGAACTCGACACGAATTCCGACGCGCCGATTGAGTATGACGCGCCGAACGAATTTACCTTGACCGCAAACGGCGAAACTCGTTCGACGAAAAAGCCCGTGCCGTTGAAGAGACGCGCCGACGAAATTTCCGCAAGCGGCCTGCAGATTTTGAGTTGCTTTCTTGACGGCACGCGACACGTTTACAAGGTCGACGACATTTCTTACACGACGTCGGGCACGCGCAAGACAATTTACCCGATTGTCGCCGCTCAAGTTTCGGTCGGCTGTTGTCGACGCGTTGAAAAGAAGTTGCACCACGAAAGTTTCACGGACGAAATTGTTTTGGTTCTGCCGGACGTGGCGAACTTTGACGGGCACGACGGTTTCTTTCACGGTCTTAAAACGAAGCTCAACGCACGCTTGACCGCAAAAAATTTCCCCGTGAATATTTCCGCCGTGCTGAGTTACAACACGAATCGCAATTCCTCCGAAAAATTCGAGGAGCGCGCCGTTGCAAAAGTTCAGCGGCACATGCACGACGCGGAAATTGACTTGGTGGCGCGGCTTGTAAAATGCGGGCGGCTCGACAGAAAAAATTATCTGGTCAAGGACGGCTCGCTTGAGTATCGCACGTTGAGCGACAGGAAGTTTAACGCGAAGAATTACGGCTTTGTCGTCGGCGTGTCGAAGAAGTTCAATCCGCTGTTGATTGTCAATCCCGCCTTTGTCGCGGAGATGCCGACGTTCAGCCGCACGCCCGTAAGCATCATGAGCCGCCCCGCAATTCACGGCGAAACGAAATTCGCGGTGTGGTATTTGCGTTTGCGCGACAAAAAGTTGAGCGATTCGCCCTTCGACGGCGTTGTCAAAGTCGAAAAAATTTTGGTCACGGACGCGGAAGTTCAACGCGGCAAAATTGACAGCGACGAGGCGGACTTGTTGAGCGCGTACCTGCTGAACGAACGCAACCCGGTTTGTTACGGCATGGACGGTCGCTGGGCGAATCACATTTACCCGATTTTCCTGACGGAGAGTTTCATCAAGTCGCGCAGCATTTCGGCGGAAACATTTCTGCAACTGTTTTGAGGTGGTCACATGAACGAGATTATCGGGCGCGTTGCGGCGACGGAAAAGTTCCCCGCGACGATGGACAAATTTTATTTCTGGACGGACGCGGACTTTCGCTTGAACGCCTTCGACGTGGTGAAAGTCGCGCACTTGAACGGCTCGCACACTTTCGGCACGGTCGAAAATATCTTTCACATAACCGACGCGAAAAGCTTCCTGACGAATTACATTTCGTGCGATTTCGGTAACACGACGATTGACGCGCCGACTTTGCGCGTGGGCATGAATTACGTCGAAGTCGCCGTTTCCTTCAACACGCACAACATTTACACGCCCGTCAAGAACGATTCGCCCGTCACGCTTGCCGACAAGTCGGAGATTGAGCTGGCGTTGGGGCTCGACAAAATCAAGAACAAACTTGTCTGCGGCTTCCTGAAGATGTACGAAGGTCACGCGACGCAAGAAATTACTTTGCCCGTCAACCTCGACGCGCAATTTCTGCTTGGCTCGGAAGGCGCGCACCTGAACATTTCGGGCATTTCGGGCTTGGCGGCGAAAACCAGTTACGCGATGTTTTTGATGAAGTCCGTGCAGGAAAACTTCGACGATTGCGCGTTCGTGATTTTCAACGTCAAAGGCAAAGACTTGCTGGCACTTCACGAAGCCGACGCCGAAGTTCCCGCGCAGATTTATCGCGAACTGGGCTTGAGCGGCGAACCGTTTGCGAACGTTCGATATTTCGCACCGCGCAACGCCGACACCGACAAAGTCACAAGCTACCTGCCGCAAGCCGACGTTGAAAATTATTTGGCGGGCGGGCTGATGAAAAAATTCGTCTACGTTTACACCGAAGACCGCGAGTCGCTCGAAATGCTTTTCGCCGACGTGGACGACACGACGCAGACAATGGACTCGATTATCAGCAAGGTTGTCGACCCGACGGATGCGGATTTCGGCGGTATTTCGACGTGGGGCAATTTTTTGTCGAAGGTCAACGAACTTTCACAGCGCGGCAACTCGAAAGAAATTTCCGTGCTCAGTTGGCGCAAGTTCAAGCGGATTGTCAACAAGGCGATTAAAACCGACGCAATGTTTGTCGAACGCGAAATTCCGCAGAACCGCGAATGCCGACTTGAAGACGCGCTCAAGAAAATTTCCGCCGGCTCGGTAAGCGTGATTGACATTGCGAAACTCGGCTCCGACAAGCAGGCGTTTGTTTTCGGCGACGTGCTCAAGACGATTTACAAACTCAAGCTCGGCGAATATGACGAAGTCAACCCGCCGTCGAAAATCGTTATCTTCGTCGACGAACTGAACAAGTTCGCATCGAAGGACACCGCAAAGAATTCGCCGATTCTGCGACAGATTCTTGACGTTGCCGAACGCGGGCGGTCGCTTGGGATAATTCTTTTCGGCGCGGAACAGTTTCGCTCGAACATACACCCGCGAGTTACGGGCAACTGCGCGACGCTTGCTTTCGGGCGCACGAACGTTTTGGAAACGACGACGAAAGATTATTCCGCGCTGCCGTCGACGTACAAAAACATCTTGACGCGGCTGGAGCAGGGCGAATACCTCATCCAAAACCCGATCTTCCGTTCGCTGCTGAAAATCCAATTCCCGAAGCCGGCGTACAAGCAATTCAAAGACTAGGAGGCACCGCAATGATTGATATCGATTTCGGAATAAACATCGTCGAAATTGTCACGAAAGGTTTGTACACCAATTCGCTCGACGCCCTGCGCGAATACGTTCAGAATTCTTGCGACGCCATTGACGACGCGGTCAAGGCGGGCATTTTGGCTCAAGACGACGGCACGGTTACAATCGACATCGACGAATCTGCGCGCAAAATCACAATCGAAGATAACGGCATGGGACTTTCCACGCGCTACTTTGAACGCACAATGGGCAGTATCGGCAACTCCGACAAAAGCTTGAAGACCGACCGCGGCTTTCGCGGTATCGGACGCCTTGGCGGCTTGGCTTACTGCGACGTTTTGATTTTCAGCTCGAAGGTTGCGGGCGAGAAAAAAGTTTCGCGGCTGATTTTCAACGCCAAAGGTTTGCGCGAAGTTTTTTGGCACGAAAGAAAACGTTCCGCCGAAAGCGTCCTGATTCAAAATATGCATTCCGATACCTTTGACGCCGACGCCGACACGCCCGAACATTTTTTCCGCGTGGAGATGATTGACATCGTCGACACGAACGAGGATTTGCTTGACGTTGCCAAAGTCCGCGATTATCTGTCGTTCGTCGCGCCCGTCACTTACAGCCCGAATTTCTATTATCAAGAGCTGATTTACAAGCACGCCGCCGAATTGAACTTCAAAATCACCGAATACAGAATTGAAGTCAACGGCGAGCCTGTCGTCAAAAATTACAAGATGGACACAAACACGCGCCAAAAAGGTCATGACGAAATTTTCAGCGTGGAGTTTCGCGATCTTTACGACGAGGACAACAACTTAATCGCGTGGCTGTGGTTCGGCTTGTCGACATTCAAGGGCGTTCTTTCAGAAAAACTCAGCGAAGATTCCAACAAGATGCGCGGCCTGCGGCTTCGTTTGGGCAACATTCAAATCGGCGACTGGAACACACTTGGCGAATTGTTTACCGAAGACCGCGGCACGAAATATTTTATCGGCGAAGTTCATGCTGTCGACAGAAAGTTGCGCCCGAATTCCAAACGCGACGACTTGGAAGAAGACGAAGCTTACAACACCTTGAAAGTCGCGCTGGGAAAATGTTTCGACGAACTGTACGATATTTATCGTGCTGCCTCGATTGTCCGCAACACGAAAGACGACATTGCCAATCCGTCCGAAAAAAAACTTGTCAAGATTCTTCAGGAGGCTAAGACGGAGCCCGACAGCGCACAGTCCAAAGTCGTCCGCCGCATTCTCGAAAATCAGCCGACCGTTCAACCTGTTGACAACGCCGAAGACACCGACGACGACAATACAAATACCCCCCCCCCGAAGCAAGATTTTCCGCCGTCGGATTGGCCGAAGAAATTGCGCAGGCTTTATCACACGATTGAAGCCGTTATCATCGACAACCCGAAACTTGCGGGCGACAAACTCCTCGACAAGATTAAAGAGGAGCTTGCCAAATGAGCCGCGTCCTGTTAATCGAACCGAATTACAAGAACAAGTACATTCCCGCGAACCTGATGAAGCTGGCGTGGTACTTTCGGTTTGTGCGCGGCGACGACGTGCGGTTTTTCAAAGGCGACCTGAAACGTTTCGGCGCGCAACTGTTGCTGGAAAAATTTTTTGCGGCGGACTGCGACGATTCTGTCGGGCTGTGGAAAATTCATCAGCCGCTAAACAAGTCGGAACCCGCAAAACTTTTCGGCAGGCACGCGGACAAGTTGCTCGACTTCATACGCACGGGCAAAAAAACTTTGCTTGACGTCGTGCCGAACCTGCGCGGGAATTTTTTTTGCGAAGAGTTTCTTGGCGAACTGCACGAACGTTTCAAGCGCGAAGACTTCCCGACGTTCGACACAATCTGCGTCAATTCGTTGTTCACGTTTTACTTTGATGAGACCGTCGCCACGATTAATTACGCGAAAAAGTTTCTGTCACGCGGCGGAAAAATTTTCGTCGGAGGCGTCGCCGCGACTCTCGTGCCGAAAGAATTTGAACGCGTCACGGGTATCAAGCCGCATGAAGGTTTGCTCGACAAGCCGGGCGACCTCGGCAAGGACGACGACACGATTATTGACACGTTGCCGCCCGATTATTCGATTCTCGACGAAATCGACTACGAATATCCCGCCGCCGACGCTTACTTGACGTACACGACCCGCGGTTGTATCCGCAAATGTCCGTTCTGCGCGGTGAGAATTCTTGAGCCGCATTACAAAGATCACGTGGCGATTTTGAATCAACTGCACACGACCGATGAACTTTTCGGCGCACGACGAAATCTTTTGCTCATGGACAACAATGTCCTTGCCTCCGCGAAGTTTGACGAAATTGTCGACGAGATTAAAGCTTGCGGCTTCGGCAAAGGCGCGACGTATCAACCGCCCGACGAATACGCCGTCACGCTGAAAAATCTTCGCGCATGCTTCAACGACCGCGCTTATCTTCGCAAGATGATTCGGCTGTACGACGCGTTAAGTAAAAAGTTGCCCGACAAGCTGAAGGGCGAATTTTTTTTGACACGCGAACAAAACTTTCTGCTGAACGTTCACGCCGCGACCAAAGAAAAAATTTTCGCGCTGGATGACTTCGTTCGCCCGCTGTTCACGAAATATTTTCGTCGAAATAAACTTGCCCGCTACGTCGACTTCAATCAGGGCTTGGACGCACGCTTGATTGACGAGCACAAGATGTCGCGGCTGGCGGAATTGAATTTGCGGCCGGCGCGCATTGCGTTTGACCACATTGAACAGCGCGACATTTACGAGCGGGCGATTCGGTTGGCGGCCAAACACGGCGTGCGCGACCTGTCGAATTACTTGCTGTACAACTTCACCGACGCGCCCGAAGATTTGTACACGCGGCTGAAAATCAACATTGACCTTTGCGAAGAGCTGGACGTGTCGATTTATTCGTTTCCGATGCGTTATTGCCCGATAAGTGAACCGCAGTATTTCAGCAACCGCGACTTCGTCGGCGACAAGTGGAACAAAAAATTTATCCGTGCGATTCAGGCGATAATCAACGCGACGAAAGGCAAAGTCGGACGCGGGCGCGAATTCTTCGAGAAGGCTTTCGGCAAGAGCGTCGACGAATTCCGCGAACTTTTGTGGATGCCCGAAACGTTTATCATTTATCGCCTCAAGTACGAGGACACGCAAACGAAACTTTGGCGCGACAAATTTCTGTCGCTTGACGCGGCCGAACTTACCGAAGCTCAAACGATTATCGCGGCGAACAAATTCAGCGACGAAGACATTGCCGCCGCTGTGCATGAAAGAGTTCGCGACCTGCTGAAGTTCTATCAAGTCAAACGCCACTGAAAAGCAATGCGTAAATCCGGCCGTCATGGATGACGGCCGCCGCCCGCGGTTGAAACAGGATGTTTCACCTGCGGGCTGTTTTCTTTTGCTACTTTTCTTTTGCGCCAAAAGAAAAGTAGATTAACACGAATCAGCCGAATCGAAGACGACACGCCCGAAAAGTTTATTTAAGTCGCCGCGAACAATCGCCGATATAGTAAACGAAAATTTTTAACGCAATCGGGTCAGACACGAAGGAAACTCTTTGGACACGGAACGTCAAATAAATCCGACCCGCGGCAGTCGACATTCGACGCGCCGAATCAATAAAGGAGAAGTGATTTATCATGATGCGTTCCCTGTACGCCGGCGTTTCCGGAATAAAAATTCACCAAACGCGCATGGACGTTATCGGCAACAACATTTCAAACATCAACACCGTCGGCTTTAAGTCCAGCCGCACGACTTTTGCGGACGTGTTGAGCCAAACGCAAGTCGGCGCTTCCGCTCCGTCGGACACTCGCGGCGGTATCAGCCCGCGCCAAATCGGTCTCGGTGCCGCGGTTGCAAGCATTGACCTTTTGACGGCGGACGGCTCCCCGCAGGCAACGGGCAAGAACACAGACGTCGCACTTTCGGGCAACGCGCTGTTCGTCTTGAGCGACGGCGGACAAACCGTTTACACTCGCGACGGCGCATTTGAATTCGACGCGGAAGGCAACTACGTCCTGCCCGGCAGCGGCATGAAAGTCCAAGGCTGGAACGGTATCGACGGCGTAATCAACACAAACGCCTTGACCGAAGACATCAACGTTCGCGCAGGCAAAACCATGCCCGCCAACGAAACAACTTCAATCGAATACAACGGCAACCTCAACGCAAGCGATTTAATCATCACGGGCATTTCATATATCCAACGCGGTCAAAGTGCCCAATCTGCAACGAACGGCGTTTTCATCGACGGCAACACGAACATTATGGCAACGCTTACTTTGAGCGACGGCTCAACCAGACGCGTAACCAGCGGCTATTATGAAGTCGGTTACTCAATCCCCGTCACGACCGTTGCCAACGTTTACGACGCGGAAGGCGGCACGCACTCCGTCACGCTCCTTTTGGACAGAAAGCAAGACGCAACCGACAACGAATGGCGCATGTACCTTTCGCCCACGGGTGTGAAAGAGGACGGCACCGAAATGACCGCCGCCGAAATTGCCGCGATAACTGCTCCGCCGGAAACCGTGTACATTGATTCTTCGGGTTCAAGCGTAACAATCCCCGCCAATACAACCGGCTCGGCTGACACAAACGGCAAGTTCTGCAAAAGCATTTACTTCAACTCGGACGGCTCGTTGAAAGTTGCAGACAACGGCAACGCAAACACAAACGTAACCGAAGACGCAACAACCACATTAGGTTTTGTGGCGGCAAAAGGTGTCGGCGCGACGACCCCGCAACAAGTCACCGTCGATTTCAGCGGCTTGACACAGTACACCGGCAACAACTCGGTTTACCCGACGACCGACGGCAACGCTTACGGCATCTTGCAGAGCATTTCAATTGATTCAAGCGGCGTCATTCAGGGCACGTACACCAACGGCGTCATTCAGGACGAGGCTCAAATTGCCGTCGCGCAGTTCGTCAACTTCAGCGGCTTGACGAAAATCGGCACAAGCACTTACACGGAATCAAACAACTCCGGTGCGGCAAATGTCAGCACGGTTGACGCGCTGGGCGTGCGCATTACGCCTTCCGCTTTGGAAATGTCGAACGTCGATTTGGCAAACGAATTCGCCGACATGATCGTCACGCAACGCGGCTTCCAATCCAACTCGAAAATCATGACCGTCGGCGACGAAATGCTTGAAACTCTCATCAACATGAAACGGTAAACTTAATCCGCGCAAACGAAAATCCCCGCTCAATCGAACGGGGATTTTTTGTTGAGCTAATCAATCTGTTACGCGTAACTGATATTGAAATCTCCAAACGGTGTGTGATAACTTGTGTCTCCAAAGTTTGTATTGACGACGCCTTTTGCGTTGGGCTTCGGCTTGTTGAAGACTCTTTGCATAAAGCCTCTTTCGTCGAGGCGTTGAACAAAAATTTTCTTTACGTAACGGACGGCGTAAGTGTCCTTGCCGAGGTTCAGAACTGCGCTTGCCAAGTTGCGGTCTTGCGTCACAAGCACAATTTCGTGTTTCAAGCGCAGTTTGGTAACTGTTGCCAAAATGTCGTTGTCGGCGAAGTCGCAATCGTTGTCGCCGCAAAACTCAATGACTTGCGCGTTGTCAGCTAAAAGTTTAAGAGCTTCAATCGCCCTTCGGCGTTTGCAAAAGTCGGCGTCGCTTGTCAGCTTTTCAAGTTCGTGTTTGACGCTGAACGGTACGAAGATAACTTTGCGTTCGCGCTTGAGAATCGGTACGATATTTCTAAAGAACATCGGCGAACTGTCTTGCATTAAGGCAGATGTGTCGATAAAGATTTTACGGTCGCGGACGCAACTCTCAAGGAACGTCTGCGAAATGTACGCGTTTGTGTACATGGTGAATTCCTCCTTGTATTTTGTCGCGATAAGTGTAACATAAAAATTAATTCGCGTCAACAATACTCGTGGTCGCATTGGATTATCGCACGGTCGGCGGGATTTTGTTTTAGCAACCGTCGCTGAAACTCGCGGCGAATTTCTCTGTCGCTCAACGTAAAAATCGGCGGAACCGTTACGTCGAAGATTAACTTTCGGCCGGACTTGTAAGGCACGACGCGGAAATCGTGCAACGTCAATCGACTGTCAATGTCCGACAAAATCTGCTGAGCCGTCAATTTGAGCGCGTCAAAAGTTTCGTCGTCGGTTATGACGGGGTCAACGTGAAGCGTCGCCGAAACGTCGAAGCGCGAACGAAGCTTGCGTTCAAGTCGGTCGATAATTTCGTGCGCGGTCAACAGGTCAAGTTTGGCGGGCAGTTCGACATGCATTGACACGAAAAATCGCCGTGCGCCGTAGCTGTGAACAATCACGTCGTGGACACCGAGAACTTCGGGCGCGTCCGTGACGATTTTTTTTATGCCGTCGACAAGTTCGCGGTTCGGGCTTTCACCCAAAAGCGGATTCAGAATTTCTTTGAGCGACGTGAAGCCGCCGCGCAGTATGAACGCCGACACGAAAATTCCCGCGACGCCGTCGACGTTAAATCCGAATTCCAGCCAAACAATTATCGAAATTATTGCGGCACCCGTCGCCAAGCAGTCAGTGAAGCTGTCGAGCGAAGCCGCGTCGAGAGCCGACGAATTGATTCTGCGCGCCGCACGGTGATACAGCACGCCCATGGCAAATTTCGCCGCGACGGACAAAATCAGCGCGATTAACGTCACGCGGTCGACGGACAAAGTTTCCGGATCAAGAATTTTTTCAACGGAATTTACAAGCAGTTCACCGCCGACAAAAATCATCGCTGCAGCGACGGCAAGTCCGGCAAGATATTCTGCACGCCCGTGCCCGAAGGGATGTTCGGCGTCGGCAGGTTTGGCGGCAATGCGAAAACCCGCAAGCATCACGGCGGATGTGCCCGCGTCCGACAGGTTGTTGAAGGCGTCGGCGACAATCGAAATCGCGCCGCTTGTCAAGCCGATAACCAGCTTGACGGCCGACAGCAAAAGATTCATGCAAATGCCCGCGAAGCTGACGAATTGCCCGTAACCTTCGCGGGTCGATAAGTTGAAAAGTTTCATTACAGTGCTCGTATAAAGCGATATTCGGGCGGCGTCATTTTACACTGCTTACGCGTCATGAAGTTCAGCCCGTCGACAAAGTCCCGATTTTCGACGAAGCCGCGCTGTGTCAACGGTGCTTGCAACGCCGCGTAATTTTCGTGGAAGATGAAGAACGTTCGTTGCCCGCGAAACTCGTCCATCGTCGACAAAAGCTCGGTCAAAGAATTTTCGCCGCGGTCTTCGACAATCGGCTCGTCGTCGCGCACGGAAAAAATTTTACGCATGACTTCGACGTTGCCGGGGCTGACGAAAAACGCACGGCCTCGGTCGACGCAAACTTTCATGAGGAATTGCGCGTTCAAAGCAGATTCGTCGGCGGTTTTGCGAAATTCTTCGGCAAGGTTGCCAAGCGCGTCGACGTTGAACCACGGCGTGCGCGTGAAGTTTTCCAACCACAAACGGTCGAAGGCGTCGCCCGTGTCCAAGCCGAAATCATTGCCCGCGTAATGATAAATCTTCGACGCGACTGGCGGACTTTCGACGACGGTGAACGAATTAAACTTCTGCGCGAGCTTGAGGTAATTTTTGCTGAAGAACATGTTTAAGGCGTCCTGGTCGACGGATTCGCACGCGGAATAATACGCCAGGAAGTTCACGGCGTCGCGGAACAGCACATCATAAACTTTGTCGAGGTCGAACATCATCACGCCCGAACAAAAATAATCTTCCGCACGCACGAAGCCCGCCTTGAGCAGGAACTTGTTCGTAATCATGCGGTCGTGCGTCGCGACAACTTCGGGGACGGACGCGACGGGAAAATTTTTCATGTCGACGCGCCAAAGCTCGGCAATGTCCAGGTTGACGACAATGTCCGCGTCAAGGTAAATCATGCGCCCGCTGCCGAAAATTTTCTTGACCAGCAGACGATAGAACGCACCGACGCTAAAGCGCGACTTGATTTTGTCGGCAAGCTTGTCACGCAGGTAAGCAATCTCGTCCGCGCAAAGTTCGTCGACGTTGTGAAATTCCACGCGTTGATTGTAATGCCCCGCCAGCCACGAAAATTTTTCGCGGTTTGAATCCGTCAACGTGTCGTCGTGCAAGATGTGAATCGTGACTTCGGCGGCCGTGTTGTCGAAGATTGAAGCCATCGTTGTGCCGACGAACTTTGAGTATTTGCCGTCGCCGTCGTGCAAGCCGAAGCAAACGTGAATCATCAAATCGCCTCCAAAGATTTTTCAAGTGCAGTCAACAGCTTGATATTTTCCGCCCGCGAACGAATTGCCGTGCGAAGATAACTTGAGTTGAGTCCCTCGAAGTTTGCACAACTTCGGAGCAAAATTTTTTCACGGCGCAGGTCGAGCAAAACTTTTTCGGCGGCGGCAACCGTGTCGAGTTTCAGCAAAACGAAATTCACCGTCGGCGGAAAAATTTTTACTCCGCGCAGATTCGACAGCCGTTCGATGAAGAAAATTTTTTCGGTCGACAGCCACGCCCGCGTTCGCCGCAAAAAATCTTCGTCGGACAAAGCAGCCGCGCCCGCTTTCTGCGCAAGGAAGTTCACGTTCCAGACGTCTTTGGCAAGATTGAGCCGCGTCGCAAGTTTTTTGTCGACGACGGCGAAGCCCAATCGCAAGCCCGGTATCGCGAAAATTTTCGTCAACGACTGCACGACGGAAATTTTTTCGGACGCGAACTTTCGCACGGATTCGGCGTCGGTGAAGTCGATAAACGATTCGTCAACCAAAACTTTCGTGATCTGCGCGAGCCGAAGAATTTTTTCCGCGTCGATTAAGTTGCCCGTCGGGTTGTTCGGTCGCCCGATTATCACGCAATCGAAATTTTTTGCCGCGTCACAAAGCGCGTCGATGTTCACGGAAAAATTGTCCGCCGCCCGCGTCACGAAAAATTTCACGTCGCAGGACGCCGCACGAGCCGCACGTTCGTATTCGGCAAAACTTGGCACGAACAACAAAACTTTCGCGGGTCGCGTCGCGTTCAGGTACAGGTAAAAAAATTCCGCCGCACCGTTGAGCAAAACCAAATTCGTTTCGGAGACGCCGTAACGTCGACAGATCGCCCGTTTGAGTTCGGTCGCGTTCGGGTCGGGATAATTCGTCACGCCGCGCAGATTGTCCGTCAACGCTCGAAGAATTTTTTCCGACAGGCCGAGCGGATTTATGTTCGCGCTGAAATCGAGCCAATCGCCCGCGTTGCCCGCCGCGTCGTAAACTCGTCCGCCGTGTTCGTAGCGATTCAAATTTTTCGAGACGTCGCGGGTTGCACCAACTGTTCCCCCGCTTTTAAAGCGGGCGCCGTGTTCGTAGCGATTCAAAGCCGTCACCTCAAGAAAATTTCCGCCATTATACAAAAACGTTACCCGTCAAGCAAACAAGCAACGGAAAATCCGGCACCAATTATGCATTTCGCATTACGCATTACTAATTGCCGTTGTGCTATAATGTACGCGAAAACTTTTCGGGGAGATGATTTAATGTCGACGGTTCTTCACGGCACGACGCAAAACGACGGCTTGACTGTCGCGGCGGACAACACGCAGGTTTACGGACTTGCGGGCAACGACACCTTGACGAGCGCGAATCACGGCGGAGTTCTTTTAATCGGCGGTTCGGGCGACGATCTGATTCAACTTTCGGGCGGCAACGGCACGCTTTCGGGCGGCAACGGTTCCGACACTTTCGCGTTTTACTACAGCGCGGCGGCTTCCGTTTCGGCGGTGATTGAAGACGTCGATTACGCCGACGATAAAATCATCGTCACGGGTTCGACGGCTCCACAACTTGCAATCGCCGACAACGGAAACGATTTAATCGTGTCGAGTGGCGACGGACTTTTCAGCGTGACGCTCAAAGGTACGCGGGAGTCGAAAAATTATTTCGACGGGACGGCTCCCGACGGAGTTTGGGACGTGCTTGAACTCACCAACGACGAACGCGAATCGCAAAATTTGACGCCGTTGACGCTCAATCAAGACTTGACAAGCGGCTCGTCGGTTCGTGCGCAGGAGATTATTAAAATCTTCGGTCACACGCGCCCCGACGGCTCAAGTTGTTTCACCGTGCTTAACGGGCAATATTCGTCGACGGGCGAAAACATTGCCGCAGGTCAAACGTCGTCTTCGGATGTCGTTACGGCGTGGATGAATTCCGAAGGGCACCGCGCAAACATTTTGAATTCGGGCTTCACTCAACTCGGCGTCGGTTACGCGCAGGATTCTTTGGGAACTTACGGCAATTACTGGGTTCAAATGTTCGGCGGCACGTCAACCGATTCAATCACCGTGACGCCAAACGAAATGTCACGCGTTCCGATAACTTCAACGACGGGCAACCTGCTTGTCCCCGCGACGATTGTTGCCGACCCAAACGACTCTTCGACGTGGCCGAGCGATTGGATGTTCAATCCGAACGTTTACACGGGCGGCAACCAAGTCATTTCAAATTACGCGTCGGGCAACAAGATTTATTTCGGCGCGGACTTCGCGAACGCAACTTTCGACGGCGTCGGCAACTTGCTACTCGGCTCAAGTTTCGGCACGCTCACCGTTCAAAATATCTGGAACAAAATCGTCGACGTGTCGAACATGGCGGGACAAACTTTCCTTGCCGCGTATGAAAGTTATTTGCCGGGCGTGATTGACGGGCGTGGGTTTTCAAGCCGTGAACTTATCGCGGGCAGTCGTTACGGCGGCGACGTGATTTTTGCGGGCGACGGCGGTTCAAGCTTGTGGGGCGGCTCTGATGTCGCGGCGGACGTTCTTGTCGGCAACACGGGCACGGATGTTTTCGTCAGCGGCAAAAGCGAAGGCTCCGACTCATTCGTCGACGCGTCGGCTTTCGACACGGTTTATCTTCGCGACGTGACGTTGAGCGACATTTCTTTAACCGCGTCGGACGGAAACTCTGTCGGCATTCTGTTCAACACGGGCAATGTCTTGACGGTCACGGGCACTTCCGCCGCAAGCGCGGATTTCGTCTTGGCGGACGGCTCAACTTACTGGTACGGCTTCAACTCCAAACAGTGGTATCAAACCGCTTGAACTTCGACGCAAATTCTTGACGGGCTTTTAACCGTGTGCTTTAATGCCCGCAGAAATTTTTTCGTGAAAGGATGATTCGACATGATTAATCCGACGAACGCCGAAAATTTGTCCGTAAGCTACGATTCGGACGACGTCGCGCAGCCCGTCAATTACGGCGACTACAACGACGGCACGACCGTTTACGTCTTCGGCACCAACAAAGCCATCGTTGACTTGTCAAGCGGTCTTTACGGCACGGCGGTCAACATTGACGCAAGCACTTCGACGGGCGACAACTTCCTCGTCGGCAACGTGGCGGCGAACATAATTTTGGGCGGCGCGGACGACAACACGCTTTGGGGCGGCGTCGATTACGCGAACGACATCCTCGTCGGCGGCGCGGGCGAAGACAGTTTCTTTTACGGCAAGACCGAAGGCTCCGACTCAATCGTCAACGCTTCGTCGGAAGACACAATTTATCTGCACGACGTGACGCTCGCCGACATTGCAGCCACGGCTTCGGACGGAAACACGCTCGGCATCATGCTCAACACGGGCAACGTCTTGACGATTTCGGGCACGGACAACGCAAGCGCGGACATCAAGCTCGCGGACGGCTCAGAATTCTGGTACAGCTACGGTTCGCGGCAGTGGTTCCAAGACACCTGACACGTCGGCAACGCAACGATAACTTCAACTCCCAAGGAGTCACGAAATGAAAGATTACTCGCCACATTGGTCAACGACGATTCTCGCGGCGATTGTCTTGCACTTCGCGGCGGCTTTGGGTTTTTCTTTTGTTGAGCCAAAGCCCGAAGTTGTCCCGACAATCGAAGCGGCGCAAAGTTTCGAGTGGATTGACGTTGACTTGTCCGACGAAGTCATTGCCGACGCACAAGAAAGTTCGCCGCCGTCGACGCCCGCGCCGCGTGAAAGTTCGTCGCCGTTCAGCGCGCAAGATTTATTCGTGCCGCAGTTGCCGACGCCCGAAGTGCCCGCCGTCGAACAAATTCAGCCGCGTGAAGTCAAACCGATTGAACGCCCGCGCTTTCAGTTGCCCGACGAAAAGCCGAAGGTCGAACGTTCCGCCGACGCTCAACCGAAAGTCGAACAACCGCCCAAAGTTGAACAGCCCGCCGAAGCTCAACGCCTGGAACAGCCGCCCGTTGCGCTCAAGGAAGTTTATCCCGAAGCGGGCAGCGGTCTCGGGTACAAAGGTTTCGTGTCAATCGCCGCGACTGTCGGCACCGACGGCAAAGTTCACGAAACGGAAATTCTTCAGTCGTCGGGCAGATACTTCGTCGACGAAATTGCGCTTAAAGCCGCCGTGCAGTGGACGTTCAAGCCCGCACGCGACACCAACGGCCGCCCGATGCAGTCGATTAAAATAATCACGTTTGACTTTCGCAAGTTCAGCTGAGGTGACGCCGTGAAAACTTTTTTCGCGACAATCTGCGCGTTCGGAATTCTGTTGACGGGTTGCGGCTCCGACGAAGTTTCTGCGCCGAAAGTCAACGTCAACCGAATCAACTTGTCCAACGCGAAGGACGGCATTTACACCGTCGAAAGTTCGCTTGACGAAGAACTCGGCAAAAGCGTGCTCACGTTGACGATTCGCGACAAGACAATCACCGCCGCCGAATTTGCGGGCTTTGACATCAGCGGCAGGCGCAAGGACGACAACTACGGCGAATTCGCGGCAACCGTCGCCGACTACCAAAAAGCTCAAGCCGCCGTCGACGCGATGAAAATTTATCCCGCGCAGCTCGTCGAAACGCAGGACTTGAACGCAGTCGACGCAATTTCGGGCGCGACGGTTTCTTACAATCAATTCGTCGAAACAGTCACCCGCGCCGTCGAGGAGGCCGCCAAGTGACGCGCAACGATTTGATTTTAATCGCCGTGCTTGTGATTCTTTCGTTGACGCCGCTTGCCGTGACTTCACACGCAAAGACAATCGCCGTCGTGAAAGTTGACGGCTCAGTTGTTCGCGAAATTAATTTGTCGTCGGACGAAACTTTCACCGTCGAAGCGGTCAACGGATTTAATGTCGTCGAAGTTCGCGGCGGGAAAATTTCTGTCGTCGCGGCGGATTGTCCCGAAAAAGTTTGCGTGCGACGCGGCGCGATTAATCAAAGCGGCGAAGTCATTGCCTGCGTCCCGCACAAGTTGCTAATTGAGATTGCGGGTGATTGACGTGCGGCGATTGACTTTGGACGCGCTGTTGATTTCGTTGTCGCTGATTTTGTTCGCGGTCGAAAGTTTGTTGCCGCCCGTGATTTTGCCGCCGGGCGCGAAGTTCGGGCTTGCAAACGTCGTGACTGTCGCCGTGCTGTACCTGCTCAAAGAAACGGACGCGCTGATAATTTTGTCGGCGCGAATTTTTTTGGCGGGCATGTTCGCGGGTTCGCCGTCGACGATGATTTTCAGCGCAAGCGGCGGGCTGTTGAGTTTGTCGCTGATGATTCTGCTTAAGCGCACGGGCAAGTTTTCGGTCGTCGGAGTGAGCGCGGCGGGCGGATTTTTTCACAACGTCGGACAGCTCGTCGCGGCGATTTTTTTTGCGGACAGTTTGAAGCTCGTCAATTACCTGCCCGTGCTCGGCTTGTGCGGAATTTTCGTCGGCTTGATGATTGGTTTGCTCGCGAAGGAAATTTTGCGTCACTTGTCGTGTTCGTTACTTTCTTTTGGCAGCAAAAGAAAGTAACCAAAGAAAACTGCGCCTGCTGTGATACATCCTGTATCACGCGCAGGCGGAGCGGCCGACGTCCTGTCGGCCGGATTTACGTTGCATTTACGTTGCGTGTCGGTCGGTTACGTTGTGTTCGCAAAAATTCTTGCGCGGCGAAAAGGATATTCACAACTCGCGGGGAATATAACCGCCACGGAGGTTGAAAACAGTGAGCAGTCCGGAAATGGATGAGTTTGTCGCGCAGGTTCGCGAACGGTCGGATATTCACTCGGTTGTTTCCCGCTACGTTGCGCTAAATCAACGCGGCGGCAAATATTGGGGCTTGTGTCCCTTCCACAACGAAAAGACGCCGTCTTTCAGCGTGGACGCCGGCAAAGGGCTTTTTTATTGTTTCGGTTGTCACACGGGCGGCAACGTCTTTAAATTTCTGTCGCTCATTGAAAACATCGGCTACTTCGACGCGATTAAGTTGCAGGCGGAACGCTTGGGGATTGACTTGCCGACGCGTAAACTTTCGCCCGAACAGGAACGCCGCCGTCGCGAAGAAAAAATTTTGTTCAACGCCAACAAGCTCGCGCAGGATTTTTTCCACGAATGTTTAATTAACACGGCTCGCGGCGAAGTCGGCAGGAAATATCTTGCGGGGCGTGGAATTACGCAGGAGACAATCGAAACGTTCAAGCTCGGCTTTGCGCCCGACGGTTGGGACAATCTTTTGACGACTTTGACGCGGCGCGGCATTTCGGCCGATCAACTCGAAAAGGTCGGGCTTGTCAAACGACGCACAGACAATTCGGGCTACTACGACAGATTTCGTGCACGCGTGATGATTCCGATTAACGACGTTGTCGGGCGCACGGTCGCTTTCGGCGGACGGATTCTTGTCGCCGACGAAAATTCGCCCAAATATCTCAACAGTCCCGAAAGTGAATTGTTCAGCAAGCGCAACCTGCTGTTCGGGCTGGACAAGGCGCACCTGCCGATAAGTACGGTCGGCTTTGCCATTGTCGTTGAAGGTTACATGGACGCAATTTCTTTGGTCGCGGCGGGCATTAAAAATGTCGTCGCCACGCTTGGAACGGCCTTCACGCCCGAACACGCCAAACTTTTGTTGCGCTACGCACGCAAGATTGTTTTCTGCTACGACAGCGACGAGGCGGGGCAACGCGCCACAATGCGTGCTTTGCCGATTGTTCAGGAAGCCGGCGCGCAAGTTTACATCGTCAAAGTGCCCGAAGGCAAAGACCCCGACGAGTTCATTCGCAAGCACGGCAAGGCGGCCTTCGACGAGCTGGTTGCAAACGCCGAACATTTGGTTGATTATCAGCTCAACTACGTACTGTCGCACGTCGATTACTCTTCGCTTGAAGGCAAGATTCAAGCACTGCAGGAGGTTTTGCCCGTCGTCGCCAACGTCAAAGACAGCGTTGCCCGCAACGTTTATCGCAAAAAAATTTCCGCCGCGCTTTTGTTGGAAGAAGGCATTATCGATTACGAGTGGCGAAAATTTTCCCGCCGAAGCGAGCCGACAGAGCAAGTCGCCGTGAAGAAAAGTTTCGAGCCGGTTGACCCGTCAATCATGTCGTCGGGCGAAATGATTTTGCGCAGGGTTTGGCACGACGGCGGCGACCTTGCCTCTTTCGTCACGGAGACGATACCGCTTGAAACGTTCGCGAAAGTTCATCAAGAAATACTTTCGTGGCTCAAAGCTTGTTCGGACGCGGGCAAACATCCCGATGATTTAAGTGCCGCCGAAGAATTGAGCAACGAGGCTTTCGACGAACTGTCGCGGATTTTGTTGCGCGGCGGCGATACCGATGTTGCCGACACGAAAGCATTTGAAGACGCGCTGAAAACTCTTCGGCGAATTTTGCTCAAGAAAAAATACACTGCGATTCTTGCGCAGGCAGAAGAATACATGGCGGCCGGCAATCCCGAATACATCAAACTGTTCGATGAGTCGGTCAAAGTCAAAAACGATCTTGACAACTTGTAAGCAATTCATACATTGCTTTTGAAAGGAGGCTGCAATATGGCAGACAGCAACTCTGATACGCCAAACAAAAGCGGCTCGCACGGCAGCCGGTCGACGAAACAAACCAATTCTCCCGCGTCACAAAAAACCGAAACGACGCCCGAAACCGGCAAAAGCCGCACGAACAAAATCGTCGCGCTGTTGATTGAAAGACGCAAGCAAAACGGCGGCAAGCTCACTTTCGGCGACTTGGACAAAATCCTTGAGAGTTTCGGCATTGCCAACGACGCGGAAGAAATCGACGAGATTTTGAGCGTCTGTCAGCTCGATGGCATAGAATTTGACGGCGACGACGCCGAGCCGGATTATCCCGACGACGGCGGCGACAGTGCCGAAGACGACTTGTCGGCCGACACGGCTCAGCTTGACGGCGTGGATTTGAGCGGCGAAAATCCCGAAACTTCAACCGAAGACGAGGCAGAAGTCGTCCCGAAAACGCCCGAAGTCGACATGAGCAACATCCCCGACAGCGTTTCGATTGACGACCCCGTTCGCATGTATTTGAAAGAAATCGGGCGCGTGCAACTGCTTACCGCAGACGAAGAGAAAGCTTTGGCCAAAAAGATGGAGTCGTCCGACGAAACCGAACGTTCCGAAGCGCAAAAAGACCTTGCCGAAGCGAACTTGCGCCTCGTCGTGTCAATCGCGAAACGTTACGTCGGACGCGGCATGTTGTTCCTTGATTTGATTCAAGAAGGCAATTTGGGACTCATCAAGGCCGTCGAAAAGTTCGATTATCGCAAGGGTTACAAGTTCTCGACGTACGCGACGTGGTGGATTCGTCAGGCGATAACGCGAGCAATAGCCGACCAAGCCCGCACGATTCGCATTCCCGTGCACATGGTTGAAACGATTAACAAACTCGTTCGCGTGTCGCGCAACCTGTTGCAGAAAAACGGCCGCGAACCGACCGACGAAGAAATCGCCGTCGAAATGGAAGTGCCCGTCGAACGCGTGCGCGAAATTAAAAAGATCGCTCAAGAGCCCGTGTCGCTCGAAACGCCAATCGGCGAAGAAGACGACTCGCATCTGGGCGACTTTATCGAAGACCACGACGCGAAAGCTCCTTCCGAAGCCGCAAGTTTCACGCTGCTTAAAGAACAGCTCGGCGAAGTTTTGGACACATTGACCGAACGCGAAAAAGAAGTTCTGCGCCTGCGTTTCGGCTTGAAGGACGGCAAGGCGCGCACACTCGAAGAAGTCGGCAAAAGTTTCAACGTCACCCGCGAACGCATTCGGCAGATTGAAGCCAAGGCGTTGCGCAAACTTCGTCACCCGGCTCGCTCAAAGAAACTCAAAGACTTTTTGGACTGAACAAACTTTCACCCGCCGCGTGCGGGAATTTTTTTTGGCAACGTCGCGAAATTTTTGGAGGTATCGACATGAATTATAAATCGGGATTCGTCGCGGTTATCGGTCGCCCGAACGTCGGCAAGTCCACGCTCGTCAATAAAATCATCGGGCAGAAGGTTGCAATCACTTCCGACAAGCCGCAAACCACGCGCAGCCGAATTCAATGCATTTGGACGGGCTCCGACGCGCAGATTATTTTTTTGGACACGCCCGGCATTCACAAGCCCAAGTTCAAGCTCGGCGAATACATGCTAAAGGCGGCGGAAGGCACGCTCAAGGAAGTTGACGCGATTTTTTTCGTCATCGACGCCACGGAGAAATTCGGCGGCGGCGAACGTTACATCCTCGAACGTTTGAACGCGACGACAAAGCCCGTGATTCTCGTCGTCAACAAAGTTGACCTGATTGAACGCGAAAAAATTTTGCCGATTATCGCCGACTACTCGCAACGCAGAGACTTCGCGGCAGTCGTCCCGATAAGCGCGATTGACGGCACGAACGTTGACGCTTTGCTTGACGAGGCGAAGAAGTTCCTGCCCGAAGGCGCGCAGTATTACCCCGCCGACATGGTCACCGACCAGCCCGAACGCTTGATTGTCGCCGAACTGATTCGCGAAAAAATTTTGCACGCCACGCAAGACGAAGTTCCGCATTCAATCGCCGTCGACCTGGACGAATTCACCGAACGCGACAACGGCAGCATCTTCATTCGTGCGACAATTTACGTTGAGCGCGACTCGCAGAAAGGAATTTTAATCGGCAAGCGCGGCAACATGTTGAAGCAAGTCGGCGCGGCGGCTCGTCCCGAAATTGAAATGCTTTTGGGCGCGAAAGTTTTCCTCGACCTGTGGGTCAAAGTCAAGCGCGATTGGCGAAACTCCGTCGGTGCCCTGCAAAGTTTCGGCTTGAAAGATTTTTGACGCGCACGAAGACTCGGCCGTCATGGATGACGGCCGCCGCCCGCAGTTGATACAGGATGTATCACCTGCGGGCTGTTTTCTTTTGGTTACTTTTCTTTTGCGCCAAAAGAAAAGTAACACAACCCGTCAACGAAAAAAATCCGTCGCAATTCCTTCGCGTTGAAGGGATTAATTTCTTCGCGTTGAATACGTTGAAAGTCAAAATTAATTGAAGCGAACGACACAGAGGGGGTCGACTTGCCTTGAAAGCCGAAGGAATTCTGCCGATTATCGGGAGCAAATTGGATCAGTTGACGGGGCTGTACAATCGCGACGCGTTCTATCGGGAAGCGGTTTTGCTTTTGGGCGCACGCTACGATACGAAATATTGCATCGTCTGCCTTGACATAAGCTGTTTCAAAATCATTAACGACCTGTTTCACGTGGACACGGGCAACCTGATTCTGCGCACGGCGGCCGAATACTTCAAGGCGACGCTCAACCCGCGCACGTCGATAAGTTGTCGCACGGACGCCGACCACTTTGTCCTGTGCATACCCGAAAGCGAACTTGACATCGAACGGCTTATCAAAGATCTTGACGAACGAATTCAATCGTTGCACATCAGCCACAACATTTTATTTTTCGCGGGCGTTTATCCGATTGACAACACGAAGCTGCCGATTGACCAAATGTGCGACCGCGCCGGCATGGCTCTTCGGCGAATAAAGGGCAGTTACTTGACGCGTTACGCTTACTACGATGCCAAAATGCGCGAACAGATGATTGAGGAGCAACTTATCACCGGTAACATGGAAGCCGCCCTGCTCGAAAATCAGTTCACGATTTACCTGCAACCGATATTCAACCCCGTGGCAAACACCGTCGTCAGCGCGGAAGCTCTCGTGCGTTGGTTCCACCCCGTACACGGCATGGTTTCGCCCGCCAAGTTCATTCCCGTGTTTGAACGCAACGGCTTTATCGTGCGGCTCGACCGTTTCGTCTGGGAGGAAGCGTGCCGATTTCAGCGCAAACGTCTCGACGCGGGCAAGCCGATTGTTCCGATTTCGGTCAACTTGTCGCGGCTGAATTTCTACAGCTTGGACTTGCCCGAATTCCTGTCGGGTCTGCTGAAGAAATACGAATTGCAACCGTGGATGCTCAAGCTCGAAGTCACCGAAAGCGCGTACACCGACAATCAACAGCAACTGCTTGCAATGATTGCCACGTTCAAGGAGCTGGGCTTCCCGATTTTGATGGACGACTTCGGTTCGGGCTATTCGTCGCTCAACATGCTAAAAGACATGCCGCTTGACACGCTCAAAGTTGACATGGCGTTTATTCGCGAATTGGAAAAATCCGACCGCGTCGCCGTGATTCTGAAGTTTATCGTCGAACTTGCCAAAGCTTTGGGCATGGACGTCGTCATTGAAGGCGTCGAAACTCAAGCGCAAGTCGATTACGTCAAGACTTTGGGCGACGTGGCAATTCAAGGTTACTTCTTCTCGCGGCCGCTGCCGATACCCGACTACGAATCACTTCTGGATAAATATCTTTCAAGTGGAGGTTGATTGAACATGCCGAATTTCAAAAAAGAATCCGTCGGCGACGCGACTGTCTGGACGTTGCGCAACAACAAAGGCAACGAACTTAAGGTCACCGAACGCGGCGCACGAATCACGTCGATGCGTTTCTGCGACAAAGACTACACGAATCGTTTCGTCTTCAAAGACGACGCGGCAAATGCGGTTTGCGTCGACGGCGGCAAAGACTTCGCCGACATTGTCTGGAACGCCGAACAGTTAATCGAAGGGCTGAAGTTGTCCGCCGAAGTCAACGGCAAGTCCGTCAGCGTCATTTACAGCTTGTCCAACGACAACGAAATCAGCATCAAGTTTGAGTCGACGGGCGCCAAAGACGTTTCAATTTGCCCGATTTTCAGCGCGGACGCCTTGCCCGAAACGAAATTCCGCGCAGGTCAAAAAGGTGCCGCGTGGGAAGCTTTTGCCGACGAAAAAACTTATCCCGTCACGGAGCCTGCCGAAGTCGAAATGGAATTGGGCATGTTCGGCTACGATCTCGGTTGCCCGATTGATTATCTTGACGCGGGCTTGAAAAACGGCGCGTTCGTCTTTTCCGAAGGCGCAAGTATCGAAGTGATTGTTTACTCGACGCAGGACGAACTTCACGCCAAAGCGGTTGACGGCGGCTTTACTGTCGGCACGTGCGGCGGCGCAAAAGGTCAAGTCGTTTACATGCTCAAGAATCGCAGATAAGTTGGAGGCGATAATTTGAATATCCACGAATACCAAAGCAAAGCAATTCTTCGCGGCTACGGCGTCAACGTGCCCGACGGCGGCGCGGCTTTCACGCCCGACGAAGCAGTCAAGCAAGCGCAAACTCTCGGCGCGGACGTCACCGTCGTCAAAGCTCAAATTCACGCGGGCGGTCGCGGCAAAGCAGGCGGCGTCAAACTTGCGCACAACCTCGACGAAGTCCGCAAGTACGCCGAAGAACTCCTCGGCAAGACGCTTGTCACTCATCAAACGGGGCCTGCGGGCAAAGTCGTTCGTCGTCTGCTGATTGAGGCGGGCTCGAACATCAAGAAAGAGTATTACCTCAGCTTCGTCGTCGACAGGCAAACCGCCCGCGTCGTCATGATGGGTTCCGAAGAAGGCGGCGTCGAAATCGAAAAAGTTGCCGCAGAACATCCCGACAAAATCATCAAAGAGTACATCGACCCCGCAATCGGTTTGGCTCCGTTCCAGGCGACGCGCATGGCTTACAAACTCAACTTCCCGAAAGAAGTCATTCGCAAGGTCACCAAGTTTATGATTAACTTGCACCGCGCCTTCGTGAAAAAAGATTGTTCGCTCGCCGAAATCAATCCGCTCGTGTTGACGGAAGAAGGCGACATCATTGCGCTTGACGCAAAGTTGAACTTCGACGACAGCGCGATTTACCGTCACCCCGATTTGGAATCTCTGCGCGACGAAACCGAAGAAGATCCGAAAGAACTTCACGCGGCGAAACTCGGCTTGAATTACGTCAATCTCGGCGGCGACGTGGCGTGCATGGTCAACGGCGCGGGTTTGGCAATGGCAACCGTCGACATTTTGAAACATTTCGGCGGCGAACCCGCGAACTTTTTGGACGTCGGCGGCGACTCCACGCCCGAAAAAATCGCCGAAGCGTTCAAGATTATGCTTGACGGCGGACAGTCCAAAGGAATTTTCGTGAACATCTTCGGCGGTATCAACAAGTGCGACCTCGTGGCTCAAGGTATCGTCGACGCGGCGAAAATCATTTCGGCGGACGGCAAGTCGTTGCCCGTGCCCGTCGTCGTGCGACTTGAAGGCACCAACGTCGAACGCGGCAGAGAAATTCTCAAAGAGTCCCCGATAGCCAACGTCATTATGGCGGAGACAATGGAAGGCGGCGCCGAAGAAATCGTTCGCCTCGTCAAGTCGGCGTGACATGTGTGTTACTTTCTTTCCGCGTGGAAAGAAAGTAACCAAAGAAAGACGCGCTTGCTGTGATACATCCTGTATCACGCGCAAGCGGAGCGGCCGACGTCCTGTCGGCCGGATTGTCGCTGACGTTGCGTATGACGCGAACATTATGTGCAACAAAAAACCGCTCGGCAACTCGTCGGGCGGTTTTGATTTATTCTGCGGACGGAACTTCTTCGGTCGGCGTAACGGGCTGGTTGCGCATTGTGTCTTGCGGCGTGGTTACCCGTCGTTGCGTGCCGGCGAAGAGCATTTCGGTCAACTGCGCTGCCTGTTCGGGATCCATCTTCGCCAAAATCGCGGCAACGGCGTCTTCGCTCATGCGCTGAAAAATTAAAACGGTCGTGTCCCAGTCGACGTTGACAAGAGCTTGGGCGGCTTCTTCGGGCTTCATGTTCTCGTAGATGCGTGCCAGGCGGGTGACGCGTTTTTTCTCGGCGGCCTCGCGTTCCTTGCGCTGTTCGTCGATGGTCTTCTTGTCGATTTTGACTTCTTTGGGCTTGTCGTCTTTGGACTTGCCGTCTTTGGACTTGCCGTCTTTGGTTTTGCCGTCTTTGGACTTGCCGTCTTTGGACTTGCCGTCTTTGGCTTTGTCGTCTTTGGACTTGTCGTCGGCGGATTTTTCTTCGGGCTTCGGTTCGGGCGGAGGCGGCGGCTCAGGTTCGGGAATCGGTTCAATCGGCGGCCACTCGACGCCTTCGGGCACTTCGAAATATCTGCCGTTGCCGACGAAGGGCAAGCGATACAAACCCAGCTCTTCGTTGAGCATGGCGACATCTTCGGTGTCAAGCACGTCGAATTTAATCGCCGCCACGAACGCCGCGATAACCAGCACGGTCAGCACGACGACGGTGATAATGAAGTTTCGTATCTTTCGCAGGACGGCCGCGAGTTTATCTTTCAAGAGAATCACCTTGCCAAAAAGTTTTACCGATTGATTCTGCCAACGCAAAAAATTTCCTGCCGCCGTGATAAAATCTGTGCGAGGTGATTTTGTTGAAACCGTGTGAACTTTGTCCGCGAAAATGCCGCGTCGACCGCGTGAATCAATTCGGCTTCTGCGGAGCCGGTGAAAAGTTGCGCGTCGCTTTGGTCAGCCTGCACAAGTGGGAAGAGCCGTGTCTTGTCGGTGAACGTGGCGCGGGCACGATTTTTTTTGCGCACTGCAACTTGAAATGCGTTTACTGTCAAAACTTCGCGATAAGTCACGAAGGTTACGGCGCGGACATTTCGGTTGAGCGATTGGCGGAAATTTTTCTTGAGCAACAGCGTCGCGGAGCGGCCAACGTCGAATTGGTCACGCCAACACATTACACCGAACAAATTTGCGCGGCGATTGACATTGCCCGTGACGGCGGCTTGACGTTGCCGATTGTTTGGAACTCGAACGCTTACGAAAATCCGTCGACGCTGGAACTTTTGCGCGGGCGCGTCGACATCTTCCTGCCCGACGTGAAATATTTTTCCGACGACGCCGCACGAATGTTTTCAGCCGCGCCGAATTATTTTGCCGTCGCAACTGCCGCCGTCCGCAAAATGTTTGAACTTGTCGGTGCCGCGCAGATTGTCAACGGGCAAATGATTCGCGGGGTGCTTGTCCGACATTTGGTTTTGCCGAATTTTCGCCGCGACGCAATGAAAATTGTCGATTGGTTGCACGCGACGTTCGGCGACAAAATTTTTATCAGCCTGATGAATCAATACACGCCGATTTACCGCGCCTTCGAGCACAAAAAAATCAGCCGCACGTTGACGACGTTTGAATATCAATCCGTCGTCGACCACGCGGCCGAGCTTGGCATTGTGAATTGTTTCGTGCAAGTCGGCAAGACCGCCGACGAAAAATTTATTCCGAACTTCGACTTAAGCGGAGTTCAGCCAATGAAGTTTGAGTAATCGACGAATTCAAGTCCGAGAGCTTCGGCGACGTTTTTGTTGGTGACTTTGCCGCCAATCGTGTTGAGACCTTTGGCAAGTCCCGCGTCGTCTTTGCAAGCCGCCCGCCAACCTTTGCCGGCAATCTTGAGCGCGTAAGGCAACGTGGCGTTCGTCAAAGCAAGCGTCGAAGTCCGCGAAACTGCGCCGGGGATATTCGCAACGGAATAATGAATCACGCCGTGCTTGACAAACGTCGGGTTGTCGTGCGTGGTGACGCGGTCGCAAGTTTCAATCGAGCCGCCCTGGTCAATCGCCACGTCGATAATCACCGAGCCGCGCTTCATGCTTTTAACCATGTCTTCGGTGACGAGCTGCGGAGTTTTCGCGCCGGGAATCAAAACCGCGCCGACAAGCAAGTCCGCCTGCTTCGTCCAATGCGCGATATTGTAACTGTTGCTCATGACTGTGCAGACCTTGCCGCCGAAAATGTCATCGAGGTAACGGAGCCGCTCAATCGACAGATCGATAATCGTCACGCGGGCGCGCATACCGAGCGCAATTTTCGCCGCGTTCGTGCCGACGACACCGCCGCCGACAATGACGACTTGCCCCGATTCGACGCCGCTGACTCCGCCGAGCAAAACGCCGCGTCCGCCGTATTGACTTTCCAGAAATTGCGCGCCGAGTTGAATTGACATGCGGCCGGCAATTTCACTCATCGGAGCCAAAAGCGGCAAACTTCTGCCGTCACGTCCGACGACGGTTTCATACGCAATGCCCGTGACTTTTTTGTCGAGCAGAGCTTTCGTCAACGCGGGTTCGGGCGCAAGGTGCAAGTACGTGAACAAAATTTGCCCGTCGTGGAAAAGTTCATATTCGGGTTCGAGCGGTTCTTTGACTTTGACAATCATCTCCGCGTTGTCGAAGATTTTTTTCTTGTCCGCGACGATTTGCGCGCCGACAGTTGCGTAACTTTCGTCGTCGAAGCCGGAGCCGATACCCGCCGCCTGTTCAATCAAAACCGTGTGACCCGCCTTGACGAGCGCATCGGCACCCGCGGGCGTCAAACCAACGCGGTTTTCGTTATTCTTAATTTCTTTCGCAACGCCGATAATCATGTTGAAAACCTCCTCAAAAAGCATTGACTGCATGATACACTGTGCGCGGAAATTTTTCAATCGTCGGAAGTCATGGCGATAAATTCTTCGGACGACATCGGCACGTAATTTGTCGTGCGCCAAATTTTTTTGCCGTCGAAGTCGGGCTTGCCGGCTTTGTCGTCGAAAGTCGTTCGGCAACGCGGATAATTTGTACAGCCCCAGAAGTCGCCGTTCTTGCCGGCCACTTTAAAAGTGGCGGAACTCTTGGTGTCACCCGTAACGTTGTCGCCGTTCAATCGAAGTCGGCGGAAGAAATTATCGGCTCGAAGTCGGCGGGATTGTATTCTTCATCGGCGGACACGTAGTTTGTCGTGCGGAAAAACTTTTTGCCGTCGAAGTCGGGCTTGCCGGCTTTGTCGTCGAAAGTCGTTCGGCAACGCGGATAATTTGTACAGCCCCAGAAGTCGCCGTTTTTGCCGCGACGTTTGACCAAAGCACTGCCGCACGTCGGACACTCGAAGGTTCCTTTCGCCGCAGAAAAATTCGCCGTGCGCGCATCGTCGACAAGTTCGCGGGTGAAGTCAACTTGACCGTTCAGAAAATCTTCAAGCGTGCCGTCGCCGTCGCTCATTGAGTGAAGTTTGTCCTCCCAAACGGCGGTAGCGTCGGGATAAGTCATTTCGTCGGGCAAGGCGTCAATCAACAGATAAGCGCGGTCGGTCGGGTGAAGAACTTTCTTCGTGACGGTCAAAAACTTGCGCTGAATCAAGTCGTCGATAATCGCGGCGCGTGTCGCCTCCGTGCCGATACCGTAAACGTCCTTGAGCTGCTTTTGCGCGTCGGGATTTTTAACGTACTTGTGGATGTCCTTCATGCCTTGAACGAGACTTGCGGCGGTGAAGTATTTCGGCGGCTTCGTGACGCCCTGCTTGAGTTCGGATTGTTTGTGCGTGACGGCGTCGCCCGTCGACATTTGCGGCAACGGCGTTTCGATTTCGTCTTCGTCGCGAGGCTTCGGCGGAGTTTTCGGCTTCGACTTCGACTTCGACGGCTTTTTGTCGTCGGACTTCAGCGGCTTCGGAGGCTTCGGCTCAATGAAAAATTTTCGCCAACCGAGACTCTTATCGACTTTGCCGCTGACCCGAAAAGTTTCGCCCTTGTACTTGACGACAATAACAGTTTCGTCGAAGACGTGCGGCTGATAAAACTGCGCGGCGTAATTTCTTGCGATAAGTTTGTAAACGTTGAGTTCGATTGCCGGCAGAAGTTGCGTCAACTTTTTTCGCGTCGGAATTATTGCGTGGTGCGCGGAAATTTTCTTGTCGTTCCACGCACGGCTTTTAATCGCGGCGTTGGCGTTGGCGGCAAGTTTTTTGAGACTTTCGTCCGCCGAAGTTGTCAAGTGCGACAAAATCGCAAGCGCGTCCTTGAATTGATTCGTCGGCAAAAATTCGCAGTCGGAACGCGGATACGTCGTCAACTTCATTTCGTAAAGTTTCTGCGCGGCGTCGAGGACTTGTTGCGGCGTGTAACCGAAGGCTTTTCCTGCGGCGATTTGCAACGTCGACAGCGAAAACGGCAGCGGCGGATATTCCTTGCGTTCGGTCGTCTTGCACGAAGAGATTTCCCCGTTGAGCGGCGCGGTCGAAAATTTTTGCACGAGTTCTTCGGCGAACTTTTTATCGACAAGTCGTCCGTCCGCGTCGAAGGCTTTAAGCTTGAACATTTTTTTCGACGGCTTGAACTTCGCGGGGAATTCGCCGTTTGCGTGCGTGAACGTCGCCCAAATGTTAAAGAAGTCGACGGGCTTGAAATTTTTGATTTCGCGTTCGCGGCGGACAACCAGCGCAAGTGTCGGCGTCTTCACGCGCCCAATCGGCAAAACAATATCGTGCCCGCGACGACGTGCCGCCAACGTGTACGCCCGCGACAAATTCATCCCGATCAACCAATCGGCGCGGCTTCGGGCAAGCGCGGACTGCTTCAGGTTGAAGAATTCGCCGTTGTCGCGCAGGTTTTCATTGGCGGCGATAATGCTTTCGGCGTCAAGCGCGTTAAGCAGAATTCGCTTGACGGGCTTCGTGTTGCCGAGAAAGTCAAGCACTTCGTCGACGAGCAGTTGACCTTCGCGATCGGGGTCGCCCGCATGAACAATTTCGTCCGCACGGCGAATCAAGCCCGCGACAATGTCAAACTGTTTGGCGGCGTCGGGACGAACTTCAAGCTTCCAAACTTTCGGGACAATCGGCAAGTCTTCTGCGCGCCACGATTTATATTTCGGGTCGTAAGCGGCGGGCTCCGCTTGTTCGAGGACGTGACCGTAAAGCCACGTGACAAGCCCGTCGTCGGTCTGTATGTAACCGTTTCGCTCCACGGGATTTTTCAGGCAGTTGGCAAGTTCCCGCGCCATCGACGGCTTTTCGGCTATGTAAAGTCTCATGTCGGTTCACCTCGGCGGAATTTTATTCAAACGCTTGCCGACCGTCAACGTTTTTGGTATCGTGGCGACGACACAATCAAAGGAGTGATTCACTTGAACAAAACAATCGCCGTCGCGGGTCTCGGTTACGTCGGGCTGAGCTTGGCGACGCTTCTTGCTCAACACAACAAAGTTTTGGCAGTCGACGTGTCGGAGGCGAAAGTCAACGCCGTCAACAACCGCCAAAGCCCGATTCGCGACGAATACATCGAAAAATTTTTCGCCGAACGCACGCTTGACTTGACCGCAACTCTTGACGCGGATTCGGCTTACGCGCAGGCGGACTTCGTTATCGTTGCCGTGCCGACAAACTACGACCCGAAGAAAAATTTCTTCGACACCGGTGCCGTCAACGCCGTAATCGAAAAAGTTCTGTCGAGCGGCTCCGAAGCGTTTATCGTCATCAAAAGCACAATTCCCGTCGGTTTCGTCGAAGGCGCCCGCAAAAAATTTGCCACGGACAGAATTTTGTTTAGTCCGGAATTTCTGCGCGAGTCCAAAGCTCTGTACGACAACTTAAATCCGTCGCGAATCATCGTCGGCGCGGACATGGACAATCCGTCCAACGCGAACGCCGCCCGCGAATTCGCCGAACTGTTGACCGAAGGTGCCGTTAAAGAAAATATCCCGACACTTTTAATGGGCACGACCGAAGCCGAGGCCGTCAAACTTTTCGCCAACACGTATCTTGCCTTGCGCGTCGCTTACTTCAACGAGCTGGACACTTACGCCGAAGTCAAAAATCTCAACACGGCCGACATCATTCGCGGCGTGTGCTTTGACCCGCGTATCGGCGACCAATACAACAATCCGTCGTTCGGCTACGGCGGCTACTGCTTGCCCAAAGACACCAAACAGTTGCTTGCAAATTATCGCGACGTGCCCGAAAACTTGATTGAAGCAATCGTCAACAGCAACCGCACGCGCAAAGATTTTATCGCCGACCGCGTCTTGGAAATGTCGGGCGCATACACGGGCAACGAAAATTTTTCCGCCGACCGCGAACACGAAGTTATCGTCGGTGTGTGGCGGCTGGCAATGAAGACCGGCAGCGACAACTTCCGCCAATCGTCGATTCAAGGCATCATGAAGCGAATCAAGGCCAAAGGCGCGACCGTCATTGTTTACGAACCCGCGTTGCCCGACGGCTCGACATTTTTCGGAAGCCGCGTTGTCAATGACGCCGACGAGTTCAAACGCCTGAGCCGCTGTATCATCACCAACCGCTACGAAAGCGCGCTCGACGACGTCAAAGACAAAGTTTACACCCGCGACCTGTTTCGCCGCGACTGAAGACAACGGAAGCTCCGGCCGTCATGGATGACGGCCGCAACCGCCCGTCGCACGATACAGGATGTATCGTAGCGGGCGCGTCTTTCTTTGGTTACTTTCTTTCCACGCGGAAAGAAAGTAACACGTTGACAAAATCCGTGTTTGACGATAAAATTCAAAGCTACTGATTGACATAAGATGGAAGAAGTGTGCGCGTCGTGTCCGCTTGGCAATCCCATTGGTTACGCCGCGCATTTAAATTCAGTGAGGAGTGACGTAATGTTTCATCCTGTCAAAGTCGGCAAACGAACACGCTACAGCTACGCACGAATCAAAGAAGTCATGGAGATGCCGCAT
This sequence comes from uncultured Selenomonadales bacterium, assembly GCA_947165295.1. Taxonomy (GTDB): domain Bacteria; phylum Bacillota; class Negativicutes; order Selenomonadales; family Selenomonadaceae; genus Quinella. Next base: position 24,715 of record CAMUZU010000005.1, on the reverse strand, counting down.
CTGCTCGACATCCAGCGCAACTCCTACGACTGGTTTAAGCAGGAAGGCTTGCAAGAAATTTTCAGGGACATATCGCCCATCTCGGACTTCACGGGGAACTTGGAGCTGTTCTTTGAAAGTTTCACCTTCGACGAGTGCAAATACTCGCTTGAAGAATGCAAAAGGCGCGACGGCACTTACGCCGCTCCGATTCGCGTTGAAGTCAAACTGCTCAACAAGTCCACCGGCGAAGTCAAAGAGCAGAAAGTTTTCATGGGCGACTTCCCGATTATGACTTCGACCGGCACGTTCATAATCAACGGTGCCGAACGCGTAATTGTCAGCCAACTTGTCCGAAGCCCCGGTGCTTACTACTCAAAAAGCATCGATCAGGCCGGCAAAAACATTTTCACCGCACAAGTCATTCCCAACCGCGGCGCGTGGATTGAACTCGAAACCGACTCCGCCAACGCAATCAGTGTACGAATTGACCGCACGCGAAAAATGCCCGTGACTTTCTTCCTGCGGGCGGTTGACTTCGTCGACAACGATCAAATTCTCGAACTGTTCGACGTGAAATATTTCCTCGTGAGCAAACTCGGCGAAGAAACCACCGCCGCGCAGCTCGCCGCCCTGCTGTCCACCGACGCGGAAAACGGCATTGACGCTCGCAATTCCTTGACTGCGGGTTACCTTCGTCGCGGGCGACACGACGAAGAAACTTTCGACGCCTTGCTCGACGCTTACACTCAACTCGACGACAAAAACGACACGCTGTCCAATTACAGATACCTGCTCGAAAAAATCATCGAACTTGACGAAAAGAACGGGCTTGCCGCCGGGTACAAAGCTCTGCTCGACAACCTCGACGCCGACAAAAAAAATGCCGACGACAACAAAGAGAAAGCGCTTATCGGTATTTACAACCGCCTGCGTCCCGGTGAACCGCCGTCCGCCGACAACGCGCATCAAATGTTGCATTCGCTTTTCTTCGACCCGCGTCGTTATGACTTGGCGCAAGTCGGCCGTTACAAAATCACAAAAAAACTCGGCTGGAAACGTCGCATTCTCGGCAAGACGCTCGCCGAAGAAATTTTCGACCCCGAAACCGGCGAAGTACTTTTGCCCGCCGACGAAGTCATCACGCAGGAAATGCTTGACAAAATTCCCGACGAACGCGAAGCCGAAATTTTCAACCTCACCGAAGACGAAGCCCGCCGCGGGTACATCAACCCGATTCCGATTCGCGTCAAGACCGACTGCGGCAACTGCACCATTCTTTGTGCGCCGACGCTTTCTATCAAAGACAACCGCACCGTTTGCGTCGCCGACATTGTCAGCGCGATTGATTACGTCTTCGACCTTATGAGCGGCATTGGCGTTAAGGACGACATTGACCACCTGGGCAACCGCCGCGTCCGCTCCGTCGGCGAACTTCTGCAGAATCAATTCCGTATCGGCATGGCGCGCATGGAACGCGTCGTCCGCGAACGCATGACCGCTCAAGACGCCGTTGTCATCACGCCGCAAAACTTGATTAACATTCGTCCCGTCGTCGCCGCCATTAAAGAATTCTTCGGCTCTTCGCAGCTGTCGCAGTTCATGGATCAGCATAACCCGCTGTCCGAATTGACGCACAAACGCCGTCTGTCCGCGCTCGGCCCCGGCGGTTTGAGTCGTGAACGCGCAGGCTTTGAAGTCCGCGACGTGCACAATTCGCACTACGGCCGCATGTGCCCGATTGAAACGCCCGAAGGTCCCAATATCGGATTAATCGGCTCACTGTCCAATTATGCCCGCGTCAACAAATACGGCTTCATGGAGACGCCGTATCGCAAAGTCGACAAAGTCAATCACCGCGTCACCGCCGACGTGCAATATCTCACCGCCGACGAAGAAGAATCTTTAATCATCGCGCAGGCCAATGAGCCGCTCGACGATAACGACTGGTTCGTCAATGAACGCGTCACCGCTCGACGCAACGAAGAAACCACCAAAGTCAATCGCGAATCCGTCGACTTCATGGACGTTTCGCCTAAGCAAGTCGTTTCTATCGCGACCGCTATGATTCCCTTCCTCGAAAACGACGACGCCAACCGTGCGCTCATGGGCGCAAACATGCAACGTCAAGCCGTCCCGCTGCTCAAAACTCAAGCTCCGCTCGTCGGCACCGGCATGGAATTCAAAGCTGCCTGCGACTCCGGCGTCATGATTCTTGCAAAACGTCCCGGCACCGTCACTTACGTCGATTCTCGCTCTATCAAAGTCAAAGTCGACGACCAATTCGTCACCTCCAACAAAGACAAATTCGATACATACCTGCTTCAAAAGTTCGTACGCTCCAATCAGGGCACCTGCATCAATCAAATTCCGATCGTCGACGAAGGCGAACATATCGACGTTAATCAGCCCATTGCCGACGGCCCCGCCACTTCTAACGGTGAACTTGCCCTCGGTTACAACATCATCGTCGCTTACATGCCCTGGGAAGGCTACAACTACGAAGATGCCATTTTGCTCAGCGAAAACCTCATCAAGCGCGATATCTTCACTTCCATTCACATCGAAGAATACCAATGCGACGCTCGCGAAACCAAACTCGGCTCCGAAGAAATTACTCGCGACATTCCCAACATCGCCGAAGATTCGCTCACCAATCTTGACGACGAAGGCATTATCGCTATCGGCGCCGACGTTCGCACCGGCGATATTCTCGTCGGCAAAGTCACTCCCAAGGGCGAAACTGAATTGACGGCCGAAGAACGCTTACTTCGTGCCATCTTCGGCGAAAAAGCTCGCGAAGTCCGCGACACCTCCTTACGCGTTCCGCACGGTCAACACGGCAAGGTTGTCGCCGTCAACGTTTTCACCCGCGAAAACAACGACGAAATGCCGCCCGGCGTCATCAAGCAAGTTCGCGTTTACATCGCTCAGAAGCGCAAGATTTCCGTCGGCGACAAAATGAGCGGCAGACACGGCAACAAAGGCGTCGTTTCCGAAATTCGCCGGCAAGAGGACATGCCTTTTCTGCCCGACGGTACTCCCGTTGACATCGTCTTGAATCCGCTCGGCGTTCCGTCACGCATGAATATCGGGCAAGTGCTTGAAACTCACCTCGGCATGGCCGTTCAAAAAATCGGCTTGCGCATTCGCAACAACGACCCGTCAATCAAACACGACTTGAAAAAATTCGGCTTCGACGTCGACACTTTCGGTTTGCCCGTGCCTTCCGACGCAGGCTTGCACATTGCCACGCCCGTTTTCGACGGTGCTCGCGAAGACGACATCTTCAACACCATCGAACTTGCAGGCCTCGACCTCGACGGCAAATCCGTGCTCTACGACGGCAGATCCGGCGAACCTTTTGAAAACCGCGTCACCGTCGGCTGTGTCTACATGCTCAAACTTCATCACCTCGTTGACGACAAAATTCACGCTCGTTCGACGGGGCCTTACAGCTTGGTCACTCAACAACCGCTCGGCGGCAAAGCTCAATTCGGCGGTCAACGTTTCGGCGAAATGGAAGTTTGGGCTCTGGAAGCTTACGGTGCGGCTTTCACCTTGCAAGAAATTCTTACCGTCAAGAGCGACGACGTTGTCGGGCGCGTCAAAGCTTACGAAGCCATCGTCAAAGGTCAAAACATCCCCGAACCCGGCGTGCCCGAATCGTTCAAGGTGCTCATCAAAGAGTTGCAGTCTATCGGCCTTGATATTCGCGTGCTCAACCGCGAAGCCAAGGAAATTGTCATAAAAGACGACGACGACGACGACACTCCTGTCCGCGAAAGAGCCAATGCCGTCGACGGGCAAGAGCTTGTTCCCGAAGCCGCCAACAATGAACCGCCGCCCACCGACGAAGGCATTATCGACGACGATTACACCAAACCCGACGAAAATCCCGACGACATCATTGCCGACATGGGCGAACCGACCGAAGAACAAATCAGCAACAACGACCATATCGACGCGACCGTGTCTTACGAAGAAACCTTTTCCGACGAATTGAACGACATCAATCCTTTCAAGCAAAGCCGTGCTGACGATTACGACGGCAACAAGGAGGACGAATAATGCTTGACGTGAACATTTTCGACTCTATGCGTATCGGGCTTGCCTCGCCCGAAATTATCAAACAGTGGTCTCACGGCGAAGTTAAAAAGCCCGAAACCATCAACTACCGCACGCTCAAGCCCGAACGCGACGGTCTCTTTTGCGAACGCATTTTCGGCCCCACACGCGACTGGGAATGTCACTGCGGCAAATATAAGCGCATTCGTTACAAGGGCACAATCTGCGACCGTTGCGGCGTTGAAGTCACCCGCGCCAAAGTCCGCCGCGAACGCATGGGACACATTGAACTTGCCGCGCCCGTTTCGCACATCTGGTATTTCAAGGGCATCCCGTCGCGCATGGGTTTGCTTTTGGATATGTCGCCGCGTGCTTTGGAGCGCGTGCTTTACTTTGCGTCGTACATCGTCCTTGACCCCGGTGACACCGACCTGAAAAAGAAAGACATCATAACCGAAGGGCAGTACCGTCTTGCCCGCGAAACTTTCGGCCGCGACGCGTTTAAAGTCGGCATGGGTGCCGAAGCGATTCAACAGCTCCTTCGCGAAATTAATTTGGACGAACTGAGCGAAGAACTCCGCAGTGAACTCAATTCGTCGAACGGGCAGAAACGTCTTCGTGCGATTCGTCGCCTTGAAGTTGTCGAGGCGTTCCGTAAGTCCGGGAACAAACCCGAATGGATGATCATGACGGTCATTCCCGTTATCCCGCCCGAATTGCGCCCAATGGTTCAGCTTGACGGCGGACGTTTCGCGACAAGTGACTTGAACGATTTGTATCGCCGCGTCATCAACCGCAACAATCGTCTGCGTCGTCTGCTCAACTTGAAAGCTCCCGACATCATCGTCCGCAACGAAAAGCGCATGTTACAGGAGGCGGTGGATGCGCTGATTGATAATGGGCGACGGGGCAGACCTGTGACCGGGCCGGGCAACAGACCATTAAAATCGCTGTCCGATATGCTCAAAGGCAAGCAGGGTCGTTTCCGGCAAAATCTCTTAGGCAAGCGCGTCGACTACTCGGGGCGTTCGGTTATCGTCGTCGGGCCGGAACTTAAACTTCATCAATGCGGTCTTCCGAAAGAAATGGCGCTTGAACTGTTCAAACCTTTCGTAATGAAAAAATTATCCGCCGATCAAAATCTCACCATCAAAGCCGCCAAACGTAAAGTTGACCGTGCCAATGCCGAAGTCTGGGGCGTGCTTGAAGAAGTCATCAAAGAACATCCCGTGCTGCTCAACCGTGCCCCGACTCTGCACCGACTCGGCATTCAGGCGTTCGAACCTGTCTTGACCGAAGGCCGCGCTCTTAAACTTCACCCGCTTGCCTGTACCGCCTACAACGCCGACTTCGACGGTGATCAGATGGCAATTCACCTGCCGCTCAGTGCCGAAGCTCAGGCTGAAGCTCGCGTGCTCATGCTTGCCGCCAACCACATTCTCGCCCCGAAAGACGGCAAACCCATCATCGTCCCAACGCAGGACATGGTGCTCGGTACCTATTATTTGACAAAAATCCGCAACGATTCGCCTAATCGCCGCGTCAAAGGCTGCGGCAAAGTCTTTTCGTCCTACAACGAAGCGCTGCTTGCTTACCATACCGGTGCCCTTGACCTTCAGGCGCCCGTTAAAGTTCGCGTTAACGTCGACCAACTCCCGACTAAACTCGTCCATCTCGCCGACGATTCTCACGTTCTCGTTGATTCTTCCGTCGGAAGGCTCATCTTTAACGAAATTCTCCCGCGGGACTTGCGCTTTTTCACCTGCTCCGACGGCAACTGGCAGCTCGGCGAACTCATGAATAAAAAAGCTCTCGGGAAACTCGTTGCCGACTGTTTTAACCTTTTCGGCGCCACTAAAACTGCTGAAGTCATCGACTCCGTTAAACGCCTCGGCTACCACTTCGCTTGCCTCGCCGGTATGACCGTTGCCATCTCCGATGTTATCGTTCCGCCCGATAAAAAGGTCATCCTTGCTCATACCTCCGATAAAGTCAAAAAAGTCGAAGCCTTCTTCAACCGCGGGCTCATTACCGACCAAGAACGCTACAACAAAGTCTGCTCGCTCTGGGAAATTGCCACCGATACTGTCGCCGATGCCATGATGAAAAACATGGACCCCTTTAACCCCATTTTCATGATGGCTGACTCCGGCGCTCGCGGCAACAAACAACAGATGCGTCAACTTGCCGGCATGCGCGGGCTTATGGCTGACCCCTCCGGAAAGACTATCGACCTGCCTATCACCGCCAACTTCCGCGAAGGGCTTTCCGTTTCCGACTACTTCATTTCCTCTCACGGCGCTCGTAAAGGGCTCGCTGATACCGCTCTTCGCACTGCTGACTCCGGCTATCTTACCAGACGTCTTGTTGACGTCGCTCAGGACGTTATCGTTCGATCCGCGGATTGCACGCAAGAGGTTATTGACCTTACGCGGGAGCGCGCAATTCTGGCCGAAGACACGGGCGACGCCGTAGCCATCTTGTTTGAGGAGCTTTTGGGGCGCGTGCTTGCCTCATCAGTCGTAGATGAGCGGACCACAGAGACACTAATACCACGCGACACAACGCTGGGCGATTCGCAGTTGGAGCTTTTGACCAAGGCCGACGTGGAGGAGATAACCTTGCGAGCATTTAATGGGGTCGAGGTTGTGCGCTTGGGCACACGCGACGCAAAAGCGCGCTTTCGGCATAAATCGGCCTTTATCGCCGGGCTTATTGGCAAAACTTTGGCGGCGGGCGTTGCGGGGTTGGCTGCGGGGACTGTTTTGACTGCGGCTCTTATCGAGGGTCTTTTGGACTCTGAGGAACACTTTGTAGTTGTGCGGCTGCGTGGGGTGCGCGGTATAGCCGTTGAGGCTATTACGGAGGACACCCGAAGCGGCAAAGTTGGGGTGATCGAATCCTTGGCAGAGCGAATCCTTGGCAGGACCTTGGCCGAAGATATCTTTGACTCGGCGGGTAACTTAATTGCTCGGATTAATGATACCGTTGACGAGTCTAACGTGGAGGCTATATGCTCCGTGCGGGACAAAGTTTTTATACGGTCGGTTTTGACTTGTCGCAGTCCTTTTGGGGTCTGCCAAAAATGTTACGGGCGAGATTTAGCCAACCGTTGCGACGTTGAAGTCGGCGAAGCGGTCGGGATAATAGCGGCGCAGTCAATCGGGGAACCGGGCACGCAGTTGACCATGCGGACCTTTCACACGGGCGGGGTTGCCGGCGGCGACATAACTCAAGGTCTGCCACGTGTAGAAGAGTTGTTTGAAGCGCGCAAGCCCAAATCGGCGGCGCTCATAGCCGAGGTTTCGGGTACCGTTATAGAGGGCGAGCCGGACAAGAACAATTTGCGCACGTTGGTAATCGAGCCGTTTGACCCTGAAAATCAACAGCGGCGCGAATATACGATACCGTTTGGAGTAACGCCGCGAGTCAAACCCGGCGAGCAAATCCAAGCCGGCGACCAAATCACCGACGGTCCGAAAAACCCGCACGACATCTTGCGCATTTGCGGCATAAGAGAAACTCACCGCTACCTGGTCAAAGAAGTCCAAAAAGTCTACAAGTCCCAGGGCGTCGAAATCAACGACAAACACATCGAAGTAATGGTTCGCCAAATGTTGCACAAGGTCAAAATCGAAGACAGCGGCTCCACCGAATTTTTGCCGGGCGAACTCGTCGACGTGAACATCTTCGAGGCGACAAACACCAAAGCCATCGAGGAAGACCGTGCGCCCGCCGTCGCCAAACCGATTCTGCTCGGCATAACGAAGGCGTCGCTTGCAACCGATTCTTTCTTGAGCGCGGCAAGTTTCCAAGAGACCACCAGAGTTTTGACGGACGCCGCCATCAAAGGCAAAATCGACCCGCTTATCGGCTTGAAAGAAAACGTCATAATCGGCAAGCTGATTCCCGCAGGCACGGGCATGGCGCGTTATCGTGAACTGAAAGTTGTCGACAACGAAGCCGTCCCCGAAGACGAAACTTCACGGACCAACGCAAGCTGAACCTTGACGTTATCGCAAAAAAATTCCCCGTCACACGGCGGGGAATTTTTTATTGGCTCATTGCTTGACGAAGTGCCTGTTCTTCTTCGCGGGTGAGTTTGTAATTGGCGGCGACGCGTCCTTCTTCAATCGGCTTGACGTAACTGCGCTCCGACTCCTGCCCGCAAATCGACGACAGAATCACGCCGTTGTTGTTGCGGTCAAGCATTGCCATGCACCAGCTGAGACCTTGACCGGTTTTCTCAAAGGCGTCGAAGTGAACCACCGCGACACGTGCCAGCGAACTTTTGACAAGTTCGTCGAGTGCCTCAAGCTTGCGTTCGACCTGCCGTTGACTGTCGGAAATTTCGTTGACCGCCGACGTGTGCGCCGACAACATTTGTTCGATGCTTTCGCCTTCGGAACCTTCCATCATGCGTTTGTAGCGCGTCTTTATCGTCGACAGCTCCACGTACAGATTTATTATCAGACCGAGCATAATCAAAATCAGAACGCCCGCTGCGGCAAAAAGCATGAAATTCGACGAGAACGCCGAGCTCAAGCCACCCATGTTAAAACCTCCGCTTATCGAAATTTTTTCGCCAGACGATGAATCTTGTCGAAACGATACGTCAAGCCGGCACGAGTCAAAGAAAGTTTTTCCGCCAATTCGCCCATTGTGCACGCGGGAAACGCAAGCCGCAAGTCCATTGCCTCGCGGATTTTTTTCGTGACGGGATAATTGCGCGCCAACAAAATTTTTATGTCCGCCAGCTGACGATTGGCGGCTTCGGCGGCACGGTTGACCGCGGACGTGTCCATATTGACCAGGCGGTTGACCTGCATGCGAACTTCCTTTAAGTTGCGCGTGACCTCGAAACGTTCGACCGCCTCTTTCGCGCCGACCATGCCGAGGAAATCGCAAATCGCGTCGCCTTCACGCAACCACACGACGAAACGTTTCTTGCGCTGATAAAGTCCCGCGCTGAACTCGACGGCCGCCAACTGCTTGCGAACGAACTTCGCCACGTCCGCCGACCGCGTCACAATCTGCAACAGGTACTGCGCTTCGGGGCGATTGACCGTGCCTTTCGCCAAAAATGCGCCGCGCAACCAAGCGACTTTAAATCGCGTGCGACGGAACAATTCGGGCGCGTCAAGCCGTTCCAGAAAGTTTTGCACGTCGCCCGTCAACAGAATTCGCACGACGTAATTCATGTCCTTGTTCAACTTTTTGCGGCGGACGGCGGCTACTTCGGGCTTGACGGCGGGGAAAACTTTTTTCGCCAACGTGATAACTTTGCGTGCGACGGCGGCATTTGTCGTGGCGAATTCAAGTCGCCCGCCGACAACCTTCGCGCCGACAGTCAACAGTGCGGCGAATTCGGCAATTAAAGTTTCGTGTTCGTCGCCGAAGATTCGCGCCAATTCGTTTTTGACTTCCTGAGCGTAACTCGACATGACAACCTCCAACCGCAACGATAACCGCGACGAATATCCGGCCGTCATGGATGACGGCCGCCGCCCGCGGTTGAAACAGGATGTTTCACCTGCGGGCTGTTTTCTTTTGGTTACTTTTCTTTTGCGCCAAAAGAAAAGCAACACAACGCCCGTCGTGCGCAACGACAAAAAACAAAAGTCAACGACGACCGCCGAGCGTGTAAATCATCTTCATGACGGCGGCGCAAAGTTTTTCGGGATCGTGGCGGCCGGCTTGAGTCGAACTCATCAAGTCGGCTTTGACAAGCCCGCAACCGAGCGCATTAACTTTGTCTTCGTCAATGTCGACGGGCGTCGCACCCGTGCCGCGCCACATTTCGTCGGGAATCGGCGTGGAGTTGACAAGCACGTAATCAATCGCGCCTTTGCCCGTGTGGTCAAGAATCGCCTTCGCGTGATTCGACGCGCTGTAACCGTCGGTTTCGCCCGGTTGCGTCAAGACGTTGCAAATGTAAATCTTAATCGCTTTGGAACGTTTCAACGCGTCGGCAACACCGTCAACCAAAAGATTGGGCATGATACTCGTGTATAAACTTCCGGGCCCCAGGATAATCGCGTCGGCGGATTCAATCGCGTCAAGCGCGGCGGGCACTGCTTTGACGTGTTTGGGATAAAGTTGCACGCGGCGAATTGTCTTGTGCGCTTCGGGAATTTGCGACTCGCCTTCGACAACCGTCCCGTCGGTCATGACGGCATCAAGTCGAACGTGTTCTTTGCTCGCGGGAATGACGCGACCTTTGACGGCAAGAACTTTCGACGACTCTTTGAGCGCGGTCTCCATGTCGCCCGTGACTTCGTTCATTGCCGCGATAAACAAGTTGCCGAAACTGTGACCGGCAAGCGCGGTGTCGCCCTCGAAACGGTACTGGAAAAGTTTTTCCATGAGCGGTTCGGTGTCCGCCAACGCGACAAGACAGTTCCGCAAATCGCCCGGCGGAATAATGCCCAGCTCCGTGCGAAGTCGGCCGGAACTTCCGCCGTCGTCCGCAACCGTCACGACAGCCGCAACATTGTTGGTCGAAGTCTTTATCCCGCGCAGTAAAACGCTCAAGCCGTGACCGCCACCGATAACCGTCACCGCGGGGCCGCGTCCGAGTTTGCGTTCCTGATAAACCAAGTCGACAATCTTCTCCGAACGGTCGGGAAGCAACACGGCGATTATCGAACGAATGATTGACCGCGTCGCATACATCATGATACACGCGCCGACGACGAGAATTATCAAGCCGACGAACATTGTCACCGCGTAATTGTAGCTGCCGACAATGCGGTAAACGAGCATGAAAATTTCTTCTTCTGCGCGGCCGAGGTATTCGTAATTGATTGCCAACGCGCCGCCGAAGCTGAACATCATCACGCCGATTGCGAACAGGAGCAACCAGCGTTTCATTTTCATGCCGGGGTACAGCCACTTCAAAAGATGGAACATAGCTTTTGAGCTTATAGCTTTTAGCTTACAGCTGATAGTAAAAAAACTATAAGCTATAAGCTATCACCTATCAGCTACACCTCCCACACGTCGTTTTTCATCAAGTCGCGGTGTTCAAGATTGACGGCGTAACTTTTCTTCGCCAACAGGTCGTAAACGTGTTTGGCGACGAAAACCGAGCGGTGCATTCCGCCCGTGCAACCGATTGCGATAACGAGTTGACTTTTGCCTTCGCGAACATATTGCGGGACGAGAAAGTCAATGAACGCGTCGAGCCGCTTGAGATATTCTTGCGTGACGGGTTTCTCTTCAATGTACGCGGCAACTTCGGGCACACTTCCGCTCTTGTGACGAAGTTCCTGAACGTAAAACGGATTCGGCAAAAAGCGCACGTCAAGCACCATGTCGGCATCAAGCGGCATGCCGTACTTAAAGCCGAACGACAGCACGGCAATGTTCATTATTTCGCCGTCGGAGTTGCCGAAGAGTCGCTGAATTTTTTCGCGCAGTTCAACCTTCGACAAGTTCGACGTGTCGATAATGTATGTCGCCTTCGCACGGACACTTTCAAGGCGCGTGCGTTCCTTGAAGACGCCGTCGGAAATTCGCGTTGACGGAGCCATCGGGTGACGGCGGCGCGTCTCTTTGTAGCGGCGAATAATCACGTCGTCTGAAGCGTCCGTGAACAGCATTTCGTAATCTTGATTGTCTTTGTCCATGTCGTCGAGGACTTGAACCAGGTCGTCAAAAAATTCGCGGCTGCGCGTGTCGACGACGAAAACCATCTTGTTAAAGTGACCCGTCGCGTGCGTGCACAGCTCAACGAATTTCGGGATAAACACGGGCGGCAAATTGTCCACGCAAAAATAGCCGAGATCTTCAAGATAACGGCAAGCTTGCGTTTTGCCCGAACCGCTCATGCCCGTGACGATGATTATGCGCGATTTGTCGGCGAACTCTTTGGTCTGTTCCATAAAACTGCTCCTCACGGCGCGGGAATTTCTTCATACGCAAATTGCAAAATTTCTTCGGGCAACGCGGGATACAAACTTTCCAGCTCACGGCGCGGCACCAGTCGAAAGCCTTCGTATTTGAATCGCGGCGTCGTTGCACACGATATGAACGTCCACGAAGTCTTGTCGATATTTTCGGCGGCGAAAATTGTTCCCGCAGGCACGACAACCATCGGGCGTTGATTTAGTTTCGGGTCGACGCCGAGCAAAATTTCTTCGACATTGCCGTCGCGCAGAGAAATGATTTTCATGCCGCAACCCGCGTGATAGTACCAAATTTCGTCGCAGTCGATTTGGTGGAAGTGCGAAACGTCGTCGCCTTCAAGCAGGAAGTAAATGCTGCCCGCCGTCGCCCGCCCGTCACTCACGAAAGGCGACGTGTACATTTCCGCGAAGAAGCCGCCTTCCGAATGTTTTTCGAGCGAATAAGTTTGTTTCAATTCGTCGACGTTGACTTGAGCTTGAACCGTCGACGCGAACAAAAATATCAGCAACGCCGCGATTAACGGGATTCGTTTGAAATTACCCGCGCAAGACATATTCGTAAACCGCTTTGGCAAAGCCGTCGTTTTCACAAGTGTCCGTGCGATAGAAACACGAGCGTTTGACGGCGGGAATTGCGTTGCCCATTGCGATACTTCTGCCGACCGAGCGCAACATCGGCAAATCGTTTTCGGAGTCGCCGATAGCCATAATTTCCGTGCGTTCAATGCCGAGCTTGTCGGCAATGACTTTCACCGCGCCGGCTTTCGTGCAACCGCCCGCAAGGAATTCCGCGAACAGGTCACTTGAACGGGTAACTTCAACCTGCGCGCCGAAGAACTTTTTAATTTCGCGCATGCGGTTGGACAGTTCGTCGCTCTTGCCGGAGATGCTCAGCAGTTTGGCGACGTTTTGAGTGTGTTCGTACATGCCGTGCCAGCCGACTTCGTTGCCGGTGACTTTTTGCATGTCTTCGTAATATTGAACGTAGCGGTCGCGTTTCGGGAAGTAAAGTTCGTCGTCGCTGTAACTTTGCACGTGCCAGTTGCGTTGCTCAAAGAACATTAAAACTTTTTTGGCAATCGTTTCGTTCATGAATTGTGTGTGCAGGACTTCGCCGTTGGACGACTTAATCATTGCGCCGTTGTAAGCGATAATCGGGACGTGCAGGCCGAGCTGTTCGGCAATCGGAAGCGCGGCCTTGTACATTCTGCCCGTCGCCAAGACGACTTTAACGCCCGCTTGTTCCATGTCGTGAATCGCCTTGATGTTTTTGGCGGAAATGCGCCCGCCTTCGGGCATCAACGTCCCGTCGATGTCCGTCACAAACAACTTCACATTCATCACAATCACTCCGTTTAAATTCAGTTTGGAAATCCGCGCAGATTATAGCAGGTATTTGGCGTTTGCACAAAGGAATTTTGTGCGAATCAATCACCGTCGCTGTCGGAATCGTCGTCGTCGGAATCATTATCCGAATCGTCGTCGTTATCGTCGTCGTCTTCGTAGCTGTGACGGTTGATGCGGTCGAAATATTCTTCGTCGGACGGAACTTCGTCGCCGTGATAATTAATCCACGCGCCAATTCCGATGAAGACAATGACCAAAGCAATCAGAAACTCCATGTTGTTCGCCTCCCAAAAAATTAATGCCGGCCGCTTTAAAAGTGACGGGTAATTCACCCCGCAACGTTTTATAATAGACGCACAAACTTTTTGCAAGAAATCTTTGAGGTGAACACAATGACGAAACTGCGGCTTTTGATTGAGAACACGGCACCCGACGGTTTGCTTGCCGAACACGGGCTCAGCTTGCTTGTGACGACGGCGGCGACGGAATTTGTCTTCGACTGCGGACACACGGGCGCGGCTTTCGACAATGCGAAACTTTTGGGCGTCGACCTGTCGGCGGTGAAACTTGCGGCGATAAGTCACGCGCATTACGATCACGCGGGCGGCTTCCCGAAACTTTTGGACGTCGCGCAGATTGAAACGCTGGTGACGGGCGCGGGCTTTTGGACGGAGAAATTTTCACGCGACGGCGACGGCTTCAAGTATCGCGGCAGCGGCTTCGACGAAAAGCTTTTGACGGCTCACAACGTCAAGCAGAAAGTTTGTCGCGACATTACGCAAATTGATTCGGACGCGTGGCTTGTCGGCAACTTTGCGCGGCGGTTTGACTTCGAGACAATCCCGACCAAATTCGTCAAAGGCGACGATAAAATTCCCGATAACTTCAGCGACGAAATTGCTTTGATTCTGCGCGACGGCGACGGTTTGGCTGTGGTGACGGCGTGCGCTCATGTCGGCGTTTGCAACATTGCGGCGGACGTTGCCGACAGATTTTCGCTGCCCGTGCGCACGGTGATTGGCGGACTGCACTTGACGGGCGCGACCGACGAGCGAATCAATCGCACGTTGACCGCGCTTAAAAGTTTGGGCGTCGAAAGAATTTTGCCGTGTCACTGTTCGGGCTTGAACTTTGCCGACCGACCGACGACGGGCACCGTGATAACCGTCGCGTGACGACTCACCGGCCGTCATGGATGACGGCCGCAATCGCCTGTCGCATGACGCAGGATGCGTCATAGCAGGCGCAGTTTCTTTGGGCAACGTGGACGTTGCATCCAATTTGGTTTGACGTGTTCGCTTCGATTGGCGAGGCAGTCAACCAAACTGTTCCCCCGCTTTTAAAGCGGGTCTTTGATGCCAAAGAAAGTAACACACAGCACGTTTGACTTTGAAGCCCGCACGCGCTATGATTCAAGCCGAAACTATCGGAGGTGATTGACCAATGTGGCGCGGACTTTACACGGCGGCAACGGGCATGATGAGCGAACAAAAACGCACCGACGTTATCGCCTCGAACCTTGCCAACGCCGCAACGACGGGTTACAAGCGCGACGTGACCGTTCACAAGGAATTCCATCAGATGCTTATCAAGCGCGTCAACGACCACGAAAGCACCGGAGCACTCGGCATGGACGTTGCGCCGTTCAATTCGCTGGCGGAACTGGGCACGTCGAAAGAAGACGTCACGCAGTTTAAAGGCTTCAACGCCGACCCGTTCTATCGCCCGAACATCGGCACGCTCGGCTTGGGCGACTACATCGACGAAATTGCCGTTGATTATCAGCAGGGCGCGCTTGAGTCGACGGGCAACGCTTTTGACTTGGCTGTCGTCGGCGACGGTTTTTTTGCCGTGCAAACTCCCGAAGGCGTGCGCTACACTCGCAACGGTGCGTTCTTTAAAAATCGGCAAGGCTTCATTCAAGACATTCGCGGCTACAATCTGCTTGACGTGCAGGGCAACCCGATTCGCATTCCCGCCAACGTGCCCGACTCACGCGTTCTTGTCACGGGCGACGGCACGGTTTACGTCCCCGGCAACTTGACGCGGATTAATCCCGTGACCAATCAGCTTGAAGCATACGGCAACATGGACGCTCAACAACGGCTCGCGCAGGTTCAGCTTGTCGAATTCGGCGACAGACTTGCCACGCAAAAGCAGGGCGACAATCTGTTTTACGTAGTCAACGACAATCAAGGCAACGAACCCGCCGCAAACGCCGTCGGGCAAAACGTTCGCCCGCGAATCATGAACCCCGACGCTCAGCCGCGACCCGCGTCAGGCGAAATTCTTCAAGGCGCGCTTGAGAAGTCAAATACCGCAATCGTCACCGAAATGGTCGAACTGATTCACAACCACAGACTTTACGAGGCCAACGCCAAAGCCGTTCAGACGCAAGACGTCATGCTCGACGCGTCAGTCAACAAAGTCGGCAGCTTGCAGTAAAGGTAACGTCGCATGATGATTGAAATTAAAAACCTGCAAAAATCTTTCGATGAACTGCACGTGCTCAAAGGCATTGACCTCAGCATTGACGAACGCGAAGTTGTCGTGATTATCGGCCCTTCGGGCAGCGGCAAGTCGACGTTGCTTCGTTGCATAAATTTTTTGGAAGAACCCACGGGCGGCTCAATCACCGTCGACGGCATTCCGCTTGACAGTGAGGCAAACATCAACAAAGTCCGCGAAGAAGTCGGCATGGTTTTTCAACGCTTCAACCTGTTCCCGCACATGACCGTTCGCGACAACGTCACGCTCGCGCCGATGAAAGTTCGCAAGATTGACCGCTCAAAAGCCGAACAAACCGCGCAGGATTTGCTTGACCGCGTCGGGCTCGGCGACAAGGCGGACGCGTACCCCAATCAACTTTCGGGCGGACAACAACAACGCGTCGCAATCGCCCGCGCTTTGGCAATGCAACCAAAAGTCATGCTCTTCGACGAACCGACAAGCGCGCTTGATCCGGAAATGGTCGGCGAAGTCCTCGACGTTATGCAACGACTTGCCGAAAGCGGCATGACCATGATTATCGTCACACACGAGATGGGTTTCGCCCGCGAAGTCGGCACGCGTTTACTTTTCGTCGACGGCGGCTATATCGTCGAAGAAGGCAAGCCCAAAGACGTTTTTGAACACCCGCGGGAAGAACGCACGAAGTTGTTCCTGTCGAAGATATTGTAAAGCAAAACTCCCCGCCGCAACGACGAGGAGTTTTTTTTGCCCGCGTCAACCGACGAAACGACAACGTCAACCGACACGCAACCGACTGCAACGACGGTACCCGGCCGTCATGGATGACGGCCGCCGCCCGCGGTTGAAACAGGATGTTTCACCTGCGGGCTGTTTTCTTTTGCTTACTTTTCTTTTGCACCAAAAGAAAAGTAACAAGCCCCGCGTTAAGAAACTTTTAATTCGCCCGACGCTTGACAATCGCGCCGCCGTGAATTATCATGCGCCCGAACAATCCGAAAGCGTTTGGTGGACGCGGGTTGCTCACAATACGGGGAACTTCGCACGACGGTTGGGGAACTTGTCAACCGAAGTTCAGAAACTGTGGCGTTTGAGCCGCGACGTGTAGGGTCGCGAACTCAAGCGTTATTTTCGTTTTGGGATCCATTCACGGGTTCGTTTTACCGAGCGGTTTAGACAAACTATGACGTGCACAAAAAAAATGCGCCGAAGCGCACAAGAATATAAATGACACGCACATTATAGCTCATCGAGACCGCAAACTCAACAGTTTTTTCGGAGTGTTCGACCCCCAAAAGGCGACCTCCGACGAAAGGAGTTCTCTCTTTATGAGCGAATTGATTAAAACTTTTGTTTTCGATTTGCAACGTTTCGCTGCGGGCGAAAAAGTTGTACTCAGTGACATCAAAGCCGCGCCGGCAAGCGGTGCCAAGCACGAAGAAGGCAAGTACTACTGGAAAGCCGAAGCCACGGAAAAGGTTACCGACTCCAACAATGGTTCTCATGTTCTGACGGCGACAGTTGCAGATGTAGCGGCGGACTCCAGTAACCAAGAACCCGCCTACAAAACGGTTGAGCTGGTCACTGCCATTGAGTTGAAGGGCAACGCTTCGTTCACGTTCGTTAAAAGCACGCCCACAATCACGAATCTCGGCTCCAACAGCCTCTCCGTCGACGGCGGCACAACAACGTACAAGTTCAAAAACGCAGCCTCGTCCGACACGTTTGCTTACAAAGCATCGGGTACGCCTTCGGAACTCACTTTGTCGGCGGGCTCTGTCGGATTGCCCAAAGTTGATGCAAGCAAGCTGAAAATCAACGGCTCGGCTTACGAAGCTACCCAGGCGGCGACTTACACCTACGACAAAACAGCTCCGTCAATCACCGCCACGACAGACGGCACGAAATTCACCAGCACGGCCGACGCGACAAAGGTCATCCTCGGCAAAGATGTCAAATCCGTCACCTTCGGCAGTACTGCCTACACCGGCGTTGTCAGCGGCGGCAAAGCGGCCTTCACTCTGAGCGCCAGCGCGACACCTGAAGGTTTTGTTTTCGGCGCGAACAAAGACGCTATCGGCGGCGGCACGGGACTTGCAAATTTGAAGTTCTATCACGGCAGCACCGACAAAGAGATCGCAGTCGATTTGTCGGGACTCACAGCAGCCACGGCGGCTGTCCTCACCCGCACGGGCAGCAACGAATACACTTTGTCGGGCGTTGCGGCGACCGACGCCGTCACTCTTGCGAACGACGTTAAAGTCACTTTCACTGCTCTCACAGCAGGAACCGATAACACGCTCAGCTTCACGAGCGCGGGCGTCCTTTCGGCAATTGCGGGTCTCACTACTGCAAGCGACAGCATCACGGTCGAAGGCGCGAGCGGACTTGACGTTAAGATTGACAAGAAAGCAGTCAACGTCACGGGCGACAAGTTCGTTTACACCTACACCGACGCGAACAACATTCTGCTCACCGTTGACGACGGCGCAGTCGTCACGAATACAGGCGCGGCGAACGAAGTCAAGCTTGCAAGCGGCGAAGCGACCGTTCTCGGCACGACAATCACCGACGCGACAATGGCGGGCACCAGCTATCTCGTCATTGAAAACGGCAAAGTTGCAGGCGCGGTTCTCGGTAACGACAAAGACACCGTTACGATTGACAGCGCGAGTGCGAAGAGCTTCAAGCTTTACACGGCCACTTCAGGAAAAGCTCCTGCTGTTGCGGTTAGCGGACTTTCAATCACCGACGCGGCAGAAACCGTCAAGTACACGGCGGTCACTGGCGGCGGTTACGAAATCAAAGGCTTCCAAGCAGGCTCGAAAATCACCGACGGCACGAACACGCTCACCTTCACGGCGGGCGGCGAAGATGCTGTTGTCACAATCAGCTCGAAGGGAGCCATCACGGGCGTCACGGGTCTTGCGGCGGGCGATCTCGTCGATGTGGACAGCACCGCGGCACTCACGTTCGGCATTGGCACAACGGCAGCCACCAACGCTTTCGGCGTGAAGAGCGGCAAGTACTCCGTCGAAGTCGACGAAGACACCGAAAAGTTGACGCTGTATCTCAAGCAGGACGGCGAAACTCTCGTCACCGACAACACTAAAAGCTTGGCGGGTTCGGGCGACGCGACGAAAATCGTCCCGGCGGCAGGCAGCACGACGCTCAAAATCAAGGATGTTCAAACTGCGGCTAACGATACGACCTACACTTTCGCGACGGGCGGCAACGCGTACTTCACGGGCAAAGACACACCCGACGGCACGCTCGAAGGCTTCTGCTTCATCGACGCGAACGATTCCTTGACGATTCCCGCGACGGCGAAGTTGACCAAATACTACTACGGCGAAGACAAAACCGAACTTTCCTCAACTCCCACGGTCACTGACGGCACCAACAATATGCAATACACGCTGGTGCTCAAGGACGCGACTGCGGACAGCGAACTTTTCGAGGTCACGAACTTCAAAAGTACCAACGCCGTTGTCAACACCGAATACACGTTTGCATCCAAGACAGGCTCGCTCGTCTTCCAAGCTTCGGACGGCACGGCGACGGCTGTCACCACGGGCGACGGCAAAGTCACCTTCAAGACGGGTACGGGTCTTGCGGCGACCGACGACGCTTCCTTGACGATTGACGGCACGGCGGTCAACATCACGGCGGTTGCAGCGGCAGATGGCATTGTCTACGACCCGTCGGATAACAGCTTCTCCGGTTTGGACACGAACACGGTTGTTGTCAACGCAGGCCCCGCGACGAAGATTTACGTCAACACTCCCACCAGTAGCGCAACTGATTTGACTTACACGTTCGGCGAAGAAGACGCCGACAAAGAGTTCACCGTCACCGCGCAGAAGTCCAGCAAGGCATTCTTCACCGTCGAAGGCACGAAGGTCACGGGCTTCCAGTTCAGCAAGAAGAACGACGCAATCACGGGCAACCTTGCGGACTTCAACCTGTACGACACGCAGGGCAACTCGTTCGTTTCGCCGACCGTCGAGAACACCGAATCCGAATCCACCGAAGGCACGGTTATCATGCTCAAGGTTGATGAGGTCTTCGCGATTCAACCCGTTGAAAAAGACGTTGTCACCTTCAGCGACGGCACGAAGTTGACGTTCGACACGGTCAACGTCGGCGACGATAACCCGCAGGTTGCCTTCGACAACAAAGGCGCACTTGTCGGCGTTTACAACATCACCGAAGCCGAAACCGCGATTATCGTCAACGCGGCGGACGGTGCGGGCGCAATCAAAATCGGCGAGAGCGAATCTGCTGCCAAAGAAATCAACATCACGGGCGGCGAATATACCTACTACGTCGACGAGACTGCCGGCGCGGTCATCAAAGACCTCAAAGACGGCGCGAACGTCATCAAGACGCAAGACATCACCGAGGCACGCACGGCAGGCGGCGCATCTGCTGCGGGCACGTTCACAATCATTGGCACCGAGATTAAAGTCACGGGCGAAGACAACGAAGACGGCGTGTTGTTCACTTACGGCACGAAACTCGAAGGTATCAGCAGCGTCGACGGCACGGCTTCGGTCACGGGCGCGCTCAACGGCCTGAAACTCAACGGCAACAGCGAGGCGCTCAACATCACGGGCGGCGCGTCAACCTTCACGTTCAGCGGATTGTCGGTTGCGGGCTTGACGGACGGCGCAAACGTTGTCAAAGCAGGCGGAGCTTCCGACTTCTTGACGGCTGTGAGCGGTCAATTCACGATTCTTGGCGGCTCAATGTCCATTGCTGAAGACGCGGACGGCGTTGTCTTCAAGACCGACGGCGCAAGCTTGACGGGCATTGACAGCTTGGCAGGTTCGGCAATCGGCGACTTCACGGGCGGACTTTCTGTCAACAGCGTGAAAGTCGAAGTCACGGGCGACGACGCGATTAAAGTTGTCGGCAACAATGAAGGCGTCACCGAAATTCACGAACTCGGCGGCAAAGGCGTTGCGGTCGTTTCGGCAAGCGGCGCGTCGTTGGTCGGCGCGAACGCAGACGGCGACTTTACGTTTACTTTCGCGGGCGGAGCAAGCTTCGCGCTCGAAGGCAACAAAGAAGTCGAAACAACCTTCACGTTTGAAAACAACGCGGTCACTGCGATTGACGGACTCGACGACGGCGAAATCGTCGCGGGCAGTTTCTCGACAGCAATCAAAGTCGAAGGCAAAGCAATCGAAATCACGGGCGACAACAGCGTCTCGATTCAAGGCGGCGCAAGCTCGGCGATTCTCGGACTCACGGGCGGCGCAAGCGTTGTCCAAAGCGGCGGCGTGAAATTTGCGGTCACCGACAGCGAAGGTCAGTTCACGTTCAAGAACGGCGCGTTCAGCATTGCGGGCGACAAAGAAGTCACCTTCGTGCTTGACGCGGACGGCAATGTCACCGGCATTAACGGCGTGGACGACGCGGCGACGGTCAGCGGCGCGCTCAACGGCATTGCGGTCAACGAAGGCGACCCGTTCGACATCCGCGACAACACGAATTACAGCTACAGCCCGAACAGCGGCGTCAGCGGCGTTGTCGACACGAACACGGTTCAATCCGCGAACGGCGCGAGCAGCGTTTGGGTCAGCGGCACGGACTTCACGGTTCAGTTCTCGAACGGCGCGTTCAGTGTTGCGGGTGAAAAAGACGGCGTCAACTTCCTCGTCAAAGACAAAAACATTGCGATTGGCGTCGAAAGCCTCGACGCGGGCGCGACAATGGCGGGCGACTTCACGCAACTCACGACGGTCAACGGCGTTTCGTTCGCGGTCAAAGACGGCGACAACTCAATTTCAATCGTCGGCGGCGACGCGGGTATCGCTCAGATTCTCGGCTTGACGGCTGAAGGCGTTATCGAAAATGCGGGCGGCGCAAGCCTTGCGAAGACCGACAAAGCCGGCAAGTTCACGTTCGGCGGCGCAAGCGGTGT
The DNA here is from genome assembly GCA_947165295.1 of uncultured Selenomonadales bacterium. Taxonomy (GTDB): domain Bacteria; phylum Bacillota; class Negativicutes; order Selenomonadales; family Selenomonadaceae; genus Quinella. The sequence continues at coordinate 3,010 of CAMUZU010000005.1, read as the reverse complement.
TTCGTTCGAAACTGCCGACGACAACGAAGTTACCTTCGGGCTCAACGCTGAAACGGGCGCGGTCGAAACGATTAGCGGACTCAGCGGCGCGGTCAAAGGCGACTTCAAAGCCATCACGGGCATCAACGATAAAAAATTCGACGTCAAAGACAGCGACGGCGTGTTGACTGTCTACGGCAACGAAACCGAAGACGATTTGTCGAAAATTGCGGGCGTCACGGGCGACGCGACAATCGGCGAAGTCGGCTCGGTTTCGCAAGTTGTCACCGACAAAGCCGGCAAATTCACGTTCAGCGGCGGAGTCAGCTTCACGACGGGCGACGGCGCGGACGTTGTGACGTTTGGCTTGTCCAGCTCGAAAGTTGTTTCGATTAGCGACCTGAACGGCTCGGCAATCGGCGGCTTCAGCGGCATTCAAGTCAACGGCGCGGACATCGACATCGTTGACGGTGACAATCAGCTGAAAGTCTTCGGCGACGGCACGAAACTCACCGCGATTCAAGACGTCGACGCAGACGCCACGATTAACAAAGCGGGCGGCGTCGCTGAACTCGTCGGCAATATCGCGGCTTCAAGCGGCACGTTCACGTTCGCGAACAGCGGCGAATTCAAAGTTGAAGGCGACAGCTCGGTTACCTTCGCGCTGAACACTGCGGCGGACGCGGAAGTCGTCGGAATCAGCGATTTGAACGGCGCAGTCACCGGCTCGTTCAGCGGCATTTCTGCGGTCAACGGCAAGACTTTCTCAGTTGTTGACGCGGACGGCGTGCTCACGGTTTACGGCGACGGCAGCGACATCACGAAGATCGCGGGCGTCACGGGCTCGGCTTCGATTGGTCAAGTCGGCGGCGTTTCGCAAATTCTCACGAACAAAGCGGGCGCGTTTGCATTCACGAACGGCTCATGGTCAGTTGCGGGCGACGACGAAGTCACCTTCGGCATGTCGGCAAGCAAAGTCGTTTCGATCAGCGAACTCACCGGCACGGTCACGGGCGCATTCGAGGACGTCACGGTCAACGGCAAGAGCTTCCAGATTAGCGGCGACAGCTCAATTGCTCTGGTCGGCGGCGCAAGCGGCGTGACGGCGATTGAAAAACTCAGCGGCGGCGCGGACATCGCGAGAGCCGAAGGAACTTTGACGGCGACAACCGACAGCGAAGGCACCTTCTCGTTCGCGAACGGCAGAACCGTCCAAATCCTCGGCGACAGCTCGGTTGTCTTCGGACTCGAAAACGGCTTGCTGATGTCGATTGACGAACTTGACGAAACCGCAACGATTATCGGCGCGATCAACAATATCGCGATTAACGGCTCCAGCTCGATGTTCGACGTGCGTAACAACGCCAACCTCTGGTACAGCAACGGAACTTTGAGCGCGGTCGTCGACGGCAACACGATTGTTTCTGCGGACGGCGCGACGACGGTTCAAGTTGCGACGGACGGCACTTACACGTTCGGCAACGGCGCGTTCCAAATCGCGGGCGACCAAGACGGCGTGGCTCAGTTCACGGTCAGCGACAGCAGCATTGCGACGGCGATTAACGGAGTCGACGCGGGCGCAACAATCACCGGCGACCTCAACGGCATGGCAATCAACGGCGGCGCGTCCCTCGTTGTCGAAAACGACGACAGCTTCGGCGCAGTTGCAGGCGACGGCGTGTTGGCGAAGTTGATTAACTTGTCCAACGGCGCAAACGTTGTCAACGCGGGCGGCGCAAGCCAATTCGTCACCGACGCAGAAGGCTCGTACACGATTCTTGGCACCGCGATGCAGATTGAAAGCGACGACGAAGTCACGTTCACTGCGGGCGCTTCTGGAATCACGGCTATTGACGGTCTTGCGGGCACGGCGACGGGCGACTTCCAGAAAGTTATCGCGGTCAACACGAACGACGTTCAAGTCCTCAACGACAGCGTTGTCGCAGTCAGCTCCGAAGGCGCGGAAGTCACGGCGATTAACCAAGTCAGCGACGGCGCGACGGTTGCGGCGGTCGGCGGCGCAGTTGAAGTCGGCACCGACACCGAAGGCTCGTTCACGTTCGCGGTTGCGGGCGACAGTCAAGCATTCACGGTCGAAGAAGACAGCGAAGTCACCTTCCAGCTTGAAGAAGGCGCGGTTGTCGGCGTCAACGAACTCGAAAACGGCAAGTTGACCTTCGACACGGCTACAACGGCTTTGACTCTCAACGACGACGAAAGCTTCACGATTCAAACGTCGACGAACGCGAGCTTCAGCATTGCCGACAACTCGGTTAATTACGTCACGGGCGTTGACGGCGCGATTGAGGGTCTTGTCAACGCAACTGTTGTCGCGACGGGCGCAATGGAAGTCAACGGCGTCAACATCGACGTTCAGGGCGACAACGACTTTAAAGTTATCGTTCAGGACAGCGAAGTTGTCGGTTTGGCGGAAGTCGGCAACGCGGAAGGCGTCACGGTCAACGTCGCTCAGGCGGTTTCAATCGGCGTCGACACGAACGGCAACGTTCAAGTTGGCGAAAACGCGTACAACTTCAACGATTCGATTGACAACGCGTTCACGCTCTCGACGGACGACGAAGGTAAACTCGCAAGCGTCGACGCGTTCGCGGGCGAAATGGTTATCGCGGCTCCGGCCGACCAATCGCTCACGGTCAACGGCGACGCGCTCGGTTTCCTGTCGACGGCGGACAGCGTGACGGTCAACAGCGACGGCGTGGAAGTCACGGCGGTCAACGGACTTGTCAACAACGACGCGGTCACTGTCGGCGCGGGCGCAAGCATTGCAATGGAAGGCTCGACGGCTTCGGTGCGCGGCGAAGGTTCGTTCTTGACGGTCAACGAAGTTACTTACGAACTGCTCAACGACGAAAACGGCATTGTTGTCACGGGCGGACGCGAAGTTACCGACCTGAACGAGAGCGCAAGCCTGTTCGTCAGCGAAAAAGGCAAGTACACCGTCAACGGCAACGGCTCCGACATCGAAGTCGAAGATACGAACATGCCGATTATCGGACTCGACAACGCAACC
>CAMUZU010000004.1 GCA_947165295.1 uncultured Selenomonadales bacterium | reverse complement strand
AAACGACAATCGACTACAATCCCGAAAAGACGAAGTTGCGCGAGATTCTCAAGGTCTTTGACGCCAACAACGTCGAAGCAGATATTTAGCAGTACCAGGAACGAACTTTTTCGTCGGCGACGGTCGTGGCGCGTCCGTGCCCGCAAAGCAGAACAGTTTCGTCGGGCAACGTGAAAACTTTTTCGCGAATCGAAGTCATCAAGTCGCGTTCGGAACCGCCCGCCAGATCCGTGCGTCCGTGTCCGCCGAAAAAAATTGTGTCGCCGACAAAAGCCACGGCGTCAAGAGCACTGTAATAAATTGTCCCGTCGAGCGTGTGACCGGGCGCAAGCAGAGCCTTGACGCCAAAATTTTTGTTCGCGTCTAAAGTAATTTCGCGCTCGTCGTCGATAATTGTCACGTCGTCAAGAATGATTCCGTCGCCAAAAAACTTCGAGCCGTTGTTCATTGCGTCGTAAGCGTAAAAAGCCCCGCCGCGTCCCATGAACACGGGCACTTTCAACACGCGGCGAATTTCGTTGACGGCACCGATGTGATCGTAATGCCCGTGCGTCAACAAAATCTTTTCGACGGTGAAGTCATTCCGTTCGGCAATGCTCAAAAGCTCGTCGGGCTGTGCGCCGGGGTCGATTAAAAATCCGTGGCGCGTCGTGTCGTCGATATAAAAGTAAGCGTTTTCTTCCATCACGTCGAGAATGTCAACTTCGGCACGAAGAATCATTTTATCGGCTCCTTTTGTGGCGCGTCGGTGTCGGCGCGTTTTTTACTTGAGATTAATCTTTGCGGCAATCTTCTTGAGCAGGTTGATGTCTTGGTCGGTCAACGCGGCGTGCTTGTCGGCGGAGTTAATCGCTTCGAGTTTGGCGGAAAGTTTCGCCACGTCAAAGCGCAGGTCGTCGAGCGTGGACGAAAAGTTTTTCGCGAGACTTGTGTTGATTCGTACAAGTTCGGCAAGATTTTTCTGCGCGTCGTCGGCGGAAGTTTTCAGCGCGTCGAGAGCCGTCGTGCGCGTCGAAATTGTTTCGACGGACGAACCGATTTTGTCGAGGTTTTTGGCGTACGCGGGATTCTTGACGACTTGCGCAACCAGTTGCAAAAGTTTCAGCACGGTCTGCAACGAATGTTTGTTCGCGGCGGAAGTTTCGTTGAACAGCTTGACTTCCTCGGCAAGCGCGCCGAACGATTGAATTACAAGCTCCGTCGAGTCGGCGGACTTTTCTTGCGCGGCGACGGAAGACAAAAACTTTTCGACCGTGGCGGTGAGCGCGGCGGAATTCTCTTCCAAACTTGCCAGCGACGAGCGAATTCCTTCGGCGTTGCGCGACAGGTCGGACAAGTTGTCAAGTTCGCCGAGCCGCACGCGAATCACCTGCAAATTTTCCTGCACGAGTTGCGCCGCGTCGTTGACTGAAGTCATTGCCGCCGCGTTGAGTGACGAAGTTTCGCTGACTTTTCGCCGCAGTTGTTGCAGTTGAATTTCGATGCGCTGATGATCTTCTTCGGCCGCCTGCGCTGATTGAACCAGTGCCCGCCGCAAACTCACCGCCGCGAACAAGGCACTTGCCGCGCCGACGAACAAGCCGACAACGTCGTCGACTTTCAATATCGCGCCCAAACTCACCAGTGCAAAAAACAATGCGCCCGCGTAACCGTTTTCGCTGCCGTTCATGACAAAAGCCTCCGCTTAAAAAACTTTCGGCGATTTTAACATTAATTCAGCACGCTTGCAACGCGTCACGTCGCGAAAATTTTTGGCGGCGGTTGACAGTGTTTTGACGCTGTGATAAACTTCGACGCGTTAAGCAGGAGCCCGACGCTTCTCACCCGTTGACCTTCGCTGTGTTGACGCGGTTGCAAAATTTTTTTGTGTTGAGAATCGCGGGCGGTTTAATAGCCGCCTTTAATTTTTTTCCACGCGCCCCGGGAGGTGTATTTCTATTAGCAGGGAATCTTTGAGGATCAACGAGGAAATTCGTATTCGCGAGGTTCGTGTGACCGACGCGAACGGCGAACAGCTCGGCGTCATGCTCACCAAGGACGCGCTGAAACTTGCCGAGGACAAACACCTTGATTTGGTCGAAGTCGCGCCCAAAGCAAGGCCGCCCGTTTGCCGCATCATGGACTTCGGGAAATTCCGCTACGAACAGCAAAAGCGCGAAAAAGAAGTTCGCAAGAAGCAGAAAATCATCACGATTAAGGAAGTCAAACTTCGCCCGAACATCGAACAACACGACTTTGAAGTCAAGCTCAAAAACGCTCAACGCTTTATCGAAGAAGGCAACAAAGTCAAAGTGACGATTATGTTTCGCGGGCGTGAATTGTCGCACCCCGAATTGGGCAGCGAAATTTTGACGCGGCTTGCCAAAGCACTTGAAGAAGTCGTGACGGTCGAACGCAACGCCAAACTTGAGGGCAAGAACATGACCATGATTCTCTCTCCTAAGGCACAAAAGGCGCAGAAGTCAAAGAAAGCAACAACTACAACAACCACAAAAGGAGGGGTCAGCAGTGCCCAAAATCAAAACGCACCGAGCGGCAGCTAAGCGCTTCCACGTCACCGGCAGCGGCGAATTCAAGCGCAACAAAGCATACAAGAGCCACATCCTCGAAAAGAAGACGCGCAAACGCAAGAGAAATCTCCGCAAAGCGACGCTTGCTTCGGCGGCCGATCGCGCACGCGTAAAGAAAATGCTTCCTTACGCCTGAACAACATTTTTTGAACGGAGGAGATTAACTTGCCGAGAGTGAAAACCGGCGTCACCGCGCACAGACGCCATAAAAAAATCCTCAAGCTTGCCAAAGGTTATCGCGGCGCGAGGAGCAAACAATTCAAAAAAGCCAACGAGTCGGTCCTCAAGGCCGGCCAGTACGCACACCGCGACAGACGCGTCAAGAAACGCGAATTCCGTCGCCTGTGGATTGCCCGTATCAACGCGGCGGCTCGTCTCAACGGCATTTCGTACAGCAAACTCATCTGCGGCCTCACCAAGGCGGGTGTCGCCGTCGACCGCAAAATGATGGCGGAACTTGCCGTGTCCGACGCGCAGGCTTTTGCACAGCTTGTCGCCGTCGCCAAAGAAAACGCTTGACAAAAATCAATCCCCCGACAGTCGATTGACCGTCGAGGGATTTTTTGTTGCCGACACAAGCGACGAAAATCCGGCCGTCATGGATGACGGCCGCCGCCCGCGCACGATACACGATGTATCGTAGCGGGCTGTTTTCTTTTGGGCAACGTGGACGTTGCATCCGGTTTGGTTTGGCGTGTTCGCTTCGATTGGCGAGGCAGTCAACCAAACTGTTCCCCCGCTTTTAAAGCGGGTCTTTTGCGCCAAAAGAAAAGTAACATTCAACCCGTCAAGCGATTGGCGCAGGACGTGAACTCCGCAAGAATTTTTTCTTCGTCGAGCGTTTTGAGTTCGCGACCTTGCATCAAGATTTTTCCGTCGACGATGACCGTGTCCGCCGCCGCCGATTGAGCCGAATAAACCAAAAGCGACGCGGGATTGTAATTCGGTTGCCACTCGACGCCGTGCATGTCCCACAACACGATATCCGCCTTGCAACCTTCGGCAAGCCGACCGACCTTCGACAAACCGACTGCCTCCGCGCCGAATTCCGTCGCCATTTGCAGAGCTTGTGACGCGGGAACTGCCAACGGGTCAAGCGTGTCAATCTTCGCCAAAAGTGCCGCCAAGCGAACTTCTTCAAGCATGTCAAGGTTGTTGTTCGACGCCGCGCCGTCCGTGCCCAAAGCGACTGTGACGCCTTCGCGCAGGAGTTTCGTCACGGGACAAATGCCGCTTGCAAGTTTCATGTTGGAGCCGGGATTATGCGCCACGCGAACTTTTTTGTCGCGCATGATTTTAATTTCGTCGTCGCTCAACCACACGCAATGAGCCGCCAACATTCCGAGTTCAAGCAAACCCGTTTCGGCGACGACCTCGAAAGGACGCTTGCCGTAAGTTTTGATGCTGTCGGTGACTTCGACTTGCGTCTCGTTCATGTGCATGTGAATCTGCGCGTTGAACTTCGCCGCCGTGTCCGCGACCTTACGCAAAAAATCGGGCGGGCAAGTGTAAATCGCGTGAGGCCCGAACATGACGGTGATTCGACCGTCCGCCGCGCCGTTGAAGTTTTTGTACAGCTCGACGTTGTCGGCAAGTTTTTTGTCGCCGTTCGCGATACCGATAATTCCTTGCGACAAAATTCCGCGAAGTCCCGATTCGTCGACGACTTTGGCGACTTCGTCCATGCAGGGGCCGTACATGTCCGCGAAAGCCGTCGTGCCGGAGCGAATCATTTCGACCGCCGCAAGAGCCGCGCCCGCGTAAATGTCGCGTCGGGTCATCTTGTCTTCAATCGGCCAAATGTCTTTTTGCAACCAGTCCATCAAAGCTTTGTCGTCGGAATAACTGCGCAACAAAGTCATTGAAGCGTGCGTGTGCGCGTTGACAAGTCCGGGTGTGGCGAACTTGCCGCGACCGTCGATAACGTTTTCGGCGGTGACTTCGCCTTGAGTTATCGCGGAAATTTTGTCGCCCGCGATGCAAATGTTGCCGACTTCGACCGTGCCGTCGGGCTTAAGAAATTTTACGTCGCGAATTGCGAAATTGTTTGTCATGTGTGTGCCTCCGTTTGAAATATTCGGGAACATCAGCAGAGCCGCCGCGCCGACGGTGTCCGCGATAAATTTTCGTCGTGAAATGTTCATAAGCCCAGGTAAGCGCGCTGTTTGTCGGTTAAGCTGTCGATTTGAATTCCGCTTGACGCCAATTTAATCTCGGCGATTTTCGTGTTGATCTCTTCGGGCATGAGGTAAACTTTCGGCTCAAGTTTCGTGTAATTGTGCAGGATGTGCGCCGCGCTGAAGAATTGAACCGCGAAGCTCAAGTCCATAATTTCGGCGGGGTGACCGTCGCCCGAAGCCAAATTGACAAGCCGACCTTCCGCGAGCAGATAAATTTTGCGTCCGTCACGTTGCAGGAATTCTTCGACGTTGTTGCGCACGACTTTGCGACCGGCGGATTGCGATTCAAGTTCGGGGATGTTGACTTCAACGTCGAAATGTCCCGCGTTGGCAAGAACCGCGCCGTCTTTCATAAGCGGGAAGTGTTCGCCCGTGATAACGTCGATGTCGCCCGTCAACGTCAAGAAAATGTCGCCGACTTTGGCAGCCTCACTCATGGGCATGACGCGGAAACCGTCGAAGACAGCTTCAATCGCCTTAATCGGGTCAACTTCCGTGACAATGACGTTGGCGCCGAGCCCGCGAGCACGCATTGCGCCGCCTTTGCCGCACCAGCCGTAGCCCGCGATAACGACGGTTTTGCCCGCGACAACCAAATTCGTCGTGCGCATAATGCCATCCCACGTCGATTGCCCCGTGCCGTAGCGGTTGTCGAACAGGAACTTGCAGTAAGCGTCGTTGGCAGCGATCATCGGGAAAGCGAGTTTGCCTTGACGTTCGAGGGCGCGCAGTCTGTGAACGCCCGTGGTCGTTTCTTCGGAGCCGCCGATAATTTTTTCGAGCGCGTCGCGTCTTGACGTGTGAACAAGTTCGGTGAAGTCGCCGCCGTCGTCGATAAAAATTGTCGGAGCGAAGTCGCAGGCAGCGTTCAAGTAAGCGTCATATTCTTCGGGCGAACAACCGTGCGTTGCGAAAACCGTCACGCCGTCTTCAACCAAAGCTGCGGCAACGTCGTCTTGCGTGGAAAGCGGATTCGAGCCCGTCACGGCAACTTCTGCGCCCGCGTGCATGAAAACTTCCGCCATGTAAGCGGTCTTCGCCTCAAGGTGCAACGTGATTGACAGCCGCTGTCCCGCGAACGGTTTAGTTTGCGAAAACTCCTTGTCGATTGCGTTAAGGACGGGCATGAAGTTTTTGACCCAGTTGATTTTGTCGTGACCCGAAGGCGCAAGCGACATGTCTTTGACGATTGATTGCATGTGAATTCCTCCCGTTGATTTATATGCGCAGTCTACCAGAAAGAAAATTTTTCGGCAACGTTCGAGTGTCCGCACAAAAAATCCGCCGCGTTCAGTGCGACGGAAAATTTTTTTGTCAATCGGTGCGTTGAGCTTTCATGGCAAGTTTGTTTTCGTACATCTCTTTATCGGCGCGCTTGAAGACGTCGTCCGCGTTCGTGTCAATCTTCGGGTCGTAGAAGGCGACGCCGACGGCAGCCGAAACTTTCTCCCACGGTTCGAGCAAATCGTTGGCGTTCTTGCGAATCATTTCTGCGCGGAACTGCTTGACGAAGTATCTGCACAGCGACACGCGTTCGCCTTCGACGATAACGACAAATTCGTCGCCGCCGACGCGGTAAACATGATCTTCGCCGAAAACCGAACAGACAAGCTTGCACGCGTTAATCAAGTACTCGTTGCCGCGCTCGTGCCCGTAAGTGTCGTTGACTTTCTTGAGGAAGTTGACGTCAATCATGACAATGCAAAACTCCGCGTCGTTTTCGGAAATTCTGTCGTTGAGGTGGTCAATCGTCTTGACGTAAGCGGTCTTGTTCTTTATGCCCGTGAGCGAATCTTTGTGTGCAAGTTCGTCCATTGCGAAGACGCGAATTTGCATGTTGGCGACTTGAACTTTGGCAAGCTGCAGGTGCTCCAGGTAAGTCGAAATGTTTTCGGTCATCTGCAACAGCGAGTTGTACAGGTTTTCAATTTCGTCGCCGGTTTTGACTTGCAAGCTGCGAATCCGCTCGAAATGCTTGCGCCGTTCGGTCGGGTCGTCGTAAGAAAAATTCTTCGCGCAGTAAGCCATCGCGTTGAGCGGCAGAATGATGTTGTTTTCGATAAACCACAGCCCGATAACGAAAATGAAGATGAAACAGCCCGTGAACAACGCCGCAAGCTTAATCATGAACGCACGCATGTGTTCGGACAGGACGTCGAGCGAGAAGTCGACAATCGCGTAACATTGACACTTTCCGTTGTGGTCGTACAGCGGCTTGTAAATCGTCAACAGCTTGCCGTATTCGTCGTCGGAAAAAATCGGGCGAATCGGTCTGCCGGCAAGCAAGTCGTGCTTGTGCTCTTCGACGGCGTGGTCAAAAGGCACAATCTGTCCGGGCTTGTCGGCGGCGACGTCGGCGGTCTCCAAGTCGAAAACAACGTGACAGCCGTCCTCGTGAATCTGGTAAATGTAAATATACTGAATGTACGTGTTGCTGTTCTTGATTGCGTACAACTTCTCTTCGATTTCGCGGTACTCTTCGTAACTGCGCCCAAGCTCCATGTATTCGGTGATGTGTTCGGGATTTAGCTCGTTCAAGATGACGGCAACCATGCTGTCGACGGTTTTTATGCGGTCACTCGTCGCGGCGTCGCGAAACAGCAAGTAACTTATGAACGACAGCGAAAACGACACGAACAGCGAACTCACCATCAAAATCGCAAGCATTTTCGTGCGAAGCGACGACGCCAAATAATTTTTCTCGGTCAACGCCTGTTGCATTTCGTCGGTCAACGGTGCCTGCCTGCGTCCCAAAACTTTGAAGTCGGCAACTATCGACTTCGGCATTGTTTCAAGCAGCGCGAACGCCACGATAAGCGACAAACCCTTGTCGAGGAATTCGCCGACAAAGTTCGTTGCAAAGTCCAAGTGAAATTCGCTGACCGATCTTGCAAAGCTCGTCGAGTACAGCAAATTATACACGACAAGCGCGGAAATGCCACACATAACCGCCAACGGCAAAATCAGCAGTATCACCTTTTTGAGGCTCGTGAAGAAACCTTTGCGTGCGAAATACGCCGCGTACACCGCGACAAGAATGTTGATTGTGCAGAAATACATCTGCTGCGGGTCGATTGTCGATATAATCAGGTTCGTGAAGAAACCGACGGTAATTCCCGGCACATAGCCGCCCAACGCCGCGACAAAAATCGTGCCCGCCGTGTCCAGGTACATGCTCAAATCGAAATACTGCGCGATAAATGAGCCGACCAAATTCAAAACCAATGCATCGAAGCAAACTAGAATCACTCTTTGCCCGGACATGTGGAGTTTCCCCTTTGTGAACTTTTTGGCGATTATATCACACGGTAGGAAAAAGTCTAGAATTCGCCGCGACGAAAACTTTGCGCACTTGAAGGAAGTCAACCGCCGTCTGTCAAAGTTACCTTTCGAGGTGATTGACATGAAAAAGTTTAACCGCGTGTTTGTGATTGTGCTTGACAGTTTCGGTATCGGCGGCGCGTCGGACGCAAAACTTTTCGGCGACGACAACCCCAACACTTTGGCAAGCTGCGCGACGTCGGACAAGTTCAACGTGCCCAACCTTGCGCGACTCGGTTTGTTTAACATTGACGGCGTCAACTGTCGAGCGCGTGAAGAAAATCCGCAAGGCTCCTTCGGGCGACTGGTCGAGGCCTCCGCCGGCAAGGACACGACGATTGGTCACTGGGAAATTGCGGGCATCATTTCAAGCCGCCCGTTGCCGACGTATCCCGACGGTTTTCCGCCCGAAGTTATCGACGCGCTGGAAAAAAATTTCGGGCGACGAATTATCTGCAACAAGCCGTATTCGGGCACGCAGGTTATTCACGATTACGGACGCGAACACGTCGAAACGGGCGCGCTGATTGTTTACACGTCGGCCGACAGCGTCTTTCAAATTGCCGCGCACGAAGAAGTTGTGCCCGTCGACGAATTGTACGGTTACTGCCGCACGGCGCGGAATTTTCTTCGCGGAGAGCACGGCGTCGGTCGAGTGATTGCCCGCCCGTTCGTCGGCGAATATCCGAATTACGAACGCACAAGTCGCCGCCACGATTTTTCGTTGGAGCCGCCCGCCGAAACGATTCTTGACGTGCTCAAGTCCAACAACCTTGCGTCAATCGGCGTCGGGAAAATTTCGGACATCTTCGCAACCTGCGGGATAACTCGTTCGCTCGGCGTCAACGAAGACAATCGCGACGGCATGGCGAAAACTCTGCGCGTCATGGACGAAGACTTTCACGGGCTCTGCTTCGTCAACCTGGTTGATTTCGATATGAAGTTCGGGCACAGGCGCGACGTTGAAGGTTACGCGCAGGCTTTGACGGACTTCGACGTTGACCTCGGAAAGTTCTTGGCGAAGATGCGTCCCGACGATTTGTTGATGATAACCGCCGACCACGGCTGTGACCCGAAGGCGCACGGCACCGACCATACTCGCGAAAACGTTCCGCTGATTGTCTGCGGCGAACAAATTCGTTCGGGCGTCAACTTGGGCACGCGCAAAACGTTCGCGGACATTGCGGCGACGCTTGCTGAAATTTTCAACGTCAACTTCACGACACGCGGCGAAAGTTTCTTGAGCGACATAATCTGACGCAACGCAACGCGACGGTAACCGGCCGTCATGGATGACGGCCGCAACCGCCCGTCGCATGATGCAGGATGCATCATAGCGGGCGCGTCTTTCTTTGGTTACTTTCTTTCCACGCGGAAAGAAAGTAACACAACCCCGCACGTTGACAGCGGCGAATCAATCATTTAAAATTCAGCTGAAAATCTGCGCGGAGGTGAATCGCTTGCTCAAGAAGTTCCTGATAATCTGCGCGGCACTGTTAGCGATATATTTCTTGACGAGCCTGCCGCCCGTTCAGAAAAAGTTTTTGTATCCATTCCCGTACCGCACGACGGTCGAAAATTATTCAGCGCGCTGGCAAGTCGACAAATTCCTCGCGATAGCGGTCATGAAGGTCGAAAGCAACTTCGTCGAGTCTGCGCACTCACAAAGCGGAGCGGTCGGCTTAATGCAAATCATGCCCGAAACTGCCGCGTGGATTGCTTACCAACTTGACGAGACGCCCGAAGAAATTGCCTGCGACATAAAAAATCTTCGCGAACCCGACACGAACATCCGCTACGGCACGTGGTACCTTGCCGAACTTGAAGACGAGTTCAAAGGCAACGACGTGTTGGCTTTGGCGGCTTACAATGCGGGGCGCGGCAACGTTCGCGATTGGATGGATAAGAATCACTGGGACGACGACTTTTCCGACGTCGACAAAATCCCTTACGCCGAAACTCGCGATTACGTCAAGCGCGTGCTTCATTGCCGCGACAAATACGCCAAGCTTTACGGCACGAACGATTTTGTTTCGACGCCCATTGCTCTGCACGAGTTGCGCTTCGCCCGCTTGAAAAATCTTTCGCTTTGAATTCAACGCACGAAAAAACCCGACGGTCGGTTGACTGCCGGGCTTTTTGTTTGCGTCGGTGAAAGTTTACGCGGTCTTATGCGTCGAATCAATCGCCGCGCTTGCAATGACGAATTCGCCCGCGTTGACTGTCGGGCTTTTTGTTTGCGTCGGTGAAAGTTTACGCGGTCTTATGCGTCGAATCAATTGCCGCGCTTGCAATGACAAATTCGCCCGCGCTCTGCGTGTCGGGCTTTTGTTTACGTCGGTGAAAGTTTACGCGGTCTTATGCGTCGAATCAATCGCCGCGCTTGCAATGACGAATTCGCCCGCGTTGACTGTCGGGCTTTTTGTTTGCGTCGGTGAAAGTTTACGCGGTCTTATGCGTCGAATCAATTGCCGCGCTTGCAATGACAAATTCGCCCGCGCTCTGCGTGTCGGGCTTTTTGTTTGCGTCGGTGAAAGTTTACGCGCTCTTTTGTGTAGAATCAATTGCCGCGCTTGCAATGACGAATTCGCCCGCGCTCTGCGTGCCGAAGACGTCAGCCGCGTCGAACGAAGTTGCAATGTCGGCGGGAGCCACAAGGTCTGTCAACGTCGCGTCGGTGACGAACGAGCCGCCCGCGAACAAATCATCCGCAGGAGCAACGTCGCCCCACAGGTCGGCACTCGAAGCCAAGTCTGCGCTTGAGTTCGCGTTCGTCGTGGGAATGGCGGCAAAATCGCTTGTGGTTGTCCAGTTGCCTGCCGCGTCTTTGACTTGCCAAACGTTCTTTTCGGCGGATACGCTGTCGGCGGCGTTTTCGTTGACGTAACGATAAGTCGCGCCGTCCGCGAAGGTGAACTCCGGCGTAACGCCTCTGACGTAATTGAGGTAGCTGACGGCAGTTTCCGCGCCCGTGTCAAACAAGAAGCTCACGTACGAATAATCATGGAAGGTGATGTTGCTGACGTTTGACAGCGTCGCGTCGGTGAAGTTGACGACGTCTTCGGGATAAGCGTAATTGTAGACGATGTTGTCTTCGGTGCGGCTCAAGTTGAACGTTTCCGTTTCGTAAGTCGGATCGTAAACGTTGTATTGAATATAGCCGTCCGACAGAACAATCGCCGGCGTAACGTTGCCCGTGTATTTGACGGTCGTGTTGCCGCCGTTTTCAAACGTGAGGCCGATTGTGCCGTAAGAGTCGTAGACGTTAAGGTCGGTGAGGTTTGTGCTTGCCGCGTCGAGGAGATAAACCGTGTCGTTTCCGTCCGCGCCGACGATAAGGTTTGTTGCGGTACTGCTCAAGTTGAACGTGTCGGGATTTGCGGTTGCGTATGTCGGAGCACTCCAAGATTTCGACGTGTCGGAATAAACGAGAGTGTTGCCGTCCGCAAACAGGAACAGCGGCGAAACGTCGTCGTACATGCCGACGGTCAAGGTCTTGCCCGTGTTGAACGTGAGTTCCGCCCTGCCGTAAGAATCGCCAAAGCTCGTGATGTCCGAAACTGCCGCGTCGACGACGGAAACATAATCCTCGTCGTCCGCGTAATAGACGATGCTGTTGTTTGCCTTGCTGACTTGAATGTTGTCGACTTGAGCGTATTTCGGCTTGTACGTGACGTATTGATAGCTCGTGCCGTCACCCAAGACGATGTTGGGCGTCAAGCCTTCGTCGGAGTTGTAGTTGACGGTCGTGGTCGTGCCCGTGTTGAAGGTGTATTGAATGTACGGGCTGTAGCTCGACATTGAAATATACGTGTTCTTGATGTTGTCGGCCGTCGCGTCGCTGATAAAGACGGTGTCCGCCGCGCCCGCGGTGACGTCGTTTGTTGCCATTTTGCTCAGCGTTGCGGTGCCGTTGTAAGTTTGAGCCGTGGCGTAACTGCTGTTGCTCCACGTTTCGGTTGAATAGTTGTAAGAGAGCGTGCCGCCGTCGGCGAATTGGATTGTCGGCGAATTGATGTCCCAGAACTGAATCGTGCTGACCGTGCCGTTGTCGAAGAAAAGTCGCAGGTTGTTGCGGTCAAGCACGTCGTAGTTCGTGACGTTCGACAAAGCCGCGTCGACGAAGGTAACGGTGTCTTCCGGTCGGGTGTCGTGAATGACGTTGTTGACGCCGTGGCTGACGGTGATGTTTTCCGCGACGCCTTCGGTTGCCACATAGCCGTTGCCCCAAATTTCCGCGCTGTAATCGTAAGCAAGCGTCGTGCCGTCCGCGAACTTGAACAGCGGCGAGAAGTACTCCCACCACTCGACGGTTGTGACTTTGCCGTTGTTGAACATGACGTCGATTGTGTAGCCGTTGGGATTGGTCAACTCGGCAACGTCCGAATAAGCCGCGTCGACGAAATGAAGCGTGTCTTCGCCGCCCGCGTCATAGACGATGTTGTTGAGTTCCTTGCTGAGGAAAAAGTCTTCGCGTGTTGTGTAGTCATTGCCGCTTTGAGACGTGTCGTAAATTGTGCTGTAGTCGTCGGTTTCGGAGGCGAGCCAACGAGAAACTGACCCGTCCGCGAAAACGAAAGTCGGCGAAGAAGCGTCGGTGTATCTTACCGCCGTGCTTGAGCCGTTGTCGAAGGTGTACACGACGTAATACGGTTTGGTTTGAATTTGCGCGACGTGATCCGCCGTCGTGTCGAAGTAAACGTAATCTTCGTCGCCGGCATTGCGGATGAAGTTGTTCACACCCACGAGCGCGGGGAAGTTTTCGGCAACGTCCGCAGTCGCTTCGGTGACGCCCGTCCACTGATTGGCAGACCAGTTGTAAACCACGTTGCTGCCGTCGGCGAAGTGGAACACCGGCGAGACGATGCTCTTGTCGACGACGCGCAGAGTTTTGCCCGTGTCGAATGTGAGCACGATGTTGTAGTCGCTTGTGATGTCAATGTCGGTGACGTTGGCAAGTGCCGCGTCGGGCAGGTGAATGTCGTCTTCCGCAGTGACTTTGTTGATGAAGCTGTCCGCGCCGCGGCTGACCACGAAGTCTTCGTGCAAACCTTCATAAGCGGTTGAGTCGATATCAAGCCTGTCGCTGCCGCTGCCGCCGTCTTTTACCGTGTTGCCGTCCGAACCCGAACTGCCGCCGCCGTCGGGCTCCACAATGGGGTTGCCTTTCCGGTCGTAAATGTTTCCTTGTTTGTCTCTAAATTTACCTTCCGAGACAGGTTCGTAGATTTTGCCGCTTTCGTCGCGCCAAGAGCCGTCTTGTTGCTGAGTGATGTCGTAAGAAACGGCAAGGTCGGCTGATTCGGCAAGGTCGGCTGAACTTGCGGCTTTTGTGCCGGACTGCGCGGGAATGAAATCTTTCACTGCGTAATTGTAAGCATAAGCCGCGCCGTCCGCGAAATGAAGAATCGGCGAGATAACGCCCGAATACTCGATCCTTGCCAACATGCCCGTGTCGAAGAAGATATCGAAGTGCGATTCGTCTTCGTGAACGACGCCGACAACATTTGCCGCAAGCGCGTCGTCGAAGTAAATGTCGTTGTTTGAAGAGCCGCTGTAGACCATTGTGTTGAACCAGCGCGAAGTCCTGAAGTTGTCGTCAACGACGGTTTGAGTGACGCCGTTCTCGTCGACATAAGTTCCGGCGTCGGCGTCGTAAACGCGGTTGAAGTTTGCGTCGAAGGCTGCCTTGTCGACGGCCGCTTGAGCTTCCGCCGCATCTGCCGCAGTCTTGTCCGCAAAAGCTTGTTCGTAAGTGCGCCAACCCAACGTCGTGTTGTAGACGTAAGCCGAGCCGTCCGCCAAATAAAAAATCGGCGAATAATCGCGTGTGGGCAACGAATCGTCGCTGGTGTTGTAATAAATGAGTGCCGCTGTGCCGTTGGTGAATGCCAAATTGAGTGCGTTGCTTTGCGTGTCCGTGACCGTGCCGTCGGCGTTGACGGTCGGGACTTTGGAAGCCGTGCCTTCCTTCACGGCGATTTCCGCCAACGAACTGACGTCGTAAAGATAAACGTCATCTTGGTCGCCCGCGCTGACGAAGGTGTTGACCGTGCGGCTGACGGGTAAATTTTCCGCAATGCCGTCGACGCCTTGCGTGCTGAAGTAACGGGCGTAGTTGTCCAAGATACCGTCCGCGTTCCAATAGGCCGTCGAAGTCATAAGTTCCGCCGAGCCGAACCACGTTTTCAAGTCAAGGCTGTAAGTTTCGCTCAAACCGCTTGCGAAAGTCAACGACGGCGTGACATTGTCCGTGAGGTACAGGCGCGTGACCGTCCCCGGGCTGAAAATCATGTCGACGTAGCCGGCACTTTCCGCGTAGTTGTAGAACAGCGCGAAACTCTCCAGATACAAGTCGGTGAATTTGATGTTGTCGAAGCGGTCGACGCCGTAGACGACGTTGTTGACCAGTCCGCTGACGGTAATGAGGTCGGCACCTGCCGTGGCAACGTATTCGTTCGGCGGAACCGTTTTGAGCGTCTCGTAAGCCGTCGCCGCGAAGGCGGATCTGTCCTTCGTGGAGTAAGCTTTCCAGTCGTCCTTCCAAAGCAAGATGGACGAACCGCTGCCGTCGGTCGACGCGTTGGAACCGCCGCTTGATGCGCCCGTGCCGCCGCTTGAGCCTGAGCTTGAGCCGCTTGAGCTGCCGCCGTCGAAGCGTTGTAAGTCGAATATGAATTCAGACATGGGGCAATTACACCTCCTGAAAAATTTGACGCAATTATACCGGTTGACCGGTTACTTTGACAATATTCACGGCAGAAAAATTTTCATTAAACCGGCAGGCGATTAAATTCATTGCCCGCGTCGAACGAAGTCACGTCGACAAGTTGCTTGATGTGCGCACGAAAAAAACCCGACAGTCCGTTGACCGTCGGGTATATTGATGTCGGTGAAATGTTAAGCGGTTTTCTGCGACGAATCAGCCGCGACAACGACGAATTCGCCCGTGCTCTGTGCGTCGAAGGCATTGCCCGCGTTGAACGAAGTCACGTCTGCGACAGGAGCAACCAAGTCGCTCAACGTCGCGTCGGAAGCAATCGTGCCGCCCGTCAACAAGTCATCTGCAGGAGCAACGTCGCCCCACAGATCGGCGCTTTCGGCAAGGTCGGCCGAACCGATATTCCATTCGGCTGTGAGTGCGTCGTAGTGCCAGGGAACGCCTTCCGCCAAGATAAATGTCGGCGAAGTCGTGCCGATGTAGCGAACTTCCGTTGCCGCGCCCGTGTCGAACAGGAACTTGATGTCGTAGCCGTTCGAGCTGACGTTGAGGATGTTTCCGAGCGTCGCGTCGGGGAAATAGATTGTGTCGGCGGCAGTCGTGTCGTAGACGAACAGGTTTGCGCCGCGGCTCAAGGTGATTTGGTCGGCGTAGTTGATGCCGCTGTAGAACGTCGTGCCCGAAGACCAGCCGTCCAAGTAGTTGTAATGGTAATGAGTCGACGGATCGCCGCCGAAGATGAAGTCGGGCGAATATTCATCCGTGTAACGAATGCTTGTGGTCGTGCCCGTGTTGAACGTGAAGTCGATGTAGTAGTCGTTCGCGCGGACGTCGACGATGTTTGCAACAGAGCCGTCGGGGAAGTAGATGATGTCTTCGTCGCCCGCCTGATAAACGAGGCTGTTGTCCCAAACGGTAAGCGCAACTTCGTTGACATTTTCGCCGTCGGTTGCATAAGCCGTGCTGAAAGTGTCCGTGCGAGCGTCGTAGCCCATGGTTTGACCGTCGGCGAAAACCAAAGACGGCGAGAAGTTTTGCAGGTAGCCGATTCTGGTGACGGCACCCGTGTCAAACACGATGTCGATGTAAGATCTGCCGTCATCTTCGCTGGTCGTCATCAATTCGACGTTCTCATAAACCGCGTCTTGGAAATAAATCTTGTCGTAGCTGTCGGTGTCGTAAACCAACGTGCTTGCAAAAGACGTCACGGGGAACATGTTGTCGGTGTACAAGGAAGCGTCGCAAACCGTGGTGAAGCCCGCCGCGTAAGCCGCCTGCTCATAAGCCGCGTAAGATTCCGCCGCGTCGGAAGCTTTCAATGAGGAATCGCGCCATTCGTCCAGTTCGCGGTTGTAGTATTTAGACGAGCCGTCCGCGAAAATGAAATCGGGCGAATAGGTCGAGCTGTTTTCGACAACCAACGCGCCGCCGGTCGGGAACACGAGCGTGATGCTGTTGTCGTCGACTACGTCAAGCACGTCGTACAGATCAAGCACGTCGTACAGATAAATCGTGTCCGCGCCGCCCACGTCGAGCAAGCCGGTGTTGACGGTTTGGGTGACTGCGAAGTTGTCGACGATACCCGTGCCGCTGTAGCGGAAAGCCGTTGCCCAGAAGTCGTGCTCGGCAGTCATTTCGTTGCCGGTGAGCCATTCGTCTTCAATCGCGCTGTACATCATGCTTTCGCCGTTTACGAAGTTGAACACAGGCGAAACAACGTCAATGTTGAATTCGAGAACCGCACCCGTGTCGAAGACAAGCGCAAGTGATTTGTCGGTGTCGCTGAAGGTGAAGTATTCGACGAGGTTGCCGACAGTTGCGTCGGTGAGGTTGATCACGTCGTAAGCGTCGTTTTGCATATAGGTGTGGTTGAGACGGCTCACGCCAATCGTATCGATGATGTTGTCTTTGAAGTCGTATTGGAAGACGAGTTCAGGGTAATTGATGAACGTGTCGACATAGTTCGACCACGCGGCGTTTGCGAAAGAGTTGGCCGTTACCATGTCCATGAACAACGGGAAGATGATTTCGCCGGCTTTGCGAATTCGCGGCTCCCAGCCGGAGCCGCTGCCGACATTCGCGCCGCTTTGAGTGTGACCGGTGTTGCTGTAGCCGCTGCCGCCGTTCGTGCCGAATAAAGTGTGACCGGTGTTGCTGTAGCCGGTGTAGCTGTTGTTGCCGCCGGAGCCGCCGGAGCCGCCTCTGCTGTCGGAACTGGAACCGCCTTTGGAGCCTTCGCTGCTATCGAAGCGTTGAAGGTCAAATATAAACTCTGCCATTAGGCATTACCTCCCAAAAAATTTTGCACAGTATAGCATTTGTCCGCAAGTTTGGCAAGTCAACAATGAAAACTTGCCGGAAACTTGAATTGCAGAAAATATCCGCCGGGTTGTTTAGTGAACGTCGTTATCGTCGAAATAATTTTTTGACTCAAGATTTGCCCGCCGCGTCGACAAGCTTTATAATCAGCGAAAAAATTTTCGGAGGACGAACAGTGAGCAAAACTCAATTTGAATTGACCGATGATGTCATGTACGTTAAAGGCGTCGGCCCCGCACGTGCGAAACTTTTGGCGAAGCTCAACATTGCGACGAAATACGACTTGTTGACGCATTACCCGCGTGCTTACGAGAATCACTCAAGCTTGACGAAAATCAGCGAACTTGTCGGCGAGTGAGCTTGTAACGCGACAAAAAATTTTTGGAGGACGAACAGTGAGCAAAACTCAATTTGAATTGACCGATGATGTCATGTACGTTAAAGGCGTCGGCCCCGCACGTGCGAAACTTTTGGCGAAGCTCAACATTGCGACGAAATACGACTTGTTGACGCATTACCCGCGTGCTTACGAGAATCACTCAAGCTTGACGAAAATCAGCGAACTTGTCGAAGGCGAAACGGCTCTTGTCGTCGGGCGGGTTTACGACGTTAATTCGCGCAGGGCACGAAACTTGACGATTATCAACGCGACGCTCGAAGACGAAACGGGCGAACTTCAGCTGACGTGGTTCAATCAAGATTATCTGCTGCAGAAACTTCGTCGCGGCGTGCGCGTGCTGGTTATCGGCAAGATTAAAATCGATTCGTGGTCGAATGAGTTGGCAATGAACGTTCAGCGCGTCACCTTCCTCGACGAAGGCGAAGAGCCCGAACTCGGAATCATGCCGATTTACCCGTCGACGGCGGCGATAACCCAAAACGTCCTGCGCACGGCGATAAAAAATCTTTTAACGTCAATGCCGCCGCTGACAGAAATTCTTCCGCAGAAAATTTTGGACGAACACGAATTAATTTCGCTTGACCGTGCGGCGCGAACGATTCACTTCCCGAAAAGTTACGCCGAATTGGACACGGCGCGAAGACGGCTTGCCTTCGACGAACTGTTTATGATTCAGTGCGGGCTGATGTTAATCAAGCGTCAAACGCAAGACGAACGGCTCGGCATTGCCCACGCGGCCAACGGGCGGCTCGTCAACGCGGTCTTGAACGACTTGCCGTTTATGTTGACCGACGATCAGCGACGCGTCTTCCTCGAAGTGTCCGCCGACATGGAAAGCAAAGTTCCAATGCGCCGATTGATTCAAGGCGACGTCGGCAGCGGCAAAACCGTCGTGGCACTTTTGGCGCTCGTCAAGGCAGTCGAAGGCGGTTGGCAAGGCGCGTTCATGGCACCGACTGAAATTCTTGCCGCGCAACATTTCGAGAAGTTCAGCAAACTTTTGGACGGCCTCGGAATTCGCGTCGGACTTTTAAGCGCAAAAGTCACACGCACGCAGAAAATGCGCGACGAAGTTTACGAAAAAATTTCCGCGCACGAATTCGATATTGTCATCGGGACGCACGCGCTGTTACAAGAAGGCGTCAAATTCGCAAAGCTCGGACTCGTCGTCACGGACGAACAACACCGTTTCGGCGTGGCACAACGTTCGACGCTCGAAAAAAAATCTTCGACGTTGCCCGACATGCTCGTCATGACCGCGACGCCGATACCGCGCACAATGACGTTGACAATCTACGGCGATTTGGACGTGTCGCTGATAAAACATTTGCCGCCCGGTCGCAAGCCGATAAAAACTTCAGTCAAGACGTTTCGCAGTCGCAAGAAAGTTTACGAATTCGTTCACGAAGAAATTGCCGCAGGTCGACAAGCTTACGTCGTGTGTCCGCTGATTGAACGAAGCGAATCCGAAACGTTGGCAGACATTGAACCCGCCGAAGAAGTTTTCGACATGCTGAGCGGCGGAATTTTCGCGGACGTGCCTTGCGCGCTCATTCACGGCAAGCTGAAGCCTCGCGAAAAAGATGACATTATGGAACGTTTCCGCGACGGCGAAATTAAATTACTCGTCGCAACGACGGTTATCGAAGTCGGCGTTGACGTGCCCAATGCAACCGTCATGGTCGTCGAACACGCGGAACGTTTCGGTTTGGCGCAACTTCATCAACTGCGCGGGCGTGTCGGTCGCGGATCGAAGAAGTCTTACTGCATCTTGCTTGCCGACATGAAGTCCGACGCCAAAATTCGCTTGCAGGCAATGGAGACCACGAGCGACGGTTTCAAGTTGGCCGAACAAGATTTAAAACTTCGCGGCCCCGGACAGTTTTTCGGCGAGGCGCAACACGGCTTGCCCGACTTGAAGATTGCCGACGTGTTCCGCGACGTGGACATTTTGATTCAGGCACGCGACGCCGCGCAGGAGTTCATTGACGACGACGCGAACTTGACTTACTTCGCGAACCTGCGCACGAACATTGCAATGACTTACGGCGACAAGTTCAATCAGATTACCGAGGCATAAATTGCCGCGAAAACGTTGCGTGTCACACCAACTGTTCCCCCGCTTTTAAAGCGGGCGGCGACAAGTTCAATCAGATAACTGAAGCGTGAGAGATCTACTTTCTTTCCGCGTGGAAAGAAAGTAGCAAAGAAAGACGCGCCTGCTACGATACATCCTGTATCGTGCGACAGGCGATTGCGGCCGTCATCCATGACGGCCGGTCAGCGTTACGTGTAACATCGAAGCATAAAAATTTTTTCGAGGTGCAAACGTTTATGTTCAAACAAATTGCCGCGCTGTTGTTCGCGGGAATATTTTTGTTGACGACGCCCGCCGCCGCTCAACCCGACGAAGATTTTTCGGACGAGCCGACGGTCAACGAACCGTTCGCGAAGCCGCCCGTCAACGAGCCGCAACCGCTTGCCGACGACGAAAAGACCGCTCAACCGCCCGACAACAATTCGTCGCCCGCCGACGAGCCGCAACCGATTCAAGCGCCGCCCGTCGACAGACCAAAACCGCTTGACGAACCGAAATTCGAGCCGCCGCAATTCGAGGAAGTCGAAGGGCTTGAGTTCCTGGTTTATCATCAAGATGGCGTGATGGCATTCGCGATTATCGCCGACCACGAGAAATATCAACTGCGCCCCGTGCTTGCGAAAGGTCAAGTTCGCGGGCGGGCAACCGTGTCGCAAATGAACGCGCCCGACGCAATTTCGACGATTAACGCCAGCTACTTCGCGCCGAGCGGTGAGATTCTTGGCAACACGAAAATTGACGGCTTGACTGCGGGCACGACTTACTTTATCCGTTCGGCGATTGGCATTCGCGAGGACGGCACGACGATTTTCGGGCGACAGACGTGGCGCGGCGTCCTGCAATTCAACGGCAATGAAGTTGTCGTCGACGGCGTGGACTGCGAACGTCCCGAAAACGGCGTCATCGTTTACAACGGTTGGTACGCTCAGCAGACCGGCACGAACAATTTCGGCGTGGAACTTGTCGTTCGCGGCGACGAAGTCGTCGAAATTAATCGCGACGCGGGCAACAGTTGGATTCCCCGCGACGGTTATGTTATCAGCGCGCACGGCACGGCGGCGGAAAATTTCGCGGCGGTTTATGTCGGCGACAAAATTTCCTTCGACGAAGACTTTATCAACGTCGAGCACGGCGCGGACTTCAACGAGGCGATTCACATAATCGGCGCGGGACCCACGCTTGTCAAGGACGGCGAAGTTTACGTGACCGCGGACGCCGAGCAATTTCCCAACGACATTCGCGTCGGACGTGCCCCGCGGTCGGCTGTCGGCATAACTCAATACGGCGATTACATTTTCGCGGTCGTCGACGGTCGACAGGCGCACAGCAAAGGTTGCACGCTTGAAGAGTGGGCGCGAATTCTCAAGAACAGTTTCGGCGCGGTCGAAGCGATTAACTTGGACGGCGGCGGCTCAACCGAACTTGTCTTCAAGGGTCAACTTGTCAACAAGCCCAGCGACGGGCGCGAACGTCCTGTTGGCGACGCGTTGACGATTATTCGACGTTGAAGCGTGCAACCGACGTTTGGCGCGATTGACATTGTCGGCGACGCATTGACGATTGCAAGTACTGCAACTTGCACGGCCTGTGGAGAAGCGCAATCAGTTAATGCGTAATTGACACCGAATCATTGCGCATTAAGCATTACGAATTACGCATTAAAAAAAGCCCGCTCCGAATTCGGAACGAGCCGAAAAAAAATTACTTGCTCAAAATTCGCGGATAACTTTATCGTCGCGCCCGACCAAAAGTTTTTTGCCGTCGTTGCCTTCGGAAATTTTTCCAATCAATTTGCCGTCCGTGTCAAGAATATTTCCGTTGCCAATATCGATTGTGTACGAAAAACCGTCCGCCAGTCGAACGTGTTCAAGATTTTTTTCGCGGTCAAAAGTTATGTAACCGATTCGACGCCCCGATTCTTCTTCGATAACCGCGTTTGTGTCATCAATGTATCGAATTGCTTGCGTTGAGTTGTCTTGGTTGCGAAATTTTAAAAGCTTGCCCGCAGAATATATCGCGCCGGCGGTTGTTGCCAAAACTGAAGCCTCCAGCGCGTGTGAAAAAGGCAAAATTTGTTCCGCAGCACGTCCGACAATCATGTCATTAAGGTCAACGTCCGCGAATTTTAATGCGCTTGTAACTTCGGGCGGTGCCGCATTGGAAGTCACATTTGCATCAACATCGACATCTACATCAAAAGTATCCGACAATGAGCCGTCGAAAATTTCGTGCCCGTTAATTTTGATTTTGAGGAACGGCAAGATAATCGAAAGCACAATCAGCGGCGTAAGTCCCATAATCAACAACGCACGATTCGTGTCGTAGCCGTGAGAGTAAAGCCACGAAAATTTTCTGCTCAAACCGCGCGTCAAAAACATTGCAAGTACGCCCGCGATTATCAAACTTGTAAACGAACCGTATCGAGCCGCCTCGGCAGAAAAAATTCCGCAAATCATCATGACGAATCCCGCGCCGCTTGCCTTGTATAAAACAGCGTTTGCAACAACGACGAACAGATACACGCCGTAAGTATAAAGCCCCGCGACAAGTGCCCGCCAATTTTGAATCAGGAACTTTGCGCGCAACAGCAACATCACGACAAACAAGCCCGTAAAAATTACTGCCGTCGGCGGGAAAAATGTTTCCAGAATCAAAGTCAGCACGAATACGATTATCGCCGCGATTATCATCTTGTCGAGAATTTTGAATACCGAGACCAAAAAGAATCCGAACATGAACACGACGCCGAGCCACAACGAATGTTTGAACAGCGCGAAAGTCAGTGTCAAGCCCCAAATCAGCAAGAAAACATAATGTTTGGCCGTGACTTGTCCGATCAAGTTAAGCACTCCTTTTTATGCAAAAAATTTCAATCGGTTATGTCAAACTACGTGCTCCAATAAGTTTCGTCGGAAGCCGCGCCGTCGACGTTTGACAACAAAAAGCCCCGCCGTGTTTGACGGGGAAATTTTTTTTGCGCCGAAAATTTTTCAGCCGATGCCGATTGTTCCGCCCATGTTAAACACCTCCTTAACGTCTTCTGTGCGTGACAGCGTCCAACAAATCCAAATCAAAAATGCCAACGATAAGCTCCAGTATGTCGAATACGTGGTAAATCAAAAATGCCAACACCGCGAAACCCAAGACGCCCGCGAAAAAATTTTCAACCTTCTCGATAAAAGTCGGTTCTTCGCCCGTCAAGCGTTCCCAAAAAGTTCTGCGGCGGAAAAAAGGCTCGTCGTCCGATTTTGAGCCGCCGAACAAACACATCAGCCCGATAACAATCACAATCCCGACGATAAGCGGCATAAGTCGACGCCTCCCCGCAAAAATTCTTACGTCGTTGATTGTACGGCAAAGTTTCCGACGTGTCAGGTACCGCGCAGGTATCCGCGACGAAAAAATTTCAGTCGGTTATGTCAAACCACGTGCTCCAATAAGTTTCGTCGGAAGCCGCGCCGTCGCCGCTCAACCGAATTTGTATGTACGCGGAAGTATTCGGGCGGTCGGACACGGTCATCAGGTCAAACGGAATGACAACGTCAATCGATTCGTCGACGGCAAGCGCGGGCAAAGTTTTCGTTTCGTTGACTTTGTGAGCGTTGTCGCCCCAATTCTGTCCGAGGATAAATTTCACCGTCGGATTGAGCCACACGCGGCCGCTGTCGTTGACAATGTGCAGTCGCGCTTGAGTTTGTCGCCACTCGTCGCGGGAAATTTTTGTCGGCGTGCCAACGTGCTCGAACTGGTTAAACGGCGCGTCGTTGAGGAAAAATTCCGTCTTGATGATTCCCGAATAATTTTTTTCGGGCGTGACGGGCTTTGGTGTCGGTTGCTGAATTTCTTCGGCGGGCGGCGGCGTCACGGGCTTAAGTTGCGGAACTTCCATTGCGGGCAATTCAATTTGTCGCGACGACGGACGCGGTTGCGATTGTTCGGGCAACGTCGACAGGCGGAAATTTTCTTGCGGCGCGGCGAGTGTCGGCAACTTGAATTCGTCGACCTGCGCGGGAATTTTTTCGTCGGGTTCAATCGGCAACTCAACCTGCGCGGGAATATTTTCGACCGTGACAGGTTCCGAAAAATTTTCGTCGCGGTTGAGATGTTGCCCGCTTGCGAACAAAACAATCGCCGCCGCGAGAATTGTCGTCGCGAAAAATTTTTTGTGACGCGGACTTTCGGCAGTCAACGCGGCTTTGAGTTCGTCGACGCTTTGAAAACGATTCTTCGGGTCAAACTCCGTGCATCTGTCGAGAATTGTTTTGATTTGTCCGCGCAGGTTGTCGCCGAGCAAAACTTTCATCGTCACGCCGAGCGAATAAATATCGCTGCGTTCGTCGGTTTGTCGGCCGCCGTACTGTTCGGGCGGAGCGTAACCCTTCGTGCCGAAAAGTTGCGTGTCGGCGTTTTTGTCGGGCTTGAAAATTCGCGCCGCGTCGAAGTCAATCAACCGAATGCGTTCGCCCTGCAAAATCAAATTCGACGGCTTTATATCGCGGTGAATGATTTTCTGCGCGTGAAGTTCTTTCAGTCCGTCGCACATTTGCAACAAAATTTTTCGTGCTTCGGCTTCGGACAGGAAATTTTTGCGTTCGAGCCGTTCAATCAAATTTTCGCCGCCGATAAATTCTTCGACAATGACGGTTTCCGTGTCGTCCGCCGCGCACAAAAAAACTTTCGCGGGCAACGTGAACTGAAATTTCTTCAATGCGTCGTAAGGCAGCCCCGTCAACTTCACGCGCTTGATTATGACGAGTTCGCCGCTTTGACGATTTCGCGCCCGCCAAACTTCGCCGCGATCGGATTGCTTCAGCCGGTCGAGTTTCTC
Organism: uncultured Selenomonadales bacterium; assembly: GCA_947165295.1. Taxonomy (GTDB): domain Bacteria; phylum Bacillota; class Negativicutes; order Selenomonadales; family Selenomonadaceae; genus Quinella. The sequence continues at coordinate 79,338 of CAMUZU010000004.1, read as the reverse complement.
AAACGCAAAGTCAAGATATTCCGCAACGTCTTTTTTCATGGTCGCCTTGCCTTTCGTGAAATTTCGCGGTAACATCTTACAAAAATTCGGAGGTCGACACAATGCCCGACAAAGACACCGCTCAACTGGAAAACGAACTTCGCGACGCCAAAGACGTTGAAAAATTTTTGTCGGCGAACGCGGAAAATCTTCGGGACTTCACGCTCAAAGATTATCTTCGCAAGTTGCTTGCCGAAAAAAATTTGTCACAAGCGCAGGTGATTCGCGATTCGCAACTCGACGAAGGTTACGCCAAAAAAATTTTTCGCGGAGGCACGCCTCGTCCCGCACGCGAAAAAATTTTGTCGTTGGCCTTGGCAATGAACTTGTCGCCGAAGGAAACGGATTATCTTTTGTATTACGCGGGTCAAAGCAAGTTGTATTCGCGCAACGCGTGGGACGACGTGATTTCTTTCGCGCTGACGAATCACAAGACCGTTGACGCGACGAACGAACTTTTGTCGAATCTTGAGCTTGAACCGCTGCTTGGTTGAACTGCAAACAAAAAGCACGCTCCAACTTTGAAACGTGCCGAAAAAGTTTCACCTGCCGCGACGTTCTTTCAAGACGCTGACGGCAATTCTGCGCGTGACGCCGTCGTTGTGCCTGCAAATGTCAATCAACTTTTGGTCGTCGAAGTGCCTCCGACAGAATAATCGTCGCGTCGCGTGAAAGCTGCATAAAAAAACCCCGTCGATGAATCGGCGGGGAAATTTTTTTGCGTGTGACGAGTTCAGTTGTCGAAGATGTTTTTCAACGCTTGAATATTCACGTCGCGATTGAGTTGCGCAAGGTACGTCGTGAGCTTGATTGACTTCGGGCAGACTTCGACGCAGTTTTGAGAATTGCCGCAACTGGTGATGCCGCCTTTTTCCATGAGCGCGTTGAGACGTTTGGGCGCGTCGAACTTTCCGAGCGGGTGCAGGTTGAACAGATACGCTTGAACCGTCGGCGCGGGACCAATGAAGTCCGATTGAGGCCCAACGTTCGGGCAAGCTTCCAGACAACAACCGCAAGTCATGCAGTGCGAAATTTCGTAAGCGGTCGCGGCGGTGTACGGATTTTGAATCGGCGCGTCTTTGACATCCCACGAGCCGTCGAGTTCAACCCAACCTTGAATTTTCTTGAGTGCCTCGAACATACGCGAACGGTCAATCAGCAAGTCGCGAATGACGGGGAACGTCCGCGCAGGTTGAAGTTTAATCGGCTGTTTGATTTCGTCGACGAGCGCGCAACAAGCTTGACGGGCCATGCCGTTGATAACCATCATGCACGCGCCGCAAACTTTTTCGAGGCAGTTGCATTCCCACACGACGGGCGGAACTTTCTTGCCGTCGACGGTGACGGGATTTTTTTGAATCTCCATGAGCGCGGCAACGACGTTCAAGCCCGGACGATAATCAACGTCGAATTCCTGCGTGTAAGGCTTTTCGTTGGGGCCGTCCTGCCGCTCGATAATGAATCTGACTTTATCAGCCATCGTTAATCTCCTTTCACTGGCAACGGTCACTCTTTCTTGGCGACGGCGTAGTTGCGGGCACGCGGTTTAATCAGCGAGTGATCGAATTCGCGGTAGGTGACAATCGGCTCTTCGGTCTTTTTGTCGTAGTTGACGATTGTAACGCGCATGAAGTTTTTGTCGTCGCGCCCCATGAAGACGAGTTCGCCGTCGGCGTCGTGTTTCTGCTTGCCGTTTTCAAGGACGATTTTCGCGTGCGCACCGCGTGATTCGTCGCGGCAACGGGCACCTTTCGTGATAGCCATTGCGTAAAGAATCATGTTGCGCAGTTGGCGAACGAACATTGCTTCCTGATTGGCGACGTTCCCGCGGTCGGTGATTCCGATGTCGTCCCAACGCTTGAGAATCTTTTTGAGTTCGACGAGGCACGCGTCAAGACCGTTGTTGTCGCGTTCAATGGCAACGTATTTGTACATGAGGTCGCCCATTTCGTGATGCAACTTGTGCGCGTTTTCGGAGCCGTTCATCTGCAGAATTTTGTCGTATTCGTTTTGGACTTCCTGCCGCGCCGCTTCAAGTTCGTTGTCGGTGAGTTCGGAACCTTTGTTGCCGGTTTTCGCCCACTTCATTGCTTCGGGGCCGCTGACCGTGCCGGAATAAGCCGCGCTCAACAGCGAGTTCGCGCCGAGACGGTTTGCGCCGTGATATTGGTAGTCGCATTCGCCCGACGCCATCAAGCCGGGAATATTCGTGTTGTGCAACCTGTCAACCCAAATGCCGCCCATCGAGTAGTGGACGCTGGGGAAAATTTCCATCGGGACTTCACGCGGGTCTTTGCCGACGAATTCGCTGTACATTTCCAAAATGCCGCCGAGTTTGCGCACCAGATAATCGCCGTCAATGTGCGACAAGTCGAGGTAAACGCGGTGTTCGCCGTTAATGCCGAGTTTCATGTGTTCGCAGACTTTGTAAATCGCACGGCTTGCCACATCACGCGGAACCAAGTTGCCGTAAGCGGGATACATGTCTTCGAGGAAGTACCAACGCTCTTTTTCGTGCGTTTGCGGATTTTCACGCCACACCCAAACGCGTCCGCCTTCACCGCGGCAAGCTTCCGACATCAAGCGGTTTTTGTCGGAACCGGGAATTGCCGTCGGGTGAATCTGAATAAATTCGGGGTTTGCAATTTCCGCGCCTTGCTGATAAACGGCACTGACTGCCGAACCGTTGCAGATTGTCGACGCCGTGCAACGTCCGAAAACTTGACCGGGGCCGCCCGTCGCAAGAATAACCGTGTCGGCACGGAAGGCGCGAATTTCCATGGAGTTCATGCTCTGCGCGACGATACCGCGACAGATGCCTTCTTTATTCTTGATAATCTTGACGAATTCCCAGAACTCAAACTTCTTGACGGAGCCTTTGACTTCCCAGCGGCGAACTTGTTCGTCCAACGCGTAAAGAATTTGTTGACCCGTCGTCGAACCCGCAAAGCACGTGCGTTTGTTTTTCTGACCGCCGAAGTTGCGCAAGTCCAAAACGCCTTCGGGTGTGCGCGTGAACGGGACGCCCATGCGGTCGAACATTTTAATCAGCTTCGGCGCGGCTTCAACCATGCCTTTGACGGCGATTTGGTCGGCAAGAAAGTCGCCGCCGTAAACAGTGTCGTCGAAGTGTTCGTAAACGCTGTCGTGTTCGCCTTTGGTGTCCATGCAGGCGTTAATGCCGCCCTGCGCGCACAAGGAGTGCGAACGTTTGACGGGGCAGTAGCTGAACAGCAAAACTTCGCCGCCGAGTTCGCAAACCTTAATCGTGGCAAGCAAGCCGGATATGCCGCCGCCGACGATTATAATTTGTTTCTTAGTCATATCTTTCGCCATAGCCGAATCTCCCAATCAATACATGAAGTAGCTGCTCATGAAGACGACAGTAATCAGGCACAACACGGCGCAAAGACCCATGCTGATGTAGCTGATGACGTTTTGCGCACGCGGGCCTTTGGTGATGCCCCAAGTCATGCAGAAAGTCGTAATGCCGTTGCAGAAGTGGAAAATCGCCGCCCACATGCCGAGGACGTACAGCACGACGACAATCGGGTTTTGGAAGAAGTTTTGCAACAGCTCAAACGAAATCGGAGTGCCGGTGACGCCTTTGACATAGACGCGAAGATAGCCGACGTGCCAAACCAGGAACACGACCATAAACCACGCCGTCCAGCGTTGAAGTGCGAAATTCCAGTTGCGAATGTAGCCGAAACGGCCGGGATTGTTGTTCGCCTGCATAGCAATGTAAATGCCATAAATGCCGTGGAACAGAAGCGGAATCGCAATGCCGCCGAGTTCGAGCCCCATGAAAATCGGTTTGGGGATAAGCTCCATCATTTCGAGCGCGGTGTTGAGACCTTGCGGACCGAAAATCGCCATTGAGTTCGTGAAGATGTGCTCAAACAGCACCAGACCCAAGACGACCAAGCCGCACAGCGAGTGCAGACGCCGCAGGTAAAAAGTTGTGTGGAACATTTGCAGCCTCCTTGTGTTTTGTAAGGGACAAGGGACATGGGACACGGGACAAGATTTCACTTCTCCCTTGTCCCTTTTCCCTTCTCCCTTAGATCTGATTGATGTCGAAGTGACGATAATCTTTTTGCCCGATCTCGTAGAAATTGTTGCCTTCGCAGTCAATGACGACAATCGCGGGGAAGTCGACAACTTCCAAAGCCGCCACAGCTTCGGGGCCGAGTTCGGGATAAGCAAGCACGGTGTATTTCTTGACGGACTTTGCAATCAAAGCCGCCGCGCCGCCGACAGCCGCGAAATAAGTTGCGCCGTTTTTCTTCATGGACTCGACGACTTCTTTCGTGCGCGAACCTTTGCCGACCATGCCTTTAATGCCCTGGTCAAGCATCGTCGGGGTGTAAGCGTCCATACGACCTGAAGTTGTCGGACCGCAAGAACCAATCGGGTCGCCGGGTTTCGCAGGCGTCGGCCCCAGGTAGTAGACGATTTGATTCGTCCAGTCGACGGGCAATTTTTCGCCGCGAGCAAGTGCTTCCGTCATGACTTTGTGCGCGGCGTCACGGGCACTGATAATCGTGCCGGTAATGAGGACGGAGTCGCCCGCCCGAAGTTTGCGCGACATCTCCTCGGTGAACGGCGTCGTGATTCTGATACTTTCGGCCATTCTATCAACTCTCCTTTGAAAAAGTTTTACGCTTGATGATGACAACAAGTCGCGAACACGTTCGTTCGAGTTTGCAAGCCAAATTCGTCGACGTTGCCGATTAAATCACTCTGTGCGAGTGGCGCATTGCGTGACAGCAAATTGTAACCGCGACGGGAAGTCCGGCAATGTGTGTCGGTGCCCATTCAATGTTGACTGCCAAAGCCGAAGTCGTTCCGCCCAACTGAGGTCCGATACCCGTTGCGTTAATCATGTCGAGAAGTTCCTGCTCAAGTTTGGCGTATTCGGGCATGGGGTTGCGCTCGTCGATTGAACGCGTCAAAGCCTTTTTCGACAACAAAGCGGCTCTGTCCATTGTGCCGCCGATACCGACGCCGACAACCATTGGCGGACAAGGATTCATGCTTGCGTGCAAGATAATTTCCATGACGGCTTTTTTGACGCCTTTGACGCCGTCCGCAGGAACAAGCATTTTAATGCCCGACTTGTTTTCGGAGCCGAAACCTTTTGGCGCGATTGTGATGCTCAACTTGTCGCCGGGAACAATCTTCGTGTAGATGACGCCGGGCGTGTTGTTCTTCGTGTTGACGCGATTGAACAGCGGTTCGCCGACGACGGATTTGCGCAGGTAACCTTCGGTGTAACCTTTGGCAATGCCCGCGTTAATCGCTTCTTCGAGGTCGCCGCCGACAATGTGCAAGTCCTGCCCGACTTCCAAAAAGACAATCGTCATGCCCGTATCTTGGCAATAAGGACGATCTTCCGCACGCGCAATTTCGGCGTTCTTGATGATTTGGTCAAGCACAATTCGTCCGACGGGCGATTGTTCGGTCTCACGGCCGCGCTTGAGTCCGCGATAAACGTCGTCGGGCAGGTAGTAGGCCGCCTCCTTGCACATTTCGGCGACGTTCTCGGTGATGAGTTTAACGTCCAGCTCTCTCAAAGTAATCCCTCCTGAAATATAATTGCGGTCAAACATTTTTCCGTTAATGCCGTTGATATTTGCCGCGCCGAAAAAAATTCCTGCAACGTCGCACAAAATTTCGTTGACGGTTTGCGTTACTTTCTTTGTGCGGACAAAGAAAGTAACCAAAGAAAACCGCGCCTGCTGTGATACGTCCTGTATCACGCGCAGGCGGTTTGGCCGTCATCCATGACGGCCTGATTTACGTCGCGTTGTAAATTTGTTTAATTTCGTCGGTGTAGGAGCCGTCGTCGTTGTGCACGATTAAAGGCGGCAAAAGTTGCAAATTGCCCGTTCGACCTCCGACGACAGCTTCAAGTAGTATTAAATTCGCGTCGCGGGCGGCTTTCGGCTGAACGGGGCGCAGGCGTTTCATTTCCATTTGATGACGGTGCAGCGCGTCGACAATTTCGCAAAGCCGTGACGCAAGATGAATCATGCAGAACGTTCCGCGAAACTTCAAGACATATCGCGCCGCAGTCACGACATCTTCAAGCGTGGCGGTGAATTCGTGTCGTGCGCGGGCGACGGCTGAAATTTTGTTCGGCTCACCGTTTTTGACGGGCGTGTACGGCGGATTGGCAATGGCAACGTCGAAAGTTTCGGGCTTGAACAGTTCGCGGTGAAGTCGGTAATCGCCCTCGACGACGGAAATTTTTTCGGTCAAACCGTTGAGTTCGACGTTTCGCCGCGCAAGGTCAGCCGCACGTGAATTGAGTTCGACGGCGCAAATTTCTTTGACGAAATCGGCAATCAACAGCGGAATGACTCCGTTGCCCGTGCCAAGGTCAATCACGCGAAAATTTTTCTTCAGCCGCGGGAAGTGCGCAATCAACACCGCGTCCATTGAAAAACAAAACTCGTCGGGATTTTGGATTATGGCTCGACCCGACCGCATTAAGTCATCGAGTCGTTCGCCGTCACGAAGGGCGGTCACTTCTTCGGGTCTCGTCTCGGCGGGCGACGCGACTTTTCGGTTCGCGGCTTCGGAGGACGTTCGTTGCGGTTGGGACGTTCAAAGTTTTCGTTGCGATTGTAACGGCGATTGAAACCTTCCGTGCGACGGGGACGTTCAGGCCTTTCGGGACGCTCAGGACGTTCAGGACGTTCGCGACGCTCGTGACGAATCGGCTTCGGCGGCGGCTCGTCAACGGGCTTGTCGGCTTCAACCTGCGCGCTTTCGTCGACGGCCTCCAAGTCTTCTTCGTTGACGGGGAGAATTTCATCCCAGCCCGCGACGACAATTCTGTTCGTGTCCAAAAGAATCGTGGCGTTTCTGCGTGCGAAGTTCTCCGAAACAATTTTGCCTTCACCGTCGGCAACAATGACGCGACTGCCGACTTTCGGGCGCATTGTGACGTTTGAATTTTGCATCGGGCAATGTTCGCAGTACAAGTCGTTTTCGTATTTGAGGCAACACATGAGCCGCCCGCACACGCCGCTGATTTTCGTCGGGTTGAGCGACAAGTTTTGGTCTTTGGCCATGCGGATTGACACGGGGATAAATTCGCCCAGAAACGACGCGCAACACAAAGGTCGTCCGCAGCCGCCCATGCCGCCCAAAAGTTTTGCTTCGTCGCGAACGCCGACTTGTCGCAGTTCAATTCGCGTGCGGAAAATTGCCGCCAAGTCACGCACAAGTTCGCGGAAGTCGACACGCCCGTCCGCCGTGAAGAAAAAAATTATCTTGTTCACGTCAAAGGTGAACTCGACGTTGATTAACTTCATCGGCAAGTTGTGTTCGGCGATTTTTTGTAAACAGATGTCGAAGGCGCGCTTTTCGCCCGCGTGATTTTCTTCCAGGCGTCGAAGGTCGGCTTCGGTTGCTTTGCGATAAATTTTTTTCAGCGGAAGTCCCGGTTCGGTTTCGACGGTTTGAGCTTCGGGCAGTTCACGCGGTTCAATGACGACTTTGCCGCATTCAAGGCCGCGCACGGTCTCGACGATAACCGAGTCGCCTTTGACAAGCTCTGATTCGTCCGGCTCGAAGAACAAGATTTTGCCGGCCTTCTTCAATCTGACTCCGATTATTTGCATGTGGTTACTCCTCGAAAGTTTTCTGTGAACTATAGCGCATTGCCCGTCGCTTGGCAATAAAAAAACCCCGTCGCGTCGGCGGGGCGGTTGACGTTTGCGGTTCGTCGCTTGTGTTGACGGTCGCGGCTCGTCGGTTGCGTTGACGTTGCGGCTCGTCGCTTGTGTTGACGGTTGCGGCTCGTCGGTTGTGTTGACGGTCGTGGCGTATTGCTTGCGTTGACGTTGCGGCTCGTCGCTTCGATTCGGCTGATTCGTTAATTCGAGTTTGTAGGATCTACTTTTTCTTTGCTTGTCCAAAGAAAAAGTAGCAAAAAGAAAAGACCCCACTGCGTGGAGCACAGTGTAGCTACCCGCATGTTATCGAAAGCCGTAGCTCGCGTGGCCGACGGAGTTTGCATCACGCAAACACGTCGGCAGAGGCCGTCATCCATGACGGCCTCATTTCGTTGCACGACGGCCGGTTACCGTTGCTGTCGCTGTCACGCGTCTTTGACGAAGTCGGGAAACGTCCTGTCCAAAAAGTTGTCGCAGTCGTGGAAGTTCGGGTAACGCGCTTCAAGTTCGCGGAACTCCAGATTGTGCTTCGGCAGGCGTTGATGTAAGCATTCGTGGTACAGCAGGAACTTCATGACGTCACGCGGCACGCTTGCCGAGTTGAGAATTCGGTTGAGCATGATGAAATCTTTCGCCCGTTCTTCGCGGTGATTGTACGTGGCAAAGTAACTGCGATAATCTTTGTCCGTCCAGTAAACTGCGGGCTTGACGAAATTGTTGCCGAGGTTGTCGGACTGTTCGCGGATAACTTCGTCCAAAAGCTTTTCGGGCGATTCGGCAAAAGGCTCCGTCGACAGGTGATAGAATTCTTTTTCGGTCTCCTCAATCACGGTGCCCAAAGGTGCGACGCCGTTCGGGTACTGCATGAAGTTGACGACGCGGTCTTGATAGAATTCGTAGCCGCCGTAAAGATTGTCGATCATATCGCGGTGTTCGCCGTAAATGTCTTTGATTTGATTGAGCGTTGCCATGAACGTTTGAGTTTTGTTCTTCAAGCCGTTGGCGACGTTGTACGGGTCAATCTTGTCGCGCTCGTCGAAGGTTTGAATTTCGGGGAACTTGTTTTCGTTGCTGAAGTAAGTGACGATGTCGCGCAGGTCATCTTCAAGCGGCATGACGCCCAAGTTGCTGAAGTAAGCAATCAGCAGTTGGCGTGCGTCGAAGTCCGCGCCGGTGAGGTTGTCGGCGATATACTTCACGTCCTCGAAAAGTCTTTTGTAACCGTCAAGTTGGTTGTCGAAGATTAAAACTTGCTCGTCGTTGCCGTTTTCGTCGGTGACGTTGAACCAGCCGTTCGGCAGGACGGTATCGGTTTTGACAACCTGCGCGCCTTTGTAAGTTATCCCGCGCATGACGGCACGAATCAAGTCCCACGGGTAAAGCGTGTACTCGACGCGTTCATAAGTGACTTTCTCGTCGGGCTCAAGCGTCGCGTCGCTCGTGTCGAAGATGAGTTTCGGGTTAAGCCAGCGGGTGATGTCCGACCACTTGTCGCAAAAGTCGACGATGTTGACGGTTGCCGTGCCGCCCGCGTCGACGCCTCTCATGCCGCGTCCGACCATCTGCATTAAAAGCACGTCGCTTGATGTCGGGCGTGTCAAGAAGACAGTTTGAATGTCGGGAATGTCACTGCCTTCGGTCAACATGTTGATATTAATCAGCACGTCGATATGTTCGGGGTGCTTGTTGTCGCGGAAGCGTTCAATCATGGCGGCGTTGTCCTTGTTGTGCGTGTAAACGAAACCGCTTTTGATTCCGCGAGCTTTAAAGGCGTCGTCGAGAGCCATGCAGTGAATGCCGTTGAGCGCGAAAATAATTGTCTTGCCGTAGCGTTCGGCGTTGGCGACGTATTCATTGACGATGATGTCATTGCGGACGTTCGTGCGGGCGATTTTGTCAACGAGGCTTTCAGGCAGTTCGTGCATGCGTTGAATGTGCGCGATTTCCTTGTCGTCGATAATCGTCTCAATGTCGACGTTCGTTTCAATCGTCTTGGGTACGGGCTTTGCCAACGTGCCGGAGCTGATAAGTTGGCTCATTGTCAGCGAGAAAACCGGTTGTTCGCTCTCGTAAATCTTCCAAAGCGTCTTGGTTTCTTTTTCCGTGCCGCGAATCGGCGTGGCGGTCAAGCCCAAAAGTTTTGCGTCGGGGCGGAACTTGCGAATCGTGTTGATAATTTCCCGATAGCTCGGCGCAACGGTGTGGTGTGCTTCGTCGACGACGATTATAACTTTGTTCTGCAACACGGAGCGCAGGCGGCGTTTGTTGTAGTAGAGACTCGGCACCATTGACACAATCAAGTTGTCATTGCGATTAATCATTGACGAATGGCAGTGGTCGCTTGACACGCAAATCATGTTGAATTTCTTCGGCGGCGTGAAGTCGGAATTTTTCTTGACCAGCGGCGCGAATTTGTAAAAGACGTTGGCCGCCTGTTCGATAAGCATTGAACGATGCGCCAGCCAAATTATTTGGTAACCGCGAGCCGTCATTTCCGTCAGCAGGAAGTAAACCGCCGTCAACGTCTTGCCGCTGCCCGTCGGCATTTGCAGAATTCCCGCAGGCTTGTTCGCGTCGACGAAATGCTTGCGAAGTTCAAGCACGGCGCGTTCTTGGTACGGGCGCAATGAAACTTTGTCCGCGTCGCCCAAACTTTTTTGCAGGTCGATTGTCTTGGGCGCGGGAAACTTCGTCTTGAATTTGAAGTCTTCGCCCGTGCCGACGGACAAAATTTCCGCGTGAATTGCGTTGATGAGTGCCGAAGTCAATCGCGCCTGCTTGAGCGTCGACATCATCTTTTCGGGCGTGCCGACGTGGAAGTCGCCGTAATTCATTTCTTCGAGCGTGCGCACGACGGACGTAAGCCGCCCGATTTCGCACAGGAAATTGTCTTCGATCTCTTCGCGGTAATAATTGACGAAGTAGACCGTCGGGAACGGCATGTACGGCGCGAGCATGTCGGCGTCGTCGCTGTCAAACGGCGGGCGTTTCGGCAAATTGTTCGCGGGCGGCATTTGCGTCGTCTTGTCGCTGTAGAGAATCGCCTTGAGCAGCTTGACGGGGAACTTGCCTCAGTTGAACTTTTTCTTGCGTGCCATGATTGTGACCTCCAAACGTTTTTGTTTACGGTGCTGATTGTACAAAAAAAAATCAGGAAGCGTTGGACAACTTGTCCCAGCTCTTCCAAATTTCGTCAAGGCCGTAAGCTTTGGTGACTTCGTAAAAATCTTCGATGGTTTCGCCGCATTTGAGCGTATCGACGACAATTGCGTCAAGCCGATAAACTTCCGGGCTTAAAATGTGTCCGCACAGCTTGAACAATTCGCAAGTCTTTTCAAGCGACAAGCGTGCTCCGACGCAAAATCTTGCGACGGCGAAAATGTTAATCGGTCGGCGGCCGTTGAGATATTTGCGCATGGCGGCTTCGCTTATGTAACAGCGGCTCTCGATTTTCGCGTAACTCTTGTCGAAGGTCGTCGCCATAATTTCGACAAAGTTCTTGCGCAGTTCAAGTTGAAGTTCGTCGTTCGTCGGCGGCAGGTATCGGCTCGAAGTCAACCTGAAACTCTGCGCGGGCAACTCGACGTTCGGCACTTCCGCTTGAAAATTATGCGTGCGAATGAATTCTTTCGTGACGTGTTCAAACAAGAGCGTTCACCTCGACAATTCACGCAGGCGGAACAAATACGCTTCGGCAAGCAACCTCAAGCCGGCGTTTGACTTCAAACGTTTGCGGAACGTCACGCCCGTTTCAATCAGCGAAAAAATTTTCGACTCGGACAGTTGCAGTTGACTGACGCGTTCGGACAAGTCGGGATTGAGCGGTGTCGCCACGTCGGACAAACACGCGTCGCGCAAAAGTTTCTGCACGTGCGTCAAAAAGTCGGCGAACTTATCCCGTGGCCACTTGTCGACCTGTGCGCTCAACGTGAAGATGTCTTCGCTCGTGAATTGGTTGCGGGAAATTTTTTCCAGCGTCGACAGAGCTTGCTCGCGCAGTTCCACGCCGCCCGAATCTTTCAGGTTAAGCGCACGCCCGAAACTTCCGCCCGCGATTATCGACAGGTTTTGCGCCGTCGCCTCGTCGGTGCCCGTGCGAATCAATTCGTCGCGAATTTCGTCGGCGGACAGCTTGTTGAAGTTGACCGTCGTGCAACGCGACCGAATCGTCATGAGCAAGCTTGAGCGGTTGGCCGTCAACAAAATAAAAATCGTCGGGCTCGGCGGTTCTTCGATTGTTTTGAGCAGGGAGTTCGCCGCCGCCGTCAACATGAGTTCCGCGCCGTCGATAATTGCGACGCGCCGCGACGAATTCAGCGGACTTAAAGCAACTTGACTTTGTAGTTCGCGAATCTGTCCGATTTTGATATTGCGCGTGGCCTTGGTCTCTTCGGGTTCGACGACGTTGAAATCGGGGTGAGTGCCCGCCGCCATTAATCGACAGCCGTCGCACGTGCCGCAAGGTTCACCGTCAACGGGATGTTCGCAAAGCAATGCCGCCGCGCAGATTTGAGCCGCAAGACGTTTGCCGATGCCTTCGTCGCCCGAAAAAATCACCGCGTGCGGAAAATTTTCTTCAGCAAGAGTTGTGCGCAGTTGCTTGACGGTTGAGGCGTGCCCGAACAAATTTGCCCAGCTGAACTTGTAAGTTTCCATCACATGTACAAATCGACAAGCATCCCGCGAATTGCGTCGTGTGCCGCGATAACGTCGAGTTGCGCCGACTGCCCCAGACGAATTTTTTCAGCCATCTCTTCAAGCTTGCGGTCTATCTTGCGCACGGTGGTGTAAACGCGTTGGCGACCCATTCTGTCCCAGCCGGCCGACGTGTGCACTTCGTACATGTTGCTGACCGCCGCGCCGACGAAATCTTTAATCAGCGAACGATACGCTTTAAGTTCGTCGTAAGTGGGCGTCTTGCCGAGTCGTGCTGCCTGCTCGTCAATCTTTTTGAGCATGGCCTCCATCTCTTCGTGCGAAACGCCTTCGGATTGCTGCTCCATAAGTTCGGTCTCGAACGTCAATTCTTTGTCGTGCGGGTGGTCGCTCGTGCCGCGCAGAAGTTCAAACGGCGACGCGGGCATTGCCGAACTGTTGATTTTAACTGCCATTGTCTTCACCTCAAAAATTTTACTGAATGAAACGTTCGCCGATGTGTTCGACTTCACCGTTGTGATTCGTCACGGCGAAACGCAGTCATGTGGCAAAATGAATAAAGCAACACGGGCTGACGAGCTTTCGCAAGCGTTCAGCGTCGCCGCGAAAAAAATCAGCACGACGCACAAGAAAAATTTTTCGCAACGCATGGTTGTCGCCTCCCCGCCGAAAATTTTAATGAATAAAACGTTCGCCGATGTGTTCGACTTCACCGTTGTGATTCGTCACGGCTGAAACGCAGGCAACACGGGCTGACGAGCTTTCGCAAACGTTCAGCGTCGCCGCGAAAATTCTGCGGGCATTTTATATTATCGCGCCGAACTTGTCCACAAAACGAGAAAGGACTGCCGCGGAAATCCTCGGCAATCCTTCCTGAAAAAGGGATCCAAAATGTCGGTTCCTCCGAATGTCTAAACCTGCGTACTCGCAGGTGGGTTCCCTAAGCGCGGCCTCTGTTACTTGTCGCAACGGGCAATTCTCCATCTTCCGCGTGCAAGTCGGGTTCCCTGAAATTAATGTAGGTTAGACATTAATTGAGTCCTCGAACACTCCAGAGTTGTCCTCCTTCGCGCCGAATAATAGCACGAAAAATTTTTTGTTACAAGTCTTGACACGCCGGTTGACGAAAATTTTTGTGCGCATTTGCCGGATGTTCCAATAGCCGGTAAAATCCGGAAAACTTTTCGGAAGGAGTTCGACGCATGGACAAACTTACACCGGCTCAGCGTCGCAAGAACATGCAACACGTTCGCAGCAAAGATTCGCAGATTGAGCTGAAGTTGCGCCGCGCACTGTGGCACGCGGGCTTCCGTTATCGCAAAAATGTCCGCGAAGTTTTCGGTTGCCCCGACGTTGTCTTTCTGCGGCTGAAGATTGCCGTCTTCTGCGACTCGGAATTTTGGCACGGCTTCGATTGGGAAAATCGCAAGCACGACTTCAAGAGCCGCCAAGATTTTTGGATACCGAAGATCGAACGCAACATTGCCCGCGACCGCGAAGTCAACGCACGCTTGCAGTCGGAAGGTTGGACGGTCTTGCGCTTCTTCGGCCGACAAATTCAGCGCGACGTTGACGAATGTGTCCGCGCCGTCGCACAAGCCGTCGCCCGTCGAAAGTCGGAGGTGTCAACATGTCGCCGTACAAAGTGATTGAGTTGTTCGCGGGTATCGGCGGAATTCGTTTGGGCTTCGAGCGAGCCTTCGGTCACGACGTCGAAACGGTTTTCGTCAGCGAAATTGACGCCGCCGCACGCAAGACTTACGCAGAAAATTTTCCCGACGCGAAACTTGCGGGCGACATCACGACGATTGACCCCGACGAAATTCCGCCGTTCGACATCTGCCTTGCGGGCTTCCCGTGCCAAGCGTTTTCGATTGCCGGCCGACGCGCAGGCTTCGACGACGATTATCACGGCACGTGTCGCGGGACGCTGTTTCTTGACGTCGTGCGAATTTGCGAACGTCACAAGCCGAAAGTCATCTTTTGCGAAAACGTCAAAGGTCTGGTAAATCACGACCGCGGACGCACGTTCAAGATAATCTGCGCGGCGTTTGAGCAAATCGGCTACAAAGTTTTCGCCAAGGTTTTGAACAGCCGGGACTTCGGTTTGCCGCAGAACCGCGAACGGATTTATATCGTGTGTTTCCGCGAAGACATTGCGCCCGACAGCTTCGACTTTCCCGCGCCGTGCGACGAAAGCTTTTCGATTCGCGACATTTTGGACAATCCGCCCGTGCCCGCGAAGTATTACTTGAGCGACGTTTATTTGGAAACGCTTCGCAAGCACCGTCAACGTCACGAGGCGGCCGGTCACGGTTTCGGCTACGAAGTCAAAAATCTCGACGGCGTGTCGAATGCTCTGGTTTGCGGCGGCATGGGACGCGAACGAAATTTAATCGTCGACGCCCGCCCGCACCCGTTGACGCCGACGACCAAAATTAAAGGCACCGTCAACGCCGAAAACATCCGCAAGTTGACGCCGCGTGAATGGGCGCGACTTCAAGGCTTCGACGACGACTTTCGCTTGAAAGTTTCCGACACGCAACTTTACAAACAGTTCGGCAACGCGGTTTCCGTCAATGTCATTGAGGCCGTCGCGACCGAGATAAGGAGAGTGCTTGAACCTATGCGAGGCAACAAAGGCGAATGGAGCGAACTTTACGCGCTGTTAAGGTTGCTTGCCGACGGGAAAATCAAAACCGACATCAGCGACGATTGTTGGCTGCCCGTCCTGCAAGTCATCCGTGAAGACAGCGAATCATTTAAGCTGGAGTTTCGACGCAGTCAAAAAAATTTCGTCGAGCTGTACTCCAACAACGACCGCGTCTGCACGCTCAAAACCGACGAGCTGGCCGACATGGCGACGAAAATTCTTGACGGCATTAACGGCAACAACGGTTCGGCGTTCGAGATTGACGGCGCGGCGGAAATCATGAACGCGTTGAGCTTGACGAAGATTAAATCGCCCGCAAACCGCAAGGCCGACATCGAAGTCAAAATTCACGACCCGTTCACCAACTACGACAGAATTTGTTGCTACTCGATTAAGTCTGACATCGGTCAACCGCCGACTTTGCTCAACGCTTCACGGGCAACGAACTTTCGATTCAATCTGCCCGACATGAACGACGCGCTTGCCGACGAGCTGAATACGTACACACTGAAAGAACGCCTTGAAAAACTTGGCGGCATTGAATTCGACAAGGTCAACAACGAAACTTTCGCGGGCAACCTTGACTTTATCGATACGCAGTTCGACAAAATCGTCGCCGAAATGCTCAAGCTTTACTATGGCAAAGGCATTGCTAATTGCACGGAGCTGGCGACGCGTCTTGAAGACGACAACCCGCTGAACTTGCGCAACGCAAGGATTTATCGTTACAAGATAAAAAAATTTCTCTGCGCGATTGCACTGGGCTTGAAACCCGCCAAAGTTTGGAACGGGCGCGACGAGGCCAACGGCGGCTACATCATCGTCAAGGAGAGCGGCCAAATCGTTGCGTACAATCTTTATAACCGCGACGAATTCGAGAGCTACCTGCTCAACAACACGCGACTGGAAACGCCTTCGACAAGTCGACACAACTTCGGCACCGTCTGCAAAACGGGGGGGGGGTATTTCATCGATCTCAACTTGCAAATTCGTTTCAAGAACAATCCGCGCACGTCGTGAAAATTCGCAAACTATGCGCCGCAGTTTACAACTTTATAGCCGCGTGATATAATCCGCCGCAATTCGTAGGTTTCGGGCGTTGTGAAAAATCCCCGGCACCTGACACCTGAGTTTGAGAGGAGACTTTCGAGAGTTTATGAGCAAGAAAATGAAGACGATGGACGGCAACCAGGCTGCGGCGTATATTTCCTACGCATTCACGGACGTGGCAGCGATTTATCCGATAACCCCGTCGTCGCCGATGGCCGAAGATGTCGACGTCATGGCGGCGCACGGCACAAAAAATATTTTCGGGCAGAAAGTTCGTCTCGTCGAAATGCAGTCCGAAGCGGGCGCGGCGGGCACAGTTCACGGCTCACTTCAAGCGGGCGCATTGACGACGACTTACACCGCGTCGCAAGGTTTTCTGCTGATGATTCCCAACCTATACAAAATCGCGGGCGAACAACTTCCCGGCGTCTTTCATGTGTCGGCACGCGCACTGGCAACGTCGACGCTGAACATTTTCGGCGACCATCAAGACGTTATGGCGGCGCGTCAAACCGGTTGCGCAATGTTCGCCGAATCAAGCGTGCAGGAAGTAATGGACTTGTCGGCGGTTGCTCACCTCGCGGCGATTAAAGGACGCATTCCGTTCATTAACTTTTTTGACGGCTTCCGCACGTCGCATGAAATTCAAAAGATCGAAGTGATTGATTACGCCGACCTCGCCAAGATTTTGGATTTCGACGCGGTCAACAAATTCCGTCGCAACGCGCTCAATCCCGACCACCCCGTCATTCGCGGCACGGCGACGAATCCCGACGTTTACTTCCAGATTCGCGAAACGGTCAACAACACTTACGACCAACTGCCCGACCTCGTCGAAGAAATTATGGCGGACATTGCCAAAGTCACGGGACGCGTTCACCACGTCTTCGATTATTTTGGTGCGCCCGACGCCGACAGAATCATTATCGCTATCGGTTCCGGCTGTCAAACGGCGGAAGAGGCGGCGACTTACCTCAACGCTCGCGGCGAAAAAGTCGGCGTGGTCAGCGTGCATTTGTATCGCCCGTTCAGCGTGAAACATTTCCTCAACGCAATTCCGAAAACCGTCAAGAAAGTCGCCGTACTCGACCGCACGAAAGAATCAGGCGCAGTCGGTGAGCCGCTGTATCTGGACGTGAAATCTGCCTTCTACGACGCGGACATCAAGCCCGTTGTCGTCGGCGGACGTTTCGGTCTCGGCGGCAAGGACACCACGCCCGAACAAATGCTTGCGGTCTTCGACGAACTCAAAAAGGATTCGCCGCTCAACGGATTCACAATCGGCATCAATGACGACGTGTCGCACAAGTCTTTGACTGTCGCTTATCACGACGTTGACTTGACGCCCGAAGGTACCACCGCTTGCAAGTTCTGGGGGCTCGGCTCGGACGGCACTGTCGGCGCGAACAAGTCCGCAATTAAAATTATCGGCGACAACACCGACCTTTACGCGCAGGCTTATTTCGCTTACGACAGCAAAAAATCGGGCGGCATAACGATGAGTCACCTGCGTTTCGGCAAGTTGCCGATAACTTCGCCGTACTTGATTACAAAGCCCGACTTCGTCAGCTGTTCGCAGAAAAGTTACGTGCACCATTACAACTTGATTGCGGGCATGAAGCGCGGCGGAACTTTCCTGCTCAACACCGACTGGAGCGACGAAAAGCTCGGACACAAGCTCAAGCCGTCAATGAAGCGTTACATCCTCGACAACGACATTCAAGTTTACACCGTCAACGCCGTTAAAATCGCGGGCGAACTCGGTCTCGGCGGACGTTTTAACATGGTTATGCAAGCGGCGTTCTTCAAGCTCGCGAACATCATTCCGATTGACGAAGCGGTTAAATATCTTAAAGCCGCCGTCGAAAAGTCTTACGGCTCGAAGGGACAAAACATCGTCGACATGAACTGCGGCGCGATTGACCAAGGCATTGCCGCGTTGCACAAAGTTGACCTCAGCACGTGGGACGTCGACGATACCGGCATGAATCGCGGCTTGCAACAGGTTGACCCGCCCGAATTCGTCACCGAACTGCAAAACGTCATGAACCGTCAGGAAGGCGACGAACTTGCCGTAAGCAAATTCGTCAAGCTTGCGGACGGCACGTTCCCCGTCGGCGGCTCGGCTTACGAAAAACGCGGCACCGCGATTAAAGTTCCCGCGTGGGACAAGTCCAAATGCATCGGTTGCAATCAATGTTCGTTCGTGTGCCCGCACGCGGCGATTCGTCCCGTTTTGACGACCAACGAAGAACTTGCCAATGCGCCCGAAGGCACGGAGTCAATCCCGTCGAAAATTTCTCGCGGCGCGTACAACTTGACAATCGCCGTGTCGACGCTTGACTGTCTCGGTTGCGGAAACTGCGCGCAGGTTTGTCCGAAGCAGGCGTTGACGATGGTTCCGTTCAACGACGAAGCCAAAGCTCGGCAGAAAGTTTTCGACTTCGGCACCGACGCGAAGAAAGTTGCGCCCAAAGTCAATCCGACGAAGAAAACGACCGTTATCGGCAGCCAATTCGAGAAACCGTTGTTCGAGTTCAGCGGAGCCTGCGCGGGTTGCGGCGAAACTCCTTACGCGAAACTTTTGACGCAACTTTTCGGCGACCGCATGATGATTGCCAACGCAACGGGTTGTTCGTCGATTTGGGGCGCGTCAGCTCCCGCAATGCCGTACACGACAAACGTCAACGGCCACGGCCCCGCCTGGGGAAATTCGCTGTTCGAGGACAACGCGGAATACGGTCTCGGCATGTTCCTTGGCGTCAAAGCCGTTCGCGAAGCTCTTGCCGCCGACGTTGCCAAAGCTCTTGACGAAAACATTTCCGACGAACTTCGCGCCGCACTTGCCGACTGGAAAGAAAATTTCAACGTCAGCGAAAACACCCGCGAACGTGCCGACAAGTTGACCGCCCTGCTTGAAGCTCAACGCGGCGATAATGAATTGCTCAACAAGATTTATGACAACCGCGACTTTTTCGTCAAGCGTTCGCAGTGGATTCTCGGCGGCGACGGTTGGGCTTACGATATCGGTTACGGCGGACTTGACCACGTGCTTGCCAGCGGCGAAGATGTCAACGTCTTTGTCTTCGACACGGAAGTTTATTCCAACACGGGCGGTCAGGCGTCCAAAGCGACTCCCGCGGCGGCAATCGCTCAATTCGCGGCGACGGGCAAGCGCACGAAGAAAAAAGATCTCGGCAAGATGGCTATGTCTTACGGTTATGTTTACGTCGCGCAGGTTTCAATGGGTGCCGACCAAAATCAACTGCTCAAAGCGATAACCGAAGCCGAAGCATATCCGGGTCCGTCGCTGATTGTCGCGTACGCTCCGTGCATTAACCACGGCATCCGCAAGGGCATGGGTTCTTCGCAGCTCGAAGGCAAGCTCGCGGTTCAGTGCGGTTATTGGGCGAATTGGCGTTACAATCCGCAGCTCGTCGGCACGGGCAAAAATCCGTTCACGCTCGACAGCAAGGAGCCCGACTTCAGCAAGTTCCAAGAATTCCTCATGGGCGAAGTTCGTTACTCGTCGCTCAAACGCAATTTCCCCGACGCCGCGCAGGCTCTGTTCGACAAAACTCAGCACGACGCCGAAGAACGAATCAACGGTTACAAAATTCTCGCGGGCAAGTGAGGTCATATCATGAAGAAAATCATCGTCATTCCCGGCGACGGTATCGGGCAGGAAATTACCGCCTCCGCCGTCAAAGTTTTGAAGCAAGTCGACGCGAAATTTAACATCGGGCTCGAATACGATTATCGCGACGCGGGCGGCACGTCTTACGAAAAATTCGGCACGCCTTTGACCGACGAAGCACTCGACGCTTGCAAGAAAGCCGACGGCGTTTTGTTCGGCGCGGTCGGCGGCAAAAAGTGGGACAGCTTGCCCGTGAACTTGCGCCCCGAACGTGCAATTTTCGGCTTGCGCAAAGGTTTGGGCTTGTTCGCGAATTTGCGCCCGACGAAAGTTTATCCCGAATTGGTGAACTCGTCGCCGCTCAAACCTGAACTCGTCGCGGGCAGTGACTTGCTGATTGTCCGTGAACTCGTCGGCGGAATTTACTTCGGCAAACGTTGCGAATCGGAATTCGTTGACGGCGTCGAACAGGCGTGGGACACCGAAATTTATTCCGTGCCCGAAATCGAACGAATCACAAAGCTTGCCTTCGAGACGGCGAAAGTTCGTCGCGGAAAAGTTACCTCCGTCGACAAAGCAAACGTTTTGGCGGCAAGTCGTCTGTGGCGGAAAGTCGTCGTCGACGTTGCGAAAGATTTTTCGGACGTCGAGCTGAATCATCTTTACGTTGACAACGCGGCAATGCAACTTGTGCTGAACCCGAAGCAGTTTGACGTTATTGTCACGAACAATATTTTCGGCGACATTCTCAGCGACGAAGCGGCGGTTATCGGCGGGTCAATCGGTTTGATGCCTTCAGCGTCAATCGGCGAATTGACTTCACTTTACGAACCGATTCACGGCTCCGCGCCCGACATTGCAGGCAAAGGCATTGCCAACCCGATGGGCACGATTTTAAGCGCGGCGATGCTGTTGCGTTACAGCCTCAAGCTCGAAGACGCGGCACGGGCGATTGAATCTGCCGTTGAGAAAACTTTGGCGGACGGCTGGCGCACGGCGGACATTTTCACCGACGGCTTTAAACGTGTCGGCACCGACGAAGTCACCGAAATCATCTACAAGAACCTTTGAACTTGAAGTTTCAGGTGTCGACAAATGTCGGCGTCTTTTTTCTACGGAGGAAAACCTTTGAACGAACACATCAACTGAGCTTCTCTTAACTCGTCATAACTCGAAACGGCTGAAAAAATATCGGCTTGCAGACAACGCGCAGACAATTTCGGACACAAAAAAGCCCTCTCCACGAGTTCGGAGAGGGTAATTTTTTTATCCAAGCAAACGCCGTGCGTATCGTCAAGCGGTGGATAAAAGCCCGTGCCGTCGAAGTCAAGTTCTTCAACCGGCTCACTCGCACGGTCAAAGCCGATTTCTTCCCAAGCCGTCGAACAGAAACAGCTTCACGTCGTAGCCGACGGCGCGCAAGTAACCTTCGACGCGTCGTCCGATTCTCAAGACGAGTCATTCTTTACAAGTAGTCTTCAGCGGTCGGCGGCGTGAAGTAAGACACTTGCCGAATTTGCGGATGTTTGTATCGCAAGAAACTTTACCGACAGTCGTCCAAACGTTGCGAAGTTGCCCGACACGCCGCCCGTAATTGACGAACCGCCGATTGACTCAAGTTCAGCGGCGACGGCTTCGGTCAAGTCGAAAATTTCTTGGAGCGTGTAACGTTTCGCCGCATTAGCAAGTTCTTCGAGATGACGACTTCGAACGACGTTTTGTCCGTTGGTCATGTGAATCACCTCCGAAAAACAAACGGGCGAAGTCCGAAGCTCCGCTCGCCATCCGAGAGAAATTTAAGTTCAGCTTGCCGCGCCGAACACTTTCGTAATCATCGCGGTGATGTCCGCCGTCGCGCCGGGATAAATCTCCGCGCTTCACGCGAAATTGTCGACAAGCGTCGTGCCCGCTTGGTCGAGGAAAATTTCTTCGGGAAATTCGAACGTCGCAATCGCTGTGCCCGTCGCGTCGGTCGAGCCAAAGAAACTGACGGTGTTGCCGCTTACGTTGAGCGATTTGAACGCCGTGCCGATTTTGCTTCGAGGGCATCAAGTTCGGTCTTCGTGCGTTGTGTCAAAGATTTAAGCGCGCTTACCTTCTTGTCGGAGTTTAGTGACTAACCCGTCGAGTGGTTTGCCCGCGAATTCAAAAGTTAGAACGAATTCAGTTATGACGAACTTGCGGCGGCGATTGAAGTCGGGCTTGCTTGCAATTCAAGTTGCGTCGAACAAATTCACAGCCGGAATAATCACGTTTGACGATTCGGACATTCGCGTCAAAGAATTCTTGCGGACACGCGGAGCCGAATTGGTGACGTTGCTAAGCGACGAATCACGCAAAGCGGTCGCGTCAATCATCTTGCACGGACAAGCCGAGATGATTCCGCCAAAAACAATCGCCCGACAGATTCGCCCGTTAATCGGTTTGAATCAACGACAAGCTCAAGCAACGTCAACTATCGACAGCGCGTCTTCAGTCAATTAATCGACAACGGACTTTCGGTGACGATTGCGGCTAAGCGTGCGTGATTGTCGGTTCGTTGCGAAATGGTTTGGACGACGTCAAGCACCAATCGCGTTTGCGGACGCTGTCTTGCGCTGAAAGATACGGTCGTCGGTCACACGGACAAGGTCGGCGTTCAACTGCCGCCGTTTCACCCGCGCTGTCGCTGTACGATTCAATATCGCGAAGTCTCAAAGCCGTTGCCTGCGCCCGCGACAAGTGGTAATGTTGGTTCGACAACAGGTTCGCCTGCACCGTTAAGCCTTGGCTTTGAACGCAAAAGTTTTGCCGAATTGCAAGCTTACGTTGGAAAATTAGACGACGCGGCGTTTTCGGAAAACGGTTACTTTTCTTTGACGGCTTGAGGTGACGACATGGCTTTGAAAATTTCTTACGGGGCGGGCGCGCTCGGCACGAATCCGCTGTTTTTCTTCGTCGCAAACAACGTCGCAGTCGTGTTGCTGAATTTGTTGCCGTCGCCGTCGCCCAGTACAAGGATTTGACGCTCGGCGAAGATTGTACGATTACACCGCCCGTCTACAGCGCGTCGAATTATCACGGCGGCAAAATCAATCTGTCTGCGACGCGGCGTCTCGTATCGGTAACCCGTCGACAAAAGGCGTGCAATTTTACCGAGGCTCGTCGACATCAGTAATTTATAATGAAACTGCACCAAGCGGCGTCACCAACGTCGGCGGCTCGACCATCTTAATCGCCGCTGAATCAATCGAAAATTTCTCGTGCGCAATGATTGCCAAATACCGCAATTCATCTTTGACGGCGGGTCAAGGCTTTTGCAGATGTTATATCGCCAGTGAAACCAAACTTCGCAACGACGAAGGACTTTACGCTTACGACTGCATTTCGACGCCGTCGCGGATTAAGCGCATGAACATTAAAAATTTTGGCAACGGTTCGTTCGGCGACGTGGCGGGCACAAACATTCAGCTGAACAATTACGCGACAATCACCGCAGTCGTACGGCTTCGACAATCAGCCCGAAGTTTGGCGCGAAATGACTTGCGAAGTTGACCAACAGCCTTACGACGACGATTCCGTTCAAAGCTGTTATATTTATTCGCTTGCCGACGACAAACGCGGACTGCAAATCGCCAACATCCGCTTTCAACGCCGAAAACAGAATCATCACGTGCGTCGCGTCCGTCGGTACGAAAATCATCGCAAGCTACGACAAACTCGACGAGGTGATTTCATGGATTGAACTTGGTTGGATTAGGAAACGCACGGCATGACTTGACGTTGATTTTTGCTTTGGACATTGAACGTCATCAACTTTTTGATTGACATCTGTGAAACTCTGTCGCTCGCCCGTCAACGGCAAGCGGCAAGGCGGACAAAGTTTCGTCGGCGACCGAAGGCAACGTTTGGACGACTGTCGGTAAAGTTTCTTGCGATACAAACATCCGCAAATTCGGCAAGTGTCTTACTTCACGCCGCCGACCGCTGAAGACTACTTGTAAAGAATGACTCGTCTTGAGAATCGGACGACGCGTCGAAGGTTACTTGCGCGCCGTCGGCTACGACGTGAAGCTGTTTCTGTTCGACGGCTTGGGAAGAAATCGGCTTTGACCGTGCGAGTGAGCCGGTTGAAGAACTTGACTTCGACGGCACGGGCTTTTATCCACCGCTTGACGATACGCACGGCGTTTGCTTGGATAAAAAAATTACCCTCTCCGAACTCGTGGAGAGGGCTTTTTTGTGTCCGAAATTGTCTGCGCGTTGTCTGCAAGCCGATATTTTTTTCGACCGTTTCAAGTTATGACGAGTTAAGACGAAAAACCGCATTATGTCGCGCCTCTTCGCTAATCTTGAAATCGAGTTATGCAGGGTTAAAAGAAGCTCCGTTAAAGTATCTGTTCAAGACCGTCAAGGCCGTGTTGCAGTCTCGCGGCGCATATTGACGTTGACTTTCGCGTCGAAGCTTGTTCCTTTGTAAGCAAAATTTCAGCCGCCTTTAATGCAAACGTCGTCGCAAGTGCTATAATCACGGAAAATTTTCAAGGAGTGACTTGCATGAAGAAACTTTTGACGACCGCATTAATCGGCGCGTTCGTGTTTGGTGTCGGCTCTGCGGACATTTCGACTGCCAACGCCGACGCTCTCGACAAAATTCAAGAAGCGCAAGACAAGTTCGACAAGCAGAAGAAGAAGTTCGACGAGCAGAAAGACAAGTTCGACAAGGCACGCGAAATTTTCCGCGACGACAAAAAATCCGACGGCGACAATCAACGTCCGCCCGAACCGCCCAAAGATGAAAACGGCAACCCGATGCCTCCGCCCGACAACAACGGCGACAATCAACGTCCGCCTGAACCGCCCAAAGACGAAAACGGCAACCCGCTGCCTCCGCCCAATCACAACGACAACGCACAGTGACTTAACGCTGAAGCAAACGTTTTTAATCGCGTTCAAATGACAAACCTGCCGCCGCGTGTTATCATTGAAAAAAATTCACGAGGTGGTTGATGTGAAAAAGTTTCTGAGCACACTGATAATCGGCGCGTTCGTCTTCGGGCTTGGCGCGTTCAACATCCAAACCGCAAGCGCGGCGTCCTTCCACAAGTCCGGCTATTCGGCCGCCAACAAGCCCGGCTACTTGGCAAGAAAAACCGAACAGTCCAAAAAAGTTTTCGGCGACAGGCAGGGACATCAACAACGGAACAGAAAAATTTTTCGGTGACGAACGTCCCGAAGCCGTGAACTCAAATACGCAAGCAATATTCCCCGACGTTGCGTCGCGGGAAAATTTTTTTTGAGGAGGTCACCAACTTGAAGCTGAAACTTTTCGCGCCGCTGATTTTGTCGGCGGTGATTCTGTTGACCGGTTGCGCACGCGACGACAGCCCCGAAGCCGCGCTCAATGAAATTAAAATCGCCCTTGCCGAACGCGACGAAACAAAACTTTCCGCACGCGTGGACACGGACGAATTCTTTTCGCAAACTTACGACGCGGCGACCGTTGCTCTTGCGAACAATTACGACGAATATCACGCGAAGTATCCCGACGACCCGTACTTCAACCACAGCGCGGAATTTTTGACCGAATACAACTCCGTGCACAAGGAGCGTCACCTGAAGTTTCTTGACGGCGTCAAAGATTCGTTCTTCGGCAAAGTTCCCGCGCCCGCCGTGCCCGAAGAAAATCCGACCGCTTACGTTGCCGACGAATTCAACAAAATTTGTTCGGTGACAAGCGCGACGGTCACCGACACGATTATCGACGGCGACAAAGCCACGGTTGTCGTGGACGTGCGCGGAGACAATTCTTTACGTGGGCTTTTCGTCGGGCAATGGACGTTCAAGCTTGCGTTTCACCGCGACGAGCAAGATCGTTGGCACTTCGACAAAATTGCGAACTTGGATGAGTTGACGCCCGCGCTTGTCGACAAGGCCGAACTCGTCTGGATAACATTTTTCTGACCGAAGCGGACGCGGCTTGAATTTGCGGCTGAACTTCGGGTAAAAACTTTTTGCATTTTGTTCGGCGATTGTCTATAATCATTCTGAAAACTACTTGAAAGAGGAGTGAGACTTTTGCCGACAGGAAGAATCGTCGACTTGGCCGCGAAGTCGCAAGAAATATACGAAAACGAACTGCCCGCCGCGCTGATTTATTTCGGCGAACGAGCACCCGTCAACGATTGGCAGGAGCTGTTCTTCGTCGCCGTCAAATGCCTGTATCTGGAGTTCCCCGACACAATCAACAGCCTGTGTAGCACCGACCCGACGCGCACGCTGTTTCTGCGCACGAACACAATCGACATGGAACGCCCGAAGAAAATCGCGCCGATAATTTATCTGGAGACCGCACGTTCGCCCAAACAAATTGTCAAGGCGATTAAAATCATCTTCAGCCGCGCAGGCGTCCGCCGAATCAACATGCAGATCGAAGTTTACACGCCGCAGATTGAAGAGAATTTTTACGCGCCGCAAGTCACGCAAGAAAATTTCTACGCGCCGCAAGTCGAAAGTTATCAGCCGCCCGTTCAACCGCGACGCACGCGAAATCAAAAGCCCGTCTTGCACTTGAATCAGTCAATCGAAGAGATGCTTGCGACACTCGACGCAATGGAAACTTACGAGTCGCCGAAGAATTCGCAACCCGTCCTGCCGCACGCCGCACCCGTCGGAAGGCGCGAACCGCAAGTTTTCGGCAACCTGTTCTTCATGATTGAAGGCACGCGGCACGGTCCTTTCGACAACGAAAAAAATCGTTACGTCGCGCTCATGCAGTGTTTGGCGGAGCTGTACCCGTATCAAATTCTGCGCGAAGCCGGCCACCACATTAACAGCATGCACCGCTTGACGCTCATGAAGGGCGGCAGTTACCTGTACTTCCGCGAGCCCGTCGAGTTGCCGAACAATCTGTTTATCGACAAGGATTTTCCCGACAGAATTCTCGTCGAAAACGAACGCCACTTCCTGGAACGTTGCGGGCTGTTCTTTGAAAACGTAATGTTCAGCGCGTGAAAAAAATTTTCGTCAAAGCTGTGCAGTCGGCTGAATCAATTCGGCGTGAAAAATTTTTCTGTCCTGCCGATGGGATTCGACATTGCACGCGTCGCGCAGATTTTTTTGTTGGCGTGCCGATTCGCAAATACAACGTCGTCGA
Organism: uncultured Selenomonadales bacterium; assembly: GCA_947165295.1. Taxonomy (GTDB): domain Bacteria; phylum Bacillota; class Negativicutes; order Selenomonadales; family Selenomonadaceae; genus Quinella. The sequence goes on along the minus strand of CAMUZU010000004.1, from coordinate 52,477 downwards.
CCGAACGGGCTTGACGTTGATTCTAATCGTCGCGTTCAGCTTGGCGGGAACATCTGCGCGCTGATTCCGTTGTTCGTCGCAAACAAATTCGGGACGTTGCCCGTGTTGAAACATTTCAGCGCGTGAAAAAAATTTTCGTCAAAGCTTGCTTGCAGTCAACGTGATAAACTATAATTAAGCTGAATTTTTTCAGGGGGCGTTGACCATGAAGATCACACGCAGACATTTCGTGAAACTCGCAGGGATTGCGGGTCTCGTCGGAGTTACGGACATCCTCACGGGCTGCACAAACAAGACGACGACCACCCAAATCCAACAGAACACTGCCGAGGCCGAACGGATTCCGCCCGATTCAAAAGCGAAAGTTTATTTTTCCAAAAAGATAGATGCCGAACACATCATTAAGCTTTACGAAAAAATAAATGCCGACATAACGGGCAGAGTTGCAATTAAAGTTCACACGGGCGAGCCGAATGCGCCAAATATTTTGCCGCCCGCGTTGGTACAAAAGTTTCAATCGCGAATTCCGGACTCGGTCATTGTCGAAACGAACACGCTGTATGAAGGCGCACGTTCCACGACAAAGAAACACCGCAAGACGCTGAAAATCAACGGTTGGATTTTCTGCGACGTGGACATCCTCGACGAAGACGGCGACATTGCCTTTCCCGTCAGCAAAGGCTTTTATTTGAACGAAGTTTACATGGGTTCGCATTTGAATCATTACGATTCGCTGGTTGTTTTGACGCACTTCAAAGGTCACTCAATGGCGGGCTTCGGCGGCGCGCTGAAAAATATCGCCATGGGTTGCGCGTCTTCTCAACACGGCAAAAAGCAACTTCACGGCCTTGAAAACTTCGGCGATTGGGTCGGCGAGTCGACGTTGATGGAACTTCTTGCCGACGGCGGCAAGGCAATTTGTGACCACTTCGGCAAGCAAATGGCGTTTATCAACGTCCTGCAACGGCTCAGCATCGATTGCGATTGTGCGGGCACCGGAGCCGCCGCGCCCGAATTGCCCGACATCGGAATTCTTGCGTCGAATGACATTGTTGCCGTCGAACAAGCGTCCGTCGACATGATTTATCATTTTCCCGACGGCAGAAAGAATTCGCTGATTGAACGCATTGAAAGCCGGCAAGGCCTTCGACAGCTCACCGCAATAACCGAACACAAACTCGGCACGCCGCATTACGAACTTATCGAAATTGATTGACGCGTCACCGAAAATTTCGCGGGCAGAAAATTTTTCGTAAGCCCCGCGATTTTTTTTGTGCTTTGACGCAAGAACTGTTATAATCGTTTCGTTTCAACATTGACAATCACGAAGGAGGCAATTTTGATGCTTACAATCGAACGGCTCCAAGAACTCGGAGTTAATACGAAGGACGGCTTGAGCCGCTGCCTGGGCAACGCGACGTTTTATTTCCGCATGATCGGCATGGGCTTGAAAAATGACGCGTTCGAGAAACTTGACAAGGCTCTTGCCGACGGAAACTTCGACGAGGCTTTCGAGCACGCGCACGCGCTTAAAGGCGTCGTCGGCAATTTGGCTCTGACCCCAATTTACAATCCGCTGTCGGAAATGACCGAGATGTTGCGCGCCAAAAAGCAAGCCGATTACGTCGCCATGTACAAGCCGATTAAAGAGATTCGCGACAAGCTGGTTGCCGAACTTTGAGGACGAGGTAAAATGCTTGACTTCAAACCGAGCTTTTACGAAAAGATTTTCGCGTCGAGCAACGCCGTTTTAATTCGCGTCGACGACCTTTCGCCCGTGTGGTGTTCGCCCGAATTTGCCGAGATGATTGAAGGCACCGCCGAAGAATTTCTGTCCGCCGACAATCCGCTTGCAAGCGTGCACCCCGATGACCGCGCAGAAGTCGAATATCTTTTCCGAAACAAAGTCACCCGCGCCGGCAAAAATAATTTGACGCTTCGTCGCCGCACGCTCAAAGGCAACTGGCTTTGGCTCAACGTCAACTGCGCTTTCGTCGACGAGGACGGTATTTGTTATGCGTACTGCAATTGCTTCGACGTGACGAAAATCAAACGCGACGAACAACGCGCTCAAAATCTTTACGAAGGCGTGCGCACCGAGCTGGAAACTCTGTCGGGGCAAACGCTCTTATCGCTTCGCATGAACTTGACGCGCAACTTAATCGAAGACTGTCGCGGCAGTGAATTGGGTTGCAACGACCTGCGCGGCGTGAAAATTTCCGATCGCTTCATGGAACGGCTGAAATATTTTCCGCTGGAACGTGACCGTCAAAAGTTCCTCGAAGAGTTCAACACGACGCACATGCTGAAAAATTTTTCCGAGGGCATCAACTCAACCTCCGCCGTGTTCTTCAGCCGCCGACCGAACGGGCATGAATGTTTCGTCAACTACAAAGTCACTCTTCGCCGCGACCCCGAAACCGAAGACATTATCGCCTTCGTCGCCGAACAAGACCACAACCGCCAAATCGTCAGCGACACCGTGTTGCACAAGGCGCTCAGCGACCAGTTCGACATGATAACTTACATTGTCGGCGGGAATTACGGCGTGGTTATCGGCGACGCGTCGAAGGCGGCGAAAGGTTCAATCTTCCCGCGACAGAAGTTCGGCAGCTACGAAGATTATCTCAACGAGCAAGTTCGCCCCGTGTTGACCGGCACGCCCGAAGAGCAAGAAAAATTTTTCAACGCCCTGCAACTTGACAAGATTGCCAACGCGCTGGCGATTCGCGAGCCTTACGAAGTCAACTTGCACTGTTACATCGGCGGCGAAATTTATCACAAACGCTTCGTGTTTTATCTTGTCGACGCGCAGGCGAAATTTTACATTCTGCTCAAGAGCGACACGACAAAAGTTCAGCGGGCACAGTTCGCCAAAAACGAGCAACTCAAAAACGCGCTGGAAATTGCCAACCAAGCCAACGTCGCGAAGTCCGCGTTCCTGTCGAGCATGAGTCATGAAATTCGCACGCCCATGAACGCAATTATCGGGCTTGACTCAATCGCGCTCAAGGACGACAACTTACCCGAAAAGACCCGCGAGAATCTTGAAAAAATCGGCACGAGCGCACGTCACCTGCTCAACCTGATTAACGACATTTTGGACATGAGCCGAATCGAAAGCGGGCGCGTCGTCCTCAAGAAGGAAGAATTTTCCTTCAGCGAGTTGCTTGAACAAATCAACGCAATGTTCACCGGTCAATGTCGCGAAAAAAATTTGCAGTACGACTTCAACGTTCGCGGACACGTCGACGACTTTTATATCGGCGACGCCAACAAGCTCAAACAAATTCTGATTAACGTTATCGGCAACGCGGTCAAGTTCACCGACACGGGCGGCAAGGTGACTTTCACCGTCGAACAGGTTGCGCGCTTCGAGGACAAGTCGACGCTTCGCTTCGTCGTCAAGGACACGGGCATCGGCATCGACGAAAATTATCTGCCGAACATCTTCGAGCCGTTCAGTCAAGAATACGTCGAAACTTCCACGTCGTACAGCGGCACGGGTTTGGGCATGGCGATTACGAAAAATCTTGTCGAGATGATGAGCGGCAAAATTTCCGTGCGCTCCAAGAAAGGTCACGGCTCCGAATTCACAATCAACTTGACGCTGCGCAATTCGCCAAAGTCCGCAAACGACCGACGCGGCAAGAAAATCAACGTGCGCGACCTGAAAGTCCTGATTGTCGACGACGACCCCATTGCCTGCGAACACGCCAAACTTGTGCTTGAGGAAGTCGGCATTGCGGCGGAGTTCGCTTTGAACGGCGCGACGGCAATTGAAAAAGTTATCGTCAGACGCGCACGCCACGACCCGTACAATATTTTGCTGATTGATTTACGAATGCACGACGAAGACGGCCTGCAAGTCACGCGGCAAATTCGCGACATTGTCGGCAACGAAACCGCGATAATCATCTTGACGAGCTACCGCTGGGACGACATTGTCGAAGAGGCAATGGCAGCCGGCGTCGATCGCTTCATGACAAAGCCGCTTTTTTCGACCGACATTGTCAGCGAATTCCACGAGGCGATTGAACAGAAAACTTTGTCCGAGCCGCCGAAGAAACTTGCCGACCTCAACGGCAAACGAATTCTTATGGCGGAAGACATGCCCGTCAACGCGGAAATTATGATTATGGTTTTGTCGATGTGCGGCATGGAAGTTGAACACGCGCCCAACGGGCAAGAGGCCGTCGACATGTTCGCCGCCTCCGAACCGAATCACTTTGACGCGGTGTTAATGGATATCCGCATGCCGATTATGGACGGCTTGCAGGCGACGACGGCGATTCGCGAACTTGACCGCCCCGACGCAAAGACCGTGCCGATTATCGCAATGACCGCAAACGTTTTCGACGAAGACGTTCAGCGCAGTTTGCAGGCGGGAATGAACGCGCATTTGTCAAAGCCCGTCGAACCCGAACATTTGTATCGAACGTTGCAAGAATTAATCGAAGATTGACTTCACCCGACCGCGTCGGGATTTTTTTTGCGCAGGCGACCGCGACGTTGACGACGTTCAGCGCAGCTTGCAGGCGGGAATGACAACCTTGCAACGTCGTGATTGATTTCGGCTGTCGAAACGTTACGGGTTGCACAAATAGTTCCGTCGCTTTTAAAGCGACTTTTGCGCACGAAAAAACTCCTCGTCGAAGTGACGGGGAGCTTTTGTTTTGCAGACGTGCGAATTATTTCTTTTGGCGTTCGCAAACTTGGTTGCCGACGGTGCAGCTGGTTTTGCACGCGCTCTGGCACGACGCCTGGCATTCGCCGCAGCCGCCGCGCTTGAGTGTCGCTTGCAAGTTCGCTTTGTTGACAGTCTTGATGTGTTTCATGTCGCAATCCCTCCAAAAAGTTTATCGTGTGCGGGCGACGACGAACTCGGCAATTTGTTCGAGTGCAAGCCCGACAGAAGTCTTGAGATTCGACGGCAGGTTGACTCGCGCCGCTTCGATGTGAGCCTCCGCACGCGTCTTGCAGTAGTTGACGGCGTCGGTTGCGCGAATAATTTCAATCGCCGCGTCAATGTCCGTGCAGGTTACCGCGCCGCCAGTGACGATTTTTTTCAACGCGGGAGCTTCGTCGCTTGTCGACAGCGCACGAATCACGGGAAGAGTTATCACGCCGCTTTTAAGGTCGCCGCCGCGTGGTTTGCCTGTGACTTTTTCGTCGCCGACAAAGTCAAGCACGTCGTCGATAATTTGGAACGCAAGCCCCAAACTTGTGCCGTAAGCCGCAAGCGATTCGCCGTCGCGTGAATCAATGTCGGCAACAATCGCGCCCAGTTGGCAGCAACTCGACAGGAAAATCGCGGTCTTCAGGTTGATGCGCTGATAATATTCGGTCATTGTCGGCACGACGAACAGCGAACGATCTTGCATGATTTCGCCGACGCAAAGATTTTTGACAAGCTTCGACAGTATCGCTTGAACGCGGCCGTCGTAATTGTTTTCCGCGACAAGTTGAAACGCCTTCGCGAACAGATAATCGCCGATTAAAACCGCAATTTGCGCGCCGTACTTTGAGTTGGCGGTTTCGACGCCGCGACGTTTCTTCGACGTGTCGATTATGTCGTCATGCACAAGGCTTGCCGTGTGAATCAATTCCAACGCCGTCGCAAGTGGCATTGTGCGTTCGTTCGGGCAAGAAGTTTTCGCGTTGGCGCAAAGCAACATGAGCATCGGGCGCAGTCGTTTGCCGCCGCGAATCAACGGCTCGCACGCCTCGAAGATAAACGCGTCGTCCGAAATTGCCTGCCTGATGTGTTCTTCAAGTTCGCGAAGATTTTTTTCCGCCGTCTCGCTCAGTGCCGCAACGAAGTTCAACAATCTCACCCGCCAAAAAAATTTTCGGCAATTTTATCACAGCGAAGTTGCAATGTCAAAAGACGCCGTGACCACAGTCACCCGCCGCAGGTTCACCGAATGAGTTCGTAGCCGGCGTCTTCGATGACTTTGGCGAATTCGTCCGAAGAAATTTCACGCGTCGCGTCGACGGTTGCCGTGTTGTTTTCCAAGCTGACCTCGACCGCAGTGACGCCGTCCATCTTTGCAAGCGCGTCGTGAACGTGCTTTTGACAGTGTTTGCACATCATGCCTTCGACCTTAAGAGTTGTCTGCATTTGAGTTGCCTCCTTGAAGATTTGAGTTTGAATTTGTTCGACACGAACGTTGACTTCGGGCTCCGACGCGTCAAAAGTTTCAGCGCGCTCGACTTTAAACCGACGCAAGCGCAACGCGTTCAACACGACGCACACGCTCGACAGGCTCATTGCCGCCGCGCCAATCATCGGCGAAAGTTTCAGCCCGAACGCGGGATAAAACACGCCCGCCGCAAGCGGAATGCAAACGACGTTGTAAAAGAACGCCCAGAAGAGATTTTGCCGAATGTTCGTCATTACGGCGCGACTGAGCTTGATTGCGGCGACCGCGTCCAACAAGTCGTTGCGAACGAGAACCGCGCCCGCGCTTTCGATTGCAACGTCCGTGCCCGCGCCAATCGCAATGCCGACGTCCGCACGTGCCAATGCGGGAGAGTCGTTGATGCCGTCGCCGATCATCGCGACACGTCGACCGCTTGATTGAAGTTTTTCGACTTCACGCGCTTTGTTTTCGGGAAGAACGCCCGCGATAACTTTGTCGACGCCGAGCCGCTTTGCGACAGCCTGAGCCGTGCGTTCGTTGTCGCCCGTGAGCATGATAACACTCGCGCCGAGATTTTCAAACTCCTTGACTGCCTGCGCGGAAGTTTTTTTCTCAACGTCGGCGGCGGCGACAATGCCGAGAATTTTTTTGTCGTCCGCGAAGATAAGCGGCGTCTTGCCCGCGTCCGCCAACGCAGAAATTTCGTCGCGCAGTCCGCCGAGATTGAAGCCAAGTTCCGTCATGAAAGTTTCGTTGCCCGCGAAGTAATTGCCGCCGTCAATTGTCGCACGCACGCCTCGTCCAAAGACCGCTTGAAAATTTTCGGCGACGGGCGGTTGAAGATTCTTCGACGCAACAAATTTCGTGACGGCTTGAGCAAGCGGATGTTCACTTTTGCTTTCGAGTGACGCCGCGATTCGCAAGAAAGTTTCTTCGTCGCCGCCGCAAAGTAAAATGTCGGTCACGAAAGGTTTGCCCGCCGTCAACGTGCCTGTCTTGTCGACGACGATTGTATCGACCGCGTGCGCCGTTTCGAGAGCCTCGCCCGACTTGATTAAAATGCCGTTCTCCGCGCCTTTGCCGGTGCCGACCATGATTGCGACGGGCGTTGCCAATCCCAACGCGCACGGACAACTTATCACAAGCACGCTCACGGCTATTGAAAACGCAAACTCGACACTCGCGCCGTTCGCAAGCCAAAGACCGCCCGCAGTCAACGCAATTAAAATCACGGCGGGAACGAAAATGCCTGCGACTTTATCGGCAAGTTTGGCGATTGGCGCCTTCGACGCGGAAGCCTCTTCGACCAGCGCGATAATTTTGCTGATTGCCGTGTCGCCGCCGACTTTGACCGCACGGAACTTAACGAAGCCGCTTTGATTGATTGTGCCGCTTGTGACCGCAGAGCCGACGGTTTTTGTGACGGGGAGACTTTCGCCCGTCAAAGCCGATTCGTCGACCGTCGTCGCGCCGTCAACGACAATTCCGTCCGCCGCAAAACTTTCGCCGGGCTTAACGAGAATTTCGTCGCCGACAATCAAATCGTCGACCGCAACCGTGACTTCGTGACCGTCGCGCAAAACCGTCGCAGTCTTCGGCGCAAGGTTGACAAGTTTCTCGACGGCTTGACTTGTGCGACCTTTCGCCCGCGCCTCGAAAAATTTGCCGACGGTTATCAGCGTGACAATCATGCCCGCCGACTCGAAGTAAAGGTTGCGGCTGTATTCGTCGACAAGCGCAACGTCGCCCGTGCCGAGACCTTGACCGATTCTGAACAGCGCGAACGCTCCGAAGACCGCCGCCGACATTGAACCGAGACCGACAAGGCTGTCCATGTTCGGCGCGCCCGCAAGTAAAGTTTTGAAGCCGCTGACGTAATACTTTCGGTTGAGGTACATAATCGGCAGCACCAGCAAGAATTGCGCGAACGCGAAAGTCACGGCGTTTTGTCGGCCGTCGAACAGTTCGGCGACAATCGGCGGCACGGGCAGCGGCAACATCGAATGCATCGCGATATAAACCGTCGGCAGTAAAAATACAATCGACCACACGAGCCGAAACTTCAGCGCGGCAAGTTCTTTGTCAATCGTGCGTTCTTGCCTGACACCTGACACCTGACCGCTGACACCTTTAACCGCCGCTCCGTAGCCCGCGTTGGTGACGGCGTCGACAATCTGCGCGACGGAAACTTTCGCTTCGTCGAACTTGACTTGCATTGAATTGGTCAACAGATTGACGCTGACATTGTCCGCGCCGACAACTTGAGCGACGGCTTTTTCGACACGCGACGAACACGCCGAACAGCTCATGCCCGTCACGTCAAAAGTTTCTTTCGTCAAATAAATCGCCTCGATAAGATTAAATAACGCGAAGGTAACCGGCCGTCACGGATGACGGCCGCTCCGCCTGCGCGTGATACAGGATGTATCACAGCAGGCGCAGTTTTCTTTGGTTACTTTCTTTTGCTGCCAAAAGAAAGTAACGTAAGCAGTCAAATTCCGTCGATAAACATTATGTTGAGCTCCTTGACGCGCAGGCGTTGGCGCATCAACCAGACGTGCAACATCCGTTCGGCAAGAAAACTCATCAAGCGGCGCGGCGTCCACGAAAGCTTGTCAAGCGACGTCGACTGCAAAACTTCACGTACGGCGTCAAGCAGGAACGAAAACAGCCACTTGCAAAAAGCGTTCAAAATTTCGCGGCGCGTGACGAACATGTTGCACTTGTAAACCGTCTTCGAGTTGAGCACGAAGTCAAACGCGTCGACGTAATCGGGCTGAACTTGCAAAATGTGTTTGCGCAGAATCGCTTCGCCGAGTTTGGCAAGCTGTTCGCCGCAATCGTTCCTGACGAATTCGCGCTGAGTCAACGTGCCGTAAAACGGTCGCGAAACAATTATGTCGTGCGTCCGCAAAATCTTCAACGCGTCGGCTTGCGACAAAATTTTTTCGTAAGCGAACGTCTCATTGCCCGTCGTGAAGAAACGTCGATAATGACACAGCCCAACGACGGTGTGCGAAGTGTTCTTCCAAAACCAATACAGCGCGGTCAATTCGTTGATGTACAGGTTGATGTCGCTGATATTGTCGCCCGTGTCGTCGCCGCGGTAGCCGAAATCTTCCGTCGCGTGCGCGTGCCCGGCGTGAATAATTTCGTAGCCGTCGGGCAGCTTGCCTTCGTGCGGCGTCTTCTTGTGCGTGACGACGAACATGCGGAAACTTTCGGGCGGGCGGCGGCGCGTGACGTAAAGCAAGTTGCCCGTCATCATGTGAAAGCCCTTGCCCGTCTTGAAGTTTCGTTTCGTGTCAAGGATGTGTTTTTCGAGCGCAAAGCCCGTGCGGCAGAAAGTCAACACACCGTCGGCAATGTTCTGCGTCAAGGTAAACGCGGCGTCGAAGTCGTGCGGAGCGCGTTCGGTCAACAGCACGACGTCATACTTTTGCAGACCGACTTCCGCAAGATTTTTGTACACGCGGCGATAAATGTTTTCGGCAAGCGGCGGCAAAGCTTTTTCGGTGACGCAATCAATCTGCGTGACGTCGTTGCCGTTTTTGTTGAAGACGCCCGACGCGGCAAGGAAGCCGTCGAAGTCAAGCAGCGTCCGTATTGAAAGATACTTCGTCCACTCCAGAATTCGCAGCGGAATGTTCGCGTCGCAGAAAAATTCTCGCGGCAACGTGTTGAACTGGTCAATCGTCACGGCTTTGGGGCTGACGAAGTTGTCGGCAACGGCGACTTTGTGATACAGCGTGAACAGCTCAAACTTCGTGAAGACCAAGTAATCGACTTCGCCGCCGAGCAAGAAATTTTTCAGCGCGGTGAAGTCTTGAAGCTTGTCGTTGAAGAAAACTTTTTTGTCGCGAAGAATGTTGAAGTGTTGTCCGTCAACTTCGCCGAAAACTTTCGCGTGCCCGACGATTTTATACGGGCGGTCGGCAACCTGCGCGAAAAAGTCGGCGTCGTTGTCGCAGACCATGATTCGCGGGATAAACTTAGTTCGATGCATAAAATCACTCCGTTCAAAAAAGCGGCCGCGAACGTGTCGCAACCGCTAAAAATTTGTTCGCCGAATTACATTTCAATCAACGGGGTTTTCTTGCCGTAAAGCAACATGTCGAATACGTCGTAATAGAAAATGACACCTGAAGCGAATCTGTTGACGTGACTTCCAATAGTTGTCGCGTCTTTGTCGATTTCGGGATTGATGTACCACGCCGAATCCAAGTCGGACTTGAACGGCACGAAACAGACTTTCTTGCCAAACGGCAGAGTGTCGAACTTCCGCAGAATTTCTTCGCTGTCGGTGTACATGGTCACGAAAAGATTGTACCAGTTAATTCGCGCCTTGCGACGGTTCCAAATTTTGACAGCCTCGTCGAAGTCGGTGTAGTGATTGAAGTGAACATCAATGTTGCCCAAAATAACGACGGGATAATCGCGTTTCAGATTTCTTTCCCAGGCAAATTCCTTGAAAATCGGCATTTCTTCCAAGTAGACACGCGGCGCATGCAAAAATCGAAGGAATTCATTTTCGCGGAAAAACATGTTGACCGTCGGCGAACGAAACGGCAATCCGAGCGTGTGGCTGATTAATCCGCCGAAACAGTTCATCGACAGAATCGACAGTTGCGAACGTTGCAGTTGACGGTACTTGTCGAGCGTGAAGCCGGGCAAGCAGACAATCCAATCGCCCAAAAGTTTTTCGTCGGGCAGTTTGAGTTGCCGTGCGATTTTCGCAATGTTACTCATGCCGATTTGTATTGCGCCGACGACGAGTAAAACATCAACCCCCCCGGTCAACCTTGTCGAACGGAATGAAATTGACATTTTTGCCGTTCACTTGCAGTTGAATTGGAACGCCCGCCGTCACGCCGACGATGTAAAGCCCGTTGTGTTGACGTTCAAGGATCGTAATTGCGCCTTGAAAAAATCGTTTATCGTTTGAGACGAACCAGAGCAAAATTTTTTTCATGTAGAGACCTCATATTTCAAGCGGCGTCTTGCGGTCGTAAAGCAGCATGTCGAACAGGTCGAAGTAAATGAAGTGCCCGAAGCTGAATCGGTTGATTCTGTCCGCAAAACTTGTCGCCGCCGCGTCGACGTCGGGATTGATATGCCACGCCGAATCCGCATCGGACTCAAACGGCACGAAGCAAACTTTCTTGCCGAAGGGCAACGCGTCAAACTCCCGCAGAATTTTTTCGTCTTCGGTGAACATAATCGCGATTGAGTTGTACCAATTGATTCGCGCCTTGCGTTTGAGCCACTTGTCAACAGCCGCGTCCGCCGTCTTGTAATGCATCATGTTAAGCCGAATGTCTTCAAGCGCAAGCACGGGGTAACCGTTCGGCGCGCCCGCCCATGAAAAATCCAATCGTTCAAAGCGCGGCTCACTTTCGAGATAAAACTTCGGCGCGTGCAGAAACTTCACAAAGTCTTCGTCGCTGAAAAACATGTTGACCGTCGGCGAACGGAACGGCAAGCCCAACATGTGACTTACACAGCCGCCGAAGCAGTTCATTGACAGAATCGACAGTTGCGAACGTTGCAGTCGACGATACTTGTCGAGAGTGAAGCCGGGTAAGCAGGCAATCCAATCGCCCAAAAGTTTTTCTTCGGGCAAGTGAAGTTGACGGGCGGCTTTGACAACGTCGCTCATGCCGATTGATTTTGCGCCGACGACAAGAATAACGTCAATGTCGTCCGTGCGCACGCCGTCAATGTCCGCGCCCGCCACCGAGGCGACAAGATCAATGCCGCCGCAAACTTGATTGAGCTTGTCCAACGCGCCTTCCAAATGTCTTGCGTCGTCGGTGATAAACCAGAGCAAAACTTTTTTCATGTAGAGACCTCACGTCTCAAGCGGAGTTTTCTTGCCGTAAAGCAACATGTCGAACATGTCAAAGTAAATGAAAAAGCCGAATCCGAATCTGTTGATTTTTTCCTCAAAAGTATTAACCGCCGTGTCCATTGCGGGATTGATATACCACGCCGAATCAACGTCGGACTCAAACGGCACGAAGCAAACTTTCTTGCCGAAGGGCAACGCGTCGAACTCCCGCAAAATTTTTTCGTCTTCGGTGAACATGACGACGAACAGATTGTACCAATTAATTCGCGCCCGACGTTCGAGCCACTTGTCAACAGCCGCGTCCGCCGTCTTGTAATGCACCATGTTGAGCCGAATGTCTCCGAGCGCAAGCACGGGATAACCGTTCGGGGCACCGTCCCACGAAAAATCCAATCGTTCAAAGTACGGCGTCTCTTTGAGATAAATTTGCGGCGTGCGCAAAAACTTCACGAAATATTCGTCGAGGAATAACATGTTGACGGTCGGCGAACGGAACGGCAAACCCAACATGTGGCTGATTATTCCGCCGAAGCAGTTCTTCGACAGAATCGACAGGCGCGAACGTTGTAGTCGACGGTACTTGTCGAGCGTGAAGCCGGGCGCACAGACAATCCAATCGCCCAAAAGTTTTTCTTCCGGCACGTGCAATCGACAGGCAAACTTGACGACTTCGCTCATGCCGATTCGTTTCGCGCCGACGACGAGAATAACGTCACACCCCCCCCCGTCAATTTTGTCGAGCGTGAAGCCTGGTATGTCGGCAATGTCCGCGCCCGCCACGGAGTCGACAAGTTCAATGCCGCCGCAATTTCGATTCAGCTTGTCCAACGCCAATTCCAAACAAGTTGCGTCGTCGGTAATAAACCAAAGCAAAACTTTCAACATGACTTAAACCCTTTCGACAGCCAAAGCAATTTCTTCGCCGTTGATGTCCCAAGTTTTCGCGCCGTCGCGGTTCTCGAAAATAATTTCGTCGGCGAGCGTGACGGTCATAATTTCTTCGGCGTTGCCCGTGATGACTTCGGCGAGCTTGTCGCTTTCGGATGCGAAAATTTTAATTCTGTCGGTGACTTCAAAGTTGCTTTCGCGGCGCATGACTTGAATCTTGCTGATAAGTTCGCGCACGTAACCTTCTTCGACGAGTTCGGGCGTCAACACCGTCGACAGCGCAACGGAAAAATCGGCGTCGCTTTGGCAGTTAAAGCCGTCGGTTTGCGAGATTGTGACTTCGACATCTTCAGCGGTCAAAACAACTTCGCCGTCCGCAAGCGCAAGTTTGAATTCGCCGGTCTTGTCAAGTTCGGTTTTGGCGGCGAGCCCGTCGACGTGTTCAAGCGCGGACTTGACTTCGCCCATGCGTTTGCCGACCTTCTTGCCGAGCACGCGGAAATTCGGCTTGAGGTTGTAGCGGATAAATTCGCTCATGTCGTCGCGGAATTCGACGCGCTTAACGTTGAGTTCGTCTTCGATAATCTCCACGAAGAATTCCGGCAAAGTTTGCGCGGCCTTAACGAACATGTCCGCGACGGGCTGACGGTTCTTGATGTTGGCGGCATTTCTTGCGGCGCGACCGAGCACGACGATTTTCAGCACGGCGTCCATGTTGCGTTCAAGTTCGGCGTCGATAAATTTTTCGTCGGCGGTCGGGTAATCGCACAGGTGAACGCTTTCGGGCGCGGACTTGTCGATTGAGCAAACCAAGTTGCGGTAAATGTTTTCGGTGATAAACGGCACCATCGGCGCGGCTGCCTTCGACAGCGTGACCAGCGCGGTGTACAGCGTCATGTACGCGTTGATTTTGTCCTGCTCCATGCCTTTCGCCCAAAAACGAGCGCGACTGCGGCGAACGTACCAGTTGCTGAGTTCGTCGACGAAATCTTGCAATGCCCGCGCAGATTCGGGAACTTTGTAATTCGTCAACGCGTCGTCAACCGTCTTAACCATCGTGTTCAGCCGCGACAAAAGCCACTTGTCCATGACGGAAAGTTTTTCGTAATCGAGCGTGTACTTCGTCGCGTCGAAATCGTCAATGTTGGCGTACAGCACGAAGAACGCGTAAGTGTTCCACAGCGTGCCGAGGAATTTTCGTTGACCTTCGGTGACCGCGCCGTCATGAAAACGATTCGGCAACCACGGCGCAGAGTTTTCGTAGAAGTACCAGCGAATTGCGTCGGCACCGTGTTTGTGCAAAGTCTCCATCGGCGCGACGGCGTTGCCTTTGGACTTCGACATTTTCTGCCCGTCTTTGTCAAGCACCAGACCGAGCACGATACAATTCTTAAACGGCGTGTCGTCGAAAATCAGCGTCGAAATCGCCATGAGCGAATAAAACCAGCCGCGTGTTTGGTCAACCGCCTCACTGATGAAGTCGGCGGGAAAATGCGTCTCGAAAATTTCTTTGTTCTCGAACGGGTAATGCCACTGCGCGAACGGCATTGCGCCCGAATCAAACCAGCAATCGATGACTTCGGGCACGCGATGCATTTCGCCGCCGCATTTTGGGCACGGGAAAGTTACCGCGTCGATATACGGGCGGTGAAGTTCAATATCGTCGGGACAATTCGTCGACAATGATTTAAGTTCGTCGATTGAGCCGATTGAGTGTTGGTGACCGCATTTGCATTCCCAAATGTTGAGCGGCGTGCCCCAGTAGCGGTTGCGCGAAATGCCCCAGTCTTGCACGTGTTCAAGCCAATCGCCGAAACGTCCCTTGCCAATCGTCGGCGGAATCCAGTTGACTTTCGCGTTGTTTTTGAGCAGGTCGTCTTTAACCGCGGTCATCTTGATAAACCACGATTCGCGGGCGTAATAAATCAGCGGCGTGTCACAACGCCAGCAATGCGGATAACTGTGCTCGAACGGCGGAGCTTTGAACAGCTTGCCCGAAGTCTTCAAGTCTTTGAGAATCAACGGGTCGGCGTCCTTGACGAAAGTGCCCGCCCAGTAAGTTTCGGCGGTCATGTTGCCCTTGCCGTCGACGAATTGCACGAACGGAATATCGTACTTGCGGCAGACGCGGTTGTCGTCTTCGCCGAAAGCCGGCGCACAGTGAACAATGCCCGTGCCGTCTTCGGTCGTGACATAATCGTCGCAGGTGACGTAATGCGCCTGCTTGCCACTGCGCGCAACAATTTCGTCCGCGAAAGGATACAGCGGCTCGTATTTGCGATATTCGAGTTCGGCACCTTTGTACGTCGCAAGAACTTTTCGTTCACCTTCGACGCCGTCAAAAACTTTGTCGACCAAAGCGGCAGCCAAAATGTAAACCGTGTCGCCGACTTGAATTTTGACGTAATCGACTTTCGGGTTGACGCACAGGCACAAGTTCGACGGCAAAGTCCAAGGCGTCGTCGTCCACGCAAGGAAGTAAGCGTCTTCGCCTTCGACTTTGAACTTGACGACGGCGGAACGCTCCTTGACGTCTTTGTAACCGAGCGCGACTTCGTGACTGGAAAGCGGCGTGCCACAGCGCGGGCAATACGGAACGACCTTGTGACCTTTGTACAGCAAACCGCGGTTCCAAATTTGTTTGAGCGCCCACCACTCCGACTCGATGTAATAATTTTCGTAAGTGATGTACGGGTGCTCCATGTCCGCCCAAAAGCCGACGACGCCCGAAAATTCTTCCCACATGGTTTTGTACTTCCAGACGGATTCGCGGCACTTCTTGATGAACGGTTCCATGCCGTAAGCTTCGATTTGCTCCTTGCCGTTGATGCCGATGAGCTTTTCGACTTCCAGCTCGACGGGCAGACCGTGCGTGTCCCAGCCGGCTTTGCGCAAAACTTTTTGACCCTTCATTGAGTGATAGCGCGGGAACAAGTCTTTGATGACACGCGTCAAAACGTGACCGATGTGCGGCTGACCGTTTGCCGTCGGCGGGCCGTCGTAGAACGTGTAATCTTCGCAACCGTCGCGATTGTCGATGGCTTTCTGCGCGATGTCATGTTCAGCCCAAAAAGTTTCGACTTCTTTCTCGCGGCTCGCGAAGTTCAAGTTTGTGTCAACCTTGCGATAAAGCATGAAAGATTTAGCCTCCTCGTGATTGTCGTTTTCAACGCGGCAAGTGTAATTCATTTAAACAACTTTATCAAGCTTCGACGACGGTGACGCCTTTCGACGCGAAAAGTTTCTTGGCTTCGGCGGAAATGTCCGCGTCCGTGAAGATTGTATCGATTCGCTTATACGCAAGCAACGGTACCACGCCGAATTGAGAAAACTTCTTCGACTCCGTCAAAATTATCGCACGCCGCGCAGATTCGGCCATGTCGCGCACGGCTTCGGCACGCATCAAGTCGCCCGACATTGCGCCGCGTTCGTTGAAACCGTCCGTGCCCATGAAAAATTTTTCGACGGAAAAATTCTCCGCGCACTTTTTGACCAGCGAACCGACCATGACTTGAGATTCTTGCTGAAGTTCACCGCCGAGCAAAATTATTCGCGCCGCCTTGTGACGCACGAAGTTTGCGATAAAGACCGAATTCGTAATGATTGTCACGTCGCGCCGCGTCGTCGAAATTTCTTCAGCCAACAGCGCGCAACACGAGCCCGATTCAATCATGAGCGTTTCGCCGTCGCGGACTTGTTCGGCGGCCTTGCGTGCGATTCGGCGTTTCGTTTCGTAATTGAACAAAAGCCGCGTGCTGACGTCGTCGCTTGTCGGCAGGACGGCAAAACCGTGTTCGCGCTTGAGCAGGCCGGCACTTTCCAAAACCGACAGATCTTTACGGATTGTCACGTCCGACACGTTCAACAGTTCAGCCAATTCTTGCACGGAAATTTTTTTTCGCACGCCCAGCGCGTCCAGAATTTGTGTGTCTCTTTTGCGCATGTGAGTTGCTCCTTTGAAAGTTTTCGGGAATTGTAACACAGAAGTTTTCGTTACGAAAGAAGCCGCGTTCCGTTGCAAAAAAAATCCGCCGGCCGAAGTCGACGGACAAAAATTTTCATTGCGCATTAAGTGTTACGCATTGCTCATTGTTACGCCTTCGCCGCAAAGTTTCTCGAAGTCGCGCACGAAAGCATTAATCGCGGAAGTAATGGCGTCGTTCTTGACGAGCGAAAAGATCACGTCGGGTGACGCCGTCGCCGCGCCGATACCGTATTCGGCAAGCTCCAGCAGTTGTTGAGAATTTTTGAAGCTCGCCGCCAAAACGTTCGCGTTGAGGTTGTTGTTGCGGAAAATGTCGTGGATGTGTTGCGCGATTGAAACGCCGTCGTAGCCCATGTTGTCAATGCGATTGATGTAAGGCGCGGCGTAACTCGCTCCGGCTTTTGCGGCAAGGAACGCTTGCATCGGCGTGTAAATCGCGGTCGCGGTGATGTTGACGCCTTCGGCCTTAAGCAACTTCATTGCGCGGAAACCTTCTTCGACGGACGGAATTTTGACGTAAGTGTTCGCGCCGAGTTCTTGACGGATACGGTGCGCGTCGTCAACCATGCCGTCGGCGGTTTGAGCGACAACCTGAACGTGAAGCTCCGCGTCCGCGCCAATGAATTCGCGAATCTCTTTGAGCACGTCGTAAGGTTTGCGCCCGCTTGCCGCCAAAATCGTCGGGTTTGTCGTGACGCCGTCGACGGGATAAAACTTGTAAATGCGCTTGATTTGGTCAATGTGCGCGTCGTCAATGATGAGTTTCATTTGAATTCCTCCGTAATGAATTTGTTGATGACTTCGGCAACGGCACCTTCGTCGCACGTCGCCGCCGTAATGTAATTGCAATCTTGCTTGATACCGTCGACGCAATTGGCAACGCCGACGCCGAGTCCCGCCGCACGAATCATGCTTAAATCGTTGAAGTTGTCGCCAATGGCAATCGTTTCTTCGGGCTTGACGTTGAGAATTTCCGCAAGCTTGAGCAGTCCTGTACCTTTGTCGACGCCCTGCGGTGAAAATTCGATGTAACGGTTGCTCGAAAAGCTGACCGTCACGTCGGCGGTGATGTCGGCAAGTTCGCGTTCAATTCGCCGCAGATAATCTTGATTCGGATTGACGAACAGAATTTTGATGAGCCGTTGCCCGCGCAGAAAGTCAACATTCAAGTCGTCGCGCTCGACAACGGTCATGCGGCCGGCAAGGTAAGCGCGTTCGTTGTCGGTGAAGCGGAAGCCGTAAACCGCGTCGAGCGTGTAAACGTGAATTCCGACGTCGTAAGCAAGAGCGCGCTTGAAAAGTTTTTCGACGGTCTTAAACGGCATGTCGACGCAGTGAAGCAGACGGTTGCCCGCGTTTTCGGTTATCGCTCCGCCGTTGAACGAGATGACGTATTCGTTCGGCAGGTCAAGCAAGCCGAGTTCAGCAAGCGTGCCCGAAACGGACGGGAAGCCGCGTCCCGTCGCAACAACAAACTTGACGCCGCGCTCACGAGCCGCTTTGACTGCCACGACATTTTTTGCGGAAACTTTTCGGTCGGTCGTCGTCAACAAAGTTTCGTCCAGGTCGCAAGCGATAATCTTGTACATGAGATTTCCTCCAAACAATAACGGTAACTCCGGCCGTCATGGATGACGGCCGCCGCCCGCGCACGATACACGATGTATCGTAGCGGGCTGTTTTCTTTTGCTTACTTTTCTTTTGCGCCAAAAGAAAAGTAACACAACGTCACAAAGTTTGTTCGGTGCGCCCGATGATGTCGTCCTGCGTCGCCTTGCTGAGCGCGTTGAAAAATGCACTGTAACCCGCCACGCGCACGATTAAATCTTTGTGGCGTTCGGGGTGAATCTGCGCGTCGATTAACGTTTCGCGGGACACAATGTTGTATTGAACGTGGTAGCCGTGCAGTCGATTAAAGAACGTGCGAATCAGCATGATAAGTTTCTGTTTGTTTTCGTCCTTCGACAAAAGCTGCGGTGTCATTTTCTGGTTGAGCAGGACGCCGCCCGTGATTTTTTCCGTGCGCAACTTCGACACGGATTTAAACACGGCGGTGGGGCCGTTTTTGTCGGCGTTGTGTGCGGGCGAACAACCTTCCGCCAAAGGTTCGCGAGCTTTTCTGCCGTTGGGCGTCGCCATTGTGCCCATGCCTTGCCCGACGTTCGCGCTGATTGATGACGTGCCGCCGTAACGAATGCCGCCGATAACTCCGCGACCGTAACGCGTGTTCGGGTACTTCTTGATTTCGTCAAGATACGAGTCGTAAGCCTCGACAATCAAGTTGTCGACATAATCGTCGTCGTTGCCGTATTTGGGCGCGTCGTTAATCAGCATGTCTTGAATGCGTTGATTTTCGGGCGACGTGAAGTTGTCTTTAATCGCGTCCCAAAGTTCGGCGGGAGTTATCTTGCGTTCCTCGAAGACGAGCTTTTTAATCGCCGCGAGAGAGTCCGCCATGTCAGCAATGCCGACTTGCAAACCGCTGATGAAGTCGTAAACCGCGCCGCCTTCCTTGATGGTTTTGCCGCGAGCAATACAATCATCCGTCAACGCACTGCACAAAATGTCGGGCACGTCGCGTTCGGAAGCCTTGTCGATTGCGTTTTCGACGATTGCGCTGTAACGGGTCATTTCGCGAACGGTCTTGTCCCAAACGTCCATAAGTTGTTCGTAGCTTGTGAAGTCTTTGAAGTAACCGTAGCCGCGAGTGAAACGTTTGCCGCTTGTCATGTCGACGCCGTTGTTCATTGCGCACAAAAGCACACGCGGGAAGTTGATGTAACTCATGCCCGTGCAACGATAGCCCCACTTGCCGGGCACTGCAGTTTCGACGCAACCAATCGCGCTATAATTGTACGCGTCCTCTTCGGCGACGCCCCAATTGATAAACGACGGGATGATAATTTCGTCGTTGTTTAACGCGGGCATACCGAATCCAAGTTTCATGACTTCGATACATTCGTCCATGAATTTCTTGTCGATGTTGGCGTGATAGCGCACGGTAAAGTTCGGCTGAGTCAAACGCGTTTGTGCAATGGACTGCAACACGACGAAACTTAATTCGTTGACGGCGTCTTTCTTGTCGACGGTTTGTCCGCCGACCGTGACGTTCTGATACATTGGCGAACCGGCGGAGCTTAACGTGTGAGACTGCGAACGAATTTTTTGCACGGTGAGCGTCTTAATCCAAAGGCACGTCAAAAGTTCCAAAGCTTCGTCGCGAGTCAACTTGCCCGATTGAATGTCGCGTTGATAAAACGGATACATGTATTGATCGAAACGCCCGTAGCTGAGCGAATGCCCGTTGCTTTCAATCTGCAAAATGACATGAATGAACCACACCGCCTGCACGGCTTCGCGGAAAGTGTCGGCGGGATAATACGGCACCTTTTCGCACACGCGGGCAATTTCTTCGAGTTCGGTCTTGCGTGTCGAATCGATTTCTTTGGCGGCGAGTTCGGCGGCAAGTTTCGAGTAACGCAGAGCGAAGTTGCGCACGGCGTCCAACACAATCAGCACGGCTTTGTAGAAAATATTTTTGTCGATTGCGTCGGGTTGCGTCAGGTCAAGTTTGGACTTCAGGTCGCGCACGCGGTTTTCGTAACCGAGCAAGCCTTCATTGATGACGCGTTCATAATTCACGGCGAGATGAGCGTCGCCCGCGTTGAGTTTGCCTTCCATGCCGAGCGAAGGCAACACGTCCAAAACTTCTTCGGGCAACAGAGCCATGCCGCGGTCGTGCAGACAATTATTTTTCCAGAACGGAGCGATTTCGCGAAGTTGACGCTTCGTTTCGTCGGTGATGTAAAAAACGTCGCCGTCGCGCTTTTCAAACTTGTCGAGTTCGTCAATGACAAAGCCCATCGTGTATTCGGGGAAAATCGGCGCGTTACAATTCTTCGTCGCCTGGTTGCCGACAATGAGCGTTTTGTCTTCAATATAAATCGTCATGTGTTCGAGGATGTTTTTCAGACCGAGCGCACGTTTCATGACGGGCGGCTGATTTTGATTCGCCTTGTAAACTTCCGTCACGAGCACGGCGCGTTCGGCGTCAATGTAAGGTTTTTGATCGAGCGTTTCTTCGCGGAAAGCTTGCATTCGCTCCGTCAACGCTCCGAAATGTTCGCGATTCTCCATGTAATTCACTCCTTGAAATTGTTCAGCCAACACTGCAACGCGCCGATTAAGTTCGCGTCGTTGAAAAATTTGCTTGCGACGATTTCGGCTTGCGGCAGGCGGAACGGACACGCCTCGTAAAGCTTCTGAAGTTCGTCGCGCAGGTTCGACATGAACGCGGGAAACTTCGCCACGTCGCCGCCGATTGAAAAAGTTTCCACGTCCAAAATCGTCTGCAAGTTGAAAACCTGCGCGGCAATGTTTTTCGTGTACCAAGTCAAACAATCGACGGCTTCGGCTTCACCGTGCTTGACTGCGTCGAAAATCGTCAGCAGGTCGACGGTCTCAATGTCCGTGCCTTTGACTTGAGCGTAACGTTGCAGAAACTTCGGGACGCCGAAACTTCGTCCGAAAAGATTTTCGTCGCACATGCCGCCGCCGTTCAAGATGATGTAAGAAACTTCGCCCGCCGCGAAATGTTTGCCCTTGCAGAGCTTGCCGTCGCGAATCAACGCGCCGCCGACCATCGTGCTGAAAATCAAAACGAAACCGTCCGACACGCCCGACAAACTTCCGACCGCAGCTTCCGCCATTGCCGCGCATTTGGCGTTGTTCTCGACGTGAATTTTCGTGCGACAACGTTTTTCCAGCGCGTCGCGGAAATAAAAATCGTCGTCGTAACGAAGTGCGCCGCCCATTGCACAGTAACCGCGAGCCGAATCGATTATGCCCGGCATTGACACGGCGATACCTTGCGCGTCGTCGACTGCCTCGAACAATCTGCCGACGGCTTCAATTAAAGCGTCGCGTCCGTCCTGCGGCGTAAAAATTTTCCCGCGCCGCGAAATGTTGAGCAACTCGTCCATGCACGCGTAACGAAGAAACGTCCCGTCAATGTCGACGGTCAAAACTTTCATGTCGTCACCTCCGTCAAAACTTTTTCGCAATGATATTACGCAATGGAAAACAAGTCAACATTTTTCGCAATGAAAATTCTTTCGTTTACGAACGAAACATTTACATTTGAATGCACGTGTAGTATCATGCATAAAAATTTTCGCGGGAGGAATTTTCATGAACGTCGATTACGGGATGATTTTCAACATACAGAAGTTCAGCTTAAACGACGGCCCCGGCATTCGCACGGTGGTTTTTTTCAAGGGCTGTCCGCTCAAATGCACGTGGTGCGCAAACCCCGAAAGTCAAGAGCCGCGCCTGCAAATTCTTTGGGACGCGAAGAAATGTCTTCACTGTGAAACGTGCGTGCGAAGTTGTCCGACGCAGGCAGTCAAAGCCGTTGACGGGAAAATTTCCGTCGATCACAAAAAATGTTCGGGCGCAGGCGTCTGCTCCGAACGCGGCATTTGCATCGAGAAATGTCCCGCTCACGCGCTCAAGCCCGAAGGTCAACGAAAGACCGTCGCGCAGATTGTCGAAGTCGTCATGCAGGACTTGCCCTTTTACGAAGAGAGCGGCGGCGGCGTCACCTTAAGCGGCGGCGAAGCGACAATGCAACCCGAATTCGCGATTGAACTTCTGCGTGCGCTCAAGTCAAAAAACATTCACACGGCGATTGAAACGACGGGATTCACCTCGCCCGCGATTTTCCGCCGAATTGTCGAGTACATTGACTTGTTGCTTTTCGACATCAAACACTGGGACGAAGCGCGTCACCGCGAAAAAACGGGTGTGTCGAACGCGACGATTCTTCGCAACATGAAATTCGCGATTGACGCGGGCAAGGACGTTTTGCCGCGACTGCCCGTCATTCCGAATTACAACGACTCAATCGACGACGCCGCAGGTTTCGTGCGCAGGTTGCGTGAAGTCGGCGCGACGCGTGTTCAGCTGTTGCCGTTTCATCAGTTCGGCGAAAGCAAATACTCAATGCTCGGACGCGACTACGAATTTTCGCACGTGAAGGGTTTGCACGCCGAAGACTTGCGCGACTTCCGACAAGTTTTCGTTGACGCGGGCATTGACGCATTCTTTTAACGCACGACGGTAAATCCGGCCGTCACGGATGACGGCCGCTCGCCCGCGGTTGAAACAGGATGTTTCACCTGCGGGCTGTTTTCTTTTGGTTACTTTTCTTTTGCGCCAAAAGAAAAGTAACAAATATTTTCAGCGAATTTACATGCGGCAGAAAGATTTTTTCTGAAATTTTTGGCAGGAAATTACAAACACGCGTAGAAAGGTAACAGCCAATGAAGTGACCCGACCGTTGCTTCGGAAGTTTTGGAGCCATCGGCGATTGTATTTCGTTCAGGGGGGATTATTCTATGAGAAAGACAGAGTGCTTGGCAATGATACTGGCCGGCGGGCAGGGCAGCCGCCTGAAGGCCTTGACGAAAACCGTTGCGAAGCCGGCAGTACCGTTCGGCGGAAAGTACCGCATCATCGACTTCCCGCTCTCCAATTGCGCAAACTCGGGCATCGAGAAAGTTGGCGTGCTCACTCAGTATAAGCCGCTCGAACTGCACAACTACCTCGGAAGCGGCAGCTCTTGGGATCTCGACCGCACGGGCGGCGGCGTGTTCATTCTTCCGCCTTACGCTCGCGAAAAAGGCGCGGACTGGTATCGCGGAACGGCCGACGCGATTTACCAAAATCTCAACTTCATCGACCTGACCGACCCCGATTACGTGCTGATTCTTTCGGGCGACCACATCTACACAATGAATTATCACTGGATGCTCAAGGCTCACAAGGCGAACAATGCGGACGTGACAATCGGCGTGTTTGAAGTGCCGTGGGAAGAAGCTCCGCGTTTCGGCATCATGGTCACCGACAAAGAAACCGGCCGCATTACGCAGTTCCAAGAAAAACCGAAAGAACCCAAATCGAACCTGGCCTCAATGGGCATTTACATTTTCTCGAAGCCGTTCCTCAAAAAGTACCTCGAAGAAGACGGCGTCAAAGAAGACTCCACGCACGATTTCGGCAACGACTTGATTCCG
Organism: uncultured Selenomonadales bacterium; assembly: GCA_947165295.1. Taxonomy (GTDB): domain Bacteria; phylum Bacillota; class Negativicutes; order Selenomonadales; family Selenomonadaceae; genus Quinella. The sequence continues at coordinate 28,531 of CAMUZU010000004.1, read as the reverse complement.
AAAATGTTGGCTGACGGCGCACGCATGTTCTCCTACGCGTTTGACGGCTACTGGAAAGATGTCGGCACGATTGAAAGTCTGTGGCAGGCGAACATGGATCTGTTGCAAGATCAGCCGCCGTTCGACCTCAAAGGCGACCAAAAAGTCTTCTCGTCGAACCCGTCGCTGCCGCCGCACTTTATCGGCCCGGATGCCTCCGTCAAACAGTCAATGATTAACGAAGGCGCACGGATTGAAGGCGAAGTCGACAAATGCGTCATCTTCCAAGGCGTTCGCGTCGGCAAAGGTGCCAAAGTCACCAACTCGGTTATCCTTCCGTCGGCGGTTATCGAAGACGGTGCAGTTGTTGACTACGCCATCATCGCTCAAGACGCCGTCATCAAAGCGGGCGCGAAAGTCTGCGGCAAAGAGGGCGAAATTACCGTCGTCCCCGAAGGCTCGGTCGTTGAGCCGTGAACTGCAATTCGTAATGCGCAATGACAACGTTGCCTGATTACGCATTCCGCATTCCTAATTGAATTTCGGAGGTGCTTTGAATTGAAACAAGTAGTGGGGATTATCAATCTTCAGGAAGACAACAGTCTCATTCGCGAACTGGCGGCGACGCGTGCGGTTGAAGCCCTGCCGTTTGCGGGACGCTATCGCCTCGTGGACTTCGCGATTTCCAACATGGTCAACTCCGGCATGAGCACCGTCGGCATTTTGTTGCCCGATTACTCCCGCGCCGTGCTCGACCACATTCGTTCGGGTAAAGATTGGGATCTCGCTCGTCGCCGCGAAGGCTTGACGTACCTGCCCGCCGCTCTGCCCGACAACGATTCGCGCAAAGGCGACCTCAAGGACATCTACGCCAATTTGGATTTCGCCGAACTCAGCGGCAAGCAATACGTCCTTTTGACGAACGCAAGCTACGTCTACAACATCGACTTTGAAAAAGTGCTCGACTTCCACATCAACGGCGGCGGCGGCGCGGATATCACAATGGTTTATTCCGTCGCGAAAGTTGACTCTGACGGCAAAGGCGTCGTTATCGAAACGGCGGACAACGGCATTGTCACCGACCTTGCTGAAGTTCCCGGTATCAAAGCCGGTCAAAAAGACGTCATGGGCGCGTACCTCATGCCTGTGCCGACGTTTGCTTACCTCGTTCGCACGACTTATGAACGCGGCGGTCAAGACTTCCTGCTCGACGCTTTGATTCGTCACGCGGGCGAATTCAAAATCAGCGCATACGAACATAAAGGCTATGTCGCGCACATCAATTCCACAATGGAATATTACGAAGCGAACCGCGACTGCCTCAAGCCCGAAGTTTGGGAAGAACTGTTCATGAACAACGACCGTCCGATTTTCACCAAAGTCAAGGACGAAGTGCCCGTTCAGTACAAAGAAACCGCTTGCGTCAAAAATTCGCTCGTCGCCAACGGTTGCGAAATTCGCGGCACGGTTGAAAACTCCATCATCTTCCGCGGCGTCACCGTCGGCAAAGGCGCGGTTGTCAAAGACTCAATCCTTATGCAACGTTGCGACGTCCAGGAAGGCGCACGCGTCGAAAACGTCATCTGTGACAAAGAAGTCATCATCACGAAGAATCGCTGGCTCAAAGGTGCGGAGAATTACCCGTACATCGTCAAGAAAAAAGCGCGCATCTGACGGCGTCGAAGCTTTGAATCAATGAACGAAGCGGCGGATTTTTACCGACAGGAATACATTTGCCTCGAAGTAAAAATTCGCCGTTTCTGTTGATTCGGCGCACGACATCAAGCACGGTTGACTTGCCGTTTCGATTGACGCGGCGTGCACGGTTGATTCTCCGTTTCGATTGATTCAAGCCGCCGCTCGTCAAGCACGGGTTTGTTGCCAAAAATTATTCTTTCTGCTAAAATGGCTGTCGAAACAAACGTCACACAAGCAACAACAATCACGCAGTAAAAGGAGGAATTCACTTGCCGAAGGATACATCCGACAGAAAGATTGCTCGCAGCAAGGAGTACGAAAAACTCAAGGAGTCGCTCAAGTCGCGCTTTATCAGCTCGGCGCACATTATGTTCGGGCGCGACATCCACGAACTGCCGATGAACGAAATTTACAAAACCGTCGCGGCCGTCGCCAAACAGGTCATTTCCGAAAACTGGATTAAGACCAATCGCGCTTACATGGAACGTCAAGAGAAACAGGTTTACTATTTCTCGATTGAATTCTTGATGGGGCGGCTCCTCAAGGCGAACCTGATCAACTTGGGTATCGACGACGCCTTCCGCGAAGTTTTGGAAGACCTCGACTTGAACCTCGACGACATCTACGAAGAGGAACCCGACGCAGGTTTGGGCAACGGCGGCCTCGGTCGTTTGGCGGCGTGCTTTATCGATTCGTTGGCGGCGCACCGTCTGCCCGGTCACGGTTGCAGTATCCGTTATCAGTACGGCTTGTTTGAGCAAAAAATCATTCGCGGCAACCAAGTCGAAATTCCCGACAACTGGCTCCGCGACGGCTTTGCGTGGGAGTACCGCAAGCCCGACAAGTCAATCAACGTCAAGTTCAACGGCAACGCTTACATGCAGGAACAGCCCGACGGCTCGCTTAAACTCGTGCATGAAAACGCAATGACCGTCATGGCGGTGCCTTACGACGTGCCGATTGTCGGCTACCACAACAAGACCGTCAACACACTCCGTTTGTGGAACGCCGAAGTCAACCGCGACTTTTCCGATTACGGCATGTTGACGCATGAACAAATGCGCCAGAAAAATGAGTACCGCAACTTCGTCGAATCAATCACCGAATATCTGTACCCCGACGACAGCTCCAACGAAGGCAAACGCATGCGCTTGATTCAGGAATACTTCCTTGTTTCGGCGGGCACGCAAAGCATAATTCGTCATTACGTGCGTTCGGGCGGCAACATTCGCGAACTCGACAAGAAAATCGCCATCCACATCAACGACACTCATCCCGCGCTGTGCGTCGCCGAACTTATGCGAATCATGGTCGACGAACACGGTCTTGAGTGGAACGAAGCCTGGACAATCACCCGCGGCGTCGTCGCTTACACGAACCACACGATTATGCCCGAAGCTCTCGAAAAGTGGCCGGTCGACATGTTCAAAACTCTCCTGCCGCGCATTTACATGATTATCGAAGAACTCAACCGCCGTCACGTCGAATATATCAAGGCGCGTTATCCCGACAACGTCGAAAAACTCCGCGCAATGTCCATCATCGAAAACGGCGAAGTTCACATGGCGCGTCTTGCAATCGTCGGCTCGCACAGCGTCAACGGCGTCGCAAGAATTCACAGCGACATCTTGAAATCGACGACTCTGCACGACTTCTACGAATATTGGCCGCGCATGTTCAACAACAAAACCAACGGCATTACGCACCGTCGCTGGTTGATGGGCGCGAATCCCGAACTTGCCGACCTTATCGACAGAACGATTCGCAGCCGTGTTTGGCACCGTCACCCCGAACAACTCGATCTGTTCAATGAATCCGTCGACGACCGCAAAGTCCAAAAAGAACTCGACGAAATCAAGTTGATTCGCAAGACCGCGCTTGCCGACTTCATCAAGAAACGTCAAGGCATCGAAGTTGACCCGAACACAATTTTCGATATTCAAGTCAAGCGCATTCACTCCTACAAACGCCAACTCATGAACGCGTTGCACATCATCTGGCAGTACGAAAAAATCAAGTCCGACCCCAGTTATAAACCGCTCCCGACAACTTACTTCTTCGGCGGCAAAGCGGCGGCGGGCTACTACATCGCCAAAGAAACAATCCGCCTGATTAACGCAATCGCCGACAAAGTCAACAACGACAAGACGATTGACAACCGCTTGAAGGTCGTCTTTATCGAGAACTTCGGCGTGTCAATCGGCGAAATCGTTTATCCCGCAGCCGACGTCAGCGAACAAATTTCCACCGCGTCGAAAGAGGCTTCGGGCACGGGCAACATGAAATTCATGATGAACGGCGCAATTACTATCGGCACGCTCGACGGCGCAAACGTCGAAATTCGCGAGGCCGTCGGCGACGAGAACATCGTTATTTTCGGCTTGAAGGCGGGCGAAGTCCTTGCTTACTACGAAAACGGCACTTACTCCGCGTGGAACGAATACACGGGCAATCCAAATGCGCGCCTCGTCGTCGATAAACTCATGGACGGCAGCTACGGCAACTTCCATTCGATTCGCGACTACCTGATTCAAGGCAACGACGAATTCTTTATCTTGAAAGACTTCAACGCTTACATCGACGCGCACGAAGAAATTTATGCTCGTTATGCCGACCGCACGGGTTGGTTGCGTTCCGTGGCTATGAATATCGCCAACTCCGGCAGATTCTCTTCCGACAGAACGATTGACGAATACGCCGCCGAAATCTGGAACATCAAGCCGTGCAAAATTCAATGAGGAACTAGTAAATAGGAACAAGGAACTAGTTCCTAGTTCCCGGTTCCTAGTTCCTACAAGATACAAATCGCGAGGTGGTCTTTAATGCAGACATCCAACCTCAACGACTACGACCTCTACTTGTTTCACCAGGGCACCAACTACCACGCTTATCAAATGCTGGGCGCTCACTTCGTCACCCGCGAAGGCAAACGCGGCGTTCGTTTCGCTCTTTGGGCTCCGCACGCCAAAGCCGTCAGCGTCGTGGGCGACTTCAACAACTGGGACACCCGCGTCAACCGCATGATTCGCCTTGACGACGGTCAAACGTGGGAGCTGTTTATCGAAGGCCTCAAAGTCGGCGACAAATACAAGTATGCGATTCTTCCGCAACACGGCAAGGCACACATCTTGAAAGCTGACCCGTACGGCTTCTTCGCCGAGAAACGTCCCGCGACCGCTTCTAAGCTTTACGATCTGTCGGGCTACTCCTGGTCGGACGGCGACTGGTTCGACGCAAAAACGATTGAGTCTTACGAACGCCCGATGCTCATCTACGAAGTTCACGCCGGTTCATGGCAACGCAACGGCAGAGACTTTTTGAGCTATCGCGAATTGGCGGACAAACTCATTCCTTACGTCAAAAGCATGAATTACACGCACATTGAATTCATGCCGCTTGCCGAACATCCGCTTGACAATTCATGGGGCTATCAGACGACGGGCTATTACGCGGTGACGAGCCGCTACGGTGAGCCGAACGATTTTCGTTACCTTGTTGAAACGGCGCACAAAAACGGTATCGGCGTCATTATGGATTGGGTGCCCGGTCACTTCTGCAAAGACACGCAAGGCCTGCGCGAATTCGACGGCGTCAACTTGTACGAATCCGACAACCCGCAGCTTTCGGAAAATCGCGGCTGGGGAACGATTAACTTCGACTACGGTCGCACGGAAGTTCAAAGTTTCCTGATTTCCAACGCGCTGTTCTGGTTTGAGGAATTCCACATTGACGGCTTAAGGATTGACGGCGTCGCGAATATGTTGTATCTTAACTTTGGTCGAGAAGAAGGCGAGTGGACTCCAAATCGTAACGGCGACACGGGCAACCTTGAGGCCGTGGACTTTATCAAAAAGCTTAACGAAACGGTCTTCAAATACAACCCGCACGCCTTGATGATGGCCGAAGAATCAAGTTCGTGGCCGATGATTTCCAAACCCGTCTACATGGGCGGCATGGGTTTCAACTACAAGTGGAACATGGGCTGGATGAACGACATGCTTGAATACGTGTCCATTGACCCGATTTATCGCAAGTGGAACCAAGACAAGCTAACCTTCTCGTTCATGTACGCGTTCGCGGAAAATTTCATTCTGCCGCTTTCGCACGACGAAGTTGTTCACGGCAAACGTTCGCTGATTGAAAAGATGCCCGGCGACTATTGGAAAAAGTTCGCGGGACTGCGCTGTTTCTTCGGTTACTGGATGGCACACCCCGGCAAGAAACTTTTGTTCATGGGCGGCGAGTTCGCACAGTTCATTGAGTGGAACGAAAACGACAGCTTAGACTGGCACCTCGTCGAGCAATACGAAAAACATCAACAGATGCAAAATTATTCGCGGGCGTTAAACAAGTTTTACCTCGACAACCCAACGCTTTGGAAGATCGATTTTGATTGGAGCGGCTTCAGGTGGATTGACTGCAACGACAACGCAAACAGCGTCATATCTTTTGTCCGCAAAACCGAAGATGAGTCGGACTACGTCATTGCCCTTTGCAACTTCACGCCCGAAGTTCACCACGACTACCGGCTCGGCGTGCCCGAAACCGGCGCATACGTCGAAATTTTCAATTCGGACGCGCAGGAGTTCGGCGGCAGCGGCGTCAAAAACGAACACCCGTTGCATACAGAAAATTTCCCGTGGCACAACTGCGACCAATCTATTCGACTGACAATCCCGCCGCTTGCGACAATTTTTTTAAGACGCACGGCGGATTAAATCCGACAATCAAGTCTCAAAAATAATCGTTAAACAGGAGGGAGTTCTTGATATGAAAGTTCTTTACGTGGCGTCGGAAGCGGTGCCGTTTGTCAAAACCGGCGGGCTTGCCGATGTGGCGGGTTCCCTGCCGAAAGCACTCAAAGAGCAAGGCGTTGACGTGCGCGTTATCCTGCCGAAGTTCAGCAAGATCGGCGAGAAATACCGCGACGAAATGGAACACGTTTACGACGGGACGATACCGGTATCGTGGCGTACGAAATACGTCGGCATCGACAAATACGAACTCGACGGCGTGATATATTACTTCGTGGACAACGAGGAATATTTCTACCGTGACGGTCTTTACGGCTACGACGACGACGCGGAACGTTATTCGTTCTTCTGCCGCGCCGTGCTCAACTGCCTGCCTGCGATAGACTTCTTCCCCGACGTCATCAATGCCAACGACTGGCACGCGGGTTTGGTTCCCGTTCTGCTCAAACTTGAACACCAAGGCGACGAGCGTTACGAGGCAATCAAGACGATTTACACGATTCACAACTTGAAGTATCAGGGCGTGTTCACGAAAGACGTCATGAGCGACGTGTTGGGTCTCGACTGGAAATATTTCAACAACGGCGATTTGGAGTTCTACGACGCGGTGAACTTCATGAAAGGCGGCATCATCTACGCGGACTACGTTTCGACGGTGAGCAAGACTTACGCGCAGGAGATTCAATACGAATACTTCGGCGAACACCTCGACGGACTGCTTCGGAGCCGCAAAGATGATTTGTACGGCATTGTCAACGGCATTGATTACAGCGTGTTCGACCCTGCGACGGACAAAAATCTTTTCGTGAACTACGACAACAGCGACGCGTTCCAAGCCTTCGACAAGAAATGCGAGAACAAAATCAAGCTGCAAGAGCTTTTGGGACTTCCGCAAGGGCGCAAAATCCCGATTGTTTCGATGGTGACGCGTCTTGTTGCGGCGAAAGGCCTTGACCTGGTTGTGCGGATGATGGATGAACTTCTGCAACACGAAGATTTCCAATTCGTGCTTTTGGGCACGGGCGACAAGGTGTACGAAGACTGGTTCAAAGGTCTGGCGTGGCGTTACCCGCAGAAAGTTTCGGCGAACATTTACTTCTCGAACGAGCTGGCGCAGAGAATTTACGCGTCGTCGGATATTTTCCTCATGCCGTCGAATTACGAGCCGTGCGGGATTGGTCAGCTGATTGCAATGCGTTACGGCGCGGCACCGGTTGTGCGTGAAACGGGCGGCTTGAAAGACACGGTTCAGCAGTACGACAAGTACACCAAACAGGGCAACGGCTTCGTGTTCTCGAACTACAACGCGCACGAGATGATGTACGCGCTCAAACGGGCGTTGTCGACTTACGCGCAATTCGACGTTTGGCTCAACATTTCGTCGAACGCCATGAACAGCGATTACAGCTGGAAGAATTCGGCGCGTGAATACATCGAACTCTACGAGAAGTTGATCAACGCTTAAAAAGCAATGTGGAATGAGGAATTAGGAATTCGGAATGATTTCGTTGTCAATTTCAAGTTCCTAATTCCAAATTTCAAGTTGCAGTTTCCGGCGAGCGGTCTCTCGTCGGATTTTTTTATTGACATGTTCGCGGATTTTAGTAAACTATACGCAAAGGACGCGGGAAATTTCTGCGCAGAAGGAAATGCGGTTGCCGGTCGCGGCGCAAGGCGTTTCTACGGAGGAGGTATAGGAGGCCGTCGGTTTTTCCGACAGGTTTTTGAGACAATGGTGAAAAAAGGTTCTTTCGACGGCAGAAACCGAGTCGGCAGTCGTCCGTGCGCCGGCTGCGGAAAGCCGATAAAAAGCGGAATGTATTGCGCGTCGTGCCTTGAAAAGCTTCGTCAACGTGCGAAAGTTCAAGGCGAGCGAATTGAAACACTCAAAACAAACGCGCTCAAACGAGTCGCCGAAGACAGGCGCGAAGTTATCATCATGATCGTCAACAGTGACGAGCTTAATCTCAACATTTCCAAAATCGTCCTGGAACGCGGTCTGCCCGAATGCAAAATTTTGGCGATTAACAACCCGTTGAGCGCGATTAACACACTTATCAGCCGTGAGATAAGTTTGGTCATTTTGGACGCGGACTTTAACGGGCTTGACATGTTGCGCCGAATTCGCGAAGACGACCGTTTTAAAGAAATGCCCGTTATGATGATGTCGAGTTCCACCAAGCGCGAAATTGTCGCCAACGTCTTTTCACTCGGCGTGCAAGATTACGTTACCAAACCTTGCGAACCGCGTGATTTGGTTGAACGCGTCGACAAAATGATTGGCGGCGACGGTATCGATTCGTCCGGCGGCGAAACTCAACCGAAGACTTCGTTCAACATACTTTTGATTGACGACGATATCTTTGACCTGCGTCAGGAAAAAGACACGTTGCAAAACCGCCTGCCCTGCGAAGTAACCACGGCTCAAAGTGCCGTCGAAGGTTTGAAGATTCTTGAAAACCAGGGCGCGGACATGGTGCTCGTCAGCTTGGACATGCCTTTTGTCAACGGCATGAAGTTTTTGTCGTTCATTGACGGCAACAACAAGTTAAAGAATATCCCCGTGATAATCATGACGGACACGCGTGACTTTTCAATCCTCAGCGAAATAAGCAAGTCAACGGCGGCGGGTTACGTGCGCAAACCCGACATCTCCGAAGACGGCTTGGCTTTGATTGAAGAAAAACTTCGTCAGCGCAGATGAATTTTTGTCGAGGTGACACCGTGGATAAAAATTTGTTTCTGTACGATTTGGCGCTCGTGGCGATTTTGAAAAATGAAGGACGTTACATTAAAGAGTGGCTCGACTATCACCTGCTTGCGGGCGTCGACCACTTTTTTCTGTACGACAACGACAGCTCCGACGATTACAACGAAATTATCGCGCCGTACGTCGCTGCCGGTTTGGTCACAAGCGTTTATATGCCGGGCGGTTCGGCTCAGTTTGCCGCGTACAGTTTCGCCTTGCGCGATTGGCGTTTCTTCTGCCGACACATGGCGTTCATTGATTTGGACGAATTCATTTACCCGAAGACGGGTCAAAGCATCGTTGAAGCCGTCGACGAAATTTTGACGCGTGACAAGCAGGCGGCGGGCGTTGCGATTAATTGGCAAATGTTCGGCTCCAACGGGCAGGAACGTGCGGACTTTTCACGCGGCGTGCTGGAACGTTTCACTCGTCGTGCGCCCGTTGATTGGGTCGTGCCCATTCCGCACCGCGACATTCCCGGCGGCAATTCGCAGATTAAAACCGTGCTCAATCCGCGCAAAGTTTACACGTTTTTCAACGGACACAACCCGCTTTATTACGGCGCGAATTACGCGATTAACGAACGCGGCGGTCGTGTCGATTCGTATTACAATGAGCCCGTCACTGCGGAAAAAATCGCCGTTAATCATTACAACGTAAAAAGCCGCGAAGAACATCTGCGCAAAGTTGCCCGCGGACGCGCCGACAAAGGCGGACTCACCAAAGAAACCGCCGACAAGGGCGAAAACTGCATCAACACTTCATGGTTCGACATGTACGACCGCAACGAAGTTTTCGACGACGGGATTTTGGCGTACCGTGTCGCCCGCGCAGAAAATTTTTCTTTGCCGAGCGACGAACAAAAACTTGCCGGCATGAACGACGCGTTGATTCGGATTCTTTCGGCTTACGCGGAAGGCAAAACTTTTTCGCTTGAAACGGCGTTGACGTGTCGCGCCGTCAGTTCACTCCTGCGCGAAAAGTTTCCGCACGACGAACGCTTTAAGATTTACGAAGAGGCGTCGCTTGCCGCCGTGTTGAATTCGCTTGACGGGCTGAAACTTGACGACGTGCAACTTTTGCTCAGCGAACTGCCCGAACTTTTGAGCCTGCCGTATCCCGACGCAGTGAACGAACTTCGCAACGCGTGCCTGCAAATTATTTCGCAAACGATGGACTTCATGCGCGTCAGCGGCTTCTGGAAAGATTTTGTCGACTTTGACAACATGCGGCGGCTGTTGCAGGCGTGGCGGTGAAATTTGCGTTTGCTTGTGCGCATGAAAAATTTTCGACCGATGTTCGACGCGACCAATGACGTCGACGCGGTTTTTATTTTGTCCGCGAAATCGGCGGGTAGATTTATTTAAGGAGTTGGTCTCTTGCTTCTTGTGATTGACATTGGCAACAGCAACATTGTCATGGGCACTTACGTCGGCAAAAACTTGATGAAACATTGGCGCATTTCAACCGACAGCCAAAAGACGGGCGACGAATACGGCATGTTGATTAACGACTTGTTCCGCTATCAAGGCGTGAAGATTTCCGACGTGCGCGACATAATCATTTCGTCGGTTGTGCCGCCGCTGGTTGTGCCGTTCGTGAAAATGTGCGAGCGTTATTTCAAAGTCAAGCCGCTTGTCGTCGGCCCCGGAATTAAGACGGGCATCAAGCTCAATTACGAAAACCCGCGAGCTATCGGCGCGGACAGAATCGTCAACGCGGTCGGTGCCTTTGAGCAGTACGGTGGCCCTTTGATTGTGATTGACATCGGCACGGCGACGACGTTTGACGTGGTGTCGGACACGGGCGACTTTCTCGGCGGAGTGATTGCGCCCGGCATTGTCGCAAGTTCCGAATCGCTGTTTTCGTCGACGGCGAAGTTGCCGCGCATTGAACTTATCCCGCCGAAAAATGTCATCGGGCACAACACGATTGCTTGTATGCAGTCGGGAATTATTTACGGCTATGTCGGGCAAATTGATTCGATTGTCCAAAGAATCCGCGACGAAATGGGTTCCGATTGGCACGCGAAAGTTATCGCGACGGGCGGGCTTGCCAAGATGATTCAGCGCGAATCAAAGACGATTGACCGAATCGACCACTTCTTGACGCTGTCGGGCTTGCGCGTCTTGTACGAAAGAAATTCGCAATGAACGTCGCGGATATTTTTCGCACACCCGTGTATCTTGCACCGATGGCGGGCGTCACGGACACGGCGTTTCGGATTATCGTGCGCGAACTGATTGACGACGACTTTTCGCGGCGAAACTTGCTGATGTTTTCGGAGATGGTCAGCGCGATTGGCGTTCATTACCGCAACGAAAAAACTTTGCAGATGTTGCAGACCGTTGACGCCGAACGACCGACGGCAATTCAACTTTTCGGCAGCGACCCGAAAATCTGCGCGGAGGCGGCGGCTTACGTCGAACAACTTGGAACTGCGGCGGTTATCGATTTCAACGCAGGCTGTCCCGCGCCGAAAATTTTCAAGAACGGCGAAGGTTCCGCGCTCATGAAAAATCCGCCGTTGCTCGAAGAAATTTTGTCCGCCGTCAAGCGCGCAGTCAATTTGCCCGTCAGCGTGAAAATTCGGCTCGGCGTCGACGCTGAACACATTAACGCCGTCGAAGTTGCCAAACGCGCCGAAAATGCGGGCGTCGACTTCATTGCGGTTCACGGGCGCACACGCGAACAATTTTATTCGGGCGTCGCGGATTGGAACGAAATTGCCCGCGTCAAGTCCGCCGTGAAAATTCCCGTCATTGCCAACGGCGACGTGCGCGACTTCGACAGCTTGGACAAAATTCTTTCCGTGACGAAAGCCGATGGCGTCATGATTGGTCGCGGTGCGCAGGGCAACCCGTGGATTATCAATCGTCTGCTGAAATATTTTTCGACGGGCACGAAACTTGAGCCGCCGACACTTCACGAACGCGCAGAAGTTTTACGCCGTCACCTGCAAAAAACGATTCACTTCAAGGGCGAACGAATTGCCGTGCGTGAAATGCGCGCTCACGCCGCCTGGTACACCAAAGGTTTGACGGGCGGTGCCGAACTTCGCAACCTGTTCAACCGCGCCGAAACCGCCGAAGACTTCGCGGAGGTGATTAATCGGTTTGACGGATGACAAAGAACTTTCCGCGCAAATTTCCGAACTGCGAACGAAATTGCGCGAGTGGAAACGAATTCGACTCGAAAAGGAGAAACGCAAAATGTCCGAAGATCAAGACAAAAAATTTTCAATCTGGAGCGAATACACCGACGACGACAAAGCCGCGCTCGAAACTCTTGCGGCGGGTTACATCGACTTCATAAGCCGCTGCAAGACCGAACGCGAATCCGTCGTTGAAGTCGTCAAACGCGCCGAAGCCGTCGGTTACAAAAATCTCGACGACATCATCAAAAACAACGTCAAGCTCAAGGCGGGCGACAAAGTTTACGCCGTGTGCATGAAAAAGACCGTCGCGCTGTTCCAAATCGGCACGGAGCCGCTCGAAAACGGTTTAAAAATTCTCGGCGCGCACATTGACACTTGCCGGCTTGACCTCAAGCAGAATCCGCTTTACGAAGACAGCGGGCTTGCTTACATGGACACGCATTATTACGGCGGCATCAAAAAATATCAGTGGGTCACGCTCCCGCTTGCAATGCACGGCGTTGTTGTCAAAAAGGACGGCCGCGTTGTCGAAATTGTTATCGGCGAAGACGACGGCGACCCCGTTTTTTGCGTGACCGACCTGTTGATTCACCTGTCGCAGGAACAGCTTAAAAAGACCGCCGACAAAGTCATCGAAGGCGAAAAGCTCGACATTCTCGTCGGCAATTATCCGCTCAAAGAGAACGATAAAGAGTCCGTCAAAAAAGGCGTGCTCAAGTTGCTCAAAGACAAGTACGACATCGACGAAGACGACTTTTTGTCCGCCGAACTTGCGCTCGTTCCCGCGGGCAAAGCTCGTGAACTCGGCTTCGATAAAAGCATGGTGCTCGGCTACGGGCAGGACGACCGCGTTTGTTCGTACACGTCGCTCGTTGCAATGTTGGAGGCGGCGAATCAAACTTTCGGCAAGACCGCCTGCTGTCTGCTCGTCGACAAGGAAGAAATCGGCAGCTACGGCGCGACGGGCATGAAGTCCCGCTTCTTCGCAAACACCGTCGCCGAACTGTTGAACGCTTGCGGTCAATACAGCGAACTTGCCGTGCGTCGTGCGTTGAAGAATTCGTTCATGTTAAGTTCCGACGTGTCCAGTGCCTTCGACGCGCTTTATGCGGCCGCTTACGAAAAAAAGAACGTCGCTTACCTCGGCAAAGGCATGGTGTTCAACAAATTCACCGGCTCACGCGGCAAGTCGGGTTCCAGCGACGCCAATGCCGAATACGTCGGCAAACTGCGCGACATTTTGGACAAGCACAACGTCCATTATCAATTCAGCGAACTTGGCAAGGTTGACCTTGGCGGCGGCGGCACGATTGCTTACATGATGGCCGAATACGGCATGGAAGTTATCGACAGCGGCGTTGCGGTTCTGAGTATGCACGCGCCGTGGGAGGCCACCAGCAAGGTCGACATCTACGAAACGAAAAAAGGTTACAGCGCGTTCTTGACTGAAATTTGAAACTTGGCGCATGTCAACAGCCCCGTCAATTTTGGCGGGGATTTTTTTTGCGCAAAAGTTGTCGGCGGTTGACGTTGTGCGTATGCGTTCGTGAATTCGTGATTGTTGAATCTACTTTCTTTCGGCAGCGAAAGAAAGTAGCAAAGAAAGCTGCGCCCGCTACGATACATCCTGTATCGTGCGACGGGCGACGGCGGCCGTCATCCATGACGGCCGGTCAGTGTTCGCAGCGGCGAAAAATTTTCTAAAAATTTTTTTGCGGCAAGCAGGAACATAAAACAGCGCGGCGAATAAGCGTCACATAAAGAGTTGCCCAATGTGGCGACGGCCGTTGTTCACAGTCAAACAAAGATAGGAGAGGGTCACTAATGACAGAAGCAACCACCACCATTGAAAACAAAACCGGTATCCATGCGCGCCCGGCGTCGGTGTTCGTGCAGAAAGCGTCCTCGTTCAAGTCCAAAATCCAGCTCAAAGCCAAAGGCAAGACCGTCGACGCCAAAAGCATCCTGATGATCATGAGCATGGGCTTGGTCAAAGGCACCGAGGTCACCATTTGCGCTGACGGCCCCGACGAAGCAGACGCCGTTGCCGCGCTCAAGGGTCTCGTTGACAGCAAATTCGGCGAAGAATAATTCGCTCGGTCGGTTGCAAACTCGGGGAGGAGGTTAAATTTTTTTCCGCCTCCCTTTTTGTGTAATGTGGGGGAAATATTCATGGCAGAAAAAATTAAGGGCAAAGGCGTAATTGCGGGCATTGCCGTAGGTAACATTTTGCTCGCGGGACAAAATCTCGACAGCTTCCTCGTGGCGTACAAACCTGGCAAGAAAGACGCCGAAAAGAAGAAAGCCGCCGCCGCACTCGTTGCCGTCGCCGAAAATCTCAAAAAGAGCATCGACGAATTCAAAGCGCAGGAACTCAACGAACAGGCGGGCATTCTTGAAGCGCACCGCATGATGGTCGAAGATCCCGCAATGAGCGGCGCAATTGAAGAACAAATCGACGTGAGCGGCTCGGCACCCAAAGCGGTTATCGACGCTTACGAAGAAACTGCCAAAACCTTCGAGGCAATGGAAGACGAATACTTCCGCGGCCGTGCCGTTGACATGCGCGACGTCGGCAAACGCATTGCGAAATATTTGCTCGGCATCAAAGAGCCCGAAATCGTCGGCAAAGTTATCGTCGCGGGCAAAGATATTGAGCCTTCCGTTATCGCGGGACTTCCGACCGACAAAATCGCGGGCGTTATCCTCGGCGTCGGCTCCACCACGGCTCACGCGGTCATCATTGCGAAAACTCGTGCAATCCCGACGGTTGTCGGTGTCGGCGACGGCATTGCGCAAATTGCTGACGGCGACCCCGTTATCCTCGACGGCGAAACGGGCGAAATTTTGATTCGTCCCAGCGACGAAGAACGCGCTTCCTACGACATCAAAATCAAGAAACAGGAAGAACTCAAAGCGCATTACGCCGAACTCAAAGACAAACCCGCAATTACCCTCGACGGCAAGGAAGTTGAACTCGTCGCGAATATCGGCTCGCCTGCCGACGCTGACGCTGCTGTCAAAAATTACGGCGCGACGGGTGTCGGTCTGTTCCGTTCGGAATTCGTCTTCATGGGCAAAACCGACGTTCCGAAGGAAGAAGACCAGTTCAAAGAATACAAAGCTGCCGTCGAACACTGCGCGTCCGTCACTCACGGCGAAGGTCTCTGCGTTATTCGCACAATGGACATCGGCGGCGACAAACCGCTTCCGTACATCCAAGTCGGTCACGAAGAAAACCCGTTCCTCGGCTACCGCGCAATTCGTATCAGCTTGCAACGCAAAGATTTGTTCATGCCGCAGTTGAAGGCAATTCTGCGCGCAGGCGTTTATGGTAAAGCCGCGATTATGTTCCCGATGGTCATCAACGTGCAGGAATTCCTCGCCGCGAAACAGTTTGTCGAAGACGCCAAAGCCGAACTCGTTCACGAAGGCAAAGAGTATTCCGACAGCGTTCAAGTCGGTATCATGGTTGAAACTCCCGCTGCGGCAGTCATGGCTCCCGCGCTCGCCAAATACGTCGACTTCTTCTCAATCGGCACGAACGACCTTGTGCAGTACACGTTGGCCGTCGACCGCGGCAACGCGCAGATTTCCTACCTGTACAACCACTTCAACCCGGCAGTCCTGCGCCTGATTAAACGCACGATTGAATCCGCCAACAACAAAGGCAAATGGGCGGGCATGTGCGGCGAAATGGCGTCCGACCCGAATGCGGCGGTTCTCCTGCTGGCAATGGGCATCAAAGAATTGTCCATGAGCGCGCCGTCAATTCCGCGTGTCAAAGAGCGCATCCGCAACATTACCTTGACCAAGGCAAAAGAAATTCTCGACAAAGTCATGGAAATGGAAGACGGCGACGAAGTCAAACGTTACCTGTCCACGCTCGCATAAGCAACAATCGACTCACAAGCAACAAAAAAGCCCCGTCGACGACTCGGCGGGGTTTTCGTTTGTCGTTGCGCGTGTGTTACTTTCTTTTGGCGCAAAAGAAAGTAACCAAAGAAAACAGCCCGACGGACTCCGCGTCACGCGTCGTACGTCGGGCGCGGCCGTCATCCATGACGGCCGGATTGTCGGTAACGTTCAGTAGTTGCGAATGTTAATCTCGAAGAAACTTTGCGGGTGATTGCACACGGGGCAAACGTCGGGCGCGCTCGTGCCAATGACAAGGTGTCCGCAGTTGCGGCACTCCCAAACTTGCACGCCGGCTTTCTTGAAGACTTCTTGCGCTTCGACGTTCTTCAACAGTTTGCGGTAACGTTCTTCGTGATGTTTTTCAATCGCCGCAACGCCGCGGAATTGTTCGGCAAGTTCGTGGAAACCTTCTTCGTCGGCTTCGCGTGCCATGCGGGCGTACATGTCCGTCCACTCGAAATTTTCACCTTCAGCCGCGTGCAAAAGATTTTCTTCGACGGAGCCGAGTTCGCCAAGTGCCTTGAACCAAAGTTTGGCGTGTTCCTTCTCGTTGTCGGCGGTCTTCAAAAACAGCGCGGCAATTTGTTCGTAGCCGTTCTTCTTCGCTACGGAGGCGAAGTAGGTGTACTTGTTGCGCGCTTGACTTTCGCCCGCGAAGGCTTCCCAAAGATTTTTTTCGGTCTTCGTGCCGGCGTATTTGTTCTTCGGCGGAGCGGGCGGCTCTTCGGCTTCGACGACAACTTTCTCGAAGTCGGTCGAAGGATGTTTGCACAGCGGACAGACGAAATCGGCGGGAATTTCGTCGCCGACATATTCGTAGCCGCAAACTCTGCAACGCCAGACAGTCTTGCCTTTGGCGGGCGGTTTCGGTTTCGGCTTGATGTGCGACTGGTAGTAGTTGTACGTCGTCGAAGGCACGTCAGAAAGTTTTTCCATGTCGACGACTTCGGCAATGAAAATCGAATGCGTGTCCAACTCCACCTGCTGAATGACGTTCGCGCTGATGAAACTGTTCGTGCCCTCGGTTATCGCGAGCGTGCCGTTTGCCGTGCGACGAACTTTGTCGAAGTCCGCGAACTTGTCGACGTTCTTGCCGCTTTGGAAGCCGAAACGTTTAAACAGGTCGAAGGTCGCCGCCTCGGAGATAATCGACGCGGTGAATTTTTTCGTCTTGGCAATGATGTCGTGCGTGAAGTTCGATTTGTTCACGGCGATTGAAATTCTGTCTTTGGAAACGGGCGCGGCAGTCACCTGCGTCACCGTGTTGATGATGCAGGCGTTGTCGCGGTCGCCGTCGCGTGCGCTCAAGACGAAAAGCCCGTACTGAACGTTGAACAAAACTTTGCTGTCCATTAAGGTCACCTCTCCGAAAATATTTTGATACGCCGCGTGAATTCTATCAAAGCCCGCGAACTTTGTAAACGCGACGACGAAATTTATCTGCGCGGCAGGAATTTCTTCGCACGCGAACAATTTATCCCGCGTACTAAAATTTTGGGAGATGTTTTGATGAAACAGTTGATGTTGGGCAACAAAGCACTTGCTCGCGGGCTGTGGGAAGCGGGCGTCGCCTTCGTGTCGAGTTATCCCGGCACGCCTTCGACCGAAGTCACCGAAGAGGCCGTCAAGTTCGACGACATTTATTGCGAATGGGCACCGAACGAAAAAGTCGCCATGGAGTCGGCATTCGGCGCGTCGCTTGCGGGTCGTCGGGCTTTTTGCGGACAAAAACACGTCGGCTTGAACGTCGCGGCGGATCCGCTCTTCACGCTCAGTTACACGGGCGTCAACGCGGGTTTGGTCGCCGTCGTCGCCGACGATGCGGGTATGCACTCGTCGCAGAACGAACAGGACAGCCGTCACTACGCAATCGCCGCGAAAGTTCCCATGCTTGAGCCGTCGGACAGCGCGGAGGCTTTGAACTTCGCCAAACTCGCTTACGAAATTTCGGAGACTTACGACACGCCGGTTTTGATTAAGATGTGTACACGCGTCGCGCACAGTCAATCCGTCGTCGAAACGGGCGAACGCATCGAAATTTCAAAACCTTACGTCAAGGACATTGGCAAATACGTCATGATGCCCGGCAACGCGAAACGCCGTCACCCGATTGTTGAGGAACGCACGCGCAGATTGATTGAGTACGCGGAGACCACGCCGATTAATCGCGTCGAATTCACGTCGGATGAGCTTGGAATTATCACTTCGTCGACTTGTTATCAATACGTCAAGGAAGTTTTCGGCGAATCGGCAAGCGTCCTGAAACTCGGCATGATTAATCCGTTGCCCGTCGCGCTGATTAAAAATTTCGCGGCGAAAGTCAAGCGGCTTGTCGTCGTCGAAGAACTTGACCCGATAATCGAAACGCACGTTAAAGCTTTGGGCTTGACCGTCGAAGGCAGCGAACTTCTTCCGCGAATCGACGAATTCAGCCCGAATTTAATCGCGCAGGCTTTCGGCAAAGAAATTTCCGTCGGCGTTGCGCTTGACGACCAAATTCCCGCAAGACCGCCCGTCATGTGCGCGGGTTGTCCTCACCGCGGATTGTTTTACTCGCTCAAGAAACGCAAGTGCACGGTGCTGGGCGACATCGGTTGTTACACGCTCGGAGCCGTCCCGCCGCTGTCGACGATTGAAATGACGCTGTGCATGGGCGCATCAATCGGCGCAACTCACGGCTTTAATAAAATGCTCGGTGCCGCAAGTGAATCAAAAACCGTCGCGGTTATCGGCGACTCGACTTTTATGCATTCGGGCATGACGGGGCTTGCCAACGTCGCGTACAATCAATCGAACTCGACCGTGATTATCCTGGACAACTCGATAACGGGCATGACGGGTCACCAGCAGAATCCGTCGACGGGCTTAAACATCAAAGGCGACCCCGCAGGCAAAATCGACCTTGAATCGCTGTGCCGCGCAATGGGCATTAATCGCGTGCGTGTCGTCGACCCGTACAATCTTGCCGAATGTGACGCCGCGTTGAAGGAAGAACTTGCCGCGCCCGAAGTAAGCGTGATTATTTCCCGTCGACCGTGCGCGCTGTTGAAAAACGTCAAGCATAAACCGCCGCTGAAAGTTGACGCGTCGAAGTGTATCGGTTGCAAGTCCTGCATGAAGATTGGCTGCCCCGCAATTTCAATGGTTGACGGTAAAGCTGTCGTCGACCAAACTCAATGCGTCGGTTGCGGCGTGTGCAGTCAACTTTGCCCGAAAAAAGCGTTCGTCAGCACAGAGGAGGCGTGAACCGTGGACACGAAAAACATTATTATCGTCGGCGTCGGCGGACAAGGCTCGTTGCTTGCCAGCAAACTTTTGGGTCACCTGCTTTTGAACGAAGGCTTCGACGTGAAAGTCAGCGAAGTTCACGGCATGAGTCAACGCGGCGGCTCCGTGATAACTTACGTGCGTTTCGGCGACAAAGTTTATTCGCCCGTCGTCGACAAAGGTCAGGCGGACTTTATCGTTTCGTTTGAAATTCTGGAAACTGCGCGGTGGCTGTCGCATTTGAAAGCAGGCGGACAAATCGTCACCAACACGCAACAGATCGACCCGATGCCTGTAATCACGGGCGCGGCGGAATATCCGTCAAACCTCGTCGACAAAATCCGTGCGGCGGGAATCAAAATCGACGCAATGGACTGCTTGACTTTGGCTCGACAAGCGGGTTCGGTCAAAGCCGTCAACATTGTCTTGCTCGGCAGGCTGTCGCATTACTTTGACATTGCGGAATCGTCGTGGCAAAATGCGCTTAAAGCTTGCGTGCCCGCGAAGTTTTTGGAACTCAATCAACGCGCCTTTGAACTCGGCAAGCAGTTCACTTAAACGCTTCAAGGAGTGATTCACATGCTCACAAGTATCAACATTGCCAACGCGCTGGCGACCGTCGCGGCGAACGTCGACGGCAGTTTTGTCACGCAAGACAATGCAGTCTTAGCGACGGGCTACTCGAACGGCTCGGCAGTCCTTAACGTCGGCACGGCGTTGGTAAAGGCAGACTTCGCGGCTTCCGGCTCGGTGGCTTACGACACGGCGAACAATCACGCTCAAATTGCGGACGGCTCATTCCTCAACTTGGCGCAAAGCATCAACAATGCCAACATTGCTCTCGTCGCTCAAGGTAACGTCGGCGGCACGCTTGACCTGAACGACGCGGGTTTGAGTTTCACTCCCGACCTCGGCGACGGCACGCTCGGCGTTTCAATTGCCAAAGACGGCGCGACGCTCGACTTGTCACTTGACGGCGCGGGCACGATTAATGTCGGCACGAACGGCGCAATTTCATTCGGCACGTTGTTTGTCCCCGTCGTCACCGCCCCGAAAGATTTTTCGTTGAACTTCACCGCGAAGACTTACACGGGCGTTCCGCTCGCGGGCAACATTCACGGCGACGGAGTCAACGACGTTCAAGCCACGCTGGTCAACGGCACGCAAATTGCAGTGACGACCAACGGATTTGTCGGCGCGAACTTGAATCTTGCCGGCTTGGTTTCGTTCAACAACGTCACGTTGAGCGGCTCGCTTGTCCTCGACCCGTTGACCAACACGCTGACTTTCGGACAAGGCTCAACGCTCGGCGTCGACTTGGGCACGCGTCACATCGACATCACGGCGACGGACAACGCGGGCGGACAACTCATCCTCGGCGCGAACGGTTTGACTTTCAGATCGGCGGGCGGCGACGGCGGCTTGATTCTTTCAGTCACGGACGGCGGCGTAACGCGTCAAGCTTTGTTGAACGTCGTCGGCGAAGTCACTTATTCGCTTGACGGCGCAATCACGCTCGGCGCGGGCACGACCGTCACCAACAGCTGGCCGTCGGGCGCGCAACTTGTCATTACCTCCAACACGGGCGGCGGCGGCGTGATTCATTTGACGAATGGCGGCTTGCAAATCACGACGACAGACCCCGAAGCAATCACTGCGACGTTTAATGACAGCGACGTCAATCTGCCTTTATCAAACATAAAGCTGGCGGGCACCGCGACTTACGATTCGGGCGGCATAATTTTGAGCGAAGGCTCCACATTGACGGGTATTAATGAAGCTTTAGGTATTTCAATGACCGTCACTGCATCGAGTGCCGATACGACATTGCATTTGGGTAACACAATGCCCTACCTTGTCGTCTCGACAGCTGGGCAATGCATTGTAGCTACTACCGACGACAGAGTAAACATAGTCAGCCACGGCTCCCGCACAAGCAATCCTTTCCGCGTCTTACAAATCAGCGCAGGCACCGATTCGCTTACTAATACCGCAGACACCGTTGTACTGAATGATGTCGGCGTCTACGCGGTCAACGGCACGTTAATCACAAACAACGTTGCCGGCTCGACGTTCACAAGCAGCCCCGACGGCTCACTCGTTTACAACGGAGTGACCTACGCGGCGGGCGAATTCACAATCGACGCGGAGGGCAACGGTATCGGCACCGTGATAAGCGCAGACCTCGCGGGCGACTTCCTGCCGAATTACGAAGCCGACTTCGCGAACGCATTGCAAATTGTCGACGCGGGCACCTTCGACGCGCAGTTGTCCGACATCATGCCCGACACGACAGGTCTCGGCGAAGTTGCTTTCGGCACGCAAGCCGACGAACTTTCGCAGACTCCGCAACTTGTCATTGCTCCGACGAAATAAACGACTCAACGACCTTAAGCGAATTTCCTGCCGCGTGCAGGATTTTTTTTTGCGCCGTGGAAAGTTAATCGCGGTTTATCAAAGTTTTTCAGAGAGCAGGTTTTAAATCATGGCAAACTATTTTCAACCCGAAATCGAGTGCGCGCCGCTTGAAAAGATTCGTGCGTTGCAGAACGAACTTTTGCCCAAGCAGGTGCGCCGCGTGTGGGAGAACGTCCCTTATTACCGCAAGAAGATGGAAGCGCACGGCGTCACGCCCGACGACATTAAATCGATTGACGACATGCACAAGTTGCCGTTCATGTCGAAGGCGGATCTGCGCGAAGCGTATCCTTACGGCTTGCTTGCGGTTCCGCTCAAAGACTGCGTGCGAATTCAATCGACGTCGGGCACAACGGGCAAGCGCGTCATCATCTTTTACACGCAACACGATATCGATCTTTGGAACGACTGCACGGCGCGGGCGATTGTCGCGGCGGGCGGCACGAAAGACGACGTCTGCCAAGTTTCTTACGGCTACGGACTTTTCACGGGCGGCGCGGGTCTTGACGGCGGCAGTCACAAAGTCGGCTGCTTGACCGTCCCGACAAGTTCAGGCAACACGGAGCGGCAAATTATGTTTATCATGGACTTGCACGCGACGATTCTTTGTTGCACGCCCAGTTACGCGGCTTATATCGGCGAAACGTTCAAAGAAATGGGTTACAAGCCCGAAGACATTCCGCTCAAAGCCGGCATTTTCGGCGCGGAAGCCTGGTCTGAAGAAATGCGCCGCGACATCGAAAAAACTTTGGGCATCAAAGCTTACGACATCTACGGCTTGACGGAAATCAGCGGCCCCGGCGTTTCGTTCGAGTGCGCCGAACAGCGCGGCATGCACATCAACGAAGATCACTTCCTCGCGGAGATAATTGACCCCGACACAGGCGAAGTTCTTCCCGAAGGCACGCAAGGCGAATTGGTCTTCACGTCGCTGGACAAGGAAGCCTTCCCGCTGATTCGTTACCGCACACGCGACATTTGCACGTTGACTCGCGAAAAATGTTCCTGCGGTCGCACGCATGTCCGCATGACGAAGCCGAAGGGTCGTTCCGACGACATGCTGATTATTCGCGGCGTCAACGTCTTCCCCAGCCAGATTGAAACCGTGCTCATGAACAACGGCTACGCGGCGAATTATCAAATTATCGTCGGACGCGTCAACAACACCGACACGTTCGAGGTCAAAGTCGAAATGACGCCCGACATGTTCACCGACAATCTCGGCGAAATTCAAGCTCGCCGCAAAGTTTTGGAAGACGGTTTGCGCGCAATGCTCGGCATCAAGGCGAAAGTCACGCTAGTTGCGCCGAAGTCAATCACCCGCAGCGAAGGCAAAGCCGTCCGCGTCATTGATAACCGCAAAATTTAACGGAGGTGAATCACCGTGAGCGTCAATCAAGTTTCCGTCTTTCTGGAGAACAAGCCCGGCACGTTGAACAAACTGACCGAAGTCCTCGCGACGAACAAAATCAACATTCGCGCTTTAAGTTTGGCTGAGACAAGCGAATTCGGCATTGTCCGCATGATTGTTAACGACGTGTTCGAGGCAGTCAACGTCCTCAAAGAAAACAATTTCGTCGCGATTCTTACGCCCGTGCTTGCTTACGCAATCGCCGACGAAGCCGGTTATCTCAATGCGCTGTTGAAGAATTTCAGCGACGCGCAAGTCAACATCGAATACATGTACGCTTTCGCGGGCAGGGAACGCGCTTACATGATTTTCCGCGTCAACGACACGAAGAAGGCCGAAGCTCTGCTCAACGGCAACGGTTTGAAATCTTTGACGCAGGAGGACATCGCTGCCGTATGATTCGCTTAAACGCAATGCCCATGGACTTCGCGCCGCGCAGAAAAATTTTATCGCACTTGCCCGCGTATCCGTCCGAACCCGAAATGTCGGAGTTTGAATCGGCGTTTCTGTGCGGTGCGCTGAAAACCTTTCGCCCGCAAAAAATCCTCGAAATAGGCGTGGCGTCGGGCGGCACGACGGCGATAATCCTTCAAACGCTCGAAGACATCGGCGCGCCTTACGAAATGCATTCGATTGACGTTGCGCCGAACTTTTGGCGCAATCCTAAATATCCGACGGGCTTTCTCGCGACGTTGGCGAAGGAAAAATTTTTCGGCAACCTGCGCGGCACACACAAGTTTCATCTCGGAACAATCTTGCCGCAAGTCATTGATGAAATCGGCGGCGTGGACTTCGTCATACTCGACACGACGCACATGTTGCCCGGCGAACTGTTGGACTTTATCGCCGTGTTGCCGTACATGCCCGAAGGCGCGCTTGTCGTGTTGCATGACGTGTCGCTTCACCAGTTCACCAACTGCGAAAAAGCCGACGCGACGGGCATTCTGTTCGGCGCGGTGACTGCGGAAAAGTTTTTGAACTTCCAGCCCGACGAGTGCGTCTTCCGTTACCCGAACATCGCCGCGCTGAGAGTCAACAAACAGACCGCCGCCAACATTGAAAACGTTTTCCTGTCGCTGATTCTGCGTTGGGATTATTTCCCCGACGAACAGATTAAAATCTATCGGCAACTGTACCGCAGATTTTATTCCGACGCGCTGTGCGAAATCTTTCAAGAGGCCGTCGACATGAACGGCTTGCACATTTGGGCGGCGCAACAAAATCGCGGCTGAAAAATTTTTTCTCGACCGAGGGCGACAGGCTCTCGGATTTTTTTTCGGAGGTGAAGCTTTGAACAGTTACCTGCTTAAGTTCGACGGCGAAAAAATCTTCGGCAAGGTCTTCGCCCTCGTCGGAACGATTGATGCCGACTTCGACAGCTGCACGCTCGAAAAAGTCATCGTCACGCCCGAAAGGAATTTGTGGCAGATCACGTTGCGCGGCAAGGAACTTTTCGCCTCGGAGACTTTGCGCGCCGCCGAAAGTTTTCTGTCGCAACGTTATCAAACCGAAGTCGAAATCAGTCAAATGGCATCGACCGCCGACGAATACGCCGCCAAAGAAAAATCGTCGCCAAAGCGCAAACGTTCCGCGACGCAAACCGACGTTCCGGCGGGCGACAAACCTTCAAGCGGCAAGAAACTTGTCGGCAAGAAAATTTCGGGCAACGTCACTTCGATTGGCAACGTCGACGAAAATTCGGGCGCGGTTGTCATAATCGGCGAAATCGGTTCGGGCGACAGAAACGGCGTCAAACTGCGCGAAACCAAAACCGGCACCGTGATTGTTTCGTTCAGCGTGACCGACAAAAGCGACGGCATCAGTTGCAAAAAGTTCTTCAAGAGCGACAAGTCCGCCGAAGCCAAACCGTTCGCCGACGCGCTCAAGTCCGGCATGAACGTCAAAATCGCGGGCAAGACAAGTTTCGACGATTATGCGAAGGAAGTTTGCCTGTTCGTCGACGCGGTGGAAATTTTGCCGCAGACTCAAGCGCGCACCGACGACGCCGAAGTCAAGCGCACGGAACTGCACGTGCACACGACAATGAGCGCAATGGACGCCGTTATCCCCGTCGAAAAGCTGATTCAAACCGCCGCCGCTTGGGGTTGGAAGTCCGTCGCGGTGACCGACCACGGAGTTATTCAGGCCTTCCCGAACGCCGCGCTTGCCGCCGAAAAACTCGCGAAGAAAGGCACGCCGATTAAAATCATTTACGGCATGGAAGGTTACCTTGTCGGCGACGATTGGAAGCAGAAGTTTGCAAACCACGTCATCATTCTTGCGCGAAACAAAGCCGGACTTGCCAACCTGTACAAGCTCGTGTCGATAAGTCAGCTGAAGTTCATGTATTATCGCCCGCGCATTCCGAAAAGTTTGCTTGCCGAACTGCGCGACGGTTTGATTATCGGCTCGGCGTGCGAAGCGGGCGAATTGATTCGCGCAATCACTGCGGGCAAGTCCGACGCGGAGATTGAAGACATCGCGAAGTTCTACGACTACTTGGAGATTCAGCCGATTCACAACAACGACTTCCTCGTTCGCAGCGAAGACTTCCCGAACATCACGACCGACGAAGATTTACGCGACATCAACCGCAAAGTCGCCGCGTTGGCAAAGAAACTCGGCAAGCCGCTTGTCGCCACGACCGATGCGCATTTTTTGAATCCCGAAGACGCAATTTGCCGCGCAGTTTTGTTGGCAAGCAAAAGTTTCGCCGACGCCGACAAGCAACCGCCGCTTTACCTGCGCACGACCGACGAACTGTTACGCGAATTCGACTACCTCGACGCGGAAACTGCTTATGCCGCCGTCGTCACCAACCCGAACAAAATTGCGGAGTCCGTCGAATTCTTGAAGCCGATACCCGACGGTTTGTATTCGCCGCAAGTTCCCGGCGCGGAGGAAGAAATTCGCGAAACGTCTTATGCGAAGGCGCGACAACTTTACGGGCAAAATCTTCCGCAACTCGTCGAAGCACGGCTCGAACAGGAACTCAAGCCGATTATCGGTCACGGATTCGCGGGCTTGTACTTAATCGCTCAACGGCTCGTCAAAAAGTCCAACGACGACGGCTATCTTGTCGGTTCACGCGGAAGTGTCGGTTCGTCTTTCGTCGCGACGCTCACGGGCATAACCGAAGTCAATCCGTTGCCGCCGCATTACCGTTGCCCGAAATGCAAGTACAGCGAATTCTTCACGCACGGCGAATACGGTTGCGGCTACGACCTGCCGACGAAGACTTGTCCCGTGTGCGGTCATAAGCTCATCAAGGACGGTCACGACATACCGTTCGCGGTGTTCCTCGGATTCGACGGCGACAAAGTTCCCGACATTGACTTGAACTTCAGCGGCGAATATCAATCGACCGCGCACAAGTACACCGAAGTTCTGTTCGGCAAGCACAACGTTTATCGCGCAGGGACAATTTCGACCGTCGCGGAAAAAACTTCGTTCGGGCTCGTCAAGAAATATTTCGACGAACGCGGCATCAAAAAGCACGGCTCGTTCATTGCCAAAATCGCGGCGGGCTGTCAAGGCGTCAAGCGCACGACGGGTCAACATCCCGCAGGAATCATGGTTGTGCCGCGTGACATGGACATTCATTACTTTTCGCCGATACAATATCCCGCCGACAACAAAGACTCGTCGACGATAACGACGCACTTCGATTATCACTCGATCAGTTCGCGGCTCGTCAAGCTGGACATTTTGGGGCACGTCGATCCGACGATGATTCGCATGTTGGAGAAGTTGACGCACCGCGACCCGAAAACAATTCCGCTCGACGACAAAGCGACGTTAAGCCTGTTCAACTCGACCGACGCGCTCGGCGTAACTTCAATGCAACTGGGCACGAAGTCCGGCACTTACGGCATTCCCGAATTCCGCACGAACTTTACGCGGCAGATGATTGACGACACGAAGCCCGACTGTTTCAGCGACCTCGTGAGAATTTCGGGCTTTTCGCACGGCACGGACGTTTGGCTCGGCAACGCGCAGGATTTAATCAAGTCCGGTCAATGCACGCTCAAGAACGCAATTTCCGCCCGCGATGATATTATGATGTATCTGATTCACCACGGCGTTGACGCGCTCAAGTCCTTCAAGACGATGGAGTCCGTGCGCAAAGGCAAGGGCATCAAGCCCGAAGTTGTCGACGACCTCAAGTCACACGACGTGCCCGACTGGTACATTGACAGCTGCCAAAAGATTAAATATCTGTTCCCGCGTGCGCACGCGACGGCTTACGTCATGATGGCTTATCGAATTGCCTGGTGCAAAGTTCATTATCCGCTGGCTTATTACGCGGCTTACTTCAGCAAACGCACGGAAAAATTCGACGCCAACGAAGTTATCAAGGGCGCGGCTTACGTCAAGCAGAAGTTGGACGAACTTGCCGAAATTGCCGACGAACGCAAGCTTGACGATAAGGAAAGCGACTTACTGTCGGATTATCAAGTCGTGCGCGAATTCTTCCTGCGCGGCTTCACCTTCGAGCGTGCGGACATTTACGAATCTGCGGCGGAAGACTTCATTATTCGCAAGAATTCGTTGCTTATGTCGCTGAGTTCGATTGACGGCGTGAGTGAGGCGCAGGCAAAGTCAATCGTCGAGGCACGCGAGCACGGAAAGTTCATGTCCGTCGAAGACCTGAAGTCCCGCACGAGTTTAAACAAGACTTCAATCGCCGCGCTGAAAAGTCACGGTTGCTTGAACGGCTTATCCGCGACGAATCAGTTGACGCTGTTCTGACGAAAAAAGACCCTCAAGCACATTGCCTGAGGGTTTTTAATTTCGGGGTGTGGTTACAAAAAGTTATTCGCCTTTCAACAGAGCCGCGGACGCCCAAACGTCGGTTGATTCGTAAATCGCCGTGCCCGCAACCAAAATGTTCGCGCAGAGACATTGGATATTGCGAAAGACGCTTCGACAAGCTACAATGACGATACTTAACCAGTCAAGAGCCGTCGAGGCGTCTTTGCGTTTTCATTGTAATGTTTCGACGGCTGTTTGTCAAAAATTCGGAGGCGTTACCATGAAACATCGCGAAAAATTATTCAAACTCCTGCGTGAGTGCGTCGAGACGCTGCAAGAATCGTTCGCCGTCGAAGAAATGATTCGCAAAGTCAACGGCGACATGCCGCCCATTGAAAGTATCGGCGACACTCAGAAAAAATTTG
>CAMUZU010000003.1 GCA_947165295.1 uncultured Selenomonadales bacterium | reverse complement strand
CGCGCAAAGGTCGCAACCCCCGCACCGGCGAAGAGATCGAAATCAAAGCGTCGAACCTGCCGTCGTTCAAAGCCGGCAAGAGCTTGAAAGAGGCCGTCAATCACTGAAAAATCTTTCACGGAGTCGAGTTTACGCTCGGCTCTGTTTTTGTTTGGAGGCGAATTTTGAAGACTGCAATCATTACGGGCGGCACGTCGGGCATCGGGCTTGCGACGGCGAAAATTTTTCTTGCGCACGAATTTAACTGCGTGCTCGTCGGCAGAAGTCAAACGCGTTTCGACAGCGTCAAGTCGCAACTTGCGGGCAACGTTGAATTTATTTCGGCGGACGTTCGCAACGTCGACGACTGCGACAAAATCGTTTCGCGTGCGGTTGAAATTTTCGGCGGCGTCAATGTTTTGGTCAACAGCGCGGGCATTTACAGCGAAGGCGCGATAACTTCCGTCGACGAAAAAACTTTCGACGACATCTTTGCCACGAACGTCAAGGGAACTTTTTTCGTGACGCGTGCCGCCGTCGGTGAACTCATCAAAAGTCACGGCGCGATTGTCAACGTCGCAAGTGACGCGGGCATTCGCGGGAATTATTTCTGCGCGGCTTATTCGGCGTCGAAAGGTGCCGTCGTCGCGTTGACGAAATCGCTTGCGTTGGAACTGGCAAGTTTCCCCGTGCGCGTGAATTGCGTCGCGCCCGCCGACATTTGGACGCCACTCACTCAGCGGCAACTTGAACTTTCGGGCGCAACCGTCGAAGATCTCGCGCAAGTTTATCCGCTCGGCAGAATCGGCACGGCTCACGAAGTCGCGGCGGCGATTTACTTTTTGGCGTCGGACGCGGCAAGTTTCGTCACGGGCGCAGTCTTAACGGTTGATGGTGGATTAACCGCATGAAAGTTTTGATTCTGTCCGCGTCAATCGGTTCAGGCCACACGAAGGCGGCGGAGGCTCTGCAGAAAATTTTCGGCGACGACGCGCAAGTTGTTGACTTCACCGCACGGGAAATTTCGTCGCTGAATTGGTTGACGAAAAAATTTTATCTCGCTGCGCTGAAATTCATTCCCGACCTGTACGACCGAATTTATAGGTTCGCGGACGGGCGGCGTGTCGGCGTCACGGCAAGATTTTTCAGCTCCGCGTTGATGTATCTGCCGTTCGCCCGCCTGCTCAACGAATTTCAGCCCGACGCGGTCATTTGCACGCACCCGTTCCCCGAAGCGGCGGCGTCGCTGTGGAAATTTTTGCACGCGAAGTCGCAACGAAATTTTTTGCTCGCGGCGGTGTTGACGGATTACTCGTTGCACGAAATTTGGATCTTCGGCGAAGTCGATGCGTATTTCGTCGCAACCGAAGACATGCGGCGCGAACTTGCGACACACTGTCGGGCGGGACAAAAAATCTTCGCGACGGGCATTCCAATCGCTCAAGAATTCGCGACGCTCGAAAGAGTTTGCGAATCTGCGCGCACGTCAATTTTAATCATGGGCGGCGGACTCGGTCTCGGCTCAATCGAAGAAACTTTGTCGGAGCTGGACAAAATCCGTCGCCCGCTGAAAATCACGGTCGTCGCGGGACAGAACGAAAATTTGTTGTCGCGGCTGAAACGTTTGCGCGAAAAAATTTCTCACGAAGTCGAAGTGCTCGGCTTCGTCGCGGACGTGCATAAGCTCATGTCGGCGGCGGACTTGCTCGTCACCAAACCGGGCGCGCTGACCATGACGGAGGCTTTCGCGGCGGGCGTCCCGTTGATTTTGCACGCGCCGATACCGGGGCCCGAATTCCTCAACGCGAAATTTGCAGTCGAACGAGGCGCGGCGATTTCCGTCGGCGAACAAAAAATTTCAGACGTCGTCGAAGAACTGTTGACTCAACCTGCGCGGCTCGACGAAATGAAACGTTGCGCGAAAAAACTTGCCCGACCTCACGCGGCAACATTAATCGTCAACGAAATTCGCCGCAACGTAACTTAAGGCCGCACAGGACGTGCGATGTGTGATGCTTTTGCGCCAAAAGAAAAGTAACAAGTCGCGCCTTGACGAAACTTTTTGACTGTGATATTATCCGTCGCAGTGATTCGGCGCCTTCGTCAAGTGGTTAAGACACCGCCCTCTCACGGCGGGTTCAAGGGTTCGAATCCCTTAGGCGTCACCATAGCGAAAATAACAAGGGCGTTGCGTGCGGCAACGTCCTTTTGATTTAAGGAGGCGATTGTTTTGACAGACACTGAAATTCGCTCGGAAATTGCACGGGCATTCGACGAGGCGCGAACTCAAAATCCGCTTGCTCCGTCGATAACAAACACGGTCACGCAAGATTTTGTTGCCAACGCACAACTGGCGGTCGGCGGCGCGGCGGCAATGATGTATCTGCCCGACGAGTGCGAAGACATTGCAAAGCTTGCGCCCGCGTTTTACGTCAACATGGGCACGGCAATGCCGTTTTACGCGGAAACTTTGCCTCGTGCGGCGAAGGCCTGTCACGAACTGCAAAAGCCGTGGGTGCTTGACCCCGTCGGTATCGGCATGTCGGAACTGCGCACGAAAATTTTGTTGCAACTCAAAGACTTCAAGCCGACAATCATTCGCGGAAACGCATCAGAGATTATCGCGCTTGCCAAACTGTGGAGCTTGATTGACACGGACGGCGGACAAGTTCGCGGCGTTGAGTCAACCGAAAAAGTTTCTGCGGCAAAAGTCTCGGCGGTCGCTCTTGCAAAATTCACGGGCGGTGCCGTCGCGGTTTCGGGCGAAGAAGATTTAATCACCGACGGCGAAGAAATTGTCATGTGCACGGGCGGCTCGGATTTTTTCACGAAGATAACCGGCAGCGGCTGTGCACTCGGCGGCGTCATGGCGGTTTACGCGGCTGTCGCAAGCCCGTTGATTGCGGCTTTGACGGCGACGACGGTTTTCAATCTTGCCGGCTCAAAGGCAGTCGCGGACGCTCACGGTCCCGCAAGTTTCAAAGTTCACTTCCTGGACAACCTGTACAACTTGACGGCAACTGAGGTGTCCGAAAAATTCCGCGCCGTCGAATCGCTGTTCGAGAGCATGTTTAATTTCGGCGTTGTCGCCTTCCCGCACGCCGATTAAGGAGGTTTCGACATGAACACGTTGATTGCCGTGGCGATTGCGCCCGTCGGTGTCGGCGACGAACTCAGCGCGCACGTCGCCGAAGTCGTCAAAGTCATTCGCGAAAGCGGCCTGCCGAACAAAACTTCGTCGATGTTCACCGAAATTGAAGGCGATTGGGATGCCGTCATGGACGTTGTCAAGCGTGCGACGTTCGTCCTTGCCGAAAAAGGCATTCGCACGGAAGTCATCTTGAAGGCGGACATTCGCCCCGGCTTCGATTCGATGATGGACGGCAAACTCGACAGGCTCAACGACGCCTTGAACGCACAAGCTCAACCCGCGCAAGCTCAATCGACGCAAACTCAACCCGCCGACTCGCAAGAAATTCAGTCGCGCATAAGCTCGGTCTTGGGACGTTTCGGGGTGCGCAAATGAACATTCGCGAACGACTCGACGTTTCGGCTTATCTGGTTATCGGGCGCGAAAATTGCGTTCAGCCCGTCGACGAAATTGTTGCCGCTGCCGTCGACGAAGGCTTTACCTGCGTGCAACTTCGCTCGAAAGTTTCTTCCGCCCGCGAAATGATTTCGACGCTCGACAAATGCGCGGCTCAAATTCAACGGCTCGGCAAAAGCGATTCGGTTGCTCTGCTTGTCGACGACAGGCTTGACGTTGTGCTTGCGGCGCGGGAACTCGGCATTAAAGTTGACGGCGTGCACGTCGGGCAAAGCGACATTCCCGTCGACGTGTGCAGAAAATTTCTCGGCGAAGATTCGATTGTCGGTTTGAGCGCGAACTCGCTTGAACTTGTCACTGCGGCTGATGTGTCGAAGATTGATTACTTCGGCGTCGGTGCTTTGCATGCCACGTCGACGAAAGCCGATGCCGAAAAAACTTTAAGCTTCGACGAACTTGCGACGATTGCCGAATTCAGCCCGCGACCCGTGGTTGTCGGCGGCGGCGTCAAAGTCAACGACCTGCGCGAACTTGCCGCGACGAAAGTCAACGGATTCTTCGTCGTGTCGGCGGTCACAAGCGCGGACAATCCCAGGCTTGCGGCTCGCGAACTGGTCAACACGTGGAAAACTTTTGCTTGAAATAATTTTTCGCTCTTCGGCATGAAGGGCGATTTTTTGTTGCGCGGGAAACTTGACAACTCAACTCGAAAGTGTAAACTGTACGCGATTGAAGTTTTGTTTCTGCGAATTTGAAAGGAGATGGTTTTATGGCTGAAGTTATTACACTTACCGCAGGTGCCGACAATTACCACAACAGTTCGTCGAACGTGACGATTTTGGGACTCGGCGGCAACGACTCGATTTTCAATCGCGATCGCATAAGCAATGTCACGATTGCGGGCGGTGACGGCAATGACTCACTTTACAATAGCGATCGCGGTGACAATGTTTCAATGACAGGCGGCGACGGAAATGATATAATCCGGGCAGATTGGTATTGTAACAACAATGTCCTTGTCGGCGAAGCGGGAAACGACATCCTCTATAATCACGGTAACAATGGATGGTTAAGCGGTGGGGACGGCGCAGATGCCATCAGTAATTCCGGCGACAATGCAACCATCTACGGCGGCAACGACAACGACAATATCGACAGTTACGGCAATTATGCTTACATTGACGGCGAAGCAGGCAATGATGTCATTTCCAGCAAAGGCATTAACTGCATGGTTATCGGCGGCGACGGTACCGATTCTATTTTCAGCAGAGGCATCAATTGCACGGTTATTTGCGGTGAAGGCAACGATTCCATTTACGTTGATTCCAACAGTCATAACAGTTCAATCAACGGCGGCGCGGGCGACGACACAATTAAGGTTTACACGGGAAGCAATATATCCATCAATGGCGGTTATGGAAATGACCTCGTAAGCTTGTATAGCTCCAGTAACAGCGGCAATGTCGTTCAATATTCGGGCTATGGCGCGGACACCGTCACAGGCTTTGGCACAAATGACACGTTACAAGTTGCAGGCTCTTACGCGTCACAGATAAGCAACAGCAACGTCATGATTTATGTCGGCGCAGGCTCGATTCTGCTTGAAAACGCGGCAAGTTTGTCGTCATCGCTCAATATCCAAACCGTGCCTGCAGGCTCGTTCGGTGACACGGCTTCAACTCCGGCAACAACGCCGTCAACGGGCACAAGTCAAGTCATCTCGAATTACATGGGCGAACCCGTCACGTTAAGCGGCAGTTTCATGGGCGCAACTTTCAGCGGCAACAATTTCGTCGTCAATTCGTCGGCAGGCACGCTCACGATTCAAAACGTCGTCGATAAAGTTGTCGACCTTCGCAACGCGTCGGGCGGCGAATTCGTCAAGGCGTACAAAGCTTCGGCGGCGGGCGTTATCGACGGGCGCGGCATTGCAAGTTACGAAATAATCGAAGGCTCGTCGGCGGGCACGGACGTCATCTTCGCGGGCGACGGCGGAAGTCAACTTTGGGGCGGCTCAGGCACGGCGGCTGATGCTCTCGTCGGCGGACTCGGCACGGACATTTTTATCGGCGGACGTTATCAGGGCGCGGACAACTTCTACAGCGCGTCGAGTGCCGATATC
Source organism: uncultured Selenomonadales bacterium (assembly GCA_947165295.1). Taxonomy (GTDB): domain Bacteria; phylum Bacillota; class Negativicutes; order Selenomonadales; family Selenomonadaceae; genus Quinella. The sequence continues at coordinate 105,539 of CAMUZU010000003.1, read as the reverse complement.
GTCAACTTGAACGACGCGACGTTGAGCGACATTGTTGCCGCCGTCGAAGGCAACGGCTCGGTTTTAATCGCCTTCAACACCGGCAATGTCATCAATATCCAAAGCACGGAACTTTTGAGCGCGGCGGTTAATCTTGCCGACGGTTCGTCCTGGCGGTTCAATCACGTCACAAAATCTTGGCAATCAGCGTAACGTTTCAACGCAGGCAAACTAAAAATCCCTCGGCAAACGTCGAGGGACTTTTTTTGTGCTACAATCTGCGCGGAGGTTGACGACATGATAACTTGTGACGAAAAAATTTGCGTGCGTTGTCTTGCCTGCGTGACCGAATCTGAATTCGGCGGTGTGACTTTTGAGCGCGGGCGAATCATTGTCGACGAAAGCCGCCCCGAAGATTGGCAAAACATTTTCGCGACGTGCCCGGTCGGCGCAATAAAAAAATCGGTCATACAGACCGATAACAATTCAGCTGAGCCGCGTGATTAAAATCTTGCCGATACGCACGCCGTGCATTTCGGCGACCTTGAAGCGGAAGCCGTTCCACTCGCGGACTTCGCCGACTTTCGGAATGTAACCGAACTGCGACGTCAAAAAACCGCCCATTGTTTGGAAGTGATCGCGTTCTTCGTCGGGCAACTCGTCGATGTTGAAACGCTCCTTAAATTCGTCAATGTCGCAAAGCCCGTCGACTGTCCAGGAATTGTCCTTGTTGCGCGTGAACTTCTGTTCGGGTTCGTCGGCGGCGGAAGTGTCGACGATTTCGCGCAGGATGTCATCAAGCGTAATGAAGCCGATAACTCCGCCGTACTCGTCGTTGACCATTGCCTCGCACACGCCGCTTGAGCGAAACTTTTCGACAATGCGCAACGCCTCCATTGTTCGCGGGACGTAAGCGGCCTTTTTAATCAGCGCGGACAAATCGACTTGACGGCCGTCACGTAAGACCGCGTCGAGTAAATCTTTCGCGTAAATCAAACCTTTGCACTCGTCGAGACTGCCCAAGCCGACGGGAAAAATCGTGTGGGGACTGTCCTGCACGATTTTTAAATTCTTTTCGAGTTCGTCGGTCAAGTCAAGCCAAACGATTTTGACTCGCGGCGTCATGAGCGAATAAGCCGTTTCGTCGCCGATGTCGAATATGCGGTCGACAAGCTCCTGTTCGGATTTCTCAATCGTGCCGTCTTCGGTGCCCTGTTCGATAAGGTCAAGCACTTCGTCTTCGGTGACGGCGTCGGGTTGCGACGAATTCATTCCGAAGATAAACGCAATGCCGTTCGCAATTGAAGTCAACAGCGCGACAAACGGACTCATCAGCCGCACAAGCAGGCGGAAAATTTTGTATTGGCTCAGCAGGAAGTATTCGGGATTTCGTTTCGCGGCAAGCTTCGGCAGGAATTCGCCGAACAGCAGAAAGATAAACGTCGTGACGCCCAGCGCGATTATCGCCGAAAGAATTTCTTCGCGCTCCAAAAAGTTGCCCAGCACTGCGGCGATTGGCGGTATCGACAGCACGGCGCACACGCCCGCCAATATGCCCGTGAACGTGATTCCGATTTGCGCGACGGTCAATGCGGCGGGAAGTTCAATCAGCTCCAAAACGGCTTTGGCGTCCTTGTCGCCGTCGTCGGACAACTTTTCAAGTCGGCCGCGGTGACTTTCGATTAACGCCGTTTCCATCAACGAAAAATATCCGCTCACCGCCGCCAACAAAATTATCAGCGCGGGCGAAAATAAATCTGTCTCCAAAAATCACACCTCACAGCGAAATTCTCAGGTATTCGTCAAGCATGTCGCTGAACGTCATGTGACCTTTCGCGTCGGCCTTCGACGTGTCGATAAGCTTAATCACCGACGTATAAATCACGGATTCGACGCTGCCCGGCACAAGATTTTCCCAGTTGCGATAATCGTATTCGCGCTCGTTAATCGTGTTTTGCGGGCGACCGAAAACCTCCAGCTCGCACAGGAACTGAATTTGCTGAGTCTTCGGGCGCAGATAATAATGCTCCAGCACGTAACTTTGTCGCCGCAAAACTTCTTCGTCTTCGGGGCGGTAACGATAGCCCTTTTCGCGTGCCGATAAAATCTCCAGCGAATCGTCGTCCGCGCCGTAAGAATCTTCGTCATTCTGCGGCTCGCGGGCAATCATGCGCACCCAAAAATCCGCGATGTACTCGCTTGACGAATAAGGCATCTTGCGCCACTGCACGGAAGTTCTGTCCAGATAATAAATGTAAGTCTCGTCGACCGCCAGCTTGACGAAACGCTTCTTGAGTTGCTTGAGTTTCGTGTTCGACGGCTCTTCGACTTGCGTGCGCTGTGACGGCTTCGGCTTCTCGACGGGCGGCGGCTCGATTTTGACGGGCTCATCGACGGGCTTGTTGACGGGTTCGGGCTGTTGATTTTTAAACGGCTCGTCGACGGGCTCGGTGACAGGCTCATTGACGGGCGCGGGCTTCGGTTCGTCGACGGGTTGAACTTTTGCGTGCGAAATGTCGTCGAAGATCAACACGTCGCCCAAGTCGTCGTCGTCCTCGTCGGAATTCTGCGCGGGTTCAAATTTTGGCTCGTTGACGGGTTGCTTGACGGGTTCGGCTTCGCGCACGGGTTGCTTGACGGGTTCGGCTTCGCGCACGGGTTGCTTGACCGGTTCGGGCTCCGCGACGGGTTCAACTTTCGGCTCGTTGACGGGTTCGGGCTTCGGCTTTTCAACGGGCGGCGGTTCGGGTTGCTTGACGGGTTCTGCGACGGGTTTGTCGACCGGCGGCGGGACTTCGCGCACGGGCGCGGGACGTTCGACTTCACGCGGCTTTGTGTCGTCGTCGAATTCTCCGCCGAAGATAACGACGTCTTCGTCGGCCGCCGAAACCTGCGGTGAATTCACAAACAGCGCGAGTATCGCCGCGCCCGCGATTAAATGTTTTCTCACGCCAATTCCTCATTTCAACATAACGGTTCGGATTAAGTTTTCGCGACGCGGGAACTTGTCGGGCGTCGGAAATTTTTTGTCGACGTAAATCACCGCACGAATTTCGTCAAGCGTCGGCAGTTTCGGTTCGCGAACGAAAATTTGTCCGCCGCCAAGAATTTTAATCGCCGACCGTGCCTCGGACAGTTCTTCGCGGAAACTTTTGCCTTTGAGCGCGACGAAATGTCCGCCGACCTTTGCGAACGGCAGGCAGTATTCGGCAAGCACGTTCAACCTTGCGACGGCGCGTGACGTGACGATCTCGAAACGTTCGCGGAAAGTTTTCTGTCGCGAAAGTTCTTCGGCTCGTCCGTGAAAAATTTCCACGCCGTCAAGTTCAAGCTCCGTGACGACGCGTTTCAGAAATTCGACGCGCTTGTTGAGCGAATCAATCAGGCAAAGTTTCAGTTTCGGGCGAAAAATCTTCAGCGCAACGCCGGGAAAACCTGCGCCCGTGCCCACGTCGATTAACGTTTCGTTGCCGCGAAAAAGTTCGTCGTCCCACGCGCTCAAAGAATCAATCACGTGCTTGACGGCAAAATCGTGCGGCTCGGTCAACGTCGTCAAATTCATCGTGCGGTTTTGCTCGACGACAAGCCGAAAAAATTTCTCGAAGGCGTCAAGTTGCCCGCCGTCAAGTTCAAGCCCGAAACTTTGCGCCGCCGTCGACAGCTCGTCAACAAACATGTCATCATCTCCGCGGCCGCTTTAAAAGCGGCGGAACAGTTTGGCAAGGCGTTTTGACAACCGGAGTTAATCGCTACGTCTTGCTTATCAAAAATTTTTGCCGCGAACATTTTAGTTGACGCGCCGTAACAAGTCAAACGCAAAAAAAAATGCCGACATCAGTCGACAAGAAACCTTATTGACCGTCGACAACGCTTGAACAGCTGTAACGTTGCGGAGCACACAAATTGTTCCGTCGCTTTTAAAGCGACCGCAACGTTTCAAGCCACACCAGCAAGACCGAAATGTCTGCGGGTGACACGCCCGAAATTCGCGACGCCTGCCCGATTGAACGCGGCTTGACGGCAGAAAGTTTTTCCCGTGCCTCGACGCGCAGATTTTTCAACGCGTGATAATCGACGTTCGGCGGGATGATTTTGTCTTCAAGGCGGTCAAGCTTCGCGGCAAGCTCCGACTGCTTCTTGATGTAACCTTCGTAAAAAATCGCGATTTCAACCTGCGCGGCGGCCTCCGACGAAATTTCGGGCAAGTCGAACGCTGAGCGAAGTTTTTCATACGTGACGGACGGTCGACGCAAAAGTTCGGCAAGCGGCATTGCGTTATGAATTTCGCCGACGTCAAGCGCGGAAAGTTTTTCGTTGACTTCGGCGGACGGCGTCAATTTAATTTCGTTGAGCCGACGTGTCGCGGACAAAATTTCGTCGCGTTTCGCCGTGAAAAGTTTTTGTCGTTCGGGCGACGCCAAACCGATTCGGATTGCGTGCGGCGTCAAGCGCAAGTCCGCGTTGTCCTGCCGAAGTAACAGCCGATATTCCGCCCGCGAAGTCATCATGCGATACGGTTCGTTCGTGCCTTTGGTGACCAGGTCGTCAATCAGCACGCCGATATACGCCTCCGAACGTTTCAAAATCAGCGGTTCAGTTTGTTTGACGTAAGCCGCCGCGTTTATGCCCGCGATTAAACCTTGAGCCGCCGCCTCCTCGTAGCCCGAAGTGCCGTTCGATTGTCCCGCGCTGAAAAAGCCCGCGATTGACTTGAATTCGAGCGTCGGTTTGAGTTGCAACGGGTCGAGGCAGTCATATTCAATCGCGTAGCCCGCCCGCATTATTTTCGCTCGTTCGAGTCCGGGTATCGTGTGCAGGAATTCGATTTGCACGTCCATTGGCATCGAAGTTGACATGCCTTGAACGTAAAATTCTTGCGTGTTCAAACCTTCGGGCTCCAGAAAAAGTTGGTGGCGTTCCTTGTCGGGGAAGCGGATAATTTTCGATTCGATCGACGGGCAGTAGCGCGGGCCGACGCCTTCGATAATCCCGTTCGCCATTGGTGCGCGGTGAAGGTTGCGGCGTAAAATTTCGTGCGTGCGTTCGTTGGTGTACGTCAAGTAGCAGTCGACGCGGTTGGTGACGGGTTGACGTGTCATGAACGAAAAATTTTGCGGAGGTTCGTCGCCGCGTTGAATTTCCATTTTGCTGAAGTCAAGCGTTCGTGCGTCGACGCGTGCGGGAGTGCCGGTCTTGAAGCGCATGAGTTTGACGCCCAAATTTTTCAGCGCGGTTGAAAGTTTGACCGCCGCACGTTGACCGTTGGGGCCGCCGTCGAAGATGCTTTCGCCGATTATGATTCGCCCGCTGAGGTAAGTGCCCGACGAAAGAATCACCGCGTCCGCAAGAAAAATTTCGCCCGTCTCCGCAACGACGCCGCTGACTTTGTCGCCGTCAACCAAAATGTCTTCAATGAGCAGCTGTTTCAAGTCAAGCCCGTCGACATTTTCGCAAACGCGTTTCATTGCCGCTTGATAAATTTTTTTGTCCGCCTGCGCACGCAAAGCTTGAACCGCGAAACCTTTGCCGGTGTTGAGCGTGCGGAATTGAATGCAAGTTTCGTCCGCCGCAATGCCCATTTGTCCGCCGAGAGCGTCAAGTTCGCGCACAAGGTGACCTTTCGCGGGGCCGCCGATTGACGGGTTGCAAGGCATCATCGCAAGATTTTCAAGCGACAGCGTCGTCAACAAAGTTTTGCAACCGAGCCGTGCGCTTGCCAGTGCCGCCTCAATGCCCGCGTGTCCCGCGCCGATAACAATCACGTCGTATTTGTCTGCCGTGAACAAAATTTTGCCTCCTTCAAGTTGTGAAAACGTTCGCACGAATTTTTTTGCACAGAGCCGAAATAAGCACGTGACGCGGCGGACATACCGAAGCCAAAATAATGTCTTGAAAACACGGGCGAACATGATAATCATCGGCAGGACGTATCGAACCTGCGTACAAAGAAAATTTTTCGGCGTCATGTGCGAATGACAAAATGTTTACTTCATTGGTCGTGTCGGAAAGAAAATTTTTCAGATTCAACGCGGTGCTCGACGAAATATAATCGGCAAGCAAGTCTTGAACAATCCAAATAGCTTTGCCATTCCAATGCGTTGCGGCTTGAGATTTAACGATAAGTTGGCTTGCCATGCGCGCCCAAACCTGCCGATAATTTATGCCCGGCGCAAGATGAGTCCGTCCGAGAACACAATCTTCAAATGACTGCGGAATTGTAGTGCGGATTTTTTTGTTGCCGCCCGACGTGCTCGAAGTCATGACCTCGACAATCACGGGCGCGCCGACGGGGAAATCGTCAATGAAAAATTCGGCATCTTTGTTGACGACAGCAAAATTGTTTTCGGCAATAACGCGTTTCAACTGTGCCCAAGGCAAATTTGTCGCTTCAACCGCCCGACGTGCCGAGATCGTCGCCAATGGCATCAAAACGTAATCGAACGTGTAATCGAAAGTCACGGGCTTTTCTTCGCCGCGAACGTATTTTATCTTAACTTCCGACCAAACGCCGATTCGCGTTCCTTTAGGAAATTTGCATTTGTTGAGCAGAACGGTTTGAGTTTTGCCGCCGAAAATTTTCGCGGTCGCCGACTTGCCCATGTAAAACAATCTGCGCGGACAAATTATCCAAGGCGGTTCCCTGTCACGAAGCTGAATTGAACAAATGCCCGACGAAACTTTGTCCATGCCCGAAAAAAATTTTTGCAGTTCGGGATGAGCCGACAAATTTATTTCGGATTGAAAACGATTTCCGCCGCCGTCACATGTCGCCGACGTAAACGGACAAAAAGCTTTTCTGCGCGATTCTTGCACGCTTGAGCTTTTATCCGTCACGGGATAACCGAACAGTTCGCAGATTTTTGACATGAAAGTGCCTCCAAAATTTTTTCGGCGACGGCTTTGGCCAAAGGCGGCGGAACCGAGTTGCTTACCTGCCGATACTGATCCAGATCTTTGACCGTGCCCGACCTCCCGCGTATTGGTCCGCGCAAAATGTAATCGTCGGGGTAACCGTGAATTCGCATGTATTCGCGTGGCGTCAAGTAGCGGTCTTCGACGGGATGAAAAAAAATTTCGCCTCCCCGCAGAGTGTTCGACGGCTTATTTCTGTCAAGACGCAAAAATTTCGTTGTGTCCTTGCGCGTCAAACCGCCAAGTTGTTCTTTGGGCAAATGACTTTGCGACGACAAATATTTTCCTTCGGGCACGCCGTGAATTCGCTGTTTGTCACGCGGCGGCGTAACGTCAATATGGCTCTCTTCGGGAATTTCCGTCGTGTCGGACTTTTTCTTGGGCGGCGGCAAATCGTTTATGACTTCACCGACAGTTTTAAACGGCGGCAGAAACAAATTTCCCGGCTTGCCGTGTGTCGGTGACGGGAAATTAAATTTGTCGTGAATCAAGGCGACAAGAAAAATTCGTTCGCGCTTTTGTGCCACGCCGAACTCAAGTGCCGACATTACCTGCCACTTTACGACGTAGCCGAGATTTTCAAGGCCGGTGACGAACGTGTCAAAAACTCCGCCGACTTTGCCCGTTAAATCTTTTGCGGTCAAAAAGCCCTTGACTTGCTCAATCATAATCGCCGACGGTTTGACGGCACGGGCAAATCTTATGAATTCAAACAATAGTTCGCCGCGTTCGTCTTTGAGAGAAAGTTTTTTGCCTGCCAAAGAAAATGCCTGACAGGGTGAGCCGCCGAAAAGCAAATCTATTCGACCGACGTTTAAATCCGACGGTTCAATTTGTTTGATGTCGGCATGAAAAACTTGCGTGTTATTGTTCGCACGGGAAATGTTTTCACGCAACGTTTCGCAACAAAATTTGTCACGCTCCACGCAACAGACAATATCAAATCCCGCTTGCAAAACGCCGAGATCCATGCCGCCTGCACCCGAAAACAAAGACAGTGCCTTAAAAATTTCATTCACCTCCCGAAAGTTTGCGTAGAGCACTTTAAAAGCGGCGGAACTCTTGGTTGACGTTGCCGACATTCAAACATTATCGCCGCGTTCAAACTCTCAGAAATTTTTGCGTCGATTATATTTTTCATGCGCGGCAGTGTCAACGCTTTGTCGACGGGCTGAAATTTTCGCGACTGTATCTTACGAAGTGACAAAAGCTTTCCGCAGTGTGTTACAATCAGTTCGACGAACGACATCAACAAAGATAACACGCCGAAAATTTTCGTGACGCTTAAGTTGCGGCGAAATTTGTTCGATACATACTTTACCGACTGAAAAACCGGAAGGAGGAATTTTTTTGGTCGTGCGCCGTGACAATCCGGTCACCGTTATCTTTGAAAATTGCACATGTGCTGATACACGGAGGATATTGTCATGCTTTTTTACAACTTCCAGATAAGTTGCGAGATCCAAAATCCCAAAACCGGCGGCTTCGAGGGCAAACGCGCTGAACGTATGCGCTTGGGCGAATTGAGTTCGACGCTCAGCGAAGGCATCGACGGCGAACGCGTGCGCGTGTTGATTCACCGCTTCCGCCAAAACGTCTTCCAAATGCTTGCCTCCGTCGACGGCTTCAAAGAGTTGACTGCCGCGCAGTTGACCAAACTGCTTGAAAAATTCTTCGACGAGCACGCCGACTTCGGAATCAAAAACATCAGCGTCAAAGCCTTGACCGAAATCACCGCCAAAAAGTTCAGCAAGATTTTCGACCGCGCAAACCGCGACGACAATTTCAACTTCGACTACTACCAGCTCAATCAGGATTTGGGGCTTGACTCTCTGGACAATCGTACGTTCAAGCTAAGCGAAATCATCTGCGACGACAAACGCTTGAGTTTCGACGCGGCGACTGCCAAAGCCGAAAAACTTCTTGCCGACGAGACTTTCAAGGACGAATTCAGCCGCATCTACTCCAAAGAGAACGCGCATCATTTTTACGGGCAACCCGTCCACTACAAAATCACCGCGGGCAACACGAAGGCCGCGTTGTCGCTGTCGAATCTGCTTGTCGGCGCGCTGTACGCGAACAAACGTTTGATTAGCCGCCGAATCAACTTAATCACCAACGTTACCGAAAACTGCTACGACGAAATTGACTTCGAGCGAATCGTCGAGAACGCGGCGGGCGGAACCGTCGTCATTGAACTCAGCGGCGAACGCGTCAACAGCGGGCAATTCGCGCACGCTTACGAGGAAGTTGTCGAATTCATTGCCGAGACCGTCAAACGCTATCAACGCAACACGCTTTGCATTTTCGTCGAACTTGCCGACAAGCCCGGTTTCGCGCCGCAGTTGACTTCACGCCTGCAAGACGACCTGCACATAATCGAACTGCACGAAGGCGCGGGCAATCGCGACACGGCTTTGACTTACCTGAAAAAAATCATGCCGCCCGACGCCGTTGCGCTGTACACCGACGACGAACTTTTGGAGGCAATGGGCGACAAACTCACCTTCAGCGCGTCCGACATTTACAACGTCCAGGAAAAACTTTTCAACAGCTCGCTCAAGAACAAGACGTATCCCGCTTATCGCGAAGTTGACCGACTCAGCGTCAAGTCCGAAGACAAGTCCAACGACGCTTACGCCGACTTCAACGAGATGATCGGGCTCACCGAACAGAAAGCTTTAATCGAACAGATTATCGCCGCAAACCGCGTGCAGAAAATGCGCGTCGACATGAACCTTGAAAAGCAAAAAGCCGCATTGCACATGAGTTTCACGGGCAACCCCGGCTCTGCGAAAACTACCGTCGCCCGATTAATCGCGCAGATTCTTGCACGTGACGGAGTTTTGAAGACCGGTCGTTTCGTCGAATGCGGTCGCGCAGATTTGGTCGCGAAATACGTCGGCTGGACTGCCAAAGCCGTGCGCAACAAATTCCGTGAAGCTCGCGGCGGCGTCCTGTTTATCGACGAGGCGTACAGCTTGAGCGACGGCGAACACGCCACTTTCGGCGAAGAGGCGATTAACACAATCGTTCAGGAGATGGAGAATCACCGCAACAACGTCATTGTGATTTTCGCCGGCTACCCGCAGAAGATGAAGGACTTCCTTGACCGCAACGAAGGCTTGCGCAGCCGAATCGCCTTCCACGTCAACTTTCCCGATTACACGCCCGACGAACTCACGGAAATTTTCAAACTCATGGCACGCAAGCGCGGTTATGAAGTGTCCGACGACGTTACCGAACATTGCCGCAAGATTTTCCGCCGCGTCGCCAAGAAAAAAGATTTCGGCAACGGCCGCTTCGTCCGCAACCTTTTGGAACAGGCGTGGCTCAAGCAGGCTCAACGAATCGTCAAACAACATGCCGACGGCGAAGTCACCCGCGAAGACTTGACGCGCTTCGAGGTTGAAGACTTCGATGTCAACGTCGACAAAAAATATCGCGAAGAACGAACGCTAGGCTTCACGCGCTGAAGTCAACGAATTTTTTCCCGCAGAGATTGCGGGATTTTTTTTATGCGTGACGAATCAACACGTCGAAGGAGATGATTGACATGTTCAAGAAATTTTTCGCGGCGACGTTCGCAATGTTGCTGTTGACGGCTCAAGCTCACGCAATGACGTTTCAACAGCCCGTGAAAATCGGTTTGGCAGGTATCGGCGGCGGCAACGGCTTGCGAATCGAAGGCGCGACGAAAATTGACGCTCAGCAGGTCGGCGACTCTTACACGAACGGTTACGCGATTTTCGGCGACAAACTTTATCTGCACTTCGACGACGCGACGGCCTCGGATTTCAACGCGGGCAGTTGGTTCGGCGCGAGCGACAGGAACAACACCGTTCAATATTACGTCTTCGAGGGTTCGACGGCTGTTTCACGCTTGCCAAACGACGCGGGACTTGACATGTACCTTTTGACGACGGAGACGGGCGGCGGCAACGTCACGGCGGTTATCGGCAACCGCGACGGCAAATGGGTCAAGTTCTTCGACACCAACGACGCGAAGAAACTTTACAATCTGCGCGGCTGGTACACGTCGGACATTCGCGTTGCGGGCGACACGATAACTTTGTCCATGTCGAGTTTCGATCAGAAAAATTCCTGCGAACTGCGTTATCATTGGGTCGCGTCGTCTAAATGGTTCGGCGTCGAAAAAATTTAACGAAAGGTTGTGACTCATTTTGAAGTTCAAAGCAATGTTCGCGGCGATTTTGTTGGCGGTGACTTTCCTGTTGCCCGCAAACTTCGCCTCCGCCGAAAAGACGATTATCATCTTGATTCGTCACGGCGAAACCGATTACAACAAGTCGCACCGCTACCAAGGCGCGCTTGACATCCCGCTCAACGAAACCGGCTTGCACCAAGCGGACTTGTTGGCCGAACGTTTGAAGGACGTTCCGATTGACATTTTCGTTTCAAGCCCGATGGAACGCGCTTACGTCACGACGGAAAAAGTTGCGGCGGCGCACGGTCGGCAAATTGACTTCGTCGACAATCGCCTCAAAGAAGCCGGCTACGGTGAGTGGGCGGGCAAGACGTTCAAAGAAATTGAAGACGCGCACCCGAAAGAATATCTCCTGCAGTGGAAGAAACGCTGGGCTTACACGCCGCCGGGCGGTGAGAGCCTGCAGAGCATTCAGAAACGTTACCGTGCGGCGTTGGACGACATTGTCGCGAAATATCCCGGCAAAGTCATTTTGGTCGGCGCGCATTCGGCGGGCAACTCGGCGGTCATTTGCAGTCTGCTCAACGTCCCGCTCAAAGACCGTTACAACCAAATCAAGCAGGACAACACCTGCGTCAACGTTTTGCAGTACGAAGACGGCAAGTGGGAAATTCGCATGATGAATTCGATTGATCACCTCGGCGTTCTGTACAAAGGCCAGAAGAAAGCCGCTTAACTTCACACGCAAACAAAAAACCGCTCGACGAATCGGGCGGTTAATTTTTTTGTCGCTGTAACGGAAATTGACATGCCGCGTATAATGTGCAGAAAACAAATTCACAACCGAAATCAAAGGAGCTTGATAACCATGACGAACGAAATTCTCAACGACGCGCAACTTGACAGCATGGCGGGCGGCAACGGCACGCAAACTTACGACGACATGAACAGTTATATTTATGTGGACGAAGTATTCGTCGGCAACAGCAGCCAACAGCGCGCTCAATTTCGTTCGCGCACCGAAAATCAAAACATTGCGGCTAACAATTATAAAAGAGGTCACTTCATCCTTTGACATAAATCGCAAACAAAAAACCGCTCGACTAATCGGGCGGTTAATTTTTTTGTCGTGGGCAACTTACTCAGGCAAAACTTCAAGCCAGTAGCCGTCGGGGTCTTCGATGAAGTAGATGCCCATGTCTTTGTTCTCGTAGCAGATGCAACCCATCTTTTCGTGACGGGCGTGCGCGGCGGCGAAATCTTTTGTCGTGAAGGCAATGTGACTTTCGTTGTCGCCCAATTCGTAAGGCGTCGTCTTTTCGGCAAGCCACGTCAATTCAAGTTTGTGGTGGCTGTCGAAGCTGTCGCCAAGGTAAACGATTTTGAAATCGTCGCCGCCGTCAATGCCGCCGACTTCGTGCAGGTCGAGCGCGTCCCGATAAAACTTCAGGCTGCGTTCAAGGTCAAGCACGTTCAAGTTGCTGTGCGCGAATTTGAACATTTAATCGCCTCCGAAAAGCAATACATAATGCGTAGCTCCGGCCGACATGGATGTCGGCCGCGCCGCTTGCGCGTGATACAGGATGTATCACAGCAAGCGCAGTTTCTTTTGGTTACTTTTCTTTGCTGCCAAAGAAAAGTAACGTTCAACGCGAACCGAAAAAGATTTTCGCAAGCGTCTCGTCGCGGTAAGAATGAATCTTCGTGAACTCGTCGCCGCCTTCGACAATGCGCCCGTCGACGAACCAAAACGGTTTAATGCCGACGTTCGCCGCACCGCGAATGTCACGTTCGAGCGCGTCGCCGAAGAAGGCAACTTCGCTTGCGGGCAACTTGAGTTTGTCAAGCGCAAGAGTGAACATAATCGGCGCGGGTTTCTCGAAGCCCGTTTCTTCGCTGGTAACCATGAAGTCGATAAATTTGTCCAAGTCAAGGCGTTTTAGCTTGCGATATTGAATGTGCGCGGTCATGTCCGTACACGTCGAAATTTTGACGCCCGCCGCTTTCAGTTCGCGCAGAAAGTCCGCCGCTCCGTCGTAAGGCGTCATGTTCGCCAGAAAGAAATTCCAGTAAACGTCGTACATCTCCAGGACGTGCGCGAAGCAATTCCGTCCCAAAAGTTCAAGCGCGGTCTGAATCAGCAAGATTCGACTGTGCTGAGCCGCAGTGTCTTTGAGCCGCCCGCGAACAATTTGGCGTGCCTCGGCGTATGTGTTGCGGAAAGTTTTTTCGTCGACGTCCAAAGTTTTTTCGACGAACGCGCAGAAATTTTTCATCGCAAGCGTGTCGCTGGTTTGGTAGTCGTAAAGAGTGCCGTCAATGTCGAAGATAACGCCTTTGAACATCTTTTTACCTCGAAAGCTTGACCTTGTCGCCGTAAATGGTCTTGAAGTCGTCGCGCATTGAAATTTGAATCCAGCCGTTTTTGTCGGCAAGCTTGCGGTTGCCTTCGGCTTTCTTTTCGTTGCCGAGTTCGCGTTCAAGGTCGTCGCAGATAACGAGGAACGCCAGGCTCTTGTACTTGTTGCCGGTTATCGCGTAATTGAGCATCGAAGTATCGCCGCTTGAATTTCCGAACGCAAGGACGGGTTGCTTGCCGATTTCGTCGGCAATGGCGACAACCTTGTTCATCTTAAGATTTTTCTGCGTCAACTGCCCGCGAATCAAATGGTCGTCGCGGCTGTAAACGTAATTGTCGGCTGACTTGTCGCCTTGATTCGACGCAAGAATCTGCGGGTCTGTGCCGATAACGTGACCGGTCGGGATTTTGAGCAGGTCGCACGCCATGACACGCGTTGCGGGACGGTCTGAGCCCGTGACAATGTAAACCGTGAAGTTGTTCGCCTGCAGGTATTTGATGACTTCAACCATCGGCAGGTAAAACGCCTCGCCCCACTTGAGATTCGTCAAACCGTCGACGGGCTTGTTCATGAACTTTTGAACGTAAGCCGTGTACTCGTCGGGAGTCATGCCCGCGAAAACGGACTGCTGTGACTTCGCTTCGCCAAGGTCGATGCCTTTGGGGAATTTGCCCGTCATGAAGTGCCCGGCTTTAATTTCGGCGTCAACCATCTCCGCGTATTTGCGGTCTTCGGTCGACGGCGTGTAATCGGGGTCGTTCAAGGCGCGTTCAAGATACAGCATCCACTCGAAGTAACACGGCGCGGTTTCGCAAATGAACGTTCCGTCCATGTCGAAAACGGCAACTCTGTCCTCGACGGGGATAAAATTTCTGCTTTTGGGATTGGTCACGTTCTTGACGTATTCGACGAGCTTTTGTTTCGGAATGGCGTCTTTCGTCCAGCACTTGAAGTCATTGGGACGTTTGACTTGAATCGCCGCAATTTCGTCGCGAGTCGCCGCGTCAACGAAGCTGAAGCCGCCGAACGCGATTAAGCCCGCCGTCAAAGCGGCAAGAATTTTTTTACGCATGTTAAAACCTCCGAATTATTTTTTGGCGACGTGAATAATTTCGTCGCTGAAGTACGGGTCAGAAATCGCGACGCCTGCGGGTTTGTCGACGTCGGCGGGAATTAAATTGCTGTCTTTGGGCACGCTGACCCAAAAGACGACATCCGCGCCTTTCGACGAAAGAATTGTTGCACGTGCGCCGCTGTCGACGTTGACAAGCTCAATGTTCTTGCCGAGTCGACGCGAAATTTCCGCCAAAACCGCAGTCGAAAAGCCCGCGGGTTTTCCGTCCGCCAAAATCAGATCGAACGGCGGCAGGTCGCCCGTCACGGCAACTTTAATCGTGTCCGCGCCGTCAATGTGAGTTATCGGGACTGCGGGCGGTTCCGCGTCGAAATTTAAATCCGTGATGTATTGCTTCGTCAGTTTCGACAACGTGTCGTCGGTCGACATTTCCTTAATCGCACGGTTCAATTCGTCAAGCAAAGTTTTGTCGTCTTCGCGCACGGCAAAGCAAAACGAATCGTGCAACTTGCGCTCGCTCGTCAACATTTCCAAGCCGTCGTTGCGCTTGACCATGTAGTTGGCGACACAATTGTACGTGCTCATCATGTCGATTTGACCGGCTTCGAGCGCGGCAAGCATGTCGTTCATGCGATTGAAGTACTTGAAGTTGACGGTAAGGTTCGCCTTCGACGGGCGATAGGACTTTTCGAGTTTGGACATCAAATTGTTGTAAGCTTCTTCGCTCGCGTTCAAGTGTGAAATGACGCCGATTGTCGTCTGTTTTTTGTCGGGCTTGGAAGTTTGTTCGCCGCCTTGAGAGCCGCAACCCGTCATCAAAAGACACAACATCGCCAGCAGTGCAAAAAGTTTTTTCGTCATGAAACTGCTTCCGAATTATTTTTCACGCGTGACGTTGTCGCCGTAAATGGTCTTGAAGTCGTCGCGCATTGAAATTTTTATCCAGCCGTTCGCGTCGGCAAGCTTGACGCATTTTTTCGCCTTGTCGACGTTGCCGAATTCGCGTTCAAGGTCGTCGCAGATAACGAAGAACGCCGCCGTGCGATATTTGTTGCCGCGCAGGGCGAAATTTATCATCGAACTGTCGCCGCTTGAGTTGCCGAACACAAGCACGGGTTGCTTGCCAATTTCCCGCGCCATGTTGCTGACTTTGTTCATGTTGATATCTTTGCTGACGAAGCCGCCGCGAACAACTTTGTCGTCGGGCGTCAACGTGTAATCCATGCCGTCGGTTGAGCCCTGGTTCGTCGCGACGTATTTGTAATCCGTGCCAATCACGTTGTCGCCGGCGACGGGAAGAATTTCCGCCGACGTACGAAGATAATCTCTGTCCGCGCCGCTGATTAGAAAAATCTTGAAGTCGTTCGCCTTAAGGTACGAAATGACTTCGATCATCGGCAGATAGAACGCCTCGCCGACTTTCAGGTTGTCAAAACCTTCAACGGGCGTGTCCAGATAGTTTCGCGTGTAATCGGCGAATTCGTCGGCGGTCATGCCCGCGAAGACAGAAGCGTTCGACTCACAATGTTTCCTGCGCACGTCGTTGGTCATCTTGCGGTTGTAAATCGCGGCTTTGACGAGTTCGCCGTTGGCTCTGTCTTCGGCGGAAGCGGTGTAATTCGGGTCGTCAAGCGCACGGTGCACGAACATCATAAAATCGAAGCAAAACGGCGCGGTTTCGCAAGCAATGGTTCCGTCCACGTCAAAGGCGGCAATTCTGTCCGCGACGGGGATAAAATTTTTGCTTTTTGGATTGGTCACGTCCTTGACGTATTCGACGAGCTTTTGTTTGGCGACGGAATTTTTCGCCCAATACTTGAAGTCGCCGGGGCGTTTGACTTGAATCGCGGCAATTTCGTCGCGAGTCGCCGCGTCAACCGCCGTGAAACTTGAGAGCGCGATTAAGCCCGCCGTCAAAGCCGCAAGAATTTTTTTTCGCATGTTGTTGCCTCCGAATTACTTGACGCGCTTGATGTTGTCGCCGTAAATCGTCTTGAATTCGTCGCGCATTGAAATCGGGTTCCAGCCGCGCTTGAGTGCCAACGCCGTGTCACTTGCCGCACGTTTCGGGTTGCCGAGTTCGCGCTCCGTGTCGTCGCAGATAACAAAGAAACTCATTGAGCGATACTTGTTGTCCTGCAGCGTGTATTCGAGCATGCCGCTGTCGCCCGACGAGTTGCCGAACGCAAGCACGGGTTTTTTGCCGATTTGATTCAAGATGCTGAAGATCTTGACGGACTTCGCGTTCTGAATAATCGGCTTGCCGGAGATGACAACTTTCTCTTTGTGGCGGTCGAAGAAATGAGCGTCGGGCGCGTCCTTGCCCATTTTCGTCGACGTGTACACGAAATCCGACGCGATAATTCTGTCGGGCTGAATCGGAATGACGCCGTTGACGAGTTCGCGTGTGGTGCTGACGCCGCAAGCCGTGTCAATGTATACCGCGAAACCGTTGTTGCCCAGGTACGAAATAATTTCGACCATCGGCAGGTAAAACGCCTCGCCGCGCTTCAAGTTCGTCAAACCGTCTTCGTTGGTGTTCATGAAGTCGCGAACGTAAGCACGATACTCTTCGTCGGTCATGCCGGCATAAACTTCGCTCAGCCCGTCGATGTGAAGTTTCTCTTCGGCAGGCGTGCGCTTCTCGTGAGCCATGACTTTGGGATAAATCTTCTTGGCAAGGTTGACATACTTCTTCGGCGCTTGATACGACTTGTCTTCGAGCACGCGGTGGAAGAACATCATCTCTTGAAAGTACAGCGGCGCGGTCTCGCAGTAAAACGTTCCGTCCATGTCGAAAGTCGCAATGCGGTCTTCGGGCGGAATGTAGTTCGCGCTGTTCGGATTGGTCACGTCCTCGACGAAGTCAACAATCTTTTGCAACGTGGGCGAATCGGCGTTCCAGTATTGGAAATCCGACGCCTTGACGACGTGAATCGCGGCAACTTTTTCGCGTGTGGCAGCTTGTGTCGGCAACGTGAAACTTCCCAACGTGATTAAGCCCGCCGCAATGGCCGCAAGAATTTTTTTGCGCATAATAAAACCTCCAAACATTTAACCGATATTGACGCCGGGCACGACCTTTCGACCGTAGCGCGCATCAGAAAATTTTTTGAACGCTTTGGGCGACGATGAAATATTTTCCCCGTCCAAACTTTTGCGAATCTGACGAAACTCCGGCTCCAAGGCGTCCCACTCTTTTTTGAATTCGGGATTTTTCATTTCCTCACGAAGGGCATCACGAAAATTTTTCATTTTTGCTCCTCCAATCGACTGAGATATTCGGCGCGATATTTCTTCGCCAATTCGATTTCTGCGGGCGGCGTTTCTTGGGTTTTCTTGACGAAACCGTTCGTCAAAATTATCTGCCTGCCGACGACAAAGAAATACAGCACGCGAGCAATGTCATTTCCGATTTGCGCACGAATTTGGAATATGCCGTCGTCCAAATGTTCGGAGTGCGGCATACGCAGAAAATTTCCGCGTTCCTCAAGCAGCTCCAACGTTCGATAAATCTTTGCGCGCATCTTGACATTTTGTGACTTGATAAAATCTTCGACGGGACAGTCGCCGTTGAGCGTCTCGTAAAAATCGATGCTGAACGCGGAATTTTCCATGCCGCATCAACCAATCTTGACACTGTGCACGACCTTGTAACCGCGTGCGTCCAAAGTTTTGAGCACGTTGTCGAAACCTGCCGCGTTGTCGGCAAGGCGCACGACAAGTTCGTAACGGTGTTCGCTCTGTCGGCAGGTGATAAAGCTGTCGATGTTAATGCCGTTGTCCGCGAAAATTTTCGTTATGTCCGCAATGACGCCGACTTTGTTGTCGACTTCCAACGTCAACCGAGTTTTGCCGCCGCCGGGCAAACCCATGACTTCGATAAACGTCTTTAAAATGTCCGTCGCGGTGATTATGCCGACGAGCGCGCCAACGTCCGAAATGACGGGCAGGCCGCCGACTTTGTTGTTGTACATGATTAACGCCGCTTCTTCAAGCGTCGCGCCTTCGTTGACGGTGATAACTTTATCGTGCATTATGTCGCGCACGGAAATTTTGTCAAGCAACGAACGAATTTCAAACTTCGACAGCGTAGTTGCGGGCGAAGGTGCCACGCGCATTATATCGCGGTCGCTGAAATAGCCGACGAGTTTTCCGCCGTCAACGACAAGCATTCGGTGAAAATTGTGTTTCTTCATCAGGCGATCGGCCTGCTGAATAGTCGCGTCGCTTGTCACCGAAACAGGATGTTTGGTCATTCGTGCCGCCACAAACATTATAAAACCTCCTTCAGCAATGCAGAATTGTTTCAACTTGCGAAAGCGTCAGCGTGCCCAAGTGAGCCAACGTGTTTCGCGCCTCGCGGTAAATTTTTAGTCGCTCCCAATCGTCGGGTTCAAGTCGCCAATTGTCGACGCCGAACATTGAATACAGGTCGCCAAGCTCCGCGTCGTCGGGCGTGTAAACAATTTTCCCGCCGCCCAAATGATACGGCAACAGGCGTTCAATCTGCGGCTCGTAACGCTTGACGAAGTCGCGGCGAAAAATTTCCAGCTGCGGAAAGATTAACTTCAACTGCGTGACCCAAACTGCGCGGGTAATTTCTTCGGGCGATTTATTGTCGGCGACGGCGTGCGGATGTTTCAGGAACTCATTGCCGCGTTTGATGTATTCCGAAGCGCGCTCAACGTCAAAGCCCGTCACGTTCGAGGCAAGCTCGGCAAGGTAACGTTTGGTTGACTTGTCGCCCTTGCCGAACTGCGCCGCAAGAAAGATGTTGAACGCGTAACAGTCGTATTCGCTCACTTCGCTCTCGAACGAAAAAGTTTCGACGCCCGACTTGCCGCTTGCATCGAAATCCGCGCCCGTCTCCAGCAGAAAAAGTCCCTTGCCGCCGAACTTGTGATAATCGGCAATAAACGCGTGCCAACTCTCCGCTTGAGTTTTCGACGCGCCGCGAATCCAAAGACAGATTTTGTTTAAGATGATGTCGTCGCGCTTGGCAAGAAATTTCACGTGCGCATCTTCGCCGAAGGGGATAAAGCTCGCCTTGACGTTGCCGCCGCAAAATTTGTCGAAGACGACAACCGCAGGGTCTGTGCCGACGGTTGACGCGTCAAGCTTGCGAATCGCACGAATGCCGCCGAACTTTTTATTGAGGAAGTCCGTTAAAATTTCGCGCATGTCGTCAAGCCACGGCGTCGCGTCGGACAGGCAAATCACCGCGCTTTTGCCGCTTGCCAACGCGTCGGCGGTCTTCTGCAAAAAGTTTCGTGCGCCCGTAATTTGTCGCCACCAAATGCCGCTCGTGTCGTCCATGTCAAGTCTCCCCGAAGCCGTTCATAATTTCATCTTCAATTTCGTCGCTCGTGCCAATCATGTTGAGGAATCTTTGGCGAACGAACAGGTACTTGCCCTTGTCGGTCTCGCGCAGAATGTTCAGCTCGCAAAGTTCTTTGAGCAACGCCTCGATCTGCTTGACTTTGGGCAAACTGTTTTCAAGCCCGAACTCTTCGGCGGTGAACAAAATATCTTCTGCGGAATAACCTGCGACATTGTCGTCGTTGTGGTAACGATACGCCATCAACTTCGCAATGACGTAATAATATTTGTCGTCGCCCAAGCGCAAGGTCATGTTGATTTTGTTTTTGATCTCCTCGTTGAAGCTCTCTTCGCCAAGGACGTTTTGAACGTGGCTTTCGCTGACTTCGTAAATCGGCGAATCCGCCTCGCTGTAAGACGCGTAATCTTCCTTCGACAGTGCCTCGATTAACTTAGAGCAGTACAGCTGAATCAGTCCGGGGAAGTAGTTGGTCGTTTCAAGAATCATCATTGCCAGCGAATCCGCGTTTTCGTCGTCGGAGAAATAAAGTCCCACGCAACGCAGCGGCTCCTTGAGCAACTTGTTGGCGTCCTCGGCGTCGAACGGCTTGACCGCCAGCGACGGCAGTTTTCCAATCTGATTGTTGTCGTCAAGCGAATCTTCGCGATAAAAACGCACGACGTCGCGCAAGCCCGCCATGACGAATTTAAAACGACTGCCGTTGTGGAATTTCTGTTGCAGTTCAATCAGTGCCAACACGGGCTTAAAGTCCACCGTGCGGCAACTTTTTATGAAGTCGTCGGTCTCGTCCAAGGCAAGCATGAAGCGCGGAATTTTGTTCGGTTCGTCGGAAGCCAAACGTTTTCTAATCGCGTCGGTGAGCTCTGTCCAGTCGCTTGTATCGGGAAAAGTTTCGTCGAAGAAGTTTTCTTCGCGCAGAACCTTGCAAATCTTCAACGCGGCGGAATTGTAGTCGCACTTGTTCACGTCGACGAAAACGGCGCGGTCGTTGTTCTCGTTGCGGTCAAGACTCGCGCACGCCATTTTAAGCAACGCGGTCTTGCCCAGCTGTCGCCCGCCGTAAACAAGATTGGCACCGTCGAAGTCCAGCACTTTGGCAATTTCTTTTTCGCGCCCGATGAAAATTTCCGGCGGTATCGGCACGTTCGGGTTGGTGACGTACGGTTGACACGCGGCAAACGGCATTGTCAGCGACATGAGGATTTTGTTCATCTGCAACTCGTCGTAGTTCTTGACAAGATACATCATGACGACGCGGTCGACGACGGCGAAAATTGTCGAGATGCCCGGCTCGGCTTTTATCTTGCGGGCAAGCTCGCGGCGTGTCGGCAATTCAAGTGCGTAATCCAAAAGCACCAGCGCGTTCTCGGCGTTGCCAATCTGTCTGAAGCGTTCAATCAAGCCGTCGGCGTTGTACATGCCGAAAAGACACACCACGCGGAAGCCGTTAATTTCCGCCTTTGAGCCGAACGCGGAAATCGGATGATTGTAGTTGGAAGCGCGGCCGTTGCTCGGTTTGCGAAGTTTGACTTTGTAATAAAGCGCGTCCTTCTTAAGTGCGCCGGCACGTTTGACGGTTTCGACCTTGAAGCCAAGCGCGTTAAGCAGGCGTTCGATTTTGTCTTCGCCGACGTCGCCGCTTTGCGGAAAACCGTTGGGCAGCCAGCTGTCGATTAAAATTTCGCCGCCTTTGATGCCTTTGGACGTGTCGGCGCGGAAACGGTGACTTTTGCCAATCAAAGTTTTGAACGATTCGCCCGCCTTGCGCACGGGATAATAATACGTTTCGTAATCTTCAAGGAAGCGTTGCAGGTGAGTTTGACCCGTCGCTTGCTCGGTCTCGACGCAAAGTTTCCCGTCGCTCAGGCGGTTGATTAAACCTTGCGCGACGGTGTAATTCTGTCGGGCAATCATCTTGCGAATCTGCGCGACGGTCTTTTGAAGTTCGGGCGCGTCGGGCAACTCGTTGGTGTTGCGGCAGTAATTCTTAATCCCGCGTGTCAAATGATCTTCGATAAGCTCGGCGTATTTGGCGGCGTCGGCCTGCGTTTTGTTCTCCCAGAAAGTTTTGACGCGGAAGAAGACGCCGAAGTTGTCCGTGCGGTTCGCCAACTCGAAGCAACGGTCGATAAGTTTAAGAATGCGTTCCTTCGTGTTTTCGGGCGCGGCGTCGAATTTGCCGTAGTTCTGCGCCAGTTCAAGGAAGCCGAAAAACTTTTTGCGTGCGTTGCCTGCCTGGAACTTCACGGAATCAACGCAGGCTTGCAAGTTGTACTTTCGCTTGTCGATAAACGATTCGCCGCCGACGTCTTCAAGGTAAGCGTCAATCAGTTGCGCCGTGCCGAAATCGCAGCCGCCTTTCTCGAAAATGTTTTCGATTCGCTCCTCGAACGTCGGCAAGGTTGCGCGGGTGTACTCGACGACTCGTGCGGCAACATTTTGGTTCGTGCCGTCCTGCGTGTTGAACGTCAAAATCGGCAGGTAGTTTTCGTCAAGAAGAATTTCCGTCCCGCGCAGGAAGTGCACGTAAAAATATTTGTGGCGCACGGGCTCGAAGCGGCCTTCAAGCTTGTCGATAATTTCTTGCAAGGTCACCAGCAAAACTTCACCGCCGGCAAGACGTTCACGAAGCAAAATTTTTTGTGCGGCGCGGGCTTTGGCAATTAACTTGTCGCGAACTTTTTGATACTCGGCGGCACCGAAGTCCGAATGCAACGGCGCGACTTCCTCAAACAGGTTGACGCGTTCGCACAGAATTTCAATCGCCTTTTTAAACGACGTGACGATATTGTTGCGCAGTTCACCGACAAGCAGCGTGTGTTTCTTGCGACGAATGTTTTTGCCGGCAGCGTCCCACGCCTCGGCGATAATTTCGTCAAGCTTGAACGGGTCGACGTTCTCGACGGCAAGCGGCGAATCTTCGCGCATGAACTTGGTCTGCAGGAAAGTTTTCGTCAGATCCAAAACGTCTTCGTCGAATTTGTCTTCGGCGGTCGCTTTGAGGTAATCAGTCAGTTCGCTGCCGTTGAAGAGAACTTTTTTCGTCTCGATAAAGCGCGGGTTGTAAGCACTGTCGTTGAAGTTGGTTATTCTGTCAAGGCAAGTCTGCGCGTCGCGGCGAAGTCGGGCGATTTTGGTCTCCGCCTGTTGACGATTCTTGAGCCGGTAGTCGGCGTAAAAGTCTGCGCCGTTGTGTGCGGCGTCTTTGAAATTCATCAGCTCGTAAATCAAATCGGACAGCGGCGAATCATTTTCCAACAGCTTGAAGTTGTTTACAATGCCGTGCAAAGTCTTCATGTCGTAATCAAACTGCTTGTGACTGTAAAAAAACGTGCGCAACGTCGCCGCCGTCAAAAAAACTTCGTCGGGCGTCGCGCTTTCGTTGAACAGCGAAATGATATTGCTCGCGCCGTAAGTCGCAATCTCCGCCGGGTCGTTGAGCGCGTAAGCAAGCTGTCGACAAAGCGGCGCATAAGTTTTGTTCTGCAAAGCCAAAGCCCGCAGGTAAGCCGTCGCGCAGTAAAATTTTTTCGCGGCGAACATCGCGTAAAGCGGCTTGAGTTCGTCGGGCACGTTGAGTTTAAGCGGTGTAGTCGGCTTGTCTTCCTTGACGATTGAAACCTTCGACTTCGGCGGCTCGTCAACGGGCGGCGTTTTGTCAACGGTCGTGTCATCAACGGGCGGTTCAGGCGTCGGAGCTTTGGTTTTCTTCGACGGTTTGTCGACGGACGTCGTCGAAGTTTTCGTCTTCTTCGTCTTCTTCGGCGGTTTGTCGACAGGCGGCTCAGGCGACGGGTCGGGTTTGTCGGTCACGGGCGACCAAATTTCTTCGATCGAAACTTTTTCCGTCGTGCCGCGGCGGCGGAAAGCGTCTTCGTCGAATGCAAAGGTGAACTGTTCGGCTTTGGGCAACTTGAGCATCTCGTCAAGCGCGTCAAAAATTTTCATGGCGTGCGACGCGTTCAATCCCGCGACAATCACGCGGTCAAACGTTTTTTCTTGCGACAAAAAAGTTTTCGCGTCGTCAATAAAAGCTTTGCACTCGGCGGCGTCGTTCCACGTGCAACAGAAAATCAAGTCTTTGCCGTGCTTGCTTTTGAACGCACAGCGAATCGACTGCAACAGGACGTTCACCGACTCGAATTTGCTTTCACGGTCAAACTCGACGGCGCGCATTTTGATGAAGATCGTTCGCGGCAGCGCAAACCGAAAGTCGGCTTCAAGAAAGTCCGTGTCCTTGAACAGATTCTTCGCGAGCTTCATCTTCGACGAAAAGAACTTAAAGAACTCCTTCGCGCCGTCGACCTTCAGGAAATTAAAAAAGTCCTCGGTCAGCCCGTAAAAGCCGCCTAAGTCGCCGAACGAATATTTCTGCAGGTAACCCTTGTTGAGCAGCGTCACGACGGCATTTTCAACGTCGGTCTCCGAAAACTTCGTGCCTTCGCAAATCGTCTTAATCGAAAAGCAATTGTCGAACGCGGCTTGAATCAGCACACGCGCCTTTTCTTTGTACAGGAAGCTGTCCTCGAAATCTTTGCGCAAACGTTTGGCGGTAATTTCGCGTTTGTCGCCGCGTTCCGTGACGAAAATTTTTTCCCACGGCGCAAGGTCGTCTTCGGTCAACAGCGCGTCCTTGTCGCGAAGAATTTTTTCGTAATCGACGGGCGGCTCGTCAACGGTCGGTTCAACCGGCGGTGTCTTTTTGACGGGCGTGTCAACTTGCGTGTCGGCGTCGACGTCAAAGAGCGTTCCTTGCACGGGCAAAGTCAACGCGTCGCCGAAAAGTCCCGCGCCGATAAAAACGTCGCCGAAAGTTTCGCGCAGTTCCAAGCTTGCCGAATACTTTTTGACGGCGTCCGGCTCGTTGAAGGCGTCGACGAATTTGGCGTACAGCTCGACGGCCTCTTTCGCCTTCGCGCCGCGTGTTTCTTTGTTCAGCAGAGTTTTGAGCTTGCGTTGGTGTGCCGCCAAAATTTTTTTCAGCGCGGGCTGTTCGGTCGTCAGCCACATGAATTTTTCCGCACGATTGACGATGCCTTGTTCGACGAGTCGCTTTTCGTGCGCGGACAAAGCCGTTTCAGTCTCCGCGAAAGTTTTTGGAAACGGCGCGTCGAAAATGTCCGACCAAAGTTCGCGGCACAGATTTTCTTTCGCCGTCAGTTGAGCCAAATGTTCTCGCGCAGAGTTGAGCTGTTCGTCGGAAGCGAAACTGCCCGCGTCGAAAACTTTTTGCACGTCGGCGAAACTTTTTTTGAACGCGACGGAGTGAGCGCGCAGTTCCGTCAACACACGTCGCAATTCGCTGATTTTTTGCAGAGCGTCCATAAAATCACCTCTCGAAAACAGTTACAGTTGAGCCGCCGAAAGAAAGTAACGCAAAACTTTAACCGCCCAGATAAGCTTTGCGGACGTCTTCGCTTGCGGCAAGTTCTTTGGCGTCGCCCGACAGCGTGATTCGTCCCGTCTCCAAAACGTAAGCGCGGTTCGCGATTGAAAGCGCCATGTTCGCGTTCTGCTCGACAAGCAAAACCGTCGTGCCCGTCTTATTGATGTCGACGATGATCGAAAAAATTTCGCGAATCAGCAGCGGCGCAAGCCCCATGCTCGGTTCGTCAAGCAGAAGAAGTTTCGGGCGACTCATTAAAGCGCGACCCATTGCAAGCATTTGTTGTTCGCCGCCGCTTAATGTGCCGGCTTGTTGAGCGATACGTTCTTTGAGCCGCGGGAAACGACCGAAAACCAGTTCCATGTCGCGGCGAATTTCGTCTTTGTCGTCGCGGGTGAACGCGCCCAGTTCAAGATTTTCAAGCACGGACATTTCGGCGAAGATGCGTCGACCTTCGGGCACTTGCGAAATTCCTTCGCGAACGATTTTGTGCGCCGGCATGCCCGCGATATTTTTGCCGAGGAAATTAATCGCGCCCGTCTTCGGTTTTAGCAGACCGGAAATTGTCCGCAGTGTGGTTGATTTGCCCGCGCCGTTCGCGCCAATCAACGTGACGATTTCGCCTTCGTCGACGGTCAAGCTGATACCTTTAATCGCGTGAATTGCGCCGTAATAAACGTTGATGTCGTTGACTTCAAGCATTGCCATAAGCAGACCTCCTCATTTGTCGTGAATCGAAATGAACTTGTCGATGTCGTTGAAGTATTTGAAGTTGTCGTGGATTTTGTCGAGGCTCCAATTCCACCATTTGATTCGCAAAAGTGCTTCGATAACGTCGGGCGTGAAACGGTACTTGATAATCTGCGCGGGATTTCCGCCGACAATCGCGTAAGGCGGAACGTTTTTGACGACGACGCTGTCCGCCGCGATAACTGCTCCGTCACCGATAACGAGCGGCTTGTCGGGCGTACCGCATTTGAAAAAGCAACCGCGACCGACCCAAACGTCATTGCCGATTTCAATTCGATACTTGCCAAATTGCGGGAAAAATTCACGCGGCACCGTCCAATCCATGCCCAACAAACTGTAAGCTGTGACCGTGCGGTAATTGTGGTTTTGGCTGAGCGCGAATTCAAATGTGATTCCCCACGATATGGCGGAAAAATTTCCGACGCTGACAACCCCGTCGCGTTCAATCGTTGCGCCGCTGATGTAACTTTTCACGCCAAGTTCAACGCCGAGGTTGCCTGCGGAAAGTCGTTGCGGATAAATCGAATTCGAGTTGGCGACAAAAGAATCTTTTTCCAAGACGCCGTAAGCGACACTTTCGGCAAGCAGGCGCGGCACGTTCAGATTCGGCACCTGAAAAACTCGCCCGTCGACGATTTTGTTGCGCGGAAGACCTTGAGCTTCCAAAAACTTCACGCGCTCGAAAAAATGTTCGTGCGACGAAATTATCGCGATGTCGAAGTCGCTCGGCTTATAATCCGCCGTCGGGTCACTTACGTTATCAACGCGGGCGACGACGTCCAAATTGCCGCGTTTGACTTGCGCGTTGTAAAACGGTTGCAACTCATTAAAAATGTCGTCCGTGCCGAAAAGCAAAGCTTTGTACGCCATAAAAATTTCTCCTCAGTTAACGGCCTCGTCGCCCAGGTAAGCGCGAATGACTTCGGGGTTGTTTTGAATTTCGGCGGGCGTGCCGTCGGCGATAATCATGCCGTATTCAAGGACGTAAATTCGTTCGCAGATGCCCATGACAAGGCTCATGTCGTGTTCGATAAGCAGGACGGTCAAGCCGAATTGTTGACGAATCCAGCGAATCATTTCCATGAGTTCCTGCGTTTCCTGCGGGTTCATGCCGGCGGCGGGTTCGTCGAGCAAAAGCAACTTCGGCTTCGCTGCCAAAGCGCGGGCAATTTCAAGTCGACGTTGTGCGCCGTAAGGAAGATTTTTCGCGACTTCGTAAGCGTGTTCGTCGAGCTTGAAAATCTTGAGCAATTGGAGTGCTTCGTCTTCGATTGACTTTTCTTCGCCGAAGTAGCGACCCATGCGCAGGACGCTTTCAAGCAAGCCGTATTTAACGTGGCAGTGGTAAGCGATTTTGACGTTGTCGAGCACGCTCAGTTCGCTGAACAGGCGGATATTTTGGAACGTGCGGGCGACGCCGCGAGTCGTGATTTCGTACGGCTTGAGTCCGACGATTGACTTGCCGTCGAAAATAATTTCGCCCGTGGTCGGTTGATAAACGCCCGTTATCAAGTTGAACGCCGTGGTTTTGCCCGCGCCGTTGGGACCGATTAAGCCGATCAGTTCGCCTTGGTCGATGTAGATGTTGAAGTCGGAAACTGCCTTGAGTCCGCCGAAGACTTCCGACACGTCCGTTGTTTCAAGCAGATGTTTGTTGTCAGCCATAGAAAAATCCTTTCCGTGAAAAATATTCAAGCAACTCAGTCGGTGAAACGACTTGCGGCTTTTCGATATCCGCTGTCAAAAAATCTTTGTCGCCTGTCAACAGAATATCCACGTCGTGATAAATTGCGTCGCTCAAAACGGGAATGTCTTTTTCGTCCCGCAAATGACCCAAAATTTCAGATGTGCTCGAACAAAAGACAAAATCCGCAGACCTGTACAGTGAATAAATTTTTTCGGCACGTTCAGACCATTTTTCGTTCAGAATGCGCTTGAATTCGTCATCAACATATTCCGAAACGTAAATTTCGCAATTCGTCTCGAACAAAAGTTTCAACGCAGATCGAACTTTGCCGCCGAAAATGAACGCGGAAACCAAAACATTTGTATCGAGCATAATCCTCATGACTTAGCACGGTGCCTCCGCATTTCCGCAAGCTCTCGAATCATATCTGCTTCGTCGTGCCAAGGTATGTCTTTGCCGATTAAGGCTTTGACTTCATCCATAATCGCCAAATTTTTCTCTGCACGAGATTTTGATTCGACGCCGAGCAGTTCGCGAATATTTTTCACGATTTTAACGAGCATGTCCGAATTTTCGTCAGGAATGCTTTCAATCAGCGCGATTGCCTCAAGTTTGGATTCGGTCATGTCGAAGCCTCCTTAATGTCGGACATTTCGTCTTCGCCGACAAGATTTTCAAGTTCTTCCATGAGCGCAAGGTTTTGTTCGATTCGTTCGGTCAAGCGTTCGTTGCGGTTCGTGTCGACGCCAATCAGTTCGCAGACGCCTTGCAGGATTTTCAGCACGACGGCGGATTTTTCGTCGGGAACGCGTTCAATCAAGGCAATTGCCGCAAGTTTATTTTTGGTCATGTCGAAGCCTCCTTCGCGCCCGAAACTTTGTCAAGAAACTTTTTAATCGGCGCGACGTTGGTCAATTCCATGTAACCGAAAAGTCCCTGCGGGCGATAGAACATCATCAGAATCAACGCCAACGCGTAAATTATCATGCGCACTTCGGGGAACGACGCCAACGCCGCCGAAATGAACGTGACGACGAACGCGCCCGCGATTGAGCCGGTGATTGAGCCGAGACCGCCCATGACGACCATTATCAGGTAGTTGAACGACGCCATGAACGTGAACGACGTCGGGCTTATCAAATAGAACTGGTGCGCGAACAGGCCGCCCGCAACGCCCGCGAATGCCGCGCCGATTGTGAACGCCATGACTTTGTATTTTGTCGTGTTGACGCCCATTGCCTCCGCCGCAATTTCGTTTTCGCGAATGGCAATGCAAGCGCGCCCGTGCGACGAGTTCACGAAATTTTTTATGAAGAACAAAGTCACCAGCATTGCGAAGAAAACCCACGTGAAGTTCGTCAAATGCGGAATGCCTTTGAAGCCCGCCGCGCCGCCGACGTAATCAATGTTCATGATGACGATTCGGATAATTTCGCCGAGCCCCAACGTCGCAATCGCAAGATAATCTCCGCGCAGTCGAAGTGTCGGCAGTCCAATCAAAAAGCCGAGGAAACCTGCGGCAACGGCTCCGAGAATCAGCGCGACAATCAGCGGCAGTTCAAACTTGACCGTTGCGACGACGCCGACATACGCGCCGACAGCCATAAAGCCCGCGTGGCCGAGCGAAAATTGTCCCGTGTAGCCGTTGATTAAATTCAAGCTTGCCGACAGGATGATATTGACGCAAATTAAAATGATGTTCAGCTCCCAAAACGAGCCGATGACCTTCGCGCTGATTAACGACTGCAACACGCCGTACAAAATCAGCCCGAAGACGAGCATAACCAAATCGCGTTTTCGTGCAGAGTTCATATCGTCACACCTTTTCGTTCGTGTTCTTGCCGAAGAGACCGCTTGGCTTAATCAACAGCACCAGAATTAAAATCGCAAACGCCGCCGCGTCACGGAACGTCGACGAAATAAAGCCCGCGACGAGAGCTTCCACGACGCCCAAAACAATTCCGCCGACGACCGCGCCGGGCAAAATTCCAATGCCGCCGAGGACAGCCGCGACGAACGCTTTTAAGCCGGGCATGATACCCATGAGCGGATCAATCGTGTTGTAGTAGACGCCGACCAAAACGCCCGCCGCCGCCGCAAGTGCCGAGCCGATACAAAACGTCATTGAAATGACTTTATCCGAGTCGACGCCCATTAACTGCGCGGTTTCCGTGTCGAAACTTGCCGCACGCATTGCCTTGCCGAGTTTCGTTTTTTGAACGATGTACGTCAAAATCGCCATCAAAACAATCGTTATGCCGAAGATTAACAGCTGTTGACCGTTGACGACGAAGCCCGCCAAGTTGAACGAAGTGTTCGGCATGACTTCGGGGAACGTGCGCGGCGTCGGCGTGACGAAATACATGCTGGCGTATTCGAGGAAGAACGACACGCCTATTGCCGTTATCAGAAGCGAAATTCGCGGCGCGTGACGAAGCGGCTTGTAAGCAATTCTTTCAACCAACATGCCGAGCAGTGCCGTCAACGCCATTGAAATCAACAGCGCGGGAAAAATCGGCAGGTTGCCAATCGTGACCGCCGCGAAGCCGATATACGCGCCGACCATGTAAACGTCGCCGTGCGCGAAGTTAATCAACTTTATGATGCCGTAAATCATTGTGTAGCCCAGGGCAATCAGCGCGTAAATGCTGCCCAAGCTCACGCCGTTTATCAACTGCTGAACGAGTTGATGCGCAAAGTCCATAAAAAAACCTCCTCGAAAATATTCAAGGAGGATTTTAACTTTTTGCGGCGACATTGTCACGCAAAAATTTGCCGCGGACAACCGTCGACGTTTAACAAGTCCTGCCGGTGTCCGTGACCAGGCGGATAATTTCTTCGACCTGATCGGATTTCTCGACGCCGGTCTTGCACCAAACGGCAAAGTGTTCGCAGTTGTTGAGCAGCAGATTGTAACCGTGCTCACCGATACGAGAACGAGCCCGCTTGACGGTTTCGGCGGCGGAGAAAAGTTGCGCCTGTTCGCCGAAAAGCAAATCGTAAATGTCTTTCACGCCGAGCAAAATATCGAACACTGATGTTGACGACCTGCCGAGCGCGGAGCCGACAATTCCCGCGGGCAACAGCGCAGATTCGGAGCCGCTTTGTCTGCCGCGCTTGTCGAAACTGCAAACGTAACAGTCGCTGTCGCCGTCCAGAAACTTCGTCAGAGAAGTTTCGCGAATCACGCCGTCGAAAGCGTCGCTGCCCTTCGTGTAATGAATGACGTTTCGCTTGCCCGAATAAACGCCGAAATGTTTGTACCCGAAAATTCCGCAGTCGCGCTTGACGTAAATTACGTCGCCGAATTTAATTTGAGTCATTGACGAACCTCCTAAGAAAAAATCCCGCCGAGCTTATCGACGGGATAAAGTTTTGTCGCGCAGAAATTTTTATTGAGCGGCACCTTCGGAAGCGACGGGCGCAATCTTCGTGCGAAGGTCGCGTTTGCCGTCTTTGTTTTCGATGACGACGATGCCTTTAATCGGGTTGTGCGTGGCGGCGTCCATTGTGATTTTACCCGTGCCGACTTGCAAATCGGCAATTTCTTCGATACCGGCGCGAATCTTGTCGGAGTCGTTGCCGCCCTTTTCAATCGCGTTAATCAGCATTTTGCCCGCGTCGTAGCCGAGAGCCGCAAAGACGTTCGGGGCGTTTTTGTATTCGGTCTGGTAAGCTTTGATGAACGCTTGAACATCGGCGTCGCCTTCAAAGTAATGTGTGCAGAAGAAAGTATTGTTGAGCGCGTCCTTGCCGGCAATGTCGACAACCTTGCTGTCGTCCCAACCGTCGGTGCCCAAAATCGCGGCGGTAATGCCCAGTTCGCGAGCCTGTTTGACGATTTTGCCGACTTCCTCATAATACGCGGGCACGAAGATGACATCTGCGTTCGCGGTTTGAATCTTCGTCAACGCGGCTTTGAAGTCCTGATCTTTGGCGAGGAAAGCCTCTTCCATGACGACGGTGCCACCGTCAGCCTCGAATTTCTCTTTGAAGATTTTGCCGAGACTCTTTGAGTAATCGGAGCTTGAATCAAGGTAAAGCACGGCTTTGGTCGCGTTCAAGTCTTTGCGGGCGAATTGCGCCATGACTTCGCTCTGTTGCGGGTCAATGAAGCAAGCGCGGAAGACGTATGGCTTGACTTTGCCGTTTTCGACCGTGACGTCGGGATTCGTCGCGGCGGGCGCGATAATCGGAACTTTGTTGTCTGTTGCAACTTGAGATTCGGCGATAACGTTCGCGGTGACGGCGGGGCCGACCAGCGCGACAACTTTATCGTCGGAAATCAATTTCGTTGCGGCGTTGACTGACTCGGCAGCTTCGGATTTAGCGTCGGCCTCGACGATTTTGATTTTCTTGCCGCCGATACCGCCCGCGTCGTTGACTTCTTTAATCGCGAGCTTGAAACCGTTGTTGGCGTTTGCGCCGTACTGCGCGTGGTTGCCCGTCAACTCGAAGTTCGCGCCGACGACAATTTCGTCACCCGCAGGTTTGTCGCCGCCGCCGGCATTGTCGCCGCCTCCGCCGCAACCGGTGAACACGGAGCAAGCCAGAAGTCCGCCCGCGAGCATTGCCGCCAATCTGAATTTTTTCTTGCCGAAGAACACTGTGATTCGACCTCCACAAAATTTTTTGTTACGGAAAACTTCGCGGCAAGTATATTTAAAAGCCCATTAAACGTCAAGCGTTGTGTTACTTTTCTTTTGGCGCAAAAGACCCGCTTTAAAAGCGGGGAAACAGTTTTGTTGACCGCCTCGCACCCGAAGCGTTTTAATTACGCATTACAGTTCCATGACTGCCGAGTGACCGCTGTTGTTGCGCGTCAATCGATGAAACGTTGCAGTTTGAGCTGTTGAAGCGTGCCGACTTGACGGAACAGTTCCTGCGTCAAAATGTCTTGGCGGGCGTTGCGCAGGCGGCGAATCAACGCTTTGTTGCCGTTGAAAACGTAATTGTCCACGTCGTATTTGAGATTGGCGAGCTTGCCGTCTTCGGTTGAAATCGTGCGACAATTTTTTTCGTCGGCTTCGACGTAGCGAACTTTCATTTCGCCGCGTGAGTAAAGTCCCTGCAGTTGATTGGGCGTTGCGCGTTCGTGAGCAATGTCCGACAAAACTTTTTCGGCATAATCGGGGTCGCGCTGAAGTTTCTGCCACGCCGCCGCGCTTATGTGAATCAATTCAACGTCGTCACTGCGCGTGCCGTGGAACGGAATTTCGCTCAGCCGTTGCGCGAAGTAAGTTTTGAATTCGGCGGGCGACATGTCGGCGGGATTGTTGTCGACGGCCTGCGCCAAAATCTCCGCGTAAGAATTCGTCGCGACGTTTCGTCGGGTGACGTTGCCGAAAATGTTTGCGTCGGACGCCTTGCCCGTGTTGTAAATCGTTGTGCCGTTCATGTCGAAAACCTCCGTCAATCAGCGGACGTGATGACCCACAAATATTTTTTCGCGGCGACGGCGTTGACTTTGGCGAGTTGTTCGGCGGTGAAATTCTTCGCGCAGTAAAGGCCGGGCGTCGTCGAGAACAGCGGAATTTTTTCGGCCTTCAAGCCGTGTTGCGCCAAAAAGTCCATAGCCGTGCGTTCGTCCTGCAAAACTTCGTCGGCGATTTTGTCGTCAAGAACTTTTTCGTACATTGCCTTCGTTTCGGCGTAAAGCGTCGGGGCGTCGGCACCGTACAGCGCGGCGGCAACGTCCGTGAAATATTTTTTCTGATTGAAGTCCGATGTTATGAAGCAACCGCCGTGTTTCTGTAAAATCGCGTGGATGTTGTCGAACATTTGGGCGCGTTGCAGGTCGTTCAAGTAAATCATCAAGCCCTGTTCGATGATGCAAATTTCGCCCGTGAGTTTGTCGGCGTTGGAAGTCATTGCGTACGCGTCTTCAACCGGAATGACTTGATAATCGACGGTCTTTTTCGACAGCGCGCCAAATTCGTCGACCATCCAATCGCCAATCAAGCAGACGGTGTTGAGTTCGCCGACGATAACGCTGCGGCCTTCGTCGCCCAAAATCATTGCACGCGGCGACAAAGAGCACGCCAAGTCCATGACGTTGCTGTAATTGTGTTCGCGGACGTAATTAATCGCGGCGGCGAAGTTCAGCTCCTGATACAAGCTGTTGACGTTTTGAAGTCGTGCGAAGTCGTTCAAGTTGTCCGCCGTGAAGAAGACGGGGCGGTCAATCTCCTTAAGGAACTTTTGTGCCTGCGGAATTCCTGCCGCCGCCAGCCACTGCAACTTGACCTGCGCGGAATATTCGACCATCTCGAATTCCGCCGCACGTGTCGTCGACGAAATTGCCACTGCCGCGACAAGCATAAGAGTCACGAAAAATTTTTTCATACTGCACACCTCATTTAAACTCGACGAATTTCAAACGGAATGTTTGTCAAAGAAAAATCTCAGCACGTCGCGACGCACGTCGGGATTCTTGAGGAAGAAGTCAAGCTTGCCCGTGAACTCGTCAACCAAGTCCGTGACCTTAGCCGCGATGTCAGTCAAAGCTTGCGCATCAATCGCATGTTTTGAAGCCGAATCATTTCGGATTCGATGAATGTTCGCCGCGAACGGCACGCGCAGATAATTCTTCGCCAAACATAAACACTTGAAGCAAAAAACCATGTCTTCGCTGAACTTCGTTTGCGGAAAGTCAAGCTTGTTTTCAAGCAGGAAGTCGCGGCGATAAAACTTGCCCCACGGCAACCAAAAATATTTTTCGGCGACGTAATCGGTCATGCGCTTGCGCAAGTTTGACGTTTCAAGTCGCGGTGTTTGTGAACCGTCGTCGGACGAATCGCTCTGCAGTTGCAAATCTGCGCGGCTGAAAGTTTTTCCGTTGGCGTCGTAGAAAACAAAAGCTTTAACCGTGTGGACAACGTCGGCTTGAAACTTTTCGGCCGCGTCGAAGAAGTCACCAAGCGCGTTCGGCAAAATCATGTCGTCATTGTCGACGAAGGTTAAATACTTGCCCGACGCGTGCTTGATGCCGACATTTCGCGGAATGCCCGCGCCGCCCGAATTCGTCTGCGTCGAAAAAATCTTCAACCGTCCGTTGAAGTGTTCCGAAAGTTTTTCGACCTCGGCGACGCTTGAATCCGTCGAGCAATCGTCAACAACAATGACTTCGTAATCGGTGAATTTCGACGCCAGCACGCTTATTAAACATTGGCGGATAAATTTTTCGGCGTTGTACATTGGGATAATCACGGACACTTTCGGCGCGCTCAAAAAATCACCTCCGGGAACTCACTTGAATTCGACAAACTCGTTGATGTTCGCGCCGCCCTTAATCATTGGTTCGACGAAACTGCGCCAAACGTTAAGCACAATGACGCGGGGATTTTCGGTGTCGTCGAGAGCCTCACTCAGCGCGTGCGCGAAGTCTTCCTGCGTGGAGACCGCCTCCGCCTTGATGCCGAAACTCTGCGCGTAACCGACATAATCCATCGGGTAATCAAGTTCGCAGGCAATGAAGCGTTCGCGGTAAAAAACTTTCTGCAGTTGGCGAATCATGCCCAAGCTTGTGTTGTTGACAATCAGCGAAATAATCGGCAGTTTCAAGCGGGCAATCGTGTAAAATTCGTTGCCCGTCATTTTTATGCCGCCGTCGCCCGAAACGCTTATGACGCGCCGACTGTTGCCGAAAGCAAGTTGTGCGCCCATTGCCGCAGGAAGTCCGAAACCCATTGTGCCGAGCCCGCCCGACGTAAACCACGTGCGCGGCTGTTCAACGTGCAGATGAAGTGCCGCCCACATTTGATGTTGCCCGACGTCGGTTGCGTAAGCGAAACTTTTGCCCGCCGTTTTCTTCGCGACCTGGTTCATTGCCCACGGCACGGTTAAGCGGTCAACCTGATAATCGTAGTCGTATTCTTCGCGCCACGTGTCAATTTGCCGCCACCAATCTGCGCGAGACTTGTTGGCTTCGTGACGCATCAAAAGTTTCAAGATGACTTTCATGTTGCCCGCAAGACCGAGACTGCCTTCGATGTTCTTGTCAATTTCGGCGGGGTCAATGTCGATGTGGATAAATTTTTTCGAGCGCGTGTACTTTGCGACGTTGCCCGTTTGTCTGTCGCCGAAACGTGAGCCGACCGCGATAACCAAGTCCGCCGCCGCGACGACGTTATTGGCCGCCTTAGTGCCGTGCATGCCCGCGAAGCCCAAATTCTGCGGGTGACTGTGCGGAACGGCTCCAATGCCCATGAGCGTGTTGACGACGGGCAAGTTGAACTTTTCGACGAAGGCGATAATTTCTTCGGATGCGCCCGCCGAAATTGCTCCGCCGCCGACAATGACTGCGGGACGTTCGGCGTGTGAAATTTCTTCGGCAGCCTCGGCCGCGCAGATTTTGAAGTCCGCGTCGGGTTGTGCGGGAAGTTTTTCGTCGACGGCTTGCGGACGCCAATCGACCTCCGCGAAGAAAATATCACGCGGCACGTCGACCAGCACGGGACCTCGTCGACCGCTGAGCGCAATGTCAAACGCCTGCCGAATCGTCGGGACAAGTTTGCGTGCGTCTTTGACCTTGAAGTTGTGTTTCGTGACGGGCATTGTGATATCGAGTATGTCCGTTTCTTGAAAGGCGTCGCGCCCCAAAAGCGCGGTGTCGACCTGCCCCGTTATCGCCACGACGGGTATCGAATCCATAAACGCCGTGGCAATGCCCGTGACCAAATTCGTCGCGCCGGGGCCTGATGTCGCCATGCACACGCCGACTTTGCCCGTCGCCCGTGCGTAACCGTCGGCAGCGTGCGCCGCGTTCTGTTCGTGCGTCACAAGAATTTGTCGGATTTCCGTTTCGTCGACAAGCGCGTCGTACAGCGGCAAGATCATTCCGCCGGGGTAACCGAAAATCACATCAACGCCGCGTTCGCGCAGGCATTCGACAATCGCCCGTGCTCCCGTCATCAACATAAAATCACCTCGTTAAAGCTCGTTCGGCACACATGTGCGCAACAAAAATATTTTTCCCGCGCTGATTGAGTTCGGGATTGGTCAGCTCGTCGAAGAAAAATTTTTCGACTTCGTGCGGCTTAAGTCCTTGGAAAAGATTTTTGATGAAGCTGAAATACGTCGGCACAAGAAAATCTGCGACAAGATATTTCGCGTCGGGGCGGCATAAAAGTTTGTGCGCGTCCATGAACTGTGCAATCAAGCTAAGCCCGTCGGTTATCGAACGGAGCCAAAGTTTGACGCCGTCTTGAGACGACATAATTTTCTTCGACACGGAATTTTGATTCTCACGGTAAATGTTCGTCACGAACGGCACACGCAAATAGTTTTTCGCGCAAAGCAGGCAGTTGAAGCCGAAAACCAAATCTTCGGTAAATGACATGTCGGGAAAGTCAATTTCGTTTTCGGTCAGGAATTTGCGGCGATAAAGTTTTCCCCACGGCATCCACAAGAAGCGACCTTCACTGCAACGACGAATTCTTTCAAGCAAGTCTTTCGGCTCAAGCGTCGGCTCCGTGACGGGGTCGCCGGCCTCGTCGTGTCGCAAAATTAAATCTTCGCGACGGAAATTGCTGTTGCCCTTGTCGGTGAACGCAAAAAATTTTTCCGTGTGAACAACGTCGGCTTTAAACTTTTCGGCCGCGTCGAAGAAATCGCCAAGCGCAGTCGGCCAAAGAAAATCGTCGGAATCAAGAAAACAAATGTACTTGCCCGTTGCATGTTCAATGCCGATGTTTCGCGGGACACCCGCGCCGCCGGAATTCGTTTGCGTCGAAAGAATCTTCAAGCGTCCGTCGAAGTGCTCCAAAAGTTTTTCGACCTCCGCGCCGCTTGAATCCTTAGAACAGTCGTCAACAACGATGACTTCGTAATCGGTGAACTTCGAGGCAAGCACGCTTATCAAAGTTTGGCGGATAAATCTTTCGGCATTGTACATCGGGATAATCACGGAAATTTTTGGCGCGTTCATAAGCATTCCTCCAAAAAAAATGGACGAGCCGTTGCCCGCCCATGAAAAATTTCAACGTTTGTCAAGCTGTCGTCTGGTGAGTTGCTGAATCAATTCAATCGCGCCGCGTCCCAAGCCCGTTTCGCGTGAAATTTCTTCGATTGACATGCCGCTCAAAAGCATTTCTTTGACGATTGACGAGTCCGTCGTTTCAAGTTTCAAGTCGCGTCGTTCGGGAAGAATTTTTTTGTCGGCGGGCTTAACGGGTTCTTCGACGGGCTTAACGTCGATTGTCGCAAACTCTTCCGCAGCTTTAATCGCTTCGACGGCGGCTTTTCGCACGTCACGCGGCGAACGTCGGGTGCGTCGTTTCTTGAGAGCTTTCTCCTGCTGTTCGACGACGACGGCGGAAAATTCTTCGGGCGGGTTCTGCGCCATCTCCGCGGACACTTCGTTGAGCCGCTTGCGTGTCGCCTCGATTTTGACGGGGTCGCCTTCGACAACGGTCATGGGTTTCTTTTCGGCCGAAAGGATAATCGAACTTCTGTCGGGCGGGCGCGGCGGAATTTTTTCACGAACGTTTTCGACGGGTTCAATCAACGACTCTTCCAAAATCTTGTCGAAGTTCTGAACGGGTTCTTCAACTTTCGCTTCGACCTTCGGCGTGTCGACTTTGGGCTGTTCGACTTTCGGCGCGGGCTGAATCGGTTGCGTCGTTTGCGGCGGTTGAGTCGGGCGAACGAGCGGCGGCACGGTGATTGCTCCGAGCGGATTGAGCGGCACGGCGGGCGGTTGAGTTATCGTCACGGGCGGCGTCGGCTGAATCGGCACGCTTTGAATCGGCGGCATCATTGTATTGACAATCGGCGGCGACATCGGCGGAATTTGCACGTGCGGCTGAATCGGTTGCTGAATCGGCTGTTGCATTGGCAGCGGCGTCGACATTGCCAAGTTAAGCTTGCGTTCGACGACATCCATCTTGCGTTGCATTTTGTCGACTTCGGCGCCCGCGTCTTCAAGCCGTGCAAGCAAGTCGCGAATTTCGCCCGACTGACCTTCCGTGCGCTTGAGCAGCTTTTTCAGTTCGGCGACGCGGCCTTCAAGTTGCGTGCGGTTGCGTTCGGACTCATCCAAAACTTTTTCAAGGTGCGTGACGTGATTTTCCATGCGCCCGATAATTTCGCTTGCCGTGCGTTCAAGTTCCTGTTTGAGCTTGCCCGTCGAATCTTCGACTTCGCGGCGGTCAATGACGTCTTGCTTGCGTTTGCGCGTGTTCGTCCACGCAATAAATGTTATCGCCGCGCCGAGCACAATCAGGAGCAGCATTACTTCGGTAATCATGTTACAACGAAATGTCCAGGAAGTGCCCGCGTCTGGGGTCAACGGCGAAATTCTCCGACTCCGCTTCGGGTTGACGCTTGCGCTTTCGGCTGTTGTAATATTGCCCGCCTTGACGTTTGTTGCGTTCGGGGTCGTCTTTGATTCGGCCGCCTTCGGCGTCGTCTTTGGTGCGAACCTGCTTTTGCTTGAGTTCGGCGTCGTTCTTTTGGCGAGCCGCCTCGAAATCCTGTTGCAGGTTTATCGCGTTGTTAAGGTTGTGCTGGACTTGCGACGCGTTGCCCGCGTTGGCGTAAGTCATTTGCACACCGACCGGCGCAATTTCCATGATGAAAACCTCCTCGGCGAAAAATCAGTAAGGGCCGACTTCGACCTCGCCGTTGTCGTTGAGCGAAATTGTGCAACGGCGATATTCGGTTTGGACGTTCTTGAAAGTGTTGTTGACCGACAGGCGCACGCCGGGATAAATCGTGCCGCTGACGCGAATCTTGCCGTTTTTCATGTTGGCCAAGAGCGACTCAATTTCAAGCAAACGTTTTTCGTCGCGCTTAATTTGACCGGCAAGCGGGAACTGCGAACGCGTCAACGAGTTAATCATATCAACGCGGCTTTGCGGCAGTGTGTTTATGTCGAGCTTCGAGAGCGTGTTGAGCGTTTGGGTGACGTGCGTCAAACGTTTCTTTGAATCTTTGTAAGTCTTCTTGAGTTCGACGTATTCTTTCTGCAAGTTCGGATCGACGCCGACGGAAATTCGCGTTATGACGAAAGCCGGGTTGCCGATAACCTTCACGGAAATTTCTTCGCCCGCGACGGCATGTCCGCCGGTAATTTGACCTTTGCGGTCTTCCATGATGATTTTCTTGCCCGCACGAATTTGAGAGTGGAGCGCAATGTCGGCAATGTAAATGTCGCCGCCGGCTTCGACCAACGCGTTTTCGGCAAAAGCCATACGAACATCTTTTTCGGCGAAGACTTTGGCACGTTCCGCACCCGTTATGCCGCCCGAAATGTAAACGTTGCGTCCTTTGACTTCCGCGCCGTTGATTGAACCTTTAATTTCAATGTCGCCCGTGGCTTTGACTTTGAAACCCTGTTCGACGTCGCCGGTAATGCGAATCGTGCCGTCGAAGTCGATATCGCCCGTGGACACGCCGACGGAGCCTTTAATTTCAAGTCGCGGGTCAATGCTGATTCGCGAACCTTTGTCGATAATCTGCCCGTTTGACGTGGCAATCAATCTGTTTTCGCCAACGACTTTTGTGTTCTTGCCTTCGGGCATGGGAACGGGTCTGCCGTTTTGCGCGGGCACTTGTTCGCCGAAAATATTTTTGCCGGGCGTGCCTTTGGTCTGCGGAATGCGAATTGCAAGCGTCTGATTCTCTTTGGCAAGCACGAACAAATTCATGTCCTTGTAGTCAACTTTGTCGTATTCGTCAATGAAAGGTTTGCCCTGCGTGCTCAGGTCGAACTTGCGATCGATGTACGCGTTTTCGCCGTTGACGGGCATGTCGCCTTCGGCTGCGGTGAAAGCCGTCAAACCTTTGATACCGTGTTCGATTGACTCTTCGTTTATGCCGTAACGAATGCCCGCGTCGGAAAGCACCTGCATGACCATATCTTTCGTCGGCAAGCGCGCACCTTCGCGGGTGTCGTAGCGGATAACCGCCTTCATCTTGTCGCGGGTGATGTCCAAAACCAAACGGGCGTACGGCTCTTCGCGGTCTTCTTCAAGAGCTTCGCCGTCGGACAAAGCCGCAAGTTCTTCGGCGGTGATGTTGACCGGCTCGGAAATTTTGTGCGGTTGACCGTTTGCCTCACGCATTGTGCGCGACAACAAACCGACGTCATAATCCATAACTCGGCATTCACGCAAAACCTGGCGCATGTCGGACAGCTCAAACAGCCGCTCGCCGTCCACGCTGGGATAAACCGTAAGATACACGCCGTCGGGTCGGAACTCGTATTTATAACCGGATTCAGGTCCGCCCAAAACCAAATGTTCGCTCA
Organism: uncultured Selenomonadales bacterium; assembly: GCA_947165295.1. Classification (GTDB taxonomy): domain Bacteria; phylum Bacillota; class Negativicutes; order Selenomonadales; family Selenomonadaceae; genus Quinella. The sequence continues at coordinate 64,626 of CAMUZU010000003.1, read as the reverse complement.
CGGGGCGATCTCCTTTCCACTAAAACAAATCCTGTTTGCTTCGCGCCAAGTAACCGCGCATCCGAAAAATTGCCTTCGTGTGCAGTTGCGAAATGCGCGCCTCGCTCAACTTCAAAATCAAACTGATTTCCTTGAGCGTCAATTCCTCGTAATAATAAAGCGAAACGACCGTGCGCTCTTTTTCGGGCAGGCGGTCAATCGCTTTTGCCAGCGTCTCTTTCAGCTCAAAAAGTTCCGTGGAATTTGCGGGGTTTGTGTCGGCCGCTTCGGAGGCGTCGGTCTTCAAATATTCTTCGAGCGGGATAACCGTTGCCGAATTGCATTGACTCACAAGCGTTTGAAGTTCGTCGGCGGAGATGTCGAGCGCGTCGGCGACTTCCTTGTCGGTTGCCGGGCGACCAAGTTCGGTTTCGAGCCGATAAACCGTCTGTTCGTACTTGCGAATTTTTTGGCGCATGGTGACGGGTATCCAATCTTTCGAGCGCAGGTAGTCAATCATTGCGCCGCGAATTCTCACGCCCGCGTAAGTTTCAAACTTTATGTTGCGCGTCGGGTCGAAACGGTCAATCGCGTCAAGCAAACCGAAAAAGCCGCTGCTCAACAGGTCGTCCCTGTCCAAATGCGGCGGCAAACTCACCGCCAAACGCCCGCAAACAATCTTCACAAGCGGCAGGTAATGTTCCGCCAAAGTGTTGCGCAACTCCACGGACTTTGTGTCCTTGTAACGCAACCACAGCGTCGAAACTTCTTTTTCGTCGAGAGCCATGTCGATTCACCGTCCTTTGTTGCGGAAATTTTGTCAACGCCGCGGGTAGTCTTCAAACTCCATCGGTTGAAAGTCTTCGGGTTCGTCGCCGTAAACTTCGTAACCTTCGCCGAAATCGTCGGAAGGCTTTTCGTCGTCGTCGTCACGAAAATATTCGTCGCGGTCAAAGTCTTCGTCGGTTTCGGTTTCGGGCGCGCTGTCGACAAAATTCTCAAGTTCCTTTTTGGTCTTGTAAACGCCGTATTCTTCGCAACACATGAAGATTATAAAAGTCACCAGTGTCGTAAAACAAAAGGCTGAAAAAGTTCGCGACGCGACCGTTTCCGAACGCACGAAAACGCTTGACAGCCCGGATATGAGTACAATAAAAAGTGCAACCATGCCGACCGCAACGGAGATCAGCATTTGTTTGATGGGCATCTTCAGAGCCAAGTAATCGTAAAAACTTGTCACGTTACCACCACAAATCGATAAGTCAGTTCAGGTAACTTTCCAATGCGGCGTCGACGACCTCACGAACAGCCGCCGCGCCAACGTTCAGATGAAAATTGCAAATTCGCTCGTCGGGGACAAGCATGTCGCCCGCGTCGGTTATGCCGTCCAAAAGACAGCCGCCGCCGCAAGCGTGAAATTGCGGACAACGCGCACATTTCGGTTGAGCAGTCAAGTAGTCCGACATTTTGATATCAAGCACGCCGCGATAGAATTTGTCTTCGAGAGCGTCGGACAAACCGCGCCCGAACGTTTCGGAGAACTTGTCGGCAATGACCGTGTCGGCAAAGCCCATGCACGGGACAACGCGCCCTTCAGCCGTGACGAAAATTCCGTGTTGGATACTGCCGCAAGCGTACACCTTCGACCAATCGGCTTCGGCGGACATTTTTTGCATAAACGTAATTTCGTAACTGCGCGGGTTGTCGCGTCGGCTTGAGAAGAAACCTTCCAGATGAATGTCAAGCGGCGTACCGTCGGCGTACCACTGCGGAATATATTCGCGGTACATCTGCCACGCCTCGGCGAAGGTGAGCGCGTACTCCTGCGCGTAACGTTTCCAAATGCCAAGCTCCTGCGGCGTGCTGACCATTAACGCGGCAACTCCCAAGCTTGCCAAAAAGTTCGCTGTGTCGCGCAAGGTGTGACGATTCAAGCGGTAAACGCACATTGACGCCGTAGCACGAAAGTTTCTGTCGCGCAGAAGTTTAAAGCCGTCAATCGCCTGCACTTCGGCACCGTCGACGCCGCGCAACCAGTCATGCCAACCCAAGCTGTCAAAGCTCAGCTGAAACGTCGGATGCTGATTGTTCGCCGACAACACGTCAAGCACGCGGTCGGTAAGCAAGCTTGCGTTCGTGAAGATGATTCCGATTTTGATTCGAGCGTCGGCAAGCGCGTCGAAAATTTTTTCCCAATCGTCGCGGATAAACGGTTCGCCGCCCGTGATGTCAACCTTGCGAATGCCGCAACGTTTGAATTCGGCGACGGTTGCAAGGCACTGCTCAAGCGTCGGTTGCGGGTGACGATTGTCGGGCGCGGACACCAAGCAATGTCGACAGCGGAATTTGCATTTGCCCGTTATCGCCCAGTGAACTTTGTCGACGTAGCGGCACGGATAAACTTTGTAACGCTGATACGACTTCGGCGGCGCAAGCGGACTGTCGGACTTGACAAGCACGCCCGCTTTAATCATGTCGGCAAAAGTCAAGCGCACGTCGTCGGACAAATTTTCCGCGCAGATGTCGTGTTCGCCGTCGCAGTTGAAACAGCTTCGGAAACTTCGGCTTGTCGAAGAGAATCGGCACGTTCTCGAAGTGTTCACGGCACTCGACGCTCGCTGAGCATATCGGCAAAAATTTCACGCCCGCAACCCGTTAGAGTTCGTCGTCGGCTTCAACGTCGCGCATGAAACGTTCAAGTTCAGTCATGTCGCGCCTCCGTTAAATCATCTTTTCGCCGCGGTCAATCGTCTTGACTTTGTACGCGCCGGTGTTCAGGTCGATTGAAACCGTGCGTCCGTAGTTGCCGCCCGTGTCTTCGGCAATGACGCGAATGCCGTTGCGCTTGAGGATTTGCTTGCAAGTTTCGGCGTTGCGAAGACCCACGCGCATGATGTCAGTTGCGTTTGCGAAGGCGAACATTTGCGCACCGCCCGCGATTTTTGCGACGAGCCGAGAACGCGAAGCTCCCAGCGCAATGACGTCGTTAATCATGAGCGGAATGCCCGTGTCGGCGAATTTTGCGGGATTGTCGCTTGCGCGTGCCTGCGTGCTGTCGGGCAACATGATATGCAACAGCCCGCCGATTTTGCGTTGCGGGTCGTACAGCGAAACGCCGATACACGAGCCCAAGCCGTAACTGATTAGTGTTGAAGGACTGCGGCCGACCTTGTAATCAGCCATGCCGACTTTGATAAGGTCTGCCATAATTATTCCACTCCCACTGCCTTGATTAACGTACCCAACGAGCCGGGATCGGGCACGAGGAAGAAATGCCCGTTGATGCCGTCATCTTCGGCCAAGAATTTTGTTTCGATAACCATTGCGTGATCGCCCATGACGCCGAGTTGAACCAAAACGACGTTGAGAATTGCGCCCGCCATGTCCATTGCAAGTGACGGTATCGACGGCAACATTGAAATGTGCGTGAAGTTAAAGAACGCGTTCAAATACGCGCCCGAAAGTATGTTGCCGATTTCTTTCAACGCGGAAACGTCCATCGGGTCAAGTTTCGTTGTCGTGCCGTGTTCGCGTCCCATGAGCGTATCGACGAGATAAAACGCGCTTTTCTGCGGCAACAGGAACAGGATGTTGCCCGGAGCCTTGCCGTAAACGCGCAAAAAGACGCCGACGACGACGGTATCGGGGCCGCCGACCAGTTCGGGCACGTCTTCAATCGGAACGAGCGCGACGTTCGGGACGTTCATGTCGATTCGCTTGTTGATAATCTGCGACAGAGCCGTTGCCGAGTTGCCCGCGCCGACGTTGCCGATTTCGCGCAGGGCGTCGAGCTGTATCGGGGACAAGTCAAATTCATCAATCATTCAAAACACCTCGTTATTGTGCGTAATGCGAAAATCAGTTGATGCCGACGATTTCTTCAAGGTTGAGCATTGTGACAAGCCGCCCGTCGATGTTGCCGATGCCGCTCAAAAATTTTTCCATTGCTTTATCGCTGACGGTTTTTTTCGGGTCGACGAGTTTGGAGCGGATTGTCAAAACTTCGGTGACGGCGTCAACCAACATGCCGACTTGCAAATCGCCGACAATAACGGTGACGATTCGCGTCGCGGCGGTGTAAGGCGTCTCTTCCAAGCCGAGCCGTTTCTTCAAGTCGATAACGGGCATGACGGAGCCGCGCTGATTGATGACGCCTTTGATGAAGCTTGCCGCAAAAGGCACGCGGGTAATGTCAACCAGGTTGTGAATTTCTTGCACGTGGAAAATGTTCACGCCGTATTCTTCGTCGCGCAGTTTGAAGGCGACAACCTGCATACCGGCGTTTACTTCTTCGGCGTCGTAGTCGTCGACGGGGGCGGGTTTCTTCGCCACGGAGTCTTTAGCCATAAGATTTCACCTCTCCGAAATTGTTAGTTCAACATTGTCGCCACGTCGAGAATCAAAGCAACGCGGCCGTCGCCGAGCACCGTTGCGCCCGAGAACATCTTCAAGCCCATGAACAGGTTGCCCAGCGTCTTTATAACGATTTCTTGCTGACCGATTAATTTGTCGACGACAATGCCGGCTTTTGAGTCGCCCGCGTGCACGACGACAACGAAAAGTTCCTGCGCGTCGCGAACGTGCGGAACCATAAGCGTTTCTTCCATGCGGATTATCGGGATGATTTCGCCGCGCAGAACGATGACTTCGTTGTTTTGAACCGTGCGAATGTCCGTCGGCTGAACGCTTAACGTGCTGTCGATTGACGCAAGCGGAATTGCGTACATTTCGTTTTGAACCTGTACGAGCATTGCCTGAATAATCGCCAACGTCAACGGCAATTTAATCTTGAACACGGAGCCTTCGTCAACATGCGTTTCAACGTCGACATGACCGCTTAAAGATTCGATTTTGCTTTTGACGACGTCCATGCCGACGCCGCGGCCGGAAATGTCGCTGATTTTTTCGGCGGTGGAAAAGCCCGGCAGGAAGACGATTCGCACGGCGTCCGCGTTGTCCATCGAGTCAACTTCTTCTTGCGTGAAGAGGCCTTTTTCGACGGCTTTGCGGCGGATAACATCTGCGTCAATGCCCTTGCCGTCGTCGGTGACCATGATGACGACGTTGTTGCCTTCGTGGCGCGCAATAAGACCGACTTCACCGACGCGGGGCTTGCCTTTGGCTTCGCGTTCGTCGGGCATTTCGATGCCGTGGTCGAGCGAATTTCTAAGCAAGTGCATAATCGGGTCGCCGATTTCGTCGATAACCGTGCGGTCGAGTTCGGTGTCCTCGCCTTCGATTGTCAAGTTGATTTCCTTGTTGAGTTCTTTGGTGACGTCGCGAACCATGCGCGGGAAACGGTTAAAGACTTGGCTGACGGGAACCATGCGGACTTTCATGACGATATTTTGAAGGTCGGTCGTCACGCGATCCATCTGTTCCAAAGTTTCGGTGAGTTCGCTGAGCCTGTGCGTTTGACCAATCTGTTCAAGGCGGACTTTGTTAATGACAAGCTCGCCCATTAAGTTCATGAGCGTATCAAGTTTTTCAATGTCGACGCGCACGGATTGACCCGCGTGGCTTTTCTTTTGTGCGGCGGCTCCACCGGCGGCGGCGGGAGCGGCGGGCTTTGCCGGAGCGTTTGCGGCGGCTTGAGGTTTCGGAGCGGGCGCGGGCGTCGGAGCAGTTGCGGGAGCTGTCGCAGCAGCCGTCGACGCGGACGGAGCGGGCGCGGGGGCCGGAGCAGGCGCGGGCGTTGCGGCGGGTGCGCTGGTGTCGATGATTTTCGTTTCGGCCTTTTCGATTTCCGAAATGCCCATGACCGCATCTTGAATCGCCTGTTCTTCGGAGCCGGTGATTAAGATGACTTCAAACGAGCGTTCAAATTTTTCCTGTTCGAGTTCTTCGGCGGGCGGAATTGTACGGATAACTTCGCTAAGTTCTTCAAGCGCGTTCATGACCATATACGAGCGCGCAGATTTCAGCAGACAGGATTCCGCCAACGTGACTTTGAGGTAAACGCCGCGCATGCCGGTCTTTTCGGCCTCACTGATAACGCTTTTTTCGGTATCGGACAATTCGACGACGCCTGAACCGCCTGCTGCGGGTGCAGGTTGACCTGCGGCGGGTGCGGGCGTCGAAGCTGCTGCTGCGGGCGGAGGCGTGCCTTTTGTCAAGGCGCTCAATTTGGCAACCAAATCCGATACATCGATAAGATCTTCGGGGTCGCCGTTTGCAACGTTGTTAATCATCTGTTCAAGCGAGTCAATGCACTTGAACAGCGTATCGATAATGTCGCCCGAAACCGCCAGCTGTTCCTTGCGCAACATGTCGAGCACGTCTTCCATTTCGTGCGTAAGTTCGGCGATTTTGTTGTAACCCATTGTCGCCGACATGCCTTTGAGCGTGTGCGCGTTACGGAAAATTTCGTTCAGAATAGACAAGTCTCCGGAATTGTCTTCCAAGCCGAGCAAGCCGTCGTTGAGCGATTGCAAATGTTCATGCGACTCGTCGAGAAACATATCCATGTATTGATTAGTTTCCATTTAAACTCCTCCTGTTGTAGGGACAAGTGGCAAGGGACAAGGGACAAGTTTATTTCCTGTCCGCCGACTCTTTGTCTCTAAGTTTCGTAATCATTGAATTAAGCATTCGTTCAACTTCGTTTTGCAAAGACAATGCCGCTTCAATATCTTCCTGCGCCAAATATTTCAATCTGACGCACAGCAAAAGTTGAGTTTCGACTTCGGCAACGGAGCCGCGAGCGATTGACAAGAAATGCAGATATTCTTTCGTGGAAAAGCGTGCGTTGCCTTCGGCGATGTTTGACGGGATTGAGACCGCCGCCCGACGCAGTTGGTTGGTCAAGCCGTAAAGCTCATCTTTGGGCAACTTTTTGGTTAAGCGATAAACTTCCGCCGTCAAGTCCATTGCTTTCTGCCAAGAATTTAAATCTTTGTAATGCATGACTTTTTCTTGTCCCTTCTCTCTTGTCCCTTGTCCCTTATTATCTTCTCACCGCGTCGACGATGGCTTCGGCAATTTTGTTGAGCGGGCGAACTTCGTCGGCAAGTCCGGCGTCAACCACGGCTTTGGGCATGCCGTACACGACGCAACTGCTTTCGTCCTGCGCGATTGAGTAACCGCCGGTCTCTTTGATTTTCTTCATGCCTTCGCAACCGTCGCAACCCATGCCCGTCATGATAACGCTGACCAAATCTTTGCCGAACTGCGCGGCACTGTCGAACATGACGTTGACTGCGGGGCGGTGATTGCCGACGGGCGGCTCTTGGCTGAGGACGATTTTTCGTTCGGTTGCGGTTGCGGGCGCAATTCTGAGGTGGAAGTTGCCCGGCGCAATGTAAACTTGACCCGCCTTGATAATCTCGTCGTTTTCGGCTTCCTTGACGGAAATTTCGCTGATTGAATTCAACCTGTCGGCAAGCGAACGCGTGAAACCTGCGGGCATGTGTTGCACGACAACAACGCCGCAGGGCAAGTTCCCCGGCAGGCGCGTTATCACCGTTTGAAGTGCTTGAGGTCCGCCCGTCGACGTGCCGATTGTCACAAGCTTTTTGCCCGTCGGCGGAAGAACTTTCGGCGGCAACGTCGAAGGCACGCGGTTAATCGTCGGCTTCTGTCCCAGGACAAGCCCCGTCCTGCGGCGAACTTCAATCGTGCGCATTTTCGGCGGCTCGACAGGTTTGGGCGTGTAAACAAGCGGCTTGCTTGAGGCGGCCGACGTTACGTTTCGGTAAGCGCGGGCTTTGGCGGCAAGTCGGCATTTGGTAAGAATTTCATCTTTGATGGTGTCGATTTTTGAAATCGCGCCGCCGGTTTTGCTCACGAAATCAACCGCGCCGAGTGCTAAGGCACGAATCGTTTCGTTTGTGCCTTTCTGCGTTGTGGAACTTATCATGACAACGGGCAACGGGCATTGTTCCATGATAATCGCAAGCGCGCTTAACCCGTCCATGGTCGGCATGATAACATCGAGCGTCAACACGTCGGGCTGAAACTTTTTAACTTTGTCAACCGCGTCTTGACCGTTATTGGCCGTGCCGACAACCTGAAAGTCGTTTTGACTGTTGAAAAGATCAGAGAGGACCTTTCGCATAAACGCCGAGTCATCAGCAATCAAAACCCGAATCACTTTGGACGCCTCCCTTGGCTGAGAATTTTTGCGTCGACGACACGCGCCGCCAACCGTTTCAAAGCAATTATTAGCGATACTTATTCGCCCGACTTGCCAAAGTTCCTTCATTGCCGCAAAAAAATTGCCGCCCGAAAAGTTCAAGCGGTCAAAAGAATTCGTCGTAATTTATAAAACATCCGGAAACGGAGCAATCGCCGCGTCTTTGCCGATACGCAAGTTGAACGGCGCGAACGGAATTTGTTTTTTCTCGACAACAACGATGCTGTCATAAAAGTGAATGCCGCCCATGTTGAGCGTGTTGTATGTCGGCTTAAGCTCGTCGCCCGTGTGAAAAGCGTTGAGTTCGTCGACAAGCTTTTTCGTGAACTCGATGAAGCTGTCGGGCTTGTGCACGCCGCCGCCGTAAGGTTTCCAATAGGACGCGTGGCAGTCTTCGCACATGTAAAGCCCGCCGTCTTTGATGTGCGGGAACATTTCGCGGAAAGTCGTTATCTGTTGATTCGACATGTGTCCGCCGTCGTCAAGCAGGATGTCGACACGCGGATATTTTTGCTTGAACGCGTGCCAAAATTCGGGGTCGTCCTGTGAACCGATTTCGATGAAGATGTTGTTGTCCGCGTCCTCGAATTGTTTGCAAGCCGCTTCGATATCCACGCCGACAATCTTTGCGTTCTTGCCGAAGTAGTCGCGCCACATTTGGATTGAGCCGCCGTTTTGCACGCCAATTTCGACGAAGACAATTTCCTTGCCGCGATACGGGCTGAACCACTTTTCGTAAATCGAGAAGTAGTGAACCCATTTGGTATGCGCAATCAATGTCGACAAGCAGCGACGGTAACCGGCCGTCATGGATGACGGCCGCAACCGCTTGCGCGTGATGCCGGAAGCATCACAGCAAGCGCGGTTTTCTTTGGTTACTTTCTTTGTCCGCACAAAGAAAGTAACAGTTGTTCGAGCAGAGCTTCGCAACCGATTAAAACGTCGCTGTAAGTCGTTTCGTAATCGTCGGTGTACCACGGGTCGGCAACGTCGCGGTGAAAGCCCGCAAAATCCATCAGCAGAAAAATTTTCCCGTCGGGGTCGCCGCGGCAAATGCCCTCCATGTCGCGAACATTGGAACGGTCAAGCCCAATCAGATAATCGAAACGCTTGTAATCGGTCGCAAGGAACTGTTTCGACGTGCGGTGCACGAACGGAACGTTGTTTTTTATCAGTTGGTCGACGGTGCCGCTTGAAACGGGCGTGCCAACCGACGGGTGAGTTCCCGCCGACTCAATCACGAAGTCGCTTTCGCAACCTGCGCGGGCGACAAGATTTTTCATGACGAATTCCGCCATGGGACTGCGACAGATGTTGCCGAAGCAAACGAAAAGAATTTTTTTCAAAACAATCACTCCGCGATAACTTTCATCGTGGGGAACAGCAAAACGTCACGGATTGACGGCGCGTCCGTGAGCAACATGACAAGCCTGTCGACACCGATACCAAGGCCGCCCGTCGGTGGCATGCCGAATTCCAATGCGCGAATAAAATCTTCGTCCATAACGTGAGCTTCTTCGTCGCCCGCCTCGCGTGCTTTGAGTTGTTGCTCGAAACGCGCACGCTGATCAATCGGGTCGTTGAGTTCGGTGAAACCGTTGGCAAGTTCGCGCCCATAAACGAAAAACTCGAAACGGTCGGTAATTCGCGGGTCGTCGGGATTTTTCTTCGCAAGCGGTGAAATTTCCGTTGGGTGATGCGTGATAAAAATCGGCTGAATCAAGTCGTCTTCGACTTTCGCCTCGAACGCCGCGTTCAAAATGCCGCCGATACCGAAACGCTTTTCGTAAGCGACGCCTATTGAGTCCGCCAAAGAGCGCGCCTCGTCGACAGTCTCGCAGGCAAGAAAGTCGCAACCGGTCTTCTGCTTGACCGCGTCGTTCATGCTCAGCTGCGGGGTGTTCGCCAAGTCAATCTCGACACCTTGATACGTGACTTTCGTCGTGCCGTTGACCGCTTCCGCCGCCGCGCAAACAATGCCGCGTGTGACTTCAATCAAGTCGCGGTAGTCGCCGTAAGCCTGATAAATTTCGACGCTCGTGAATTCGGGATTGTGGCGAACGTCCATGCCTTCGTTGCGGAAAACTCGTCCCATCTCGTAAACGCGCTCAAATCCGCCGACAATCAGCCGCTTAAGATTTAATTCCGTGGCAATGCGCAGATATAAATCCGCGTCCAAAGCGTTGTGGTGCGTGACGAACGGTCGTGCCGCCGCGCCGCCGGCAATCGTCGACAAAACGGGCGTGGCAACTTCCAGAAAGTCGCGCTCGTCCAGATATTTGCGAATCGACTTGATGACTTTGTTGCGTTTGACGAACGTGTCGCGCACGTCGGGGTTCATAATCAAATCAAGGTAGCGTTGACGGTAACGAATTTCAACGTCTTTCAAGCCGTGAAATTTTTCGGGCAACGGGCGCAGTGACTTCGCAAGAATTTTGAAGTCTTCGACGCGCACGGTGAGTTCGCCGCGTTGAGTTTTGAAAACTTGTCCGCGCACGCCGACAATGTCGCCGATGTCTAAAAGTTTGAACTCGGAATATTTTTCTTCGCCGACAACGTCCAGCTTGAAGTAAATTTGAATCGCGCCGCTTCGGTCGGACAGCGTGGCGAAACTTGCCTTGCCGTGCCCGCGAATTGCCATCAAGCGTCCCGCGATTGTGACTTCGCCCGCGTCGGTTTCGCCTTCAATGTCGCCGAATTGTGCGCGAACGTCCGCCGCGTGGTGCGTGACCTCGAAACGTGAGCCGAAAGGTTCAACGCCTTTGTCGACGAAAGCTTGAAGTTTGTCGCGCCGAATCTTAATCAACTCGTTTTCGTCAAGCGTCGGTTGCTGAAACTTTTTTGCCATAAACATTCCTCCTTGTGCGGCGAATTCTATCAGAAAAAATTTCGTCGCTCAACGAAAAGTTTTGACGTCACGGGCGGCGACAGTGTACAATCTGCGCGAACAGAAAAATCTAATCCCTCGTTCTAATCCCTAGTTCTACAAGGAGGCTGACTTCAATGCAGAGCTTCGAGTACTTTTGTCCGACGGAAATCGTCTTCGGGCGCGGCGCGGAAAATCACGTTGCCGAAAAAATTCGCGCACACGGCGGCAGTCGCGTCATGATTCTTTACGGCGGCGGCTCGGCGATTAAAAGCGGGCTCATTCCCAAAATCGAACGCTTCATGTTGACCGGCGGGCTGGCGGCGATTAAGGTCGTCGGCGGCGTCAAACCGAATCCCCGCGTCAATTTCGCACGCCACGTAATTCGTGAGGCAATCAACGCGAAAGTCGATTTTATTCTTGCTGTCGGCGGCGGAAGTGTTATCGACACGGCAAAAGCCGTCGCGCTTGGCGTCGCCAATCCGACTGTCGAAATTTGGAATCACTGGTCGGGCAAAGTTCGCCTGCAGAAAAGTTTGCCCGTCGGTGTCGTGTTGACAATCGCGGCGGCAGGCTCCGAAACTTCCGACACGGCGGTTTTGACGGACGAAGAGAGCGGACTCAAGCGCGGCGCGATAACTCCGCGTCCCGTCTTCGCGATAATGAATCCCGAATTCGCAATGAGTGTCCCACGCTACCCGTTAACGTGCGGCATTTCGGATATAATAATGCACACGCTGGAAAGATATTTCAGCCACATTGACGGCAACGACTTCACCGACATGGTCGCCGAATCGCTGATTAAAAACGTCATGGCGCAATCGAAAGTTTTGCTTGCCGACGCGCAGAATCTCCACGCAATGAGCGAAATCATGTGGTGCGGCTCGGTGTCGCACACGGGCTTTACCGGTCTCGGCCGCGAAAAAGATTTTTCCGCGCACAAACTCGGTCACGAACTCAGCGGACGTTTCGACGTTGCTCACGGCGCAAGTTTGACGACGGTTTGGGCTTCATGGGCACGCACGGTTTACGTCGACAAGCCTGAACGTTTCGCGCAATTCGCCGAAAGAATTTTCGACATCACCGACGGCACGGTTGACGAACGCGCCCGCGCAGGCATTGACGCAATGGAAAATTACTTCCGCGAAATCGACATGCCGACGAACTTCACCGAACTTGGAATCGGCGTGCAGAGCGACGCTGAACTTGAATTTCTTGCCGACATGGTCACTTCAAACGGCACAAAGAAAGTTGCGACGTTCCGTCCGCTCGACAAGCAAACCGTCATTGAAATTTACCGCAAGGCGAACTGCTGAACTCAATCGACGCGTAAAAAATTTCTCGGCGCGGCGAATTGAACGGTGAAAAAAACTTGAAGATGTGTTATCATTGCCGCGTTACTTTTTTCTGCGCAGGAGAAATTTTATGAGCGTCATCGACAGATTGAAGCGCAAGTACAACGGCTTTGAAATTTCGACAAAGATAACTTTGGCGTACGCGACGTTCTTTGCGCTGTTGCTCGGACTGATAAACTTCGTCATGTGGCTGGGCTTCATGAACGCGCTGTTCGACCCGGCCGAACGCACGATAACTTACAGCATGATCGAAGTTGCCAACGTGCTTGAAAATCTCAACGACAATTACGCGTCCTTCGACAAAGACCCGTTTCGCGGCAAACTCGTCACGGGCGTGGTTTTGCGTGTCGTCGCCGACGACGGAAAGTTGATTGTCGACACGGACGAAAATTATCCGTCGATTGAAAACTTCAATTCGGGAATCATGCATGACCCGCCGCTTTTTTCCGACGAAGACTTACAGATCTCCCAATTCCAAAACGCGCTGATTTATTGCGGGACAATGCGTTTCGAGCCGAAGGACGCTCAAGGCGCGACGCTGTATTTCTTTCGGACGATAACTTCGGAACTCAAGACGTTTCACCGCATGGAAAAAATTTTGTTCGGCATTGACGCGGTCGGGCTGATTCTCGCGCTGTTCGCCGGATTTTGGCTCAGCCGCAAGACGTTGACGCCGATTAAGGAAATGAACGAAGTCGCCCGCGAAATCGTCTTCGAGAACATGAACGGGCGAATTCCAATCGGTTCCGCCAACGACGAACTTGCCGAACTTGCAAAGACGTTAAACGCAATGCTTGACCGACTGCAAGCGCCGATACAAAGTCAACAGCAATTCGTGTCGTATGCGTCGCACGAACTGCGCACGCCTGCGACGGTTTTTCTCGGTTACGTCGACGTGCTGGAAAAATTCGGCACCGACAATCCCGAACTGATGAAAGAGTCGATTGAAGCCATTCGCTCCGAAGCGAACAATTTGCAGAGCCTGCTTGAACGAATTTCGTTTCTGTCGCGGCTTGACCAACACCGACTCAAAATCGAAAAGGAAACGCTTGACCTTGACGACATTGTCGAAGAAGTCATGCGCAAGATGACAATCGCCGTCAAGAGCCACGAAATTTATCTGCTAAAGAACACGCCCGCGAAGATTTACGGCGACGCGACGTTGATTCGGCAGATGATTCGCGTCTTTCTTGAAAACGCCGTGAAGTACACGCCCGAAGGCGGCTCCGTCAAAGTCAACTCGCGGCGCGACGGCAAGAAAATTTTCTTGAGCATCGCGGATTCGGGTATCGGCATTGCGCCCGAAAATCAGTCGAAGATTTTTGAACGTTACTTCCGCGTCAACAACGAAAATTACAAGGCCAAAGGCAGCGGACTCGGTCTCGCAATGGCAAAAGCTATTGCCGACCTGCACGACATAAAAATCCGCGTCGAGAGCGAACACGGACGCGGTACGACTTTCACGCTGGAAATTCCCGTCGCCGAATCAGTCACCAATGCGTAAATCCAGCCGACATGGATGTCGGCCGCACCGACTGCGCGTGATACAGGATGTATCACAGCAGGCGCGTCTTTCTTTGGTTACTTTCTTTCCACGCGGAAAGAAAGTAACATTCAACAAACTCAAATTTGCGAATTAATCTAGTCGAAGCGACGACGAATCGCAAACTTACAGGTGAACCATGAAACCTAAAATCTCGAACGCAATGTTAAACGTTTTGCTCGGCGCGCCGGCGTCGGGGCAACGTGACGTTGCATCCGGTTGGTGTGACCCGCGACTTGCTCGCAAATCAATCGTTGTCGGCACATTTCAACAGTCAGGTGAACCATGAAACCTAAAATCTCGAACGCAATGTTAAACGTTTTGCTCGGCGCGTTGGCGTCGGGCATTCTTTTTATGGACAACTTCCCGCGCACGCCGAAAATTTTAATCGCAACCTGCGCGGGCTTAATCGTCGTTGCATTGCTGGTGACGTGGCGGCGGAAAAATTTGACGGCGTGGCTCGTCGCCCCGATAATCTTCTTCGCCGTCGGCGCGTTGCGGTTTTCGGCTGTCGACAATTTGCCCGCAGACGACGTGTCGAAATTCGCGGGACAGTCGTTGCAGGTGACGGGCGTCGTGCGCGAAGAACCGTTGACGCGAACTTTACCCAACGGCATGACGCAGGTGCGTTTCGTCGTCGACGTTCAGACAGTCAAAGTCAAAGGCGAACTCCAAAAAGTTTCGGGCGGACTTGTGTTGACGGCTTATCCTCGGACGGTCGAAGAAATTCCCACGGCGCGTATCGGCGACAACATTTCGGCAAGCGGCAACTTGAAACTGATAACCAACTACGGCAACCCCGGACAGATCGACACTGCCACGCGCATGAAGGCGAACGAAATCACGGCGCGCATGTCCGCGAACAAATTGGGCGTGACGGTCGAACCCGTCGATGACTGCGACTTGTGGACGAAGTTCCTTCGCACGGTCGCGCAGATTCGTCAACATTACCGCGAATCAATGTCGCAGGTCATGTCGCCCGAAGACGCGGCGGCGGTCTTCGCAATGCTGTTCGGCGGCTACGCGGGCTTGAATCCCGAACTGGTCGAAGAATTCCAAACGACGGGCATTGTCCACATACTTTCGGTCAGCGGCTCGCACATGACGATGTTGGCGGCGGCGACGGCTTGGCTTTGCGCGCTGTTCAGATTCAATCGAAAGTTGACGTTCGCGGTCGGCTTGTTCATTATCGGCACGTACTCGATTTTGAGCGGACTTTTGCCGCAGGTGTTGCGTTCGGCGATGATGGGCACGTTAATTTTTTTCGCGAAGACTTTGGACGCACAGGCGGAAGGCGCTCGACTTTTGACGTTGACCGCGCTGGCAATGCTCGTCAATCAACCGCTGCTTTTGTTCGACGTGAGCTTTCAACTGAGTTTCACGTCGACGGCGGGGTTAATTTACCTTGCCGAAGACTTGCGCAACTTGATGGAACGCCTGCCGAAATTTTTCGCCGACGCCGCGTCAATGACAATCGCTGCGCAACTTGCAAGCTTGCCGGTTGTCGTGTGGTACTTCAACCAAATTTCGCTGAGCTCGGTTTTCGCCAACGCGTTTGTCATGCCGCTGCTTGAAGTCGTCATTGTCGGCGGACTTTTGGGCGGGATAATCGCGGCTCTCGTCCCCGTCGGCGGAAAATTTTTCTTCACGAACATGGCGTTAATCTTCAGTGCGGGCGCGGAGCTGAATCGAGTCTTCGCGAACCTGCCGTTGAGTGCCGTGCAAGTGCCGACGCTCGGACTGTTGGCGGGATTTTTTTATTACGCGGCGTTGATTCTGCGGCGTGCGGTGATTTTGTTGCCGATAGCGATTTTGATTGCGTTGAGCTTCGTGCGTTTCGGCGGTGATGTGGAAGTTAATTTCGTCGACGTCGGGCAAGGCGACTGCGCGGTCGTCGTCACGCCTCACGGTCACTGCATGATTTTCGACGCGGGCGGCACGCGTGAACACATGTTCGATGTCGGCGGGCGAATCGTCGTCCCGTACCTCAAGCACGAAAACATTCGCGCCGTCGACAAAATTTTTCTTACGCACGTGCACGAAGACCACGCGGCGGGTGCCGGTGCCGTCATAAAAAAATTTCCCGTCGGCGAAATTATCACTGCGGGCGAACCTCGGTCGGAGTACGCGGCCGTTTTCGGTATCGCCGAAGAAAATCTGCCGCCGCTTCGATCGGGTCACGCGGGCGAAAAGTTTTCCGTCGACGGCGTAGAAGTCGAAATTTTATTCGCGCCGCAGGTCGGCACGGGCAACGAAATTTCCAACGTTTACCGCGTGCGTTGCGGCAACGTGAGCTTTCTGATTACCGGCGACTTGGTCACCGACATTGAAGCGCAGATGTTGCGGGCGGGCGTCGACGTTCAAAGTACCGTCTTGAAGGTCGGTCACCACGGGTCGAAGACGAGTTCGAGCGAAGAATTTTTGCGCGCCGTCAAGCCGAAATACGCCGTGATTTGCGTCGGCTACGGAAACAATTTCGGTCACCCGCGAGCCGAAGTTTTGGAGCGGCTTGAAAGTTTGCCGACGAAGATTTTTCGCACGGACACCGACGGCTTGATAAAGTTCCGCACGGACGGCAAAACTCTTTCGGTCGAGACATTCAATAAAAGTTTGTGATGCGACAACGTTAAACCAATTGGGTCAAGCGTCACGCTTGCGTTCAACAAAAATTCCTGACGCAAACGAAAAACACCGCTTCCGAGCCGGAAACGGTGTCTTTGTGTTCAGTTGTTGTGCTTGACGTGTTTGAAGTTTACGCTTTCCAAACGCCGCCGACAGTGCGATTGAGGAGCGGTTTGCGTTCGTACACGGCGCAGCCGCCGAGCTCTTCTTCGATGCGAATGAGTTGGTTGTACTTCGCCATGCGGTCGGTGCGGCTCAAGCTGCCGGTCTTAATCTGACCGCTGTTCGTCGCAACTGCGATGTCGGCGATTGTCGCGTCTTCGGTTTCACCGGAGCGGTGCGAAGTAACGGTCGTGTAGTTGTGGCGGTGTGCCATTTCGATTGCTTCGAGAGTTTCGGTGAGCGAGCCAATCTGGTTGACTTTGATAAGAATCGAGTTCGCCGCGCCCATTTGAATGCCCTTCTGGAGGAACTTCGTATTGGTAACGAACAAGTCGTCGCCGACGAGCTGGCAACGGTCGCCGATTCTCTTGGTGAGTTCAACCCAGTTATCCCAGTCGTTTTCGTCGAGGCCGTCTTCAATCGAGTCAATCGGGTACTTCGTGATGAGCTCTTCGAGGAAGTCGATTTGCTCTTTCGCGCTGAGACGTTTGCCGTTGGGATCTTTCTCTTTGCCGTCTTTGAGCTTGCGATAATCGTAGTACCAGCCGTCATCCTCTTTGTATGCGAATTCGGACGCCGCGCAGTCCATGGCGATTTTCACGTCGTCGCCGGGTTTGTAGCCTGCCGCTTCAATGGCCTGCATGATGACATCGAGCGCGTCGTAAGTGTCGTTGAGTTTGGGAGCGAAGCCGCCTTCGTCACCGACAGCCGTGGACAAGCCGCGTTTTTTGAGGATTTTGGCGAGATTGTGGAAGACTTCCGCGCCCATGCGAATGGCTTCGCGGATTGTCGGAGCACCGACGGGACGAATCATGAACTCTTGGAAAGCAATCGGAGCGTCGGAGTGTGCGCCGCCGTTGATGATGTTCATCATCGGGACGGGCATTTTGTAGGTGTTGCAACCGCCGATATAGCGATAAAGCGGAAGTCCGACAGCCTGAGCACCGGCTTTGGCGGCGGCCAACGAAACGGCCAGAATCGCGTTTGCGCCGAGTTTGCTCTTGGTGGGCGTGCCGTCGAGTTCAAGCATCTTGTAATCGAGTGCGCGCTGATTGAGGACGCAGTCGCCGACGAGTGCCGGAGCGATGATCTTGTTGAGGTTGTCGACAGCTTTGAGAACGCCTTTGCCCATGTAACGACCTTTGTCGCCGTCGCGCAGTTCGAGAGCTTCGTTTTCGCCGGTGGACGCGCCCGAAGGAACAGCCGCACGACCGACAATGCCGTTTTCGAGGACGACATCTGCTTCGACAGTCGGGTTGCCGCGGGAGTCTACGATTTCACGACCGATAACTTTCGCGATTTTTGCCATTTAAAAATCCCCCTCACGTTAAAACTGAGTTAAAAATCATCTGTCGCACATTATAGCATTTCGGGCACGGTTTGCAAGATATTTTCTAAAAATTTTCAACACGCGTGGTTTGTGTTACTTTCTTTGACAGCAAAGAAAGTAACCAAAGAAACTGCGCTTGCTGTGATACATCCTGTATCACGCGCAAGCGACGCGGCCGACATCCCTGTCGGCCGGATTTTCGTTGCAGTCACGTTTCTTCACGCGGCATCGAAATTTTCAACGCCTCGCGCAGGTTGCTCACGGGAATTAAATTAACGTTGGCGGGCGACTTCGTGAACTCCGCGAAATTTTTCTTCGGCAAAATAATGTTCGTGAAGCCCATGCGAACTGATTCGTCGACGCGTTGACGGGCTTTGCTCACGGCGCGAACTTCACCGCTCAAGCCGACTTCGCCGAAGATCACGCATTGCGGCAAAAGTTTTCGATTGGCAAAACTCGACGCCAAAGCAACCGCAAGCGGCAAGTCCGTCGCGGGCTCGTCGATTTTGATTCCGCCCGCAGTTTTAACATAAACGTCGCATTTGCCGATACTCAGCCGCAAACGTTTTTCCAGCACGGCAAGAAGCAGTTGAATTCGTTTGATGTCGACGGCATCGGAAGTCCTTCGCGGCGGCATGAACGGCGTCGGCGCAACCAAAGCTTGCACTTCGACAAGAAGCGGGCGCGTGCCTTCGACCGTCGGGACAATCACGCTGCCAATGTCGTCGGCTCGTTCGGGCAAGAAAAGTTTCGACGCGTCGGGCACGTCCTCAAGTCCCGTGTCGCGCATTTCAAACAGACCGATTTCACTTGTCGCACCGAAACGATTTTTTATCGCCCGCAGAACTCGGAAGTCAGCGTTGCGTTCGCCCTCGAAAAACAGAACCGTGTCGACGATGTGCTCCAAAACTCGCGGACCCGCAAGCGTGCCGTCTTTGGTGACGTGACCGATTATGAACGTCGCGTGACCCAAACTTTTCGACAGCCGCATCAAGCCCGCCGAACATTCGCGAACCTGCGACACGCTGCCGGGCGCGCTTTCAATTTCACTGCGGTAAATCGTTTGAATCGAATCGACAATCAGCAATTCGGGCGACATTTTTTCGACGTGGCGAACAATCCGCTCGAAGTTGTTTTCCGCGCAGATGTACAGCTCGTCCGCCAACGCGTTCAATCTTTCGGCGCGCATGCGAATTTGCCGCGAACTTTCTTCGCCCGTGACGTAAAGAACTTTTTTGCCGCCGCGTGCCACGTTCGCGCAGACCGACAAAGTCAAACTCGACTTGCCGACGCCGGGATCGCCCGCAATCAAAATTATCGAACCGGGAATCACTCCGCCGCCCAACACGCGATCAAGTTCACCCGAACCCGTCAAAAAGCGCGGCAATTCTTCCATGTCGACTTCCGCAATCCGTCGCGGCATCTCGAAAGAACCGATAACCGCACGCGAATTTTTCGGCTCGTCGTCAACGTCCTCTTCGACAAGCGTGTTCCAGTTGCCGCACGCGGGACATTTGCCCAGCCACTTGACCGACTCCGCGCCGCATTCTTGACAAACGTATTTAACGTTGCGTTTCGCCACAATTCAACCTCCGTTCAAGTCAAGCCGTCAATTTCACGTCGCAACACGTTCAATGCCTCACGTGTCGCGAAGAATTTTTCGGACGTGCGCGCTTCGGGACTTTTGCTCATCTCGTCAAGCACGCGTCGAAGTTTTTGTGCCCGTTGCGACAGAAATTTTTTCTTAAGCGGCGACGACGCCCGTTTGAATTTTTTCGGTGTGACCTCGGAACTTTTGACCGCGCTGATTATCTCGTAAATGATGCCCGCGACTTCCGCCAAATCTTCGTCGTCGACAGCCCAACCGTTTTCGTTGAGCCACGCACGAACTTTTTCCGACGCGTTCATTGGTTGCAAAATCAGTTGCCGCGCAGATTGAACGACTTCGGGCGATTCGTCGAGAATTTTTGTTATCAGCGCGCCGCCCATGCCCGCAATGCAAATCGTGTCGACTTCGCCCGCCGACAAAACTTGCAAACCGTCACCGTGTCGCGTGTCGATTAAGTTGTCAAGCCCCGCCGCCGAAATGTTTTTGCGTGCCGCTTGCAACGGTTGCAGATTTTTTTCCGTCGCCGTCACACTCAAGGCACGCCCGCTCGCCGCAAGCTCAATCGACAAATATCCGTGGTCGGCACCGACGTCCGCCACGCGGCTGCCTTCGCGCACGAAATTTATCACCGCCGTGATTCGCGCATCTGTCATGTTGTCACCCTTTGCAAACGAAAAACCGCCGACATTTCTGCCGACGGTTCTTGGTATCGAACATCATGTGCACAAAACGCACGCTGTTTGACTTCAGACTTTGACGTCCTCCGCCGAAGTTCAAGCTTACTGGAGCAAGCTCAGGACTGCGCTGGAGTTCTGGTTGGCCTGTGCCAACATCGATTGCGCCGCCTGCAACAGGACGTTGTTCTTCGTGTAGTTCGTCATTTCTTTTGCCATGTCCGCGTCGCGAATCGTGGACTCTGCCGCTTGGACGTTCTCGCTGGAGGTCGTCAAATTGCTGCTGGTGTATTCGAGACGTGCCTCAATCGCGCCGATTGTCGTCTGCTGGTCGAGAGCTTTGGCAAGTGCGTTTTCAATCGCGTTGATAGCCGCATTCGCGTTGTCTTTCGTCGTAACGCTGAGTTTGTCGCCCGCGCTGCCTTTCAAGCCGAGAGCTTCGGAACGCATGTCGCCCAAACCGACTTTGATCGCAACGTTCGCTTCTGCGCCGACGTGGAAGTTAAGCGAATTGTCGCCGCTCTTGTTTTCTGCGCGTTGATACTGTTTGAACTGGTCGAGAGCCGCGTTCGCCGCTTTTTTCACGTTGCCTTGGCCGTCGATGATGCTGATGGTGAAGCCGGAAATCTGACTGGTAACGCCGGCAGCACTTGCATTGAGCGCGATACCCGGTTTCTTGTCGGGCGTGTAGACATCCAGATTGAATTTGTCTTTTTCAATAGCCGTGCCGGAACCGTCGGTCTCCTTGGCTGCGCCGCCCGTGACGGTGAGCAAAGTACTCAATGTCGTTCCGGTACCAACGGCACCGGTTTTGGTCTGGGTTGTGCCATTGACAACCCACGAGACTTGATACTTGTCATCAGTAGAGATTTCAAGCGAATCGCCCGCACGGTTGGCAAGGTCGGTCAAGTTAGAGCCGGTAGACGTTGCCGTTGATAAGCTCTGGTTGAGCAAAATCGTCTTGGAAGCCGAGGTTGCGTTGTTCTTCGTGCCGTCGACGAGATATTTGCCGTTGAACGAGGTCAACGCGTTGTCGTCGATTTGGTCGATGAACTGGTCAACTTCCTTCTGAATCGTCTTGCGGTCGTCGTCGGTGTTCGAATCGTTGGCCGAGTTGATGGCTTTTTCTTTGAGGGCTTTGAGGATTTCGATCGTGTTGCTGACCGCGCCTTCAGCCGTCTTCATCAAGCTGGAGTCGTTCTGCGAGTTCTGATTCGCTTGGTCGAGCGAACGGATACGCACGCGCATACGTTCGGAAATCGCGTAACCTGCCGCATCATCCTGCGCGCTGTTGATTTTCATGCCGCTGGAGACTTTCGCCAAGCTCTTCTGCAACGCGCTGCTGTTCTGGTTCAACGTGTTGAGCGTGCGGACTGCGCTCATGTTGTTCTTTACGACCATACCCATGGTTATTTCCTCCTTGATCTTCCTAGAAAAAATTTCCGTAATCGACGGTTTCCCTTCCGCCGCTTAACAAACAAGTTTTCTGCCGCCGCAACCGTCGTCGCGGTTTGCATTCTCGCACGCGTAACGAGAATCTGCAGGTTGACTTGTTCATTCGCCTTTGAAAACTTTATCGTGGACTGCTCCGAAAAACTTAAGCGTCCGTGAAAAATTTTCTTGCAGTGAATTGTACCAAACAAAAATTTGCGCGTCAACAAGTATCAAGCCGCCGTGCAAAATTTTTTCGGTCATGTCGTCTTTTTGTTGGTGAATTCGCCCGCCGTATGTCCGTCCAAAGTGGCGCGATATTCCGGCGCGTTGTCCGTGCCTTTGTTCTCAAAGGCGTAAGACGTATTGCTTATCGGCGTAGAGGTGCCGTTGATGTAAGCGTTGCCCGACGGCGGCTTGATGTTGGCGGTGTCCTGCAGATACGGTTCAAGCAACGTCATTGTAGGCGCGGTGGATGTGCCTTTTTCCATGACGTAAATCGCAATGGCGGTGTCGATTGTCGACAGGTCGGCTTGAATTTTCGCGGTGTTGGCGGCGGTCGTCACCGAGGTGAAGCGCGGCACGGCGATTGACGCGAGAATTCCGATAACCATGACCATCAAGATGACTTCGAGCGTTGCAAAGCCCCGTTGATTCATTGTCGTCACTCCTTCAAAAAGTTTGCGACGATTATAAAGCTTGCCGCGTTTCGTCGCAACAAAAAATTCCCCGCTCGATTGAACGGGGATTTTTATTCGGATAAGTTCAGTTGTCGACGCGTTTAATGTCCGCGCCGATACTCACAAGCTTTTGAACGAGATTGTCATAACCGCGGTCGATATGGTGGATGTAGCCGACTTGCGTTTCACCTTCGGCAACGAGAGCCGCAAGGACAATCGCCGCGCCCGCACGAAGGTCGGTTGCTTTGACTTGGCAGCCTGTCAACTTGTCTTGACCTTCGACGACGGAAGTGCGCCCGTCGATTTTAATCTTCGCGCCCATGCGTCGCAATTCGTCCACATGCATGAAGCGGTTCTCGAAGACGGTTTCGGTGACCATGCTTGTGCCTTCGGAAATCGTCAACATTGCCATGAACTGCGCCTGCATGTCGGTCGGGAAGCCGGGGTACGGCAGCGTTTTTATGTCAACGGCACGCGGGCGACGGTTGCACACGACGCGAATTCCATCAACGTCCTCAATGACCGTGACGCCCGCCTCTTTCAGTTTGGCGATAACGGGCTTGAGATGTTCGCTGATCGCGTTGGCAATGTAAACGTCACCGCGAGTCATTGCGGCGGCAATCATGTACGTGCCCGCCTCGATTCGGTCGGGAATAATCGTGTAATCGCGGGCGATTAACTTCGGTGCTCCTTCAACTTTGATGACGTTGGTACCGGCTCCGCGAATTTTTGCGCCCATGATGTTCAGGTAATTTGCCAAGTCGACAATTTCGGGTTCCTGCGCGGGATTTTCGATGACGGTTTGACCTTCCGCCATTGACGCCGCCATCAAGATATTTTCGGTCGCGCCGACGGACGGGAAGTCCAGATAAATCTGCGCGCCTTTCAAGCCTTCGGGAGCGACGGCCTCGATGTAACCGTGACCGATTGAAATTTTCGCGCCGAGAGCCTCGAAGCCTTTCAAATGCAAGTCAATTGGACGCGTGCCGATGGCGCAACCGCCCGGCAATGAAATTTTCGCTTGTCCGAGCCGTGCGAGAAGTGGCCCCATAATCAGAAACGACGCACGCATCTTGCGAACAAGGTCGTAAGGCGCGGTGATGTTGCCGATTGACGAAGCGTCGACGAAGAGCCGGCAAGTTTCGGGTTCATGACGAACTTTGACGCCGAGCGAACGCAAAACGTCGCTGATTGTGCGCACGTCGTCCAAATTGGGCACTTCGTCCAAACAAGTTTCTTTGTCTTGACCGAGGAGCGTCGCCGCAATGACGGGAAGCACGGCGTTTTTCGCGCCGCTGATTTTAACGGTGCCGCTCAGTCGGTTGCCGCCTTTTATGATAAGTCTCTCCAAGTTTCAGTCCTCCTTAGGGAATAGGCAATAGGCAATAGGTTGTTGCCGATTGCTAAACCTTTTCGACAGTCAACGTTGTGCGCATGACGTTATCGATGATGTAATTCGTGTCGAGTCGGTTGTCGATTTTCTTGACGGTTTGACCTTGACGCTTGAGGCGTTCTTGAACACGTTTCGCCCGCGCAATGTCGGCACGAATTTCTTTTTCGGAGCGAACTTCGCCAGTCGAGCCGATGTCGATAACGAGTTGATTGTTTCTGCCGGCCTTGAGGAGGTTGTTTATCTTGTCTTCGTAACTTTCGTTCGGATTTTGCTGTTGATTCGCGGGGACGAGTGCGCCGCCGTGCACGTCCAAAGCCAAAGTGCCGTGACGCGCCGTCAACGGAACGGTGTATTGCATGACGACTTTCTCGACGGGTTTGCGATACGGTTGCAGTTCAACGGTCAAGTTCACCGTTTCGCCGGGCTTGACGGATTTCTTTTCGGGCGTGACGGAAACGATTGACGCCGTGCGACGTTCGGTCTCAAAAGAAATGTTCACGTCCACGCCGAAGATGTTCGACTCTTTGGCGGTGTTCGAGCAGATTAAATTTAACGCTTGCATGAGTTCAATGACTGCGACTTGACCGACGTCCGAGGGATTGTAAAACATGTTCTTGCGCACGATTTCGCCGCTGTTAATTGCGTCCGTCTTGATGTTAAAGTCAATGTCAACGGTGCTTTCGGCGAGCGAATCCGCCATCTTGCTCAGCGCGGTGTAAGCGATTGACGCGCCGAGTTTCGGAACGAGATTTTCGTTGTAAGCGATTGTCGCGTTGAAAGTTTCCTTCTTGTTGAGCGAAACGTCGTTCACGGTGACGGTAATCGGGACGACGGCGGGGAACGTGCCCAACATGCCCGCAACGCCTGCATCACGATCTTGATTGACGCGGCCGATTATGTGACCGATGCCCGCCAATTTGATGCCGTTGCCGTTGACGCCCGAAACCGAGCCGATAACCGACGCGTCCGTCATGAAGTAATTGACGTTGCCCGCGTGCGTGAACGGGTGCCCGAACGCGAGAATTCTTTTGCCGTCGACAGCGGTGACCGTGCCCGTCGAGCCGAGCGAAAAGTCGCCGTAAACGATTGCCACGCCGAGCGCACTGCCGGGTTCCAAAGTCGCGTCGAGCCGCACGCCGCGTTCAGCAGATGTCGGCGGAGCCTCAAGAGTTTTAAAGCCGACGGAATTCAATTCGCGACGAAGAAAATCCGCGCCCGCCGAATTGAAGCCGCCCAAATACAGCGCGCCGAGTTCTTGCGTTTCGCTTTCGGCGACGGGTTTGTCGTCGGTTGACTTTTCGGTTGTCTTATCTGCCGACTTGTCGGTTGACTTGTCTGCGGTTGACTTGTCGGCGGTCTTTGAAGTTTTGTCGTCGGCGGGCTTGTCGTCGGCAACTTCTTCTGCAGGCTTATCGATTTTGAAATGATTGACTTCGGCTTTCGGGTCGGGCAAAGTCCAAAGTTCAAGCATGTTTTCAATCGGCGTGATAAAAAAAGTGTACGGATTCATTTCTTTGAGCGTGGCCGCCAACGCGCCGACGAGTTTGCCGTCAATGTAAACGGGGCTGCCGCTCATGCCTTGCAGGACGCCGCCCGTGCGCCGTATGACTTCGCCCGACGCTTCGGCCATAATCATGCGTTTGGAGCCTTTGCCGTCGTCGGTCATTCCGACAATGTGCACGTCGAACTGTTCAATCTTGCCCGAATTGTCCACGACGGTATAAGCTTTGCCGCGCATGCCGCTTTTGACTTGATCGAGCGGAAAAATTTCGGGCATTGCCGACGCCGTGGAATTCAGCGCGAGAATCAGCACCGTGAGCACCAGGAATAATTTCGATGATAGTTTGTGCAAGTCTTTCAACTCCATTCGAGAAGGCTGACTTTAATCAACAGTTAATGCAAAGCATAATAAATCATCTTTCAAGTAACGTCAAGCCGCGCTTTTAAGACGTGTGCGAACGCAGGCGTTTCTACATAAAATGGATTGTTCGCCCGCGTCGTCACGAAAATTTTAATCGCGAACTAAAGACAAACTCGGCGCGCAGATTTATACTTCGACACGGCTTGAACAGTTTTGAATCGGAAGGTGAAACTTTATGACGGGCTTGAAGAAAAACTTTTTGGCGGCGGTTTTGAGTTCGACGTTGCTGTTGACAAGTGCGCCGACTTTTGCTCAGTCGCACGAAATGCCGACGAACATGCCCATGCACATGATGCACATGTCGCAAGAACAAATTGCCGAAAACGCAAGCGGTTGGGCGAAACATTTTTCGGACATTTACGGCGTCGACAAAGCGCAGGTCGAGGCGGCCTTGAAACGCGGCGTGCACATTCGCGACGTGCAATTTGCCTCCATGCTTGCCAAACTCAGCGGCAAAAGTTTCGACGACGTGCTTGCCATGAAGGTCGATTGGCAGCAGGTGACCGAAAAGCTCGGCGTCACCCGCGAACAAATTGACGAACTCCAACGTCAACAGATGGACGACATGCTCGCGCTCAATTCGGGCGTCGACGTCAACACAGTCAAAAGTTTGCTCAAGGACGGTTACGCGCCGCAGGACATCATGATTGCCGGCAAAATCGCCAAAGCCGCGGGCAAGGACGTCAAGTCCATCCTCGGCAAGCGTAAGATTAACAACACGTGGGACGACGTGGCAAAAAGTTTCGGCGTGGACATTCGCAACATCATGCCGAAGCCGCCGCGCCACGGTCAACGACATCAATAGAGTTTCGACACGCTCGGCGACGGGACAAGTTCCCGCCGCTTTTTTCATGCGCGGACAATCAACACGCAATGCTTGACGGCTTCGGCGACGCGACGCTTCATGCGCGGACAATCGGCACGCAATGCTTGACGGCTTCGACGACGCGACGTTTCATGCGCGAACAATCAACACACAATGTTTAACGGCTTCGGCGACGCGACGTTTCACGTGCGGACAATCAACACGCAATGCTTGACGGCTTCGGCGACGCGACGTTTCATGCGCGGACAATCAACACGCAATGCTTGACGGCTTCGGCGACACGACGTTTCATGCGCGAACAATCAACACGCAATGCTTGACGGCTTCGGCTTCGGCGGCAAGCTCAAGCGTCGTCGTGAAAATTTTTTCGTCGGGATAAGACAGCCTCGCGCAGATTGTCACAGTTGAAGTTCGCGGCCAGTTGAATTCGTCGACAAGAAGTTTCGAGATGCTTGCGGAATTGAATTCGGCGTCGGTCAACAGTCCCAAAATTTTTTTGGGCGCGAACGTCAAGACTTCCCGCGTCGGTTGTCGCCCGTGAAAACTTGCAAGTGTCGCCGCGTGCCACGGCAGTGAAATTTTCGCGAACGCCAACTGCATTGCGCTGATTGACGGTATAACTTCGATTGACGTCGGCGGAAAATTTTTCCTGAGCAAGTCAAGCATCGAATAATAGCCGGGGTCGCCGCTGACCATGACGCAGACGTTGTCGACGGAAATTTTTTCGCGGACGAAGTTCAACGCCGCGTTCAAGTCGCCCGTTATCGCGCAGGTTATCTGTTCAGCCGACGAAAAATCTTTCAGCGCACGTCGGCCGCCGACAAGGAATTTTGCCGCACGAATTTGTTTGAGCGCGGCGGGCGTAATGAAGTCAACGCTTCCGGGGCCGATGCCCGCGACGATAATTTTGTTTTGCATGTTCACAACCTCCTTTGATTCGTTTATTCGCGACGTTGAAAAAATTTCCCGCCGTGATATACTTAAATCAAAACTGCTCGACGTTTCGCGGAAGGAGTGAATCGCCATGCGTTACAGAAAATTCTTCGCCCAAATCCGGCAACGCGGACAAATGCTTGTCCTGTTCGCGTTGATGATTCCAATCATCTTGCTGTTCGTCGGGCTTGCGCTCGACCTGGGCTGGTATTATTTCAACGTGTCGCGCCTTCAGAACGCGGCGGACGCGGCTGCCTTGGCGGGTGCACGAGCCATTCAGGACAACAGCGAAGACGCCTTGGGCATTCAGTATTACGTTGATTCGCTGGCGGGCAACAACCTTCCGCAAGACTTCGACGACTACGAAAAAATCAACAGTCAAAATTTCGGCACGCTGGTCAATTACCGAAATGTCAACGACCCGAACGACACTCGCGGCAGAGATTTGCTCATGCACGGGCGCAACAACGTCGAAGAGTACATGCACAAAAATTTGGCGAAAACCGCACTTGCAAGCTCTTCCGCCGACAACTGGAAACTTGCCGGCACAACCGACGGTTGGGGTCTTTTCAAAAACGAAGCCGACAACGCCGTCACGGGCACAATCGATCTCAAGTACAAAATCGTCGACGGCAAAAACGACAAGTACGGTCAACTTTACTACGTCGTCACGCTCACCGAAAAGATTCGGCATTTCTTTCTGCCCGGCTGGTTTGAAGGCATGAACGCGACAGTTAAAGCCGTCGTTCTGCTTGAGCCGCACGATTCCGACTTGCTTTCGGCAATGTGGGCACTGGAGCGCACCAAAGTCATCGACAACTGGGAATATCAAAACTACTACAAAGGCACCGACGGATTTTATTACGCGGGCAAATGGAATCACTATCAGGCGGGTAAAGGATCCGATAAAACGAAAGGCATAAAATATTCGGACGGCGATTCTTATCGGACGGAAAGCGTTGTCATCAAAACACAAGACAGAACCAAAGACTCGACCAGCAACGGAATCAAAACTGATGCGAACGGCAAAACTTTTTACGACGTAAACACAGTCGATTCGATTAACATTGACTTTCGCGCAGAAATTCTCAAAAAGTTCACCACGGACTGGGATCTCGGTCAAACAGTAACGGGACAAAGTTACGACTTTACCGAAGGCTGGTCGGCGACGAACGGCGCGGACAAACGAATTCTATTCAACGCGGAATTTGACGAGGCCTTTCCGACACGCGACGCCACACAGCTTGCCGACGTACTTTGGACACGAATTGAAAGCGACCCGATTAAAGATATTTCTTACATTCCGGGCAAAGCCGGTCACACAAGTTACAATTCCGTTCGCCAAATTACGCTCAACTTCAGCAGCGACAACACCGCGACATATACTTCGGGCGAAAACAAAGGACATTACATCTATCGCCCGTATTGCGTTTTCTACACGGGGCCGGAAAGCATTGACTATGCCACGGATTCAAACGGCGTGCGTATTCGTCACTCTCAACCCGTCGTCATAAATTTAAATGCCGACTTGAACGCGATTATGTTCCTGCCCAACAGTCCCGTCATCATAAACGGCAACGGCTTCGATTGGAATGGCTTTATAATCGCGAAATGTTTCCTGGCGGCGGTGACGAGCGAAGACATGACAAACGGCAATTCTTTCGAGTACAACGACGGTTTCAACACGCCGAAGACTTTTAACGGGAACTTTGTCGAGGGCACCGACGGCTACGGCAACACGGTTTACGCACGTATGAACAATCTGTTCACGCGTGAACAACTCGACAGCCGTCACCCGCAAAGCACGATGACTTACGACACGGGCGGCAATCTTTCCGTTTACGAAAAGATTAAAGCTCCCCAATACATTCTGCTTGATTTAAAAAAAGACGACTTCGCGGACTGCACCACCTCCGAAAGTTTTTATGCCAAATTCGCCTCAATCGTCAATTCGACGTATAAAGACAAATTCAAGACGTTTTCGGGGCTTGACGATTCGCAGATAACCGCAGTCACCTTCCCCGCAGAAAACTACAACTTCACGGGCGCGACTTACTGCGTTGCCACGGACGACTTGTCTTCCACCGCAACCGACAGCAACTACGTCAAAGTTTTGCTCCCCGACGGCACGCCCCAATACGTCTCGAAGAATAAACTGCCTTATGTCAAAGTCAGAACCGACAAAGAATATTTCTACGTCTGTGTTTATGACCTCAAGTTGACGGGCGGCGGCGGCAAAGGCGTCAGAATGATTGACGGCAGTTACACCGACGAACAACTTAACTCGACTTATAGAAACATTTCCCCAAAAGTTACCAAAACTGACGGCGATCTGTTCGTGAATCCTGAAAACCAATACGGCGACAGCTGGGAAATTGACAGAACGTGGTACAACGGTCAACACAACAACTGGAAGAAAAATAAATTGGAGTTTGCCGAAAGCCACGGCGTCGAATATTTCATGCTCAAATCTGAAATAGCTGCTCTGCCGTCGGAGCCGCAAATTATCGCCACGTATCGAAAAGTCACCGTCGGCGAGGATACCCTGTATTTCAAAGAGGGCACGACTTATTACAGCAAAGTTCAAAACAACGCGCACAACGCAAACAACTACATCATCGTCGACGAAAACGGCAACATCTTGACGAAGTCTTTGCCCACAGGTTCCACGCGCCCGACCAACGCCGACGAACGGCCGCTCGACAAGCTCAAAATCGGCGACCGCGATTATGAAGTCGTTTACGTCGACCCGAACGACCAGAGTAAGCCGCCGTTCAATTTGAAGACCGTCGAATACAGTTCGTTCGCCGTGCCTGAACTCAAACGCGAAATTTACACTTACCTCGACAAGGGCGGCTCGGTTGACATGTTCTTTACCACGATTCGCTCAGGTTGGGTCGATTAAAGTTTGTCGGACGCCTCACACGAAAAAATTTCCCCGCTCGTTTGAACGGGGATTTTTTGTTGCGGCCGCGAACATGAATATTGACTGGAAAATAATGTTTTGTTACAATCAGCCAAAGTTTATGCGGCAGTTTCATGAAGAGGTGACAAATCTTGTCGAAGGTATTTCAAGCGACGCACGTCGGTAAAGTTCGACGCAACAACGAAGACTCGCTGATTGTCATAGAACCTGAAACTTTTGTTGTTGCCGACGGCATGGGCGGTGCCTCGGCGGGCGAAGTTGCCAGTTCAATGCTCGTCGACGCCGTGAAAAATTTTTTGACGAATGCGCTCGCGCCGTGGGATGAAACAACTTTGTCCGAAGCAATCGCCCGCGCCAACGGTGACATCTGGAACCTGTCCCGACAAAACGAAGATTATCGCGGCATGGGCACGACGGCGACGATTCTTTACGTTGACGGCGACAAAGCTTATTTCGCGCACGTGGGCGACAGTCGGCTGTATCTCCTGCGCGACGGCATTATCAAACAGATAACCGAAGATCATTCGTACGTTGAAAGTCTCGTGCGGCGCGGCGAACTCACCGAAGAAGAAGCCCGCGTTCACCCGATGAAAAATGTTTTGA
Organism: uncultured Selenomonadales bacterium; assembly: GCA_947165295.1. GTDB lineage: Bacteria > Bacillota > Negativicutes > Selenomonadales > Selenomonadaceae > Quinella. The sequence goes on along the minus strand of CAMUZU010000003.1, from coordinate 33,639 downwards.
CGCAGGCGGTCGGCGCAATGCCCGAAGTACAAATCGACGCGGCAAGTTTCCCCGTGCGCTTGAACGACGTTTTTTTGTTGTGCACGGACGGCTTGACCAACATGGTTGACGACGCGACAATTGCGCACATTTTGCAGACGTCCGAAAGTCCCGCCGACGCGTTGATTGACGCTGCGCTTGACGGCGGCGGCAAAGACAATGTTTCCGTTATCGTCGTCGGCATTGACTAATTTCGCGAAGGAGGGGCGAGAATCATGATTCAACGAGTCTTGAGCGGGCGTTACGAACTCGAAGAAAAAATCGGCTCAGGCGGCATGGCCGAAGTCTACAAAGCGCACGACAGGCTTTTGGCTCGTCCTGTCGCAATAAAAATTCTGCACGAAGCTTATCGCTCGGACGTGGAATTTATCGAACGCTTTCACCGCGAAGCAAAGTCGGCGGCTCGTTTAAGTCACCCGAACATCGTCAGCATTTTCGACGTCGGTGTCGCGGGCAACGACCATTACATTGTTATGGAGTACGTGCAAGGCGCCACGCTCAAAAAGAAAATCCAGGACGAAGGGCCGCTTGACCTGTTGACCGCCGTCGCCATTGCCAAAGACATTGCGCAGGGTTTGACGCACGCGCACGCAAACAACATCGTTCACTGCGACATTAAGCCGCACAACGTTTTGATGACCGACGACGGGCACGCGAAGATTACCGACTTCGGCATTGCTCGTGCGGTGACCGAATCGACGTTGACTTACGGCGGAAGCGTTATCGGCTCGGTGCATTACTTTTCGCCCGAACAGGCACGCGGCGGCGCGATAACTCCCAAGTCCGACGTGTATTCGCTCGGCGTGGTGCTGTACGAAATGTTGACCAATCGCCTGCCGTTCACGGGCGACAATCCCGTTCAAATCGCAATGAAGCACGTCGAGGAAGAACCGATTTCGCCCAGCCGTTATCGCCCGCAAATTCCGCCGATGCTTGAAGCGATTGTTTGTCGAACGATGAGCAAAAGTCCCGAAATTCGCCCGTCAAGTTTTGAACTCGTGCAGGAACTTTCAAACGTCGAGGCGGCTTTAAGCGTGTCAAACAAAAATGACCCCGACGCCACGAAAGTTTTGCCGCGAACTGAACTGCCTTCGCGACGTGCCGTTCGTCAAGGTTTGGGCACGCAAGCTCAACCCGAAGAAAATTCGCCGCAAACCGAAACGGAGTCGCGCCCGTTTTACAAGTCGAAAATTTTTATGGTGTCGATGGTTTTCGTTTTGATGATGGGATTCGGTGTCGGTATTTTCGCTGCCGTCGGCAAAGTTTGGAATTCTGAAGAGACCGTGACCGTGCCCGACGTTAAAGGCAAACAACTTGCGCTTGCCCGACAGATTTTGGAGGACGGCAAGCTCCGCGTCAACGTCGCCGAAACTTACGACGCCAACGTTCCCGCCGGGCAAGTCGTGTCGCAGGACCCCGACGTCGGCAAGACCGTCAAGAGCGACAGGCTCGTCACGATTTACGTCAGCAAGGGCGGCGAAGCGATTGACATGCCCGACCTTGCCGGCTTGACCAAATCCGCCGCGACCGAACGAATTCAAAAGCTCGGCTTGAACCTCGGCTCCGTGTACGAAAAAGATTCGTCCGCCGAACCAGGCACAGTCCTTTCGCACGATCCGACAATGGGCACGAAGATTAATCGCGGGCAAGTGATTGACCTCGTCGTTTCTCGCGGCGAACCCAAAGTTGAAACCGTCGAAGTCACGCAGAAAGTCACACGCGTCCCGAACGTCGAAAACGCAAGTCTCGACGTGGCACGCGACGGCATTGAAGGACGCGGGCTTTACGTCGGCTCCGTCACGTCGCAGGAGTCCACGCAGGCGGAAGGTACGATTATCGCGCAGTATCCGTCGCCCGACGCGGAAGTCGAACTCGGCTCAAGCGTTGACCTTGTCGTTGCCAAACGTGCGGAACCAAAGCCCGAACCGCAAACCGAACCCGTTCACGAACATGAACCCGAACCGCAGCGGCAGTCAACCGAAACGCAACCCGCGCAAAGTGAGTTCCCCGAAATTCCCGTGGACGTGCCCGACCGCGAAGGTGACCGGCAAAAGGAACGTTGACATGAGCGAAGTCGGACGCGTCATCAAATTTTACAACAGCTTTTTCTTCGTCAACGTCGGCGGCGAAATTCTTCCGTGCAAACTGCGCGGACTTCTCAAACGTGACAAAAAAATCGGCTCGGCGGTTTACGTCGGCGATTTCGTCGAAGTGTCGCGGCTCAAAGACAAAAGCGGCGTGATTGAATCCGTTCAGTCGCGCCGCAATGTTTTGATTCGCCCGTCGATTGCCAATGTTGACCGCGTGATTTTGACCTTCGCCGTCGACGAACCGAAACTTCACCCGCTGCTGTTGAATCGATTTATCGCGCTGGCGGAAAAGTCAGCCGTCGGCGAAATAATCATCTGCGTGAACAAAATCGATCTTGCGCCGTCGGAAAACTTTTTGTCGGAGTACGAGCCGCTGTACAAAATTCTGCGCGTGTCGGCTTTGACGGGCGAAGGTCTCGACGAACTGCGGCAACTTCTGTCAACGGGTGTAACTGTCTTCGCGGGGGCAAGCGGCGTCGGCAAGTCGTCACTTTTAAACGCCGTCGACAAACGTCTCAAGCTCAAGGTCGGCAAGGTCAGCGAAAAAATTCTTCGCGGCAAGCACACCACACGCGTCGCGGAGTTGCTTGAATTCGGCGGCGGATTTCTTGTCGACACGCCCGGTTTCAGCGCGGTTGACTTGACCGAAGCCGGCATCGACAAAAAAAATCTGTGGCACTGTTTCAAGGAGTTTACAACTTTCGCGTCGGCGTGCAAGTTCATCAACGGTTGCAGTCACAGCCACGAACCCGATTGCGGCGTTAAAGCGGCGGTCGAGCGCGGCGACATCCTGCGCGAACGTTACGATTATTATTTGACGTTGCTTGCCGAAGTGAGCTGAACGTTACTTTTCTTTTGGCGCAAAAGAAAAGTAACCAAAAGAAAACAGCCCGACGGACTCCGCGTCACGCGTCGTACGTCGGGCGGCCGCACGTCCTGTGCGGCCTGATTGACCGTCGCGGGTGTCAAGTCACGTAAACGGTCGTTTGTTCGTCGGGGAAAGTTTCCGACATGTAAATTTGAATCTGCGCGGTGACGAGGGCATCGCTTGCGGCGTCGTGTGCGTCGTGAGCGAGCCCCAATTTTTTTGCGACGGTGATGAGCTTACAGTTGGTCAACGTCGACAATTCGCCGTCACGGTTGCGGCAGGCACGAACATTCGCCAACACGTCGAAGGCTTCAAACTTCGGGCGCGGAATTTCACAGCGGTCGAGCGTCGCGGTCAAACAAGTCCAGTCGAAAAATAAATTGTACGCGGCAATCGTCCGCCCGTCGACGAAACTTTTCACACGCCGCCACAGTTCGGCAAAAGTCGGAGCGTCCTTCACGTCGGCAAAAGTTATCCCGTGAATCGCGCTGTTCGTGAAGTCTTCGTACGGCGGGCGAATCAAAAAACTTTCCGTCGCGGTCACAGAATTGTTTTCGACGACGGCAATGCCCATTTGACAAACCGAATCGAAGAAATCGTTGGCGGTCTCGAAGTCAATCACGACGAAATTTTTCGGCACGGGCGCATTCGACGACGATTGATAATCGGGCACGGGCACTTGAATTTTTTTCGGCGCGTCGACGGGGAAAACTCCCAGCTCCGTCGCCAAACGATACATGTGCTTGCAAGGTTTGTGTCGCCGCGTGAAGTCCATACACGTACAGCCGTCAAGCGAAACGTCGTAAGTTTTGATTTTGCCCGTGCGTGCGTCGCGGTCAATCGAATCAAGTTGCAAAGACTTCGCGCTTTGTTGACGTTTGAGTTGATCTTCCGTCGCGTGCAGGAAAATTTTTTCGGTCGAAAAGAAATTCATGACTCCACCTCCGAAGGTTTGTTCGCGTCGCCCCAAGCGCACAGCCCGTCCAAAAGCGGAATCAGCGACTTGCCGCGAGCCGTCAACGAGTATTCGACTTTCGGCGGATTTTCGTCGTACTGCGTGCGGATTATCAGGTCGTCGGCCGCAAGTTCTTTGAGCGTGCTTGCCAACATGCGGTAAGAAACTTCGTCGCCGAGATAACGTTTCATTTCGCCGAAACGCACGGTGCCGAATTCCATAAGCGCGTACAGGACTTGCGCTTTGTACTTGCCCTTGACGAGTTTGAGCGCGTAAGCCAAGCCCGTGTCGTTGAAACTTTCATTGCCGATGCAACGATCCATTTGATTCGCTCCTCTAACAAAGTTGTGCGTACTGGTCAACAAAATTTTTTCTGTTATTATATCACGAAGCGCAAATTCAAATTGGGAGGCTTTAACATGAGCAAAAAAATTGTTGTGCTGAACGGCAGCCCGCGAGCGAAGGGCAACACGTCGGCTTTGGTTGAGGAATTCGCACGCGGCGCACGCGAGGTCGGTTGCGACGTCGAAATTTTCCTGCTCGACAAGATGAACATTCACGGTTGCAAAGGTTGCTTCGGCGGCGGAAAAAATCCCGAACACCCCTGCGTTCAGCGCGACGACATGGACAAAATTTATCCCGCGTACACGGCGGCGGATTTGGTCGTGCTTGCGACGCCGCTTTATTACTGGAACTTCAGCGGGCAACTGCGCACGGCTTTTGACAGGTTGTTCGCCGTCGCCGAGTGTGACCCGAATTACGCGAACCCGAAGAAAGAATCCGTGCTTTTGATGGCGGCGGAAGGTTACGGCTTCGACGACGCGTTGACTTATTACCAAAACTTGATGAAACATCTTGGCTGGACGGAGCGCGGGCACGTGTTGGCGGGCGGCGTCATGAAGGTCGGCGACATCAAAGGTCACAAAGAACTTGCCGAGGCTTACGAACTGGGCAAAGCTGTCGCGGCGGACAACGGTCTTTGAAGAGATCTTGCCGCAACCGTCGGGCGATACGGCTACCTTGCGGGTTACGCGGCGAAGTCTCTGCAACGAAAAATTTTTCCTTCGCGTTGAGGCGCGGAGGATTTTTTTGTTATCATTGCGACGGGGTGATTCACGTGAAGAAGTCTTTGGACATCGCGCTGTTGATTTTGTTTTTCATCGGGCTGGCAAGTAATTTCATGTCGGCGACGGCGCACGAGGCGGCGGGAATAATTTTCGTCGTCGGAGTCGTCGCGCACAACGTCATCAATCGAAATTTTTACCGAAACTTTCTGCGCGGGAAGTTCACGCGTCGACGAATCATCAATCACGCGACGATAATTTTATTCGCGGTCGGAGTTGTGACGTTGGCTGTGACGGGCGCGGCTTTGGCTGACTTCGTCCCCGCGTCGGCGGAAATCAACTGGCGGTCACTGCACTTGACGGCGGCAATCCTTTCGACGGTCGCGCTGTTCGTGCACATTTTGATTCATGCGAGCCGTTACGTGCACGGGAAAATTTTTTACGCGTCGGCAATGGTAACGTTCGTGTTCGCGGTCGCGGCGATTTTCGGACTGCCTTACGTCGACAGATGGTTTCACACGGTCAAAGTCAATCGCACGGAAATTCTTCGCGGCGAACGTTTGGAAGTCGACGGCAAAATTTTAATTGTCTACTTCGGGCGCGTCGGCAACACGAACTTTCCCGCGCAGGTTGACGCCGTGTCGGGCGCGTCGCTCATGCTTGACGGCACGGAACTTGTCGGCAACACGCAGATGATCGCCGAACTTGTCCAAAGCGTCACGGGCGGCGAAATTTTTGCGTTGCGCACGGAGAAAATTTATCCCGCCGATTATTCGCAGACGGTTCAAGTTGCCAAACATGAATTTGAAAGCGGCGAACTTCCCGCGCTGAAAACTTTGCCAAACGTCGCGGACTTCGACAAAATTGTTTTGATTTACCCGCTGTGGTGGCACACGTTGCCAAAGCCCGTCGAAAATTTTTTGCGGAGTTGTGACTTGTCGGGCAAGAAAATTTACCCGATTGTCACGCACGGCGGCGGCGGTCTCGGCGAAAGTATCGACGCACTCAAAACTTTGACACGCGCTGAAGTTTGCACGCCGTTAGACATTTATTCGAGCGACATCCCGTCGGCGCGAAAAAATATTTTTGCGTGGCTTAAAGGTTTGGAAATTTTGCCGTGACGGTGTAGAATATGCGCGTTTGATACTTTTGGGCAAAGGAGCGAATTTTAATGCCCGTAATGGAATATTTGGAGCGAAACGCCGCGCTTTACGGTGACGAAGTCGCGCTTGTCGAATTGAATCCCGCAGTTGCCGACGGTCGCCGCATGAGTTGGAAAGAATTCAGCCTGATTGAGTCGAATTCGTTTGCGCCCTATCGTCGCGAAATTACTTGGCGCGTCTTCGACGAAAAGGCGAACCGTTGCGCGAATTTGCTGATTCAACGCGGAGTTCAACGCGGTGACAAAGTTGCAATTCTCATGTACAACTGTTTGGAGTGGTTGCCGATTTATTTTGGCGTGCTCAAAGCCGGTGCCATTGCCGTGCCGTTCAATTTCCGCTACGACGCCGCCGAAATTCTTTACTGCGCGGAATTGGCCGAAGTCGACGTGATTATTTTCGGCTCGGAATTTATCGGGCGAATCGAAACCAATGCCGAACGCCTCAGCAAAGGTCGGCTGTTGATTTACGTCGGCGACAACTGCCCAAGTTTCGCGGAAAGTTATCACATCATGGTTGACGATTGTTCAAGCATCAAGCCGATGGTCGGCGGCATAAGCGAAGACGACTTCGGCGCGATTTATTTTTCGTCGGGCACGACGGGCTTTCCGAAGGCAATTTTGCACAAGCACAGATCTTTGACTCAGGCGGCGCAAATGGAGCAGAAACACCACCGCACGGGTCGGCAAGACAATTTCCTGTGCATACCGCCGCTTTATCACACGGGCGCGAAATTTCACTGGATGGGCTCACTCGTCGCGGGTTCCAAAGCCGTGTTGCTCAAAGGCACGAAGCCCGAAATTATTCTTGACGCCGTGTCGAAGGAACAGTGCACAATCGTTTGGTTACTCGTGCCGTGGGCGCAGGACATTGTTGACGCTCTTGACCGCGGCGACTTGAAACTCGAAAATTACAAGCTTGACCAGTGGCGATTGATGCATATCGGCGCGCAACCGGTTCCGCCAAGCTTGATTCGTCGCTGGAAAAAATACTTCCCGAATCACGATTACGACACGAACTACGGCTTGAGCGAATCGACGGGTCCCGGCTGTGTTCATCTCGGACTTGACAACGTCGAAAAAGTCGGCGCAATTGGCGTGCCCGGTTATCGTTGGGAATGCAAAATCATCGACGAACAAGGGCAACCCGTTCAAAAAGGCGACGTCGGCGAACTGTGCGTGAGAGGCCCCGGCGTCATGACGTGCTACTACAACGATCCGAAAGCGACCGCCGAAGTTTTGACGAAGGACGGCTGGCTTTTGACAGGCGACATGGCTCGACAGGACGAAGACGGCTTTTATTTCCTCGTCGACCGCAAGAAAGATGTCATCGTCAGCGGCGGCGAAAATATTTATCCCGTGCAAATTGAAGACTTCCTGCACAAGTTCGACAAGATTAAAGACGTTGCGGTTATCGGCTTGCCCGACAGACGGCTCGGCGAAATTTCCGCCGCGATTATCGAACTCAAGCCCGACGTCACCTGCACGGAGGACGAAGTCAACAACTTCTGCCTTGACCTGCCGCGATACAAACGCCCGAAGAAAATCATCTTCGCCGAAGTGCCTCGTAATGCCACGGGCAAAATCGAAAAGCCGGCTCTTCGCAAACGTTACGGCGCGGACAGGCTCGTTGAACAAGAAAATCGCAGTTGACAGCCGCGACAATTGAAGCGAAGATCCGGCCGTCACGGATGACGGCCGCCGCCCGCGGTTGAAACAGGATGTTTCACCTGCGGGCTGTTTTCTTTTGGTTACTTTTCTTTTGCGCCAAAAGAAAAGTAACGTTCAACGCAAACGCTACGGTGCCGACAGGCTCGTTGAACAAGAAAACCGCAGTTGACGGTCGACAACCTTTTTATTCCGACGTCGCGAACGTTGACAAACTCACGGGCACGGTCAATGTAAATCTTGCCGAAGAAGTGTTGACGTTCGCAACGAAAAAACCCCGCTCCCCGAAGGGAACGAGGTTTTTTTGATGTGACGGATTGATTATCAGAGTTTCGGGCCTGCCGCAACGAGAGCTTTGCCCGCCGCGTTGTATTCGTATTTCTTGAAGTTCTTGATAAAGCGGCCGGCGAGGTCTTGAGCTTTGCGATCCCATTCGGTCGGGTCGGCGTAAGTGTTGCGCGGGTCGAGAATTTCTGTCGCGACGCCTTCAAGTTCGGTCGGAACTTCGAGGTCGAAGATTGCGATTTTCTTCGTCGGAGCGTTTTTGATTGCGCCGCCGAGAATCGCGTCGATGATGCCGCGGGTGTCTTTAATCGAAATGCGTTTGCCCGTGCCGTTCCAGCCCGTGTTGACGAGGTAAGCTTTCGCGCCGCTCTTTTCCATGCGTTTAACGAGTTCTTCGGCGTATTTGGTCGGGTGCAGTTCAAGGAAGGCTTGACCGAAGCACGCGCTGAACGTCGGGGTCGGTTCGGTGATACCGCGTTCCGTGCCCGCCAACTTCGCAGTGAAGCCGCTCAAGAAGTAATACTTCGTCTGTTCGCTCGTCAAAATCGAAACGGGCGGCAACACACCGAAAGCGTCCGCGCTAAGGAAGATGACCGATTGAGCCGCAGGACCGTGGCTGTCGGGGCGAACGATGTTTTTGATGTGATAAATCGGATAACTGACGCGGGTGTTCTCCGTGACGGACTTGTCGGCGAAGTCAATCTTGCCGTTCTTGTCGACGGTGACATTTTCAAGCAGAGCGTCGCGGCGAATCGCGTTGTAAATGTCGGGTTCGCTCTCTTTGTCGAGATTGATGACTTTGGCGTAGCAGCCGCCCTCGAAGTTGAAGACGCCTTGGTCGTCCCAGCCGTGTTCGTCGTCGCCGATAAGCAAACGTTTCGGGTCGGTCGACAGCGTGGTTTTGCCCGTGCCGCTGAGCCCGAAGAAAATCGCGGTGTTTTCGCCGTTCATGTCGGTGTTCGCCGAACAATGCATCGCGGCGATACCTTTAAGCGGCATATAAAAATTTTGCATCGAAAAAATGCCTTTTTTCATTTCGCCGCCGTACCAGGTATTGATGATAACTTGTTCACGGTCGGTGAGATTGAAGACGACTGCCGTTTCGGAATTGAGACCGAGTTCCTTCCAGTTGTCGACTTTCGCTTTCGACGCGTTGAAGACGACGAAGTCGGGTTCCTGATCGAATTCGGCTTGATTTTTCGGGCGAATGAACATGTTCGTGACGAAATGCGCCTGCCACGCGACTTCCATGATGAAGCGAATTTTCATGCGGGTATCTTTGTGCGTGCCGCAGAAGCCGTCGACGACGAACAGACGCTTTCCGCTGAGTTCTTTAATCGCGAGCTGTTTGAGAGCCTTCCACGATTCGACGGAGCATTTCTTGTTGTCGTTGGGATATTCCGGAGTTGACCACCAGACAGATGTTTCTTGTCCTTCTTTGGTGAAGTCGTCGTAAACGATGAATTTGTCTTTGGGACTGCGGCCGGTGTAAATGCCGGTGCGAACGTTGATTGCGCCGAGTTCGGTTTCCTGTCCGACGTCGTAACCTGTCAGTCCCGGCTTGGTTTCCTCGTTGAACAAAATTTCGTAGCTGGGATTGTAGATGACTTCCTTAACGTCGGTGATGCCGTACTTGCTGAGATCCATCATTGGCATAAATATTACCTCCGTAAAACTTTGTGATTGATTGCTTAGGCGATAATAAACTTTCGCGCCGTGCTTGTCAATTAAAAAGCCCGTGCGATTGCGCAAAAAAAATTTGATTCGCGTCCGATTATGTGCTAAAGTGTGTTTGTTCAAATCAACACAACGCACGGCAAAACGTGAATCAAAAACAGTTCGTTGTTATTCTAAGCGTTTACGTGTGCAATGTCAAATATCGAAGGAGATGTTGTTTATGACTGTTGACGAAGCGAAAAAAATCCTGCTGGCGGCACAGCTCAGCCCGCTCGAACGGAACGCATTGCAATTCTTGATTTTGGAGCTTGATAGCCATTGCGAAGACTTGCCTGATGAAATTTGGCGCGATATTGCCGATTACGGCGGCAAATACCAAGTAAGCAATTTCGCTCGTGTCAGGTCGCTTTACAGAGGCAAAACAAAACTCATCAAACCTGACATCATTCATACGGGCTACTTGCGCGTCACGCTCTACAAAGACGGCAAAACGAAAAGTCATTACGTTCACGTGCTCGTTGCGCAGGCGTTCATTCCGAATCCCGAAGGCAAGCGGCAAGTCAATCACATCGACGGCGATAAAAACAACAATTGCGTCTCGAATCTTGAGTGGGTCACTCCCGCCGAAAACATTCATCATGCTTTTGAAACGGGTTTGCGTAAAATCGGCTGTGAACACTTCAGAGCAAAATTTACAGCTGAACAAGTCCGTGAAATTCGCCGTGATTGCGTGCCTGGCGACCCTGAACTTGGTTTCAAGTCGTTTGCCAGAAAATTCAACGTGACGCCCAAAATAATCCGCGACGCTTTTTACGGCAGGTCTTATCAGAACGTCGAATGAGCGCACAACTTGCGCGGCGGCAAGAGTCGAAAGTTCCGAGCGGTTGACCTTCGACGATTACAAAAAAATTCTCGACGCGGTGAAACGTTACAATTCCCGCGCCGAAATTATTTTCACGGGCGGCGAACCGTTGATGTCGCCGTTGACCGTGCCCGTCGCACAGTATGCGAAAAGTTTGGGCTTCGCACGCAAGTTGATGACCAACGCCACGCTGATTGACGCCGACAACGTCAAAACTTTGGTCGACACGTTCGACGAATTCAAAATCAGCGTTGACGGCTCCGACGCTTCAAAGCACGATTTCTATCGCGGCAACGGAAGTTTTGCGCGAACGATTAAAGCCGTCGAACTACTCGACGAACTTTCCGCTGACGTGAAACTTGCAATGGTCGTCACGAAAAAAAATGTCGACGACGTTTCCAAAGCCGCGAAGATTTTCGGCGGGCGATTGATCTTTCAGCCGCTGTTTCCCTTAGGCAACGCGAAGACCAAAAGTGACCTGCACTTGACGGGCGGCGAATATTTTTCCGCGCTCAAGTCGGCGGGCGTCGTGCCGTTCATGGACTTGAAAAACGTTTTGAACGCTCACGGCAAGAAAATTTTCAAATGCGCGTTGGGCGACGCGGAAGTCAGCATTTCGTGTTCGGGCGACATGTATCCGTGCCAACTGCTTCACCACGCCGAATTCAAAATCGGCGACGTCAAGCACGCGTCCTTCGACGAACTGTACAATTCTGCGCGAGCCGAAAAGTTCAAAGCTCACACTGTCGAGTGCATCGAAGGTTGCCGAACCTGCGACTTGAAGTTTTTGTGCGGCGGCGCGTGTCAAGCTCGTCACTTCAGCGAAACCGGCAGTCTCGACACGGCTGGCGATTTTTGCGAATACGAACGCACGGCGATTGTCGACGGGCTGATTGCGTCGGCTCAACTGAAAACCGTTTGAGGAGGTATCGTGATGTTAAGCGTCGTCAAGCCGCGTGTGTGTCCGTTGTGCGGCGAAATTTATTACTTGTCGGACGAGCGATATAAATATTGTTCGGACGAATGCGCCGAAAAAGCTCAACTCAAACGTCGCGGCGTAACCGCCTTAAAACGTTACGAAATTCGTTGCAAAATTGAACGCCAACAATTCCTCGACGATTATTGGCGGCGTTATGCAGAGTTTTGCAAAAGTCAGCGGCGACTGAAATGATTCGTTTCGCCCTGCGATATATCGGCGACTTCAAGTCGGGCTTCGCGTTAATCGTGCTGTGCGCTGTCGTCACGGCGGCGGCGGATTTGCTCATGCCGTATCTGTCGGCAAAATTTATCGACGACATCTTAAGCTCCCGCGACGTCGGGCGACTTTATTTTTTTGTCGGCGGACTGTTGACGCTCAACGTCGTGTCACTTGCGGCGAATTGGTTTTACGTGATTTTCTCAACGAAACTTCGCGCAAGAATCACGAACAAGTTAATCGCGGACTTGACGGGCGACGTGTGGCGCGCACGCTTGCAATTTCAAACGGACATGATTTATCTTGCCAAGCGCGTCGAAAAGGATTCGGACGACTTGATCGCGTTCGTACTCGGCAGCGTGATTGACGTGGCAATTCAAGCGGTGTTGCTCGTCATGGCGACGATTTTTTTAGCGACGGTCGGCGGCAAGTGGCTGTTAATCTTCGCGGCGACGGCGGCACTTCACGCGGCGGGTTTCGTCGCGCTGAAGAAAAAACTTTTCGCGCTGTCGACGGCGGTACGCGAAACCGAATCAAAATATTTCGAGAGCCTGTCGGACAATTTCTTTTACGTCCTGCGAATCAAACTTCACAGCCTGCAGGAAGAATTTGCGGCGGCGTTCAGTCGTGCGTTTGAAAAATTTTTCGCGGCGGGCTTGAGCGAGTCGAAAGTTCGATTCTGGTTCGCTTACGGCAACGCGAACACGGCGAAGATTTTCACGGTGCTGATATTCTTGCTCGGCGGGATTGACGTTTTGGACGGGACGCTCACGGTCGGAAATTTCGTCGCGCTCAACGGTTACTTTACCTTCGCAATGCACGGCGTGTCTTACTTCATGACGCTCGGTCAAGGTCGGCAGAACGCGCTTGCAGCTTACGAACGAATCAACGAAATAAAAAACATGCCGCCCGAAGTGAACGGCACGAAGATTTTGCAACGCGTCAATTCGATTGAAATTCGCGGCGTGGATTTCAGTTTCGGTGAACGACGGATTTTGACGAACTTCAGCCGAAGATTTACACGCGGGAAGATTTATTGCGTCGTCGGTCGAAACGGTGTCGGCAAGTCCACGCTGATGAATTTGATCTGCGGGATTGTTCGCCCGTCACGTGGAGAAATTTTTTTCGACGGCGTGCCGCTTCGCGAAGTCGACATGATTCACCTGCGGCGGAATTTGATTGCGGTCGTTGAACAGAAAGATTTCCTCAAGAACGACACGGCTTCGGGCGGCGAACGGCGACGGGCGTCAATTTCAACCGCGCTTGCGAAGTCCGCCGACGTTTTGATTATGGACGAGCCCGACAACAATCTTGACGCGGCGGCGGTCGACGGGCTGATTGACAAAATTCTTGTCGACAAGTCAAACCGAATCACGCTGATAATTTCTCACGACGAACGCTTGATTGGTCTTGCCGACGAAGTGTTAAATCTACTTTCTTTCCGCGTGGAAAGAAAGTAGCAAAGAAAGACGCGCCCGCTACGATGCTTCCGGCATCGTGCGACGGCCGGTCAGCGTTGCGATTGACGCTCAACGATTAATCCCGGCTTCGATCGGGAATTTTTTTTGCGAACCTGCGCCGAAAAAGTCAATCATAGAAATTTCATAAAGATATGTTAGGCTTGCTGCGAACTCGATTGGAGGTGAATTTTATGCTTGACAGAGTGATGAAGTTTTTCATTACGTTGACGTGCGCGATAATCGGCGCGGCGGGTTTTCACTTGGCAAGCCCGCTTTTGGTCACGTACCTGAATCCGGAATTCTTTCAAGCGGAAACGGGCATTTTTGAACTGACGCTGGCAAGCTTGGTGTGCCTCTTGACGGGCGCGCTCGTCGGCATTGTCGTCGGTATGCTCGTGTCGCCGTTTCTTATCGGCAGGCTCGGCAAGTTTACGGCCTTCGTCGAAAAACAGCTGAGCAAAATGCCAATCAACGACGTTATCGCAGGCGCGGTCGGTTTGGCAATCGGACTTATAATCGCGAACTTATTGGGCAGCGCGTTCGCCCGCATTCCGCTCGTCGGGGACTACATTCCCGTCATTTTCAGCATCGTGCTCGGTTACCTGGGCATTCGCATTACGATTAAGAAACGCAAAGAAATCACCGGCAGTTTCGCGTTCATTCCGCACGTGTTGAAGGAAATTCTGCGCAGCCGCGAAGCCGACAAGCCCAAGGACGACAAGCCCGCCGAAGCTCCCGCGCAAGCCGAACCTGAAGCTCCGCCCGCCGAAAAAGCCAAAGTCAATCTCGTCAAACTGCAGGAAGACAAAGACAAAAATTACAAGTTGCTCGACACCAACGTCATTATCGACGGGCGCATTGCCGACATCTGCAAGACCGGCTTTCTCGAAGGCACGTTGCTCATTCCCGTGTTCGTGCTCGAAGAACTGCAACACATTGCCGATTCGTCGGACACACTTCGCAGAGTTCGCGGACGGCGCGGGCTTGACGTGTTGCAAAAAGTTCGCGAGAATTCGGGGCTCGACGTTGAGATCATGAACGTTGACTTCGACGACGTGCAAGAGGTTGACTCCAAACTTGTGCGCCTTGCCCAAAAGCTCGGCGGCAAAATCATTACGAACGACTTCAACCTTAACAAGGTCGCCCAACTTCGCGGCGTGTCGGTTTTGAACATCAACGACTTGTCAAACGCCGTCAAGCCCGTCGTCATTCCCGGCGAGACAATGCGCGTGCAGGTCGTCAAGGACGGCAAGGAACCCGGTCAAGGCGTCGCGTATCTCGACGACGGCACGATGATTGTTATCGAAAACGGTCACCGCTACTTGAGCCGCACAATTTCCGTCGAAGTCACAAGCGCATTGCAAACGTCGGCGGGGCGCATGATTTTTGCCAAACCGCGATAGAGCTTTTTGACGGAGGGGCACGACATGGGCAAAGTCTACAAATTATATTGCGACAACTGCGGTTACGAACTTGAAGCAACTTTAGGCGTCGGCTTTTTGTTTCCGCGTGTTTATAAAGAAACTTTGGACGAAGCTCGCGACGGCAAACTCGGCGACAGAATTCAAACTTTCTTGCGCGAACACCCCGACGGCGCGATTGACTGTTCGCTCGTTCTTGCGCAGTGCATTTATTGCGGGCAATACGAAACCGTTCACGACTTGACGATGTACCTGCCGAAAAAGAAATTGCCGACGAAAGACCCCAATCAACGCTGGTCGATCGCGATGCCTTTCTGCGGTGCCGATTACGTCGCGCCGTGGGACTTACGCGAGTATTACAAAGCTTTTGCCGCGTACCCGCACACGTGCAAGCATTGCGGCGGCGACATGAAGCTTATTACCGAAAAAACTTTTGAACGCAGGAGGCACAGCTTGAAGTGCCCGAACTGTCGAAGCAAGTTAAATGAGGGCTTAGACGTTATCCTGTGGGACTGAACGTTCCGAACAAAAAAAATTAACCGCTCGATACGTCGGGCGGTTTTTGTTTGCGTGTGACAAGTCAAGCGTTCGTCACGGGGAAAAATTTTTTGTCGTTCAAAAGTTCGGCGACGCGTTCGACAATCTTGTCCGCGAGAGCCGACTTGCTCATCTTCGCGAAGTTCTCGACGTTGCCGCCGCGCCAAATAATCGAAGCAATGTTCGTCGGTACGCCGAAGCCCGCGCCGTCTGCCGTCACGTCGTTGGCGACAATGAAGTCAAGATTTTTTTCGACAAGCTTTTTGTTGGCGTACTCCAAAACGTTTTGAGTTTCCGCCGCGAAGCCGACCAGCACTTGAGACTTTTTGAGCGTGCCGAGTTCGCGCAAGATGTCGGGGTTCTTGACAAGTTCAAGCGTCAAAGTTTCGTCGGACTTTTTGATTTTCTGCGCGGACGGATTCTTGACGCGGAAGTCTGCGACGGCGGCGGACATTATTACCGCGTCAACCGTGTCGAAAATTTTCAGGACTTCTTCGCGCATTTGAGTTGCCGACTCGACACGGATGCAATTCACATTCGGCGGCGGCGTGACTTCAATCTTGCCCGCAATTAACGTGACGTTCGCGCCCGCGTCGACGGCTGAACGCGCAATTTCGCAGCCCATGCGTCCGCTTGAACGGTTGCCGATATAACGCACGGGGTCAATCGCCTCGACGGTTCCGCCCGCCGTCACAAGAATTCGCTTGCCCGACAAAGTGCCCGACGCGAAAAGTTTTTCGATCGCCGCGCAGATGTCGACGGGTTCGGGCAGACGACCTTTGCCGCTCGTCCCGCAAGCAAGTTCACCCGTCGCGGGTTCCAAAATCTTCGCTCCGCGTTCGCGCAGAATTCGCAGGTTGTCTTGCGTCGCGGGATTGTCGAACATTTTCGTATTCATTGACGGTGCGATTAACAGCGGTTTGTCGGACGCGACAATCGTCGTGGTGAGCAAGTCGTCGCAAATGCCGTGAGCCGCCTTCGCAAGAAAGTTCGCCGTCGCGGGCGCAATCAAAATCGCGTCGGCAAAATCGGCAAGCGCAATGTGCGCGACATGAAAATTCGCCGCGTCCCCGAACATCTCGACGGACACGGCGTTACCTGTAATTTCTTGAAAAGTTCTCGGCGAAACGAATTCGGTTGCGTGGCGCGTCATCATCACGCGGACATTCGCGCCCGACTTCTTCAAGCGGCTTGCGACTTCGACGACCTTGTACGCCGCAATTCCGCCCGTCACGCCGATTAAAATATTTTTGTCAAGCATGAGTCAATCCTCATCGCGAATATCAGACCGTCACGGATGACGGCCGCCGAAAGAAAGTAACACACGCGTCAATCTTTCATCTCGTAAGTGATTTTGCCTTCGTTGATCTCTTCCATTGCGTTGGTGACGAATTTGTTGGCGCGGTTCTCGACGTGGCAGGGCTTGCCTTCCAACAGTTCGCGGGCACGTTTCGACGCAAGGACGACCAGCGCGTAACGGCTGTGAGTTTGCTTGAGCATTGAGTCCGTCGACGGATTGACCATGCTAAGCGGCGTTGCGTTGAGTTTCATTTAAAAACCTCCATGTTGAACTTATCTTCGTTGCGGGCGACGCGGCACCGTTCGGCGACAAGAATTGCTTCAATCCGGGCGGCGGCATTGTCGACAGTGTCGTTGACGACGGCATAATCGTATTCGCGCCCGATTTGAATTTCGGCAACGGCGGCTTGAAGTCGGCGTTTCAAACTGTCTGGCGTCTCGGAGCCGCGACCTTCAATGCGACGTTTCAGTTCGTTCAGCGACGGCGGCAACAGAAAAATGTACACGCCGTCGGGACACTTGCGCTTGACGTTCAACGCGCCTTGCACGTCAATTTCAAGCAGGACGTCTTCGCCGCGATTTAAACGCTCTTCGATTTTGGTCAGCGGCGTGCCGTAAAAATTCCCGTAGACCTCGGCGTACTCCAGAAACTTCCCGTCGGCAATCCACTGCTTGAAGTCGTCTTCGCTGATGAAGTAATATTCGCGGCCGTCGACTTCGCCTTGACGCGGCTTGCGTGTCGTCGCGGAAATCGAGTAATGAACGTTCGGCAGTTCGCTTAAAAGTTTTTTGCAGACCGTGCCTTTGCCGGTACCGCTTGCGCCCGAAACGACGATTAACAATCCGCGCATGTCAAAAGCCGTCCATGAACGTTGACTTCTTCGCGGGAGTTGAAGTTGTCGAAGTCGTCGAAGTCGTCGCGTCCGTCGAAGCCGTTGACGTTTTCGGTGAAGTCAATTCTTCGGGGAAGTTGAATTCGCCCGCGTAAACTTTCTCCGCCGCGCCCGTCATGAAGATGTGATTGTTCTCGCGCCAATCAATTTCAAGTTCGCCGCCGTCAAGGACAACGGTTGACTTTTTGCCCGTAAGTCCGTTCAAATTCGCCGCGACCGCCGTGGCACATGCGCCCGTTCCGCAAGCAAGAGTAATGCCGCTGCCGCGTTCCCACACGCGCATACGCAACTTGTCCTTGCCGACGAGCTGAACGAATTCGGTATTCGTCTTGCGCGGGAAAATTTTGTGCGTTTCAAACTTGCGTCCGATTTTCTCCAAGTCAACCGACGCAATATCTTTGACGAAAACGACGCAATGCGGGTTGCCCATCGACACGCAAGTCATCTTGTAAGTGACGCCGTCGACTTCAATCGGTTCGCCGATTAACTTCTGCGAGCCGTAGCCGTCAACGGGAATTTCGTCCGCCGCGAAAATCGGTTCGCCCATGTCGACGGTGACAAGCCCGTACTTCATGCTGACAGTTAAAATGCCCGCGCCTGTTTCGACCGAAAGCGCGTCGTCGGAAAAGAACTTCGAGCCGCTCAAAAGATATTTCGCGAAACAACGCAGACCGTTGCCGCACATTTCGGCTTCGGTGCCGTCCGCGTTAAAAATTCTCATGCGCGTTGCCGCCTTCGTCGAAGACAAAACGTAAATCACGCCGTCCGCGCCGATACCAAAATGCCTGTCGCACATGAATTTGATTTTGTCGGGTTCATCAACCTGAGTGCCGCCGCGGTCAATCAAAATGAAATCGTTGCCGCAGCCTTGCCATTTCTCGAACTTCTGCAAAACAATCGCCTCCTTAGTGACGGGCAGTATACAACTTTTCGCACGCCGTCGCAACCGTCAAAGCTTGTGAGCCGTCGCGTATCTGACGCCGTAAGCCGAGCGAGCCGACAACTTGTAGCCTTTGAGACTGCCGAGGTGCCAATACAGCGGCGAACGGAACGCAAACCAAAACACGACGACACACCACGCCACCGCGAAGAAGTAATCGCTCCACACGTAAAAGCTTGCGTCGAAGACGTTGGCGAAGTAGTAAATCGCTATCGGCGCGAGCATGAAAATTCCAACAGCGAGAAAATCATCGCCGCCAACAGCAGAAAGTGCACGTCGGGCAACACAAGCGGCAGGAAGTACACCAGCACCAAAAAGCCCCAGTTGCCGAACATGGAATTCAGGTTGTTGCAATTCCACTTCGTCGAATCTTTTTCGCGGCTGCCCAACAGGACTTTGACGCCCATCCACGGGAAGCCGCCGGGGAAGCCGAATTCCTCGAAGAAATGCAGGAACAGCACGGCTATCGACGCGAGCAACAACTTCGTAACGAGGTCGTCGACAACGAAAGCCGCAATCGCCGCAATCAGCGCGAAGAGTACCGAAATATTTTGCCAGTTGTTCACGAACTTTTTCATGCGCAAGCCTCCTTTGTTGCGGGCAGTTTATAACTTTTCGTGCGCGGTTGCAACGTCGACGGTCGGCTTGATATAATCGCGTCACACGAAACGGAGGTGTTCACTGTGAAGAAATTTTTGTCGGCGGCGTTGATTGTCGGAAGTCTTCTTGCTGCGTCACCCGCTGAAGCCGAAGTCAAAAGTTACGACGGGGTCGGCGAATACATCATGAGCGACTTTGAAACGCCCGACGTCGCCAAACAGCGCGCCAAAATGTACGCCGAACGCAACGCTTGCGAAAAAGCCGGCGTGTACATTAAAAGTTATTCGCGGTCGGAAAACCTTGAACTTGTCGCCGACGAGATCGAAACCATGACTAACGGTATCTTGAAAGTTTTGAGCGTCGAATACAAGTTGGTTCCTATGGAGCAGTACGGCGGCGTCATGTACCGTGCGGTTATCGTCGCCGAGATTGACACCGCAAATATCGACGATTGGATTTCGCACAGCCGCGACGAACGCGAGTCGTTGGTTGAAAAGAATCGCGAACTTCAGCGACAGATTGACGAACAGGAACGTCAAATTGCCGAACTTAAAAAGCGTGCCGAGCATTCAAACAATCCCGAAGCGAGCGAAAAGTTTCAGCGGGAGTTTGCCGAATCCGACAGAATTTTTATGTCGAACGTCAAGCTTGAGGACGGCAACCGTTATGTCTTGATTCACGGCGATTGGGCTTACAACAAGGCGTTCGAGAGTTGGTCGGAGGCAATTGAACTCAACCCGAACAATGCGCTTGCTTACGAGGCACGCGGCTATTACAGCGTTTATTACACCAAAGATTACGCGCAGGCGATTGCCGATTACACGCGGGCGATTGAACTTGACCCGAACAACGCGGAAAATTATCACTATCGCGGCGTGAGTTTTTTGGAGTCGGGCGACGTTGATGCGGCTAAGTCGGACTTCGAGCAGGCGTTAAAGTTGAATCCGAAGATGTCCCAATCGTTGGGCGAGCTGGCGTTTATTTATTCGTCGCGTGACCCGCTCAAGGCGATTGACTTTGCCGAACGTGCGCTTGCGATTGACGAGCGGAATTGGCGTGCGCTCTACAGTCGCGGAATGTCGTTGTTCGCCATGCACAATTATGAGATGGCTCTTGAAGACGGCTTGCGTGCGATTGAACTTGGTTGCGGCGACGCGTATCAGTTGGTCGGCGACAGCTACGGCATGTTGGGCTTGCGCGACGAAGCGGAAAAATATTGGCAGCTTGCCGTTGAACGTCCCGCTTTAGGTTGAGGTGATTTAAATGGCTTTGCAAGTGATTCGAGCGAACTTGGTCAACGTCGCGGCGGATGCGATTGTCATTCCCGCGAACCCGCCCGCGTCAATCGGCGGCGGCACCGAAAGTTCAATTTACGAGGCGGCCGGCAGTGAACGTTTGCTTGCGGCGCGACGGGAAATCGGCGAACTTCAACCCGGCGAAGTTGCGGCGACGGAAGCTTTCGACTTGCCCGCGAAAATTTTGATTCACGCGGTGAGCGCAGTTTGGTCGGGCGACGGCGACGAAACGAAAATTCTGCGCGACTGTTACCGAAAATCTTTGGAGCTTGCCCGCGAACGTGATTGCCGAAGTATCGCCTTCCCGCTGTTGGGCACGGGCACCAATCGCGTCCCGAAGGAAAAGGCTTTGCTTGCCGCGACGACGACAATCCAAAAGTTCCTGGAGACGCACGACATGGAGGTTTACCTGGTCATCTTCGGGCAACGCACATTCGAGTTGGCGGAAAATTATTTCGACACAATCACAAGCTTTATCGACGCGCACGACGAAGAAAAAGTTTTGCGGCGTGAATATCGTTCTCGGCGTGAATCGCGGCTGGTGTTGCCGAAGAATTTCTTCGCGGAGTATCTTGACGAAAACTTTTTCCGTGAGACGCTCAAGAATCGCGGGCAGGACTTCAAGACGCGTTTCAACGAACTTGTCACGGCAAGCAAGCTCAGCGACACGGATATTTATTCCGGCGCGAATGTCGCGAAGAAAGTTTTCTACGACGCAAAGAATTTCGCCAAACCAATTCCGACGAAACGAATTTTGTTCGCGCTGATTTTGTCGATGGAGTTGCCGCTCCACGAGGCGCTTGACTTGTTGGCGCGTGCGGGCTGTCTTCTGTCCGCCAAAGACGCGACCGATGTTATCTTCGTCGACTGCCTGCGCGAAAAGATTTACGACGTGGACGAAGTCAACGACAAGCTCGACGCACGCGGACTTAAACCGCTCGGCTCAAAGTTTCGTTCGGACGACGGTTGAAAGTTACTTCGCAAGTAACCTTCCAAAATTTTTAGCTGATATAATTCCTTCCGTAAGCAAACGACGGGAGGAATTTTTTATGAGCGACGTTAAACAAGACACCGACACGCGCAAGCCGAAATGCGGCATGTCCAAGGAGCGCAAAGAACGCTTCACGTGGCATCCGGGCGACCTCAAGTTTATCTCCCAAGCTGAATTCGACCAAATGGTTCGCGACGGTAAAGTCATTCTTTACGGCAAGCCGACGCCCGCCGCCGGTGCCGAATCGTAACCGAGTTTTTGAACGGAGGAATTTTTTATGAGCGACATTAAATCGACGGTGCTTTACGGAGCGATTATCGGCGACATTTCCGGCTCGCCGTACGAGGGTGACAGCCGCGCCATAAAGACGAAGGACTACAAGTTCATTCGCCACAGCGGGCACTTCACCGACGATACGGTCATGACGATTGCCGTTGCCGACGCGCTGTTGAATTGCAGCGGGCTCAACGAAGCCGAAGTTAAAGCCGCCGTCACCGAATCGATGCAACGTTGGGGACGCAAATATCCGAAAGCGGGCTACGGTCACCGTTTCAAAGGCTGGATCAACGCCGACAAGCCGCACCCGTACAAAAGTCACGGCAATGGCGCGGCAATGCGTGTGTCGCCCGTCGCCTTGATTGCGTACCTCTCCAACCACTTTGAATTTGCTCGTGACGTGGCGCGCTGGACTGCCGAAGTCACGCACAATCACCCCGAAGCCGTAAAAAGCGTCGAGGCGGTCGCAAGCGCGATTAACTTGGCTCAACACGGCGTCCCGAAAGCTGAGATTAAAGCTTACGTCGAAAACGAATTCGGCTACAACCTGTCGCGCACGCTTGACGAAATTCGCCCGACGTATCACCACGAGATCGAAGCCGCTAAGTCTGTGCCCGAAGCGATTATCGCGTTCCTTGAATCGACGGACTTCGAGGACGCCATTCGCAACGCCGTTTCGCTGGGCGGTGATTCGGATACTCTTGCCGCGATAGCCGGTTCAATCGCCGAAGCGTTCTACGGCGTGCCCGACAAGTTTATTGCTGCTGTCCGCGAAAAACTTCCGTCCGAGATGCGTAACGTGCTTGACGAGATTAACCGCATTGTCCGCCTGCAGGAAGACTGTCACGAACTTGACGGCAACGAAGACATTTTCGACGCGATGAAACTTTTCCGCGCAACGAAATCTTTTGACGACTTCAAGGCTATGATTTATTGCATTGACCGCCAAGTTAAAAGTGACCGTTGCTTTATCGTCCCGCTGGAAAAAGTTTCCGAAGGCACCGACTCCGACAATTACAAGCCGCTGACCTTCTACAGTGCGCCGGCAAATACTACGTTCATGTCGATGTTCACGAACTTTTACGAGTTCAACAAGGCACGCCGCGACAATCCGCAACTCAAGTGCACGACCACGCCGATTAAAAATCTGCTGGAAACCTGCGCGCAGGTCAACGCCAAAGTTCAAAACTCCGACGAGCCCGCGAACATGGCTCTTGCGATTAATCCGAACAGCGACGAAGCTTTCTACTTGCCGGCGGATATGCTTGAATTTGTGTTGGATATCGTCACGTCGGAGGACGACACTTCGCCCGACGAATTCGACGCCGACAAAGCGCAGGCTTACAAAGATCTCGTTGCGGAGGCGAAAGCTCGTTACCGCGAATACAATCCGAAAGTCAATCCTTCCGCCGACGACAAGCAACGCACGCGGGAGTTCGCCGCAACTTTCGCCGACAAAAAAAGTTTTTGGGACGCGCTCAAGTCCAAAGGGCTCTCGTGGACACAAACCTCCAAAGACAACACAACCGACATGTGGGCGCGAAACGCTCTGTCGAAGGCGATTGCCTGCGGTTTCGACCCGAAAGACTCGCTTGCCTTGTTCGCCCCGACCGTCGACGGCGTCAACATCTGCGACGAAATTAATCTGTACACTTACTGGCAGGGCTTCGGTTACGCGAAGAAAACGCCGAAGATTAAATATCTGCTCGTCGGTCAAGACTGGGGCAACTTCATCAACACGGACGCCGAATTTAAATCGACGGTTGCGAAGATGAACGCGGGCGAAGATATTTTCCCTGCGATCGGCACCGACCCGACAACCATTAACTTGGTTGAGCTGTTCAAAATTCTCGAACGCGACGTAACCAAACCGTGCCCCGACGTGTTCTTTACGAACTTTTGTCTCGGCTATCGGCTCGGCAACAACGCGGGCGGCATGACCAAAAAGTTGATGATGCGCGACGCCGAATTGTTCCGCGAACTGTATGAAATTCTTCAGCCGGAAAATATCTTGTGCCTCGGTCGAATTACTTCCGAATGCGTTTACGAAGCGTTGACGCACGAGTCGTTCAAGGAAATTTACGGCGACGCGAAGGATTATAATGACTTTCTCGACAATCACCGACAAGTTGTCTTGCATCACGGCAAGGACGAAATTTTGTCGGATTACTATCCGTTGGCGCATTGCGGCAGTCTCGGCACGATGATGCGTTCGCTTGACAGACAGCGCGCAGACTGGCAAAAAATTTTCGACGAACAATTCGATACAGTTTTCCGCAACGCGCTGTACATAACCTGCACGCACGGCGATTGCGGACCGGGAACCGTTTCGTTTTGGGACGCGAACGGCAAACTTCACGACACGTGGGACAACGACAAACGGCTCAAAGAAATTTTCGCCGCGCTGCCCACACCGTCGAAGCCCGAAAATGCCGATTGGATGTGGTTTTACGGCGGCATGGGACATTATTTCTACGTCAATAAAAAAGTTCTCGATTCGTACATGCGCAAGGCCGGCATTGACAAAGACGCTTGCGACATTTGGCTTGACGAAAAAGCCGCGCATGAAACGATTGCCGAACTGAAACATTAATCTCTTCCGCGCAACAAAAAATTCCCGCCGTGCGTGACGGGCGACGAATTGCTTTGAATCTGCGCGCCGAAAATCAATTCAGATTAACGCGGGAGGCGGTTGCGACTCTGTTGAATCGTTAACCGTCACGTCCGCGAAAACAGGAGGCGATTGTTACTTTGACGAAAGAAGAAAAAATTCTCTGGGCGACGTGGATGGCGTCTACCGACATTAGCGAATATATGGTTGACATCATCCTGGATTTTAACCAAATGGATCCCTGGGAGCTGAACAGAATCTGGGAGGAGGGGTTACATATATTCCCCTTTACTGGATACCCTGAAATGGAAGGGGTTGTGTACCCCATGAAAGCCCATTACTCTGACGGGACTTTTGAAGCGAGAGTGATAATTATCTGCCAAGAGGAAGAAAAATTGTGTGAAGTGTTATGGGACGGTAATCCCATTTTGCTATATGAGAGGATTGTTGCGGAATTGAAGCGTGTCGGTTTTGCTGCTCCGTGGGTGAGTGGTATGAACGTGAAAAATATCCTCGTCGCTACATGGGGCAAAAACTGGAACAAAGACGACTGAACGCCCGATTAAACGTCGACAACAAAAAGTCGCTTTAAAAGCGACGGAACAATTGGTGTGACCCGCGACGTTGTCACCGTTCAAACGTCGACAACAAAAAATCCCCGCTCGTGTGAACGGGGGCTTTTTTATTTGAACAGCTTGCGATTCGCGTTGATTATCTCGGCCATTAACATTTTGCCGCGCAAGTCGGGATGAATTCCGTCAATCGACAGCTTTTCGTCAAGCGTGCCGTTCGCGTCATAAAAGTACGGCTCAAGGTCAATGTGATATTGTCGGTTGCGGATGTACTCGTTGATTTTGTCAAGCTTGGCGTGCCAATTCGGATCGGTCGGCGTGTGGAAGGCGTTTTGCAAGTTCGCGGGATTAATCGGCATGAGCGTCAAATAAATCGGGCGAATCTCGTTTTCCAAACACAGACGGTCAATCGCGGTCAAGTCGGCGATAACGTCTTCGGCCGAAATGTTCGTTGCGCGCAGGCAGTTCGCGCCCGTCGACACGATTAAATTCTGCGGCTTGAGCGGCAGGACGTCCTGATTGAAACGTTCAAGCGTCGTGCGTGAAGTGTCGCCGCTTCGTGAAATGTTGACGACGGGGAAATCGATATACGTCTCGTAACTGTACTGCAAAGCCCGCGGAGAGTAGCTGACTGCGCCGCCGCCGTGTGAAATGCTGTCGCCGAAAACCGCCGTGTTGACGCCTTGCGTGTAATCGTCGACGATAAATTTTTCGCTGTTCGACCAGACGCCGACGGGTTGATTGTTCGCGTCCAAAGCCCGCACGCGCCACCAGTAAGGTCCCGCGTAAGGCCGGCCGTATTCGTCATAGCAACTGGACATGTCGTCGGAAATTTGTCGCCACGCGGCGTCGGGTGTCGGCTCGGAATTGTTTTCGACGGCGGGCGGGTGCGTCAACAGCTCGACTTCATACTTGGCAGCGGAGTTCAACGGAATCCAATCGAACACGTGATAAATCGGTTGCGGCAGGTAATCCATGAAGTCAAAGTTGTTAATCAGCGGACAGTTCGGCAACGGCTTCGACTCGTCGATAACAATTTTCTCCGCCTTGCTGAATTCGCCAATCGGCTCGTGTTTCAAGCCCAAAGCTCGCGCACGCCAATAAACGAACGGTTTGCCTTTGAACGGGCGCAAGTCAACCTGATAACCGTTGGTGTAAATTTTCTGCGTGATGAACAGTTGATGCGTGCCCGAAGGAGCGATACCGCCTTCGACGTCGGGCGGCGCGTCCAAAATTTCCAACTCGTAACAGACGGCGTTGGGTACCGTGTGCCACACAAGGAACGGCATTAAGCTTGCGGGATTGTCCTTGCCGTAATGATAAATGCTCACCGGGTGCGGCGGCGTCGGGAAGTTCGGGTTCGCGTAAATTTTGTCGCTGCGGAAAATCTCGTTGCCGAACAGCCCGCGTGCCGAAATGAAGTAATACGTCTGAATCGGCGCACGCGGCACGACGTAACTTGCGAAGCGTGAATCTTCCTGCTTGAAGATGTGGAACGGCGCAGAGCCTTCGACAAGCCCGGTCGTGCGGCTGACCGTCGTGATGTTGTACGTGCACGGGTACGGGAACGGCCGCCACGTCATCAAGGTGTCGTCGCCCTCCTGCGAAAAAGTTATTTCCAGCGGGCGGTTGCGAATTTGCAGCACGTCGGTTTTCTCGGCGATAAAAAGAATCAGCAC
This sequence comes from uncultured Selenomonadales bacterium, assembly GCA_947165295.1. Classification (GTDB taxonomy): domain Bacteria; phylum Bacillota; class Negativicutes; order Selenomonadales; family Selenomonadaceae; genus Quinella. Next base: position 7,203 of record CAMUZU010000003.1, on the reverse strand, counting down.
GGCGAAAGATCCCGTAAGCGCGGCAAGGATGATAAACGTTGCAATTTTTTTCATTGGGTGACCTCGGATAAAAGTTTTGACAGCGTTTCGACGTCGCCGAAGCGCACGAACAGGCAAGTTGCGATTATCAGCGCGGCGAAGAAATATTCGCGCCACGTGCCGACCTTGAACAGTTTAAGCCCGTGTTTCTTGTGCGGCGTGAAGAGCGGGACTTTGCCGCAAAGCGCGTCTTCGGCAATGTGTAAAAGTGCCCCGACAAGCGCGTAAGTCAGCAAGTTCAACGCAAAGTCAAGCGTCGGCTCCGCGAAATAATTTTTGGCGAACTGCGCGGCTCCAATCAACGCAAGATAAATCGGCGGCCAATGCGACCACGTGCGGTGACGCTTGCGCCACTTCCAATAAGCGGAACTTTCTTTCGGCGGCGAACCTTCGACTCTGTCGGGCAAGACCGCGCCGACGATTGCAGACGCCGTAAACAGCGCGTCGTCGGTTGCCGTGCACACGACAAAGCCCGTTACAATCTGATGATTAATCCACTTCAAGCGAAAATATCTCCTCGATTACAAGTAATAAAGCATTATTCATCAATGTGTCTGCATAATGTCTGCAAAGTCATTTTGTCTGCAAATTTTTGGCGAAAATCGCAAGCGTTTCCTCTTGTAATTTGGTAGTATTGTGTATGTACAGATTTTGAGTAATGGCGGCGTTCGCATGACCTAGCCGACCTGCGACGCCTTTAGGAACCGCGCCGTTCTCTATCAGCTGTGTTGCATGTGTATGGCGGAAAGAGTGAGCATTTAAATCTTCGTAGCTCAAAGCCCTTGAAAACACGGAACGGTGAATTATTCGACCGTCATCACGCGTACATATCAGAGAAACTTTTTCGCCGTCGAGCGAGGGCAACGACTTCGATTGTCGCTCAATATGCCCGTCGGCTTCGCGATAGACGTAAACATAACTGTCGCCGAAATGTTGTTCGTTTTCGCGCTGTTGAGCTTGCCAACGTTTAAGTTCGCTTAACAGAATATCGTCGACGATAATGTAGCGGTTGCTTGATTCGGTTTTTGGCGACGTCAGGAAATAGCCGCGCTTGCCCAAATAAATCATCTGCCGATGCACGATTATCCTTTTTTTGTCGAAGTCAACATCTTGCCACGATAAGCCCAAAACTTCGCCGAGACGCATACCCGTATGATACAGCAGTAACAGTACCATGTAAAACGGCGTCCCGAACGGATATTTTTCGATCAATGCGGCGAATTGTTCAGGCGTGATTATCATGCGCTTGACGAGGTTGCGAGGCGCGTTTTTCGGCACTTTGATATATGTCGCAGGATTGGACGAAATCAGTTGCGCGGGGTAGACGGCGTAATCAAGCGCGTTATGTATCAGCGCGTGAATTGCCGACAGCGTGTTTTTGGCGAGTCCGTCTTGAAGGAGTTTCCTCATCCACACGTCAAGCATTGCCGGCGTTAATTCCTGTATCTTCACGTTAGCCAAATGCGGGCAATGTGTTTTGTGACATTTGAGCAGTATGTTCGCAGAGTACCTTCCTTGACATTGATCGACACGACGTTATCGAGCCACGCGGTCATGAAGTCTTTGAGCGTGATTTTTTCGCTCGTGATACCGATATTGCCGTGAAGATAATCGTTGTACGCCGCGATGCCCGCTTTATACGCCTGTGTTTTGGTTGCGAAGCCGCCTTTTTCGACGACATTTCGGCGACCGTCGGATTTTTTGCCCGCCTCGAAAATGTAGCTGAAAGTCTTGCCGCGTTTGCGTGTTCGGACTTGCGCCATAGGAAATCACCTACCTAAAAAATCACCCTCCGCCGAGGAGGGCTTTTTTGTTTTGCAAACGTTTATCTTCACAGCGCGACGAGTGCTCAATCACACCGCCGCCACTCGACGGTTGGACATTTTTGCCGCGTGCGATACGCGTAAAGAATCCAAAACTGCGATCAACAAATTTCGACCTGCCGCATTGAGCGTGTCAAAACCTTTGAGCAGAGTTGCCTGTTCGTCCGAAAGGGCAGGTGCATCGCGACCGAGCAGATAATATGCCGACACGTTGAAGTAATCGGTCAAAAGCTTTAGTTCGTCATCACGAACAGGACGCGTGCCGTTTTCGATTCGATTAAGAACGCTTATGTTTATGCCCGGACTTTCAGCCAATTCTTTTTGATTCAAGCCGTGCTGTTCCCGTAGTTGTGCGATATTCATGACGGTTGCTTTCTGCGGCTGTTTTTCGATGTGCATGTGTCCTTCGCCGCCGTTTGAACGATTGTAGCCGTTGGGCATTCTGCAGTTGAGGACACGAATCCAGAAATGTTCGCGTTCGTTGGCTTGCGCTTGAGTTTCGCAACGTTCGATAACTTCAATCGTGAAATTTTCAAGACCGCAAGTTCGCATTGCGTCACCGAGCGGCGTATGTGCTTTGGCGTGTTGAAGGGAAACGCTTTTCAATCGGCCGGCGCGTTTGTCCGACGTAAGGCTTGCGGTTAAGCGTGTTCGTTATCTTGTATATCGTCACCACAGCAATCACCAACTTTTCGTTGAAGATACCACAAACGGGTAATTTTGACAAGCTGATTCGCAAGGCGCAGAAACTTCAAGCCATAGCCGCCGATCTTCAACCGTTTCTTGAACTTGTGCGGCAACTCGACGGCAAAGACTTCACAGTTCCGGCGGACAGATTGATTCGCTCAAGCGAAGCGGCGAAGATTTTGTATATCGACCACAACGCGATTGGCAAGCTCGTCAAGGTAGGTTTGCTCACGCCGCTTTACGTCAACTCCGACTGTCGAAAATTCTGGTTGAACGAAGTCATGAAGTTGCCGTGAACAAAGCCGTGGCGTATCAAAGGTGACCGACATGAAAAAGCTTTGGCAGTCGGATAAAAGCGTCGGTGAAGAAATCGCGCTGTGGCTGTTGCGTGAAGTAAAGAAAGACGGCGTGTTCGCAAGCCTGATTGTGTCGGCGGCGGTGTCGTTTATCACGGCAACAGTAACGCTTGCAGTTTTTGCAAGACCATAAGAGGCTCGAACGAATGCCAAATTCTTTGGGCGTTCAAAGCAGTCACGAACGAAACAATCACGGGGCACACAACCGAGCGAAACCAAAAACGTCGCCACCACACGCGGTGAAGTTCGATATAATCCCTGCCTTCGACGCTGAGGCGGAAAAAGTCATCAAGCTCAATCGTCGCCGCATCGTCGAAAGTTTTCTGCTTGACATTTGCAATGTAGCCGCGTTTGTACAGCGCAAACAACGTTTCTTTGGCGACTTCGCGGTTGACGAGACGTTGACGGATAATTTCTTCGGCGCACAAGTTTTTCTTCGCGAACAGACGCAACGTGCCGTTGAGAGTGTCGCCGAGTTCAATTTGAAAGTCCACGATAAAGCCCCCTTTCGACGGGCAGTTAACGCATGAAAATCATCATCGAAGACGACGCAACGTCAAGGTTGACCTGTCGACGAAAAAGCCCGTCAAGACGCTTGAAGATTGGATTCGTGAAGCCGATGAGTGCAACCTTGACCATGACACGTATCGGGCTTTAATCGCGGCAGTCAAGACGTTCGAGCAACTCAAAGCCGACCGTCGACGAGTGCAACTTCATTCGCATTGCCGCGTACGTCGCGAGCGAAGACATCATCTGCTTGAACGAATTGGAGTAATTGACTTGAACATCAAAACACTTTACAAGGCGGCAAAACATTTCGTCGACGCTTACGAACACGAACAGCGTCATCAAAGCCAAGCCGTCCCGGTCAATTGGAGCGGCGAAAAGCAAAAGCAACGGGCATACAGCAAACTGCTTGACTGTGCGATTGGGCGCATGTCCCGCGAAACGATTTGCGACGCGGCGATTGAGTTGGCCGAAACTTGCAAGCCCGAAGACAAGCCCAAAATCGGCGACGTTTACCGCGACGTTTTCGGGAAAAAGCTCGTCATAGCGGAAATCGACTCGATGAATTATGGCAACCGCAAGAACGTGATTTTCTATAACAAAGAAGACGAGCGCAAATTGCCGCTGGAAGAGTTCATTCGTTGTTTCAGAAGGTGCGACCGTGACTAAGCGTTGTGTTCGTTGCGGCAAGGAATTCGAGCCGATTTTTCGACGCGAAAAGACCTGTTCGCTTAAGTGCAAGGTTGAAGTCGCCAAAATCAATCGGCAGCTGAAGTGAGCCGCGCAAAAGGAGTGACCGACTGAACTGCAATGTGGAATTTGAAATTAGGAATTAGGAATTAACGACGCGTTTGGCGTCAAGGCGATTTAAGCCGTCTTCGAACGGGGCATTACCGCGCCTTTCCTTACATAGATGTTGACCGCAAGGTTGACCCCGGTTTAGGTGTCGGGTGTCAGGTGTTAGGTGTCAGGGAGTTTCGTTGCCCCTGAAACCCGGCACCTGAATCCTAAACAGGTGTGAGCCTTTCGCTCAAATACCATTAGAAAAACTCACCCACTCGTGAGGCGACCGTCGCCGGGCTTTTCCTTTCGACGGCGGCGGTGACGTCCTTGCGGGACTTTTCGGAGGTGATTGACGTGACGAGCGATGACCTGCAGAAACTTGCTGCATGGTTGGCGGAACGAATCGGCACCAGTAACCAATACAGAATCGGCAGATATTCCTTTTACAAGGAAGAGTGTACTGTCCTTGCAATGTTCATCAGGCAACCGTTGTGGACGTTTTTTTGTTCGCGGTTAGTGCCGTCGTGCCCGCCGACGCTCTCAAAACGCTTGCCGACGCTCTCAGTGACGACATCGAAGACCTTGTGACCGTCACGGGAACTTTCGGCTCGTTGACGTTCAGTTTCGACAACGTCAAGTTCAAAGCGCGCTTGATTGAAGGCGAGTTCCCCGACTGGAATAAAGCTCTCGAAATTGACCCGTCGCTTGAAGTCGTTTTCGGCACGAAGGAATTGCGGCACGTTTTGAACCGCGTCAACATCATCAGCCGCGACGCCGAATATAACTGCGTCGTGTTCGACTTCGCGGGCGGTTACGTCAAAATCGGCGCGAACAGCGACACACTCGGCGGCGTCACCGAAGCCGTTCAAACGTCTCCTTTCGACGGCGAACTTAAAATCGCGTTCAACACAAACTTTCTGATTGACTTGCTCGGAGCGGTCGACACAGATCACCTGCGTTTCAAACTCGCGGGCAAAGTTGACCCCGCAGTTATCGTCGACGACAATTCGGACTTCGTTTATGTCGTCACGCCGGTACGGATATGAGCGCGTCAAGTTCGGAACATGCCCATGTTCAGCTTGTAAAAGATTTTCTTACCGCCGCCTGTGAGCAAATGTTCTTTCGGCATTGAATCAAGGCGCGTCTTTATCGTGTTGCGGGATTTTCGAGTCAAGCCGATTAACTCGTCCATGCAAACGCCTTGCGCGAAAAACACGCTCGACTCCAACAAAATTTCGTAAAGCCGAAACGTCAAAGCGTCACCGCAGACCAAAGCTTTCAAACGTTCTTTGAATTTAATTAGTTGCTTGATTTTCGCTTCGAGTGGCGGGACAAGGTCGTCAAATGTCGCCACGATTATTTTCGTGAAGCCAATGACGAACGGCGTCAAGTCCCCGCAGTTCCATTCAGAATCCGTTTCGGTGAACAAGTCGTAATAAAATTTCTTGCGCCGTTTAATGCTCAGCGACAACCGAAGCGCAATCAATTTGTGAAACCGCCGCGACAGAAAATAAGACACGATAAACCGCGCCGTTCTGCCGTTGCCGTCGTAAAACGGATGAACGTACTCGAACAGGTAATGAAACACCGACACGCGCACGAGAAGCGGAATTTCTTCGGCGTTCAGGATTTTCAACGCGACTTCAAGCAACTCAATGATTTTGGTTTCGGGCTGAACGCCTTGATGAATGATTTTGCCCGTCGCCGAAAAAATTTGCGCCGCGTCCTTTCTGAACAGTTCGCCGTCCAATTTGTGCGACGGTTCTTCGGCGGCAATTTCACGGTGCACAAACTCATCGTAAAAGGCGCGTATGTCTTCGCAGGTCTCGAAGCGAAAATCAGTTCGGTTGTCAAGCGCAAGATACTTCCCGACAATGCTTGAAAAACGCGGCGACCGGCTTGCTCCGTTGACAACGTCTTCGATCTCGCGGCGTGTGCTGTGGACGCCTTCAATGTCGCTTGTCGCCCGAACTTCTTCAACGACGCTGAACAACTCAAATTGCCTCATCAGCAACGTTGAAACTTCGCCCAAACTCCACAGCAACTGTTCATGCTTTTGATAAATCGTTTCGAGAAGCAAGGCAAATTCTTCGGTGTAGCAGAAAAACGCGGGATATTCGTTTCGACGCCCGTATTGCCGAATTGAAAAATCGAAATGCGTTGTCGTCGGTGCATTGAACCGCTTCGCGTAAACAGATTCATGCTCGGCAGGGCATTTGTGATACACCTTACTCAAGGGCACGTAAACCATCATTTATCACCTGTCAAAAAGTGCTGATTTTGAAAACATCGATACGGCAACTTATCAGAAATCGGCGTTTTTGACAAGACAACTTTTAGAGAGGTGACCGCACATGAAAATTATCGAACCGACCGTTGAGCTGATTGACGACATCGACGGCGCACAAATCCTTCGCAAGCTCGAACGTTGCGGCAAAGTCAGCCGTCAATCGAAGTTGGGCGACGCTGAAAGTTTCGTTCGCTCAATCATCAAGCGCGGGCATGAAAGCGTTTTGGAACACGTCAGCTTGACTTTCCACATCATCTGCGACCGTGCGATTATGGCGGAATTGACCCGTCACCGGCACGCAAGTTTTACCGTCGAATCAACGCGCTACGTCAAATACGACGAATTGACGGTTATCAAACCGTTTTCGACGCCCGACGGCAGCGATTTCACTTTTTGGCACATGATGAGAGACACCGAACGAAATTATTTGTTTCTCGTTGAGCAAGGAGTAAAGCCCGAACTTGCCCGCGCCGTATTGCCGCTTTGTTTGGCGACGGAACTTTACATGACGGCGAACTTGCGTGAACTTCGACACATCTTGAAGTTGCGCACGGGCAACGCCGCTCATCCGCAAATGCGCGTTGTTGCCGGTAAAATTCTTGACATCTTGCGCGAAAAACTGCCCGTCATCGTCGAGGACATCAAGTCATGAAAACACCTGTCCACCGCTTGAAAAAGTTCGTGCGCTACGTCGGCGACGAAAAGCCCACGTCATGCT
>CAMUZU010000002.1 GCA_947165295.1 uncultured Selenomonadales bacterium | reverse complement strand
AACTTGCGGACATCATCTTGATTGACACGGGCGCGGGCTTGAATCGCAACGTCATTGAATTCGTTTTGGCGGCCGAAGAAGTCCTGCTTGTCACCACGCCCGAACCGACGGCACTTGCCGACGCTTACGCAGTCATCAAGGCTTACACGACGTACACACAGCGGCGCAACATTAAGCTTATCGTCAACCGAATCCGCGACGAGGAAGAATGCGAAGACGTCACCGAAAAAATCAACCAGACGACGAAAAAATTTCTTGACTTGACGATTGACACGCTCGGCTACATTTACGAAGACAAAACCGTTCGCGAGTCCGTGCACCGTCAAGAGCCGTTCGTTATCGTCGACGCTGAAACTGCGGCGTCGCGCTGTGTCTTCGAGCTTGCCAAAAGTTTATTGAGCGGACAGAAGATGTCGCCCGTGTCACGCGGTTGGCGCGGCTTTTTGGACAGACTGTTCGGCTACTGAACGCAACGTTGCTCCGGCCGTCATGGATGACGGCCGCTCCGCCTGCGCGTGATACAGGACGTATCACAGCAGGCGCGGTTTCTTTTGGTTACTTTTCTTTGCCGCCAAAGAAAAGTAACACACACGACACGCGACGCGAAGTCAACGCCCGTCGTGCTTAACGACAAAAAAAATCCCCGCCACGAATGACGGGGAAATTTTTTTGTTGCGCGTAACCGTTCAGCTGAAGATGTTGTGTTTAACGCGGTCGTGTTCTTCGGACTTCTTCGCGTCGTTCCAGCGGTCTGTCGTGCCGACAAGATACAAAATGTTATCGCCGAGCTTTTTATCTCGACTTCTGCAAGTCGCCCTGCAGTTCAGCATATCTTTTCACGCGTGGTGCCGTTGCGTGGCGCGGTCTCGTGGGCGGATTATCACACCGCCTATGCGTTGCGGCTGAACTTCGTCCGTGAAGTCCTTCGCCTCTGATTGTCTCGGAGAGAGTTTCCAGCTTTTCACCGCGCTGATAATCCGTCGACTTCAAACGGCTTGTCGGCGAACGGCTATCTCTAACCGGTAATTCTGCGGATGCGTTCAAACTTTTGTCCGCGGGCGGTGTACGACACGTCGACATAGCCGTCGTCGCACGCCTTGACTTGAATTGACTTGACGGGTTCGGCGACACGTTCGCGCACGTAAGCCACGTAAGCGGCGGCCTCGTCGCGGTCGGCGTCGTCAAGCCCGACGAATGAAACTTTCACGCCGTCAACAATCATAAGCAATCACTTCCTTAAGTCAATTTTTGTATCAGCGGGCAGGTCAAGCGTGCGAATCGGGAACGGAATGTTGATGCCCTCCGCGTCGAAACGCTTCTTGATCGCCTTGATAAATTCGTGCTTCAAGATGTATTGATTGGTGAAACTGCGCACGTGCATGACCGCGTTGAAATCAATCGACGAGTCATTGAACTTTTGATAACGCACGACGGGCGCGAACGAATTTATGTCCTTGCCGTTTTCGTCGAATTGCGGTTCGTAGCCGTCGATTTTAATCTGAAGTTCGCGGGCAACTTCAATCGTCACGCGCTCAACTTGATCAAGGTCGCTTTCGTAGCCGACGCCAATTGGCACGACAAGGATAATGTCGTCACGCGGCTGCGAAAAATTCGTTATGACGGACGAGGCGATAACTTTGTTCGGGATAACCACGACGTTGCTGTCCGACGGCGGCGTCACCGTGATATATCGCCAGTTGATGTCGGTCACGCGGCCTTCGTCGCCCGTAGAAAGTTTGATGTAGTCGTTGACGCGGAACTGTTTGGAAACGATAATCTGCAGTCCCGAAAAAATGTTTTCAAGCGTCTCGCGCACGCCGAAAGCCACCGCCATACCGCCGACACCCATTGCCGCCATAATCGGCGCGATTGATATGTTGAAGTAGTCCAGAACAATCAGCACGCCCGACGCGTAAATAGCCACGCGTAAAATCGTGTCGAGCAACGTCGATTGCGTCATGTCGCTTGAGCCGGAGAACTTGAGCCGAATGAAACCCGAAAGCGTCCGCTCACAAACCCGCGTCAACGAAAAGATTATGACCGTGAACAGCACGTACGAAAAAATTTTGTCGAGGCTGTCGGGCAAGTCCGCCGCTTGAACGCCCCAATAAAGCCCGATAACCAGGCAAAGCGAAATCGGCACGCCTTTCATTGCGCGGAAGAAAATTTCCATAAGCTCCGAATCGCTCGCTTCGACTTTCGCTTCAAGTTTGCGCGTCAACAGGCGGTTGAGCGCAATGCCGACGATCAACGCGACGACCAAAATGCACGCGACGATTACCAGATCGTCAAGCAGGTTTGACCAGTCAATTTGCTGCAGAAAATCCAATCAAAACACCTCTGTAAAGCAATGCGTAATGCTTAAGCGCAATGCGTAATTGATTTTTATCGGGCGAAGTTGTATCATTGCCCGCACACTCGAAAGGAGTTGTTTACCGTGAACAAAATTTTAATCGAAGGTCGACGCCTGCGACTTCGGCGCGCCAACGAAACGGATTTACCGTACATCATGACGTTGCAGTTCGCGCCCGAAAATCTGAAATTCATCGTGCCGTTTGACGAAGACTTTCAACGCTCCGTCATGCGCTCCGACGGCTCCGAAAAGCTCAACGTCATCATCGAAGAACTTGACGGCACGCCCGCAGGTTACTTTCTGCTTCGAGGACTCGACACGCCTTGCGCGGAATTCACGCACGTTATCATCGGTCGCAAAGGTTTGGGCTACGGTCGCGAAGCAATGAAACTTTTGCTTGCCTGGACGTTCGGCACGAAAAAATTTCACCGCGTGTGGATTGACTGCAAAGAGTACAATTCAATCGCCCTGCACCTGTACGAAAGTCTCGGCTTTGTGCGCGAAGGTTGCTTGCGTGAATTTCTTTTGACCGACGGCGTCTGGGAAAACCTGATTGTGTTCGGCTTGCTTGAAAGCGAATATTCCGCGTGACGCAACGGTTGACCCGCCGCGACTGAACACTTGCGCCGAAAAAATAACTCCGCTCTGAATTGGAACGGAGATTTTTTTATGTCGTTGAGCAAAAAGTTTTTACACGGCTTTGGTCAAGTCCTCGCCGAGTTTGCGGCATTCGTCAAGAGCTTCGTCGTCGGGCGCGTTCTCCGCGATAACGGAACCGACGAACTTCGCGCCGGCTTCTTTGGTGCGCTCGCTCCAGTTTTCCATCCACGCGCCGCCGCCCCAGCCGTAGCTGCCGAACAAGCCGACGGGCACGCCGTTGAGTTTGGCTTCGGCTTCGGCAAAGAACGGCTCGAAGGAATCTTCTTCAAGAACTTCGTCGCCCATTGCCGGGCAACCGAACAAAAAGCCGTTGTAATCCGCCATGTCCGACGCGTTGAAGTCGTCGACTTGGAAAACTTCGACGTCCGCGCCGGCAGACTTGGCACCTTCGGCCGCCGCTTCCGCCATAGCTTCGGTATTTCCCGTGCCGCTCCAAAACACGACCGCGATTTTACTCATGTGGAATCCCTCCAAAAAAGTTTTGACTCTAAGCCGCGCACATATTAACACAGCGATATTTCCGCGTCAACAAACTATTTGGCAACGGCAGTCAGCGCGTTCAAGTTCCCGCCGACGGTCAACGGAAAGTTCACGTCAAACTATTTGGCGACGACGGTCAACGCGTTCAAGTTCCCGCCGACGGTCAACGAAAAGTTCGCGTCAAATTATTTGGCGACGACGGTAAGCGTGTTTAAGTTGCCGTCTTCGGTCATTGAAAAGTTCAAGTCGCCTTTGACTGTGCTGCCCAAAGAATTTGCCGCAGTCAACTCGTTCATCAAAGCCGGAACTTCAACGTCGGGCGCGACGCTGTGGATAAACGCCGTCAAAATCAACTGCACGTAAAGCGTCTCGTCTTGGTCTTCGGGCGCGGTGTAACAGCATTGCAGAACCTTGAAGTTGCCGCCGTTCGACGCGGTGACGCCGACAAGCGCGACGTTCGAGCCGAAAATCTTCGCGAAAGTTTCGCCGCCTTCGTGCGGGAAAATTTTGTAGTCGTTAATCGTGAACAGATATTCCATCTGCGAAACGTCGTCCGTGCCGAGCTGGTGTTTAAGAATCAGCGTCGCAATGTTGTCGAACTTCGCCTTGAGCGTCTCGACGTTCAGGTCAAGCGTCTTCGTGCGTTCGGGCGCGGCGGCGGGATTTTGAGCGACGGCGGCGAAAATTTGCCCGAATTGCTCTTCGGTGAACGGCGCGGCTTCGACGAAGTTCACACACGTCACGGCAAGCAGAACCGTCAGCGCGACAAAAAAATTTTTCAAGTCAAGACCTCCCGCAATCAGTTGGCGGCGGCCGCCGAAACCATGTTCAGATTATCAAGCGTCTTGAAGGTGAACTTCACGTTGCCTTTGACGAACGTGCCGTCGGGATTTTTGTTCGCCTCGTCAATCAAAGCTTGCGCGTCCAAGTCGGGCGAAATGCCTTTCGCGAACGACTGCAGAATCAGCATGTAAGTCATTGCGTCGTTTTGGTCGGCAATCTGCGGGTAGAAAAAGTTTATCGTCTCGATTTTGCCGTCCGCGTCGACGGTGCCAAGAATCGCCGCCATGTCCATAAAGTTTCTTAAAAAGATCGTGCGCCCGTCGACGGAACCGAGTCGCGGCTTGCCAATCAGAAACGACTGTCGAAAAGCTTCAGCGTCGTCGCCCGCGTTCGTTTCGTTGACGAATTGCGTTATGAAGGCGTCGAAATTCTTTTGGAACGTCGCAATGTCAAGTTTGAGCGGCGCGTCGGAATTTTGCAGGGTGATTGACAACATCTTTTCGCCTTGTTCGGCGGTGAATTGAGCGGCGTTGACGTTGCCCGCCATGCAAAGCAGAATCGTCAGCGTGACAAAAAATTTTTTCAAGTGATGACCTCCTCCGGCTCGACGAATACATTAAGCATGTCAAGTCCGTCAAGCTTGTGTAATACAAAAACGATGCCCATGCCGAACAGTCCAGCCGCGTCGGCGATAAACAACTTCGTCGTGCGCGTGTCTTCGTCGGCGAAACGTTTGATTTGCGCGTTGAAAGTTTTCGTGAGCGACGCCGCGTCGAACGGCAAGGACGAATCTTTGTCGACGGCGGAATTGTTCGCAAGCCGATTGATAATCTTGTCGGCGAAATCGGTTGAAATGTTCATGACGCGTCGGCAACGGCGGTCACCGTGAGCAGGTTGTCTTTTTGCGTCAACGAAAACTTCACGCCGCCGCAGATGACTTCGGAAGTTGCCTTGAGCAGATTGATAAATTCGACGCCGTCAGCTTTCGGCAGGAAACTTTTCGTGAACGCGTGAAAGACGAAGTTCAACGTCTGCGCCTCGCGATCGTTTTCGGGCACGGTGAAACACAGCCGCAGGATTTTGAAGTTGCCGCCGATTGTGCCCAAGCCGAACAAGCCGATTGTGTCGCCGAAGATGTTTACGAAGAATTCAAAGTTATTTTCTTCGTCCGTGTGAATTTGGCACTCGTTGATAAGCAACAGCTTCTGCATGAGCGCAAGACCTTCCGCGTCAAGTTGTGCGGCGTCGAGGAACGGCTTAAGTTGCGCGTTGAAACGGTGTTGGAGCGACTTGACATTAAACGGCAACGACGGCGAATTTTCGTCAAGCTTGAGCCTCTCGAACGATGACATGATTTCATCAATCTGCGCGTGCGTGATTCTCATTGCGTGGCCTCCTTGGCGGCAAGGTAGTCTTCAAGGATTTTGCGTTTGGCGATTTTGCCCGTCGACGTGCGCGGCAGTTCGGCAAGTTCGCGGAACTCACGCGGGATTTTGTACATGGCAAGATTTTTCTGCAGGAAACGCTTCAATGCACGAGTGTCAACTTTCGCGCCGTCAGCGACCTCGAAGAAACACGCGCCGACTTGCCCGCGCAGTTTGTCGTCGACGCCGATAACAGCCGCGTCCTTGATGCCGGGGAACTTGTAAACGACCTCTTCGACTTCGCGGGGATAAATGTTTTCGCCCATGCTGATAATCATTTCTTTGATTCGGTTGACGATGTAATAATAACCGTCCGCGTCAACCTTGCCGACGTCGCCGGTGTGTAACCAGCCGTCCGCGTCCAAAGCTTCAGCCGTCGCCTTCGGGTTGTTCCAGTAGCCGAGCATGACTTGTCCGCCGCGAACCCAAACTTCGCCGACTTCGCCTTGAGCAACGTCGCGGCCGTTTTCGTCGACAAGGCGAACTTCCGTGCCCGCAAGCAGTTTGCCGCAGGAACCTTGACGTTCTTCGCCGTGCGTGGTCAAAAAGACAGCGGGCGACGCCTCCGACAGGCCGTAACCTTCGGCAATGGGCGCGTGAAATTTCGCTTTGAATTCGTCGACGATTTTGTCGGGCAAAGTCGTCCCGCCGCTCATGAAGAAACGCACGGTCTTGAAGTCTTCGGGTTTGGCAAGCGCGGTCACCAGCTTGAAGATTGACGGCACGGCGATAATGTCGGTGATTTTTTCGTCGCGCACCATGTCAATCATGTCTTTGGGCTTGAACATGCGCAAAACGTGATTCGCCGCCCCGCGATAAAAAGTGTTCAGCACGGCGCACGTCCACTCGAAGCAGTGATACATCGGCAACACGCAAAGCACGCGGCAGTTGCGTTCGCACTTGAAGACTTCGCATTGACGGGTATTGCAAACCAAATTCGCGTGCGAAAGAACGGCACCTTTCGGGTTGCCCGTCGTGCCGGAAGTGTAAATTATCACGCACGGATTTTTGTCGCTGAAGTCGGCGGGCAAGTCGGGCGCGTCGTCAAATTCACCGTCGCCGAACGTGGCAATGTCGTGTTGCTCGACGTCAATCGGCTCGTCGAAATTAATCTGCTCGTAAGTCAACAAATGTTTGACTCCCGCGTCCTGCAAAATGTAAGCGGTTTCACGCGGACTGAGCTGAAAGTTTATCGGCACGTTGATTGCGCCCAAAGAAGTCGCCGCGAAGTAAGCGAAGATGAATTCCGCGCTGTTGCGTGAGAAGATGCCGACGCGGTCACCTTGACGAATTCCCAACGCGTGCAGATGGTTGCGGTAACGTTTGATGTCCCGCTTGAGTTGCGCATAAGTCGTGCGGCGTCCTTCGTCGACGATTGCAATGTCGGCGTCGTGCCCGCGATTTATGATTTCGTGAACCAACAAATTATTTTACGCTCCTTTCGGTCTCAAAGAATTTCTGTGACGAATGCAGTCGAAAAACTTTTCAATGTCGCTGTTGACAACCAGCTCTTCAGGGAAGTCGTTATCGGCAAGAAGTTTCTGCGACAGCGCATGATTGCCGACGTCAAGGTCGATGTGTGCGTCCGAGCCCATGATAACTTTCGTGCCGTAACGTTTGCAGGCGGCAAGCATCAACTTCGCGTTTTCGGCGGAACCTGCGCGGTGAGCGTTCGGCGTATACGAACTGTTGTTGATTTCGAGCAGAACGCCCGAATCTTTCGCGGCATGAGCGACGGCGTCCAAATCTGCGGGGAACTGCGGATTGTCGGGGTGACCGAGAATGACGACGTGCGGATTTTTCATTGCGCCGATTAACGCGGCGGTGTTTTCGTCGACGCTGCCCGTGTCAATGCACTCCCTGTGCAAGCTGGCGATTGTGTAGTCGAGTTTCTTAAGAATCTTCGCAGGAAGGTCGGTGCTGCCCGAATAATCGATTATGTTCAGCTCCGCGCCCATTGCAATTTTCATGCCGTAAGCGTCGCGGGGAATAACTTTGAAATTCACGAAGTGGAAACTGTGCGACACGCCCGGGACGCTTGGCGCGTGGTCGGCGATACCGACAAGTTCAAGGCCTTTGTTCTTCGCGGCGGCAATGACTTCGCCGAACGTGCTGTACGCGTGCCCCGAAGCCGTCGTGTGAATGTGAACGTCGAGGATATCTTTCATGAAAAAATTTTGCGCTCCTTTCGATTGCTGAGCTTGTGACTGTCGCGGCGATTATAGCACACAAATTCTTGCCCGCGCAAAAATTTTCGTCTACAATGTGGCGGCTGATTACGGACAAAGGAGTTGCGTTGATGATAATCGCTCAAGTTCGCGTGAACGTTTCGACAAGCGGCGTCGACAAAGATTTTTCTTATCGCGTGCCCGACAAGCTGAACTTTCTGACGGCGGGTCGGCAAGTCGTCGCGTGCAAAGACATTTCGGAGGCGTTGCAATGATAATCGCTCAAGTTCGCGTGAACGTTTCGACAAGCGGCGTCGACAAGGATTTTTCTTATCGCGTGCCCGAAGAGCTGAACTTTCTTACGGCGGGCTGGCGGGTCGTCGTGCCTTTCAACGACAGAGAATACGTCGGCTTCGTCATGAACGTCGCGACGGTCGGTGATCCGCCGAACTTTGAACTCAAAGACATTTCGGAAGTCTTGGACGCCGAGCCGTGGTTTACGCCGACGATGCTTGCCGAGGCGCGCTGGTTGGCGTACTTCTACCTGTGCCCGCTGGCGGTGGCAATGTCGCTGTTCATGGCGGGACAAAGCCGCAGACCAATCGCCGCGAAGTTTGAACGCGTGCTGAAGTTGTCGGGTACGTTCGACGAAAAACTTTTCACGCGCAAGCCCGCGCAGTTAAAGTTGCTGAAACTCCTTCGTGAACGCGGGCAACTTCAAGCGTCGGACTTCAGTTCACACGCAGTCAACGCTTTAATCGACGCGGGACTTGTCACCGTCGAGCGGCGAAGAATTTTACGCGACAGCTACGCGCAGATTAAATCCGTGCCCAAACCGTTCGAGTTGACGGCTGAACAAGTCGCGGCAATTTCGGCGGTCGAAAAAGTTTTGTCGGCGCGCAGATTCGGCGGCTTCCTTCTGCACGGCGTGACCGGTTCCGGCAAGACGCAAGTTTACATCGAGCTGGCGAAGATAACCTGTCGGCTTGGTCGGCGCGTGCTGATTCTTGTGCCCGAAATTGCGTTGACGGGTCAAATCGTCGCAAACTTCAAGGCGAATTTCGAGGACGTGGCGGTCGTGCACAGTCGGCTTGGCGCAGGCGAACGCGGCGACGCTTTCTATCGAATTCGCAACGGCGAGGCGTCAATCGTTATCGGCGCACGGTCGGCACTGTTCACGCCTTTGGAAGATGTCGGCTTGATTGTCGTCGACGAGGAGCAGGACGGCTCTTACAAGCAGGACGACAAAACTCCGCGCTATCAAGCCCGCGTCGTCGCCGAAGAATTCGCCAAACTTCACAACGCGGCGGTCGTCTTCGGTTCCGCGACGCCGAGTCTTGAAAGTTTTCACCGTGCACAATGCGGCGAATTGACGTTGCTGAAAATGCCCCGTCGCGTGCTGAACAATCCGTTGCCCGAAGTTAAGGCGGTGGACATGCGCGCCGAGTTGAAGGCCGGTCACCGCGAACTGTTAAGCCGCGAACTGCTCAAGTTGCTTGACGAAACTTTGTCGGCGGGCAAGCAGGCGATTATCCTGCTTAATCGTCGCGGCTGGTCAACCGTCGTCATGTGCCGAGCGTGCGGCTCCGTCGTCAAGTGCCCCGAATGCGGCCTGCCCGTCACTTACCACGTCGACGGGAAAATTCGTTGCCACAACTGCGAAAGCGAAGCTGACCCGCCGAAAGAGTGTCCCGAATGCGGCTCCGACAAAATTAAGTTCTTGGGCGTCGGCACGGAAAAGCTTGAAGTCGCGCTGAAATATTCGCTCCCGACGGCGCGGGTTCTTCGCATGGACAGAGATTCGACGGGCGGCAAGTTCGGTCACCAAAAGATTTTGGACGCCTTCGCACGCGGCGATTACAACATCTTGTTCGGCACGCAGATGGTCGCCAAAGGTCACGACATAAGCAACGTGACGGCGGTCGGCATTTTGAATGCGGACGCGGCGTTGAGCTTGTCGAACTTTCGTGCGGCGGAAGTTTGTTTCACGCTGATAACGCAGGCGGCGGGTCGCGCAGGTCGTGCCGATTCGCCCGGCAAAGTCGTCGTGCAGGCGTACAACGTCGACGCGCCCGCGATTCGTTTCGGTTGCGCGCAGGATTACGAAAAGTTCGCCGCGAACGAGTTGCCGCAACGCGAAGAAATTTTCTTCCCGCCGTATTGTCGGCTGGTCAAGTTAATCGTCACGCACAAGGACGAAGCCAAAGCCAAGAAGTTCGCAAAAAAAATCGTCGCCGCCTTCCGCGAAGAGATTATCGCCAACACCGACGACCGCCAAGAGATTTTGGGACCGATACCCGCCGCGATTGCCAAACTGCGCGGGCTGTATCGTTTCTCCGTGATAATCAAGTCCGCCAACCTGGAAGAAGTGCAACTGTTCCTGCGCGTGCATAAACTTCATCGCCGCGACGACGTTGCGATTGACTTTGACCCGACGACGACGGATTAAAAAAGACAGCCGAGGTTTCTCGACTGTCTGATTTTTTTTGCGCGTGATGTTTACGCTTTGTCGAACGTGTAACCCGTGACTTTGCCTTTTGCGTTGGTGAATTCGTTGATTTGATACGTCACGTTTTCGTTGCCGCAGTTGATGTGGAAGGTATCCGCGTCGAAGTCTTTGAAGGTGACGGAACCGCCGCTGAACTTAAGCGTAACCGAGTCGCCTTTCTTGCTGACGGTGCCGCTCAAAGACGCCGAGTTAATATCGTTAAGTTGCAAGGTGTCGCCGTTGTCGAAGCCGAAGATAACGTCTTTGCCGTCGCCGGGCTTGTAAATGAAGGTGTCGTTTCCGGAGTCGCCCCAGAGCGAGTCGTTGCCCTTGCCGCCGGTCAAGATGTCGTCGCCTGCGTCGCCCCAAAGTTTGTCGTTGCCGTTGCCGCCTTCGATTGTGTCGACACCTGCGCCGCCTTCGATTGTGTCGTTGCCGTCGCCGCCGACGAGTGAATCGTTGCCCGCGTCGCCGTAAAGTTTATCGTTGCCCTTGTCGCCGGTCAAAGTGTCGTTGCCGTTGCCGCCTTCAATTAAGTCGTTGCCGTCGCCGCCCGTCAAAAGGTCGTCGCCCGCGCCGCCGTCGATGTAATCGTTGCCCTTGCCGCCGTTGATTGTGTCGTTACCGCCGTAGCCCGCAAGCGAATCGTTCTTCGCGCCGCCGACGATTGAGTTTGCCAACGCGTTGCCGCCGAGGTAAACTGCTTTTTTCGCGGCGGAAGCGTCAATCGTCTCAACGGTGTTGTCGAAGGTCGTTTCGCCTTTTTCGCTGAAGTTCGCGGGAATTACAACTGAACTGTTGCCCGCGTAAAAAACGCCGTCTTTGAAAGTTTTCGTCGTGCCCGTGCCGTCAAAGAAGGTAACTTCCTGATAACTTGCGTCTTCGACGGTGAGCTTGCTCTTGCCGACGCTGAAGACAAACGAGTAACCTTTGCCTTTGGAAGCGTTGGTGATGTCCGCGACGGAGCTGACGCTGATTCGGTCGCCGTGGTCTTCGTTGTAGTCGCGAATCAAGTCGTTGCCTTCGTTCTTCTTGAAGATGAAAACGTCCGCATCTTCGCCGCCGACTAAGGTATCGTTGCCCTTGCCGCCGTTAAGCGTGGTGCCTTCGTCGCCCGCGATAATCAAGTTCGCCTTCGCGTTGCCGGTTATTGCAAGTGAGCTGTCGACTTGCGAAGCGTTAATCGTCGCAATGCTTGAACGCTTGGTTGTCGTGGCTTTGTAGTCGTTCGCCGCGCCGATAAGACTTACCGCAGTCCTGCCGCTGTTATAAACCGCGTGGTCTTCAAAAATGTACGTCGACTTGTTCTTGCCCGTGCCGAAAGTGAAATACAAGTCGCCGGATTTTTTTGCAGTGGCAAGCGTCATGTCGCCTTTGCCCGAAACCAAAACAACTTCCTTGCCGTCAACTTCGACGTCTTCAAAGGATATGCCGCTGAGTTGAATTTTCTTCGTCGCCATAAAAATCGCCCCTTCGTCAAAAGTGTTCGCAATAAAATTTTTTCGATTATAACAGCGCGTTTGATTCGGCACAAGACTTTACTGCGCAAGCTTAATGTAAAGTTAATCGCGGGTATACGCGGGGGACGCAACTTTACCGTCATGACGCGCTTTAACGGCATGTGTGAACACAGGCGTTTCGGTTCGTAGCCTACACGTAGACTACAAATTTAGATGCGATTTATCGCCTCAAGCAGTTGCGCCTGCGTCTTGTGCGTGTAGACTTTGCTTGTCACGTCGTGTGCGCTGTGACCGAGAATCAGCTGTTTGATTTTCAGCGGAACGTCGGCATCGTCCAACAAAGTTGCGCAAGTGTGGCGTCCGTCGTGCGGCAGGTGACCTTCAAGCAACGGGCATTTGTTCCACAGCTGCGAACGAAGGTTGTTCACGTTCAAAATCGGCTTGCCGGCAACCGTCAACAGGAATTCGTTGGTGACGCTGTAAAGTTCGTTGACAAGCGGGAAGATTTTTTCGGCGATTGGTATCAGGCGATTTTTGCCTGCCGCCGTTTTCATTCCGCCGCGCATAAATCGAGCCGTCAAGTCAACATCAGCCGTCTTTATCTGTGCAAGCTCCGTCGGGCGCATTCCCGTGTAACACAGAATCAACGCGACCCGTGCGGCGGAATAGTCCGTGTGTTTCCACAATTCGGCAAGTTCGTCGCGAGTGAAGGGTTTGTGGAGTTCGCTGTCCTCTTTCGTCGGCAGTTCGACCAACGTCGCGAAGTTTGTAGCGACAATCTCCATGTCAATCGCGAATTTGAACATCTGCGAACAGACGCTTTTCATGTGGCTTTTGGCTTGAGTTTTGAGCGGGCAGTCGTCAATCACGGCTTGTATGTGACGCTTGCGGATTCGCGAAAAAGTCATTTCGTGCAAAGCGGCAAGGTTTTTGTACGCGGCGACGTAAACCGACTTGACGGGCTCGGTCTTGAATTTCTGCCGACACCAACGCTCGTAAACTTCGGCGAACGTCAATTTCTTCAAGTCCACGTCATAAGGATTTTGATTGTAATTGGCAAGCGCGTTCAAAGCTTCCTGTCTTGTAGCGAAAAAGCCGAGGTACTTTCTTATTTGCTTGCCGTCGTCAGTCCAACCGACGGTGACGCGTGCGGCGAATTGGTTGCGACGCCGCCGGCTCATGCGGATAACCGAACCGTAACCGTTTGGCAGTTTCATTCGGCTCACCGCCTAAAAAAAGTTGACCCTCCTTCGCGGAGGGATTTTTTTGTTTTTGCGTTCATGGTGACGCCCCCTTAGAACAAAATCCCTCTGCAGTCTACAGGGGGATTTTAACCTTTTTTCGACGATTCGTCACGCGCTATTTCCTTTTTCGGAGTTCCAAAATGTTCCGCCAGCTTTGATTGACGATTCTTCCCCCCAAGAGCTTGCGCCGTCGAGTTCTGCCAGTCGTTGCTGAATATCAGCCATTTGTTTTTCAAGCACACGTCTCTCGTCCGCCTTCGCCTGTTCCGTTTCCTGCCGATGAATTCTGGCGATTAGTTTTTCTGCCCAATCAATGACGTTTTTACGTGCTTCGGGCGGTAATTCGAGGATTGATTCGATCAACGCCCTGTCTTCCGGCGATAAGTTTTTTTCGGCCACGATTTTATCGAGATAAGTCTCGACCTTTTCGGGCAGAAACATTTCACCGACGCCGTCGCGCAACCAATCCGGATTGACATTGAATTTTTCGCAGATGGCATCGAAATTTCTGGGGGTGAGCGCGATTGTTCCGCTTTCAATACCAGCTACCGATTGTTGCCCAATGCCGATTTTTTCGCCGAACATGGTCTGATTTAAATTCAATGTTTGTCGCAGTTGCTTGACACGTTCGCCGACGGTTTTCGTTTCCGTGAGATGAGTAGGTCGTTTTACACAGTTGCCGCCGCTTGCCCCGCCGTCGCGTTGATTGTAGCCGTTGGGCACTTTGCAGTTGAGCACGCGAATCCAAAAGCGTTCGCGTTCGTTGGCTTGCGCTTGAGTTTCGCAACGTTCGATAACTTCAATCGTGAAGTTTTCAAGCCCGCACTCACGCATTGCGTCACCTAAAGGCGTGTGTGCTTTGGCGTGTTGAAGGAAACGTTTTTCGAGCGGTTGGCGCGTCTGTCCGACGTAAGACTTGCCGTTACGCCGATTGATTATCTTGTATATCGCTATCATTGTCATCACCACAGGTATTATATCACATCGTCGCAGATTTGCGGTCTGTTTGTACTGCGCTTTGAGGTGAACGACATGGAATTGGCGGCGATTTTGGAGGTTTGATACATGAAAATCATCATCGAAGGCGACGCAAACGAATTAGCCGCTTTGGTCAACGAAGTCAACGGTACTCAAAGCGAGCCCGACACGAACGAGATTATCGCCGCGTTCAAAAAGATGACGTTGGCGCGAATCAAGCAACTTGAAACGTACACCGGTCAAGATCACTGCGAAGTAAACGCCGTTCGTCAATGCGTCGAATTTATCACGGCGTTGGAGCTTGACGGCGATGGAGATTAAAAACGTGCCCGTGCAGGCGGCGGCGGCGATAATGCGCAAGTCTCAACAATTCGTGCGGCGCGGGCTGATTGCCGAGAAACTTCCCTTCGGAGCGGCGATTAAGTTCAACAAGCGCACTAGCTACTACATCAGCCCGAAAAAGTTCATGGAGTACACGGGTTGCACTGCCGCCGAACTTGAAGCCGCGATTCAAAGGAGCGATTGAAATGTTCGACACGAACGCAAGGCTGAAACTCTTCGGGCTGACGGTTGCCGTCTTTTTTGCGACGTTGCTTGACTTGGGCGTCGTGCTTGCCGAGAATCCGCCCGCCTTTTTCGGCTGGTTGTTCGGCGTGTTTTGCGGCGCGCTGTGGGTCATGTGGCTTGTGCTTTTCCACAGCTTTTTGACGCGTGACGAGGTACCGTCATGATTAAAATCTGCGCCCGTTGCGGCGGTGAGTTTGAAGCGAATCACGGCTTAACGAAATATTGCGCGCCCTGTCGACATGACGTTGACTGCGAATCGGACGCTCATTATCGGGCGACACATCCCAAGCCGTCAAAGTCGACGAATATTAGCGTCAACTTCAAGCCCAAAATTCGCACGTGCACAAGTTGCGACAAGTCGGGCAAGACGCTTGACGATTGGGCGCGTGAAGCCGATGACTGCAACCTTGACTACGGCACATATCGGGCATTAATCGCGGCAGGCAGGACTTTCGAGCAACTCAAAGCCGAACGTCGAAGCCCGCAATTTCATTCGCATTGCCGCGTTCGCAAGACGTTTTGAGGTGATTGACTTGCTGATTGTAAACGACCCGTTGCGCGGCACCGTCAACCTTGACGCCGTCGTTTACTTCAAAGTCGAAGGCGCGAAGCTGAAGTTCTTCAAGGGCAACGGCTTTATCGAACTGGACTGCGGCGACGACATTGCGGCTTTTATCGCTTACAAACGAATCATTTCCGCGTACGTCGCGGGCGAAAAAATCATCTGTTTGAACGAATTGGAGTGATTGACTTGAATAAGAAAACGCTTACGGCAATTGGTAATTGCGCCGCGAGTTTTTTGAGATTGGACTGGGACGGGTTTTTGTGCTACAAGACGGCGAAACATTTTGTCGACGTTTACGAACGCGAAGAACGCGGAAAACACGGGCTCGACGAAAGCCGGTGCTTGCACGAACAGCGGCACTTTGCTCAAGCCGCCCCGGTCAATCGGAACGAAGAAAGGAACAAAGCGTTCATGGCACTTACGGACGCGATATTCACGAGTGGGAACATCACAGAAGTTCAGCAAGCGGCTAAAGCGTTCGTCGACATCTGTAACCGCGAAGAACGCGAAAAGCCCAAACGCAAGTGGAGTTCCAAAAAGCAACGGGCATACGGGAAATTGCTTGACTGCGCGATTGGGCGCACGACCCCTGAAGACATTTGCAATGCGGCGATTAAGTTGGCTCAAGCTTGCAAGCCCGAACACGAAGAACACGAACAGCGGCACTTTGCTCAAGCCGTCCCGGTCAACTGGAGCGTCGAAAAGGACAACGCGTACCATGACCTTACGGAAGCGATATTCAAGCGCAAACCCCTCTCAACAATTCAAAAAGCGGCTATAACGTTCGTCGACATCTGCAACCGCGAAGAGCGTAAAAAGCCCGAAACCGGCGACGTTTACCGCGACATTTTCGGCAACAAGTACATCATCGTCGGTGTCTATGACGAAGAGCCGATTAAGAAGTCGTTCGTCATGTTGATTTACTCCAACGCCAAAGGCGAATTAAGTTCGAGCGAATTCTTCACCGTGCCGCTTGAAGACTTCATGAATCCGACGTTCAAGAAGGTGTGACCGTGACTAAACGTTGTGTTCGTTGCGGTAAGGAATTCAAGCCGATTTTCCGACGCGAAAAGACCTGTTCGCTCAAGTGCAAACTTGAAGTCGCCAAAATCAATCGCATGTTCCGTGAGCCGCGCAAACGCCGTTCCAAACAGAAGGAGTGACCGACATGTTTAAACGACCGCCGTTGAAGATTGACTGCGACGGCTTGAGCCAAAAGCTTATCGCCGACCTTGCCGACCGCTTGAAACTTCATTTCGTCGATGTGGACATTTGGGGAGAAATCATCTACGCCGCTCATCCGCTCAGCGGGAAATCGCATTACGACGCGGCGTGGCGCATTATCGACGCGTTTGGCGTCAAGGCAAGTTAAATGGATGAGGCAATCCGCTTAGTCGCCGCCTTAATAGCCGTGTTGCTGTTCGTGGCGTTGTCGTTGTGTGGCTGTTGCTTTTTGGCTGTTGTCGGTCGAATTTTGATTCGGCTTTACGAACACTTGGCGAAAAAGATTGACGCCGCTTTTAACGACCACAGCGACATTGGGTATTAGCCTCCGTCACGGGGGACATTAGGATACCTCCTTCACATAGATTGTTGACCGCAAGGTTGACCCCTGCCGACGTGGACAGCCGGAGATGTTTATCGGCGGCGGGTGTGAGCCTTGACAGCGGCTCAAATGCCATAACCTACCTTTCACTCGTGAGGCGACCGTCGCCGGGCTTTTCCTTTCGACGGCGGCGGTGACGTCCTTGCGGGGCACTCAAACGGAGGTGATGGACACGGCGGACACAGGCAAGCCCGCATTTCGGACAAAAAAATAAGCCCCAACGGGCAAACAAATTCTAGCGGTGCTCATTGTAGCACAAACGGAGGTAATTTCAAATGGCGACTGCAAAGAAAGAAGCCACAACCGTCAATCTGCCGGTGTTGAAGCTCAACCGTTTCACACTGAAAATCGTCGGTGACAGCCCGCTCATCAGTCACGCGTGGAGCCAAAAGGCTAAGCTTATGATTCTGAACAAACAGCAAAAGAAGGCGACCAACGGCAAGGAAGTTCGCCGCCCGATGGTTGACTTTGCGGAATCGCTTTACTGGTTGACGCCGAAGCCCGACCTTGACGGCTTGACTGACGAGCAAGCGGCGGACGTTTTGGCGAAGATTATCCCGCAAAGCAAATTCGGGTTCCCGACAATCGGATTCAAAGCTGCGGCACTTGACGGCGGTTTTCAACAGGGCGCACTTGCCGCCAAAGCCGGGACAGCCGCACTTGCCAAAACGACGGCTCGCGGAGCGTTTCAAACAATCGGCGAATTCGCGGTTATCGAAGGCACACCTACCCCGCGTGAAGACATGGTTCGTATCGGCATGGGCACTGCCGACCTGTGCTATCGCGCCGAATTCAAGACGTGGCGCACGGAACTGGAAATCGTCTTCAACGAAACGGCGATAAGCGCGGAGCAAATCGTCAACCTGTTTAATCTCGGCGGCTTTGCCAACGGCGTCGGCGATTGGCGTCCTGCAAAAGACGGCTCGTTTGGTACCTTCCACGTCGAATTGAGTAACGGATAAATTTTGTTCAGCCGGTGGGGCGGGGCTAGGTTCGTCTCGGCGAGGCGAGGCAGGGCAAGGTTTAGCAGGCATGGTTCGGTATGTCGAGGTCGGGTAGTGCCCGGTCAGTTGTGGCATTGTATGGCAGTGTGCGGCATGGTATGGCGCGGTTTGGTTCGGTCGGTTCGAGTGCGGTAAGGCAATGTCTAGCCGGTGCGGTTGGTTTTGGATATGTATGGCATGGCGTAGCGTGTTTTGGCAGGGTTTGGTTCAGCAGGCAATGTGATGTTCGGTGTGGCGATGTGAGGTACGTTCAGGCGCGGTACGGTGATGTGCGTCATGGTCAGGTAAAGCGTGGTTCGGCCGGCGCGGTTCGTTTGGTCAGTGTTAGGTATTGCTGAGCGTAGCGTGGTGTGCAAGGTTTGGTTTAGCCGGTTTTGAAAGTCATTCGAGGAGGTGACGACTATGGAAAAAGTTTCGTGGAAGGCGGGCGCACAATTTCCCGTCAAGGCAGAGACCGCCGCAAGCACTATTCGGAGTTTGCAGGCGTCACTCGGTCAAGAAAGCATCACGGCGCAAGAATTGCTTGACGCGTCACGCGACGAAGATTCGCCGTTGCATGACTGTTTCGAGTGGGACGACACCGTTGCCGCTGAAAAATATCGCTTGTGGCAAGCCCGTCACATCATCAACAGTCTTGAAATTGAAATCGTTTCGGAGGGCAAGAGTGCGATTAAGACCCGTTTGTTCCTCAACATCGAACGGGTTGCGCCGAAAAGCAAGGGTGAATTCGTCGGCGTCGACGTGATTCTCGGCAACAAGGATTATCGCGGCCGCGTTTTGAGTTATGCGCTGTCGGAACTTCGCGCTTTTCAACGCAAATATGCCGCTTACGAAGAATTGATGGGCGTCTGCAAGGCTATAGACGCTTTTGCCGACACCGTCAAATAAAACCAACCGTCAGGGCTAGGCAACGTGTGGCAAGTCGGAGCATGGTGTGCTACGGCGTCGCGTGGTATGGCAAGGCAAGGTTTATCGTTGAATCCCGCTCTCTGCACGTCGGAGAGTGGGCTTGAGCGATAACGTTTCGGAGGTTAAGCAATGGAACTTGACGAGATAGCGATTATCGACGCGGACTTTATCGGGCGAAAGAATCACCGTTTCCCGAATCTTACGTGCATGAAAATCAGCGCATACTACAAGCTTTACGGTTGGTTTGTCAAGCTCAAGACTGATTATGACGGGCTCGAACGCTTTCACAAGGTCTACATCGCCAAAGTTTTCAGCGACACGCCCGTTCCCGATGGCGGGCTTTTCGGCGACATACTCAAACGTCCGAACGTCATTTACGGCGGCACGGGCTTTTTCTTCGACAAAGCGGAGCCGTTGCCCGACCGAATCGAACACGTCATGCCCGACTATCACCTGTATGACGGCGTGGCGGACTTTCACACGTACACCGACTATTCAATCGGCTTTTTGACGCGAGGCTGTTTCCGACACTGTCCGTTCTGCGTCAATCGGCGGTCAAACAAAGTTGTCGCGCATTCGCCGCTGAAAGAGTTCGTTGACTTGTCGCGGCCGAAAATCTGTCTGCTTGACGATAACTTTTTCGGCTACGACGGGTGGCGCGACTTGCTGTTGCAACTTCAAGCGACGGGCAAAAAGTTCGTGTTCAAGCAAGGTTTGGACGTGCGCTTACTCGACGAAGACAAAGCCGAATTGCTGTTTGCGTCACGCTATGACGGGAAATTCATCTTCGCGTTCGACGACGTTAATGACGCGCCGTTAATCGAAGAGAAATTGAACTTGATGGCGCGTTACCTTGACCTGTCGAAAAATCGCGTCAAGTTCTACGTGCTGTGCGGTTTTGACCGGGCGGGCAAGTATGATGCCGACTTTTGGGAACGCGACCTGCAAAGTGTGCTTGACCGTGCCGAATTGCTCAAACGTTACGGGTGCTTGCCTTACGTCATGCGACATGAAAATTATCTGCTAGCCCCCTCCGTTTCAAGGAAACTTTACACGTTATTGGCGCGTTGGGCGAATCAGCCGCACATGTTTTTGAAGAAAACGTTCGCCGAATATGTCGGCTACGATGCGCAATATCAACACGACAGGAGGCTTAAAAATGAGTTACGACGCGAATTCTCCGCAGGCACGCAAAGGCAAAATCGGCGAGCAAATCGTCAAGGCGATTCTGACCGATTGGGGAGCCGACGTTAAGCGTCCCGAAAATGAGCCCGACGATTCGCCGACGTTGATTGACTTTCACGCCGTGCCGAAAACGGGCGAAGATTTTCGCGAGCGGTTTGTCGAAGTCAAAGTTCGCACGGCAATTCCTTACGCTTACGGGCAATATCCGTGCTACGCGTTCCCCGTCGTGCAGATTGAGGCTTACAAGCAGTATGCGGCTGAGCGCGGTTTGGATTGCGAATTGTGGATTGTCGACCCCGACGAAGGCAGTCTTTATTGCGGCTCCTTGACCGATGACTTGTTCGGCACAATCGACGGCAAGCGGTTCATTGACGGGCGCGAATTTTGCTACAGCGTCGACTTGAGTAAAAATTTCCCCGATGAACTGAAGGCTTTGCGGGCGATTGACGCAGAACTTGCGGCGGACGGGCTTTATCAGCGGTTGCTTGAACATTTCGGTGCGCCGTTTCCCGACGCCGTGCTTGACGGTTTGCGCCAACTTCAACGAGACTTCAGCGACGCGCAGATTTTCGACGCGGTTGTTGCCTTCAGCGAAAGTGAAGACGCCGAGGTTTTAATCCGAAAGCTTTTGTCGGGCAGTAAAGGTCGTGTACTTGCAGACCTGTTTTTGAAAAACGTGCGCGGCAAATTGGACAAGCCGTCAACCGTCAAGTCAACTGAAAAGCCGACCGTCAAGCCGGCTGAAATGTCGGTGAATGTCCTGCTTGAGCGATTGGCAAACGCCGTCGGATTGAGCGCAGATGACCTTGCCGAGGCGGTTTTGGAGATGCGTCAAATTCGTTTCGACGAACAGCAAGACCAACTCAAAGCCCGACTGCTTGGAGGCACAAAACATGAAAGATAACGCATTGGTTTTCATCAAAAACGACACGCCGTTGACCACGTCGCGCACCGTCGCTGAACAATTCGACAAGCAACACTTCCACGTTGTCCGCGACATCGAGATGATTATCAAACAAATGGCGTCAGCAAGCCAACAACCAAATTTGGATTCTGCTAATTTGTTCATCAAGACGACTTATCAAGCCGAAGAAGGCGGCCGCAAGTACCCCGAATATCTCATGACCCGCGACGGCTTCGCGCTGTTGGCTATGGGTTTCACGGGCAAGAAAGCTCTGCAGTTCAAGCTGAAGTTTATCGACGCGTTCAACCGCATGGAGCAGGCTTTGTCCGTGCCGAAAATCGAACGCGACGCACGCTGGATTCAAACGCGGCTGGGCACGAAGACTTCACACCGCCCGTTCACCGAAGCAATTAAAATGCTGATTGAGTACCTCGACAGTCGCGGGCAACGTTTTCACGACGCAGGATACGTTTACGGGCACTTGACTAATTTAATTCAAAGCCGTTGCGACATCAAACGCGGTCAACGCGACAATGCGCCCGTCGCCAATCTGAACAAGCTTGATCAAGTTCAAAATATGGTTGCCAACGTCATTGTCAGGCTGATTGTCGGCGGAAAAGTTTGCACGCTTGCCGAATTCGAGGCGAACATCATCTTGCAACTTGACGCGCTTAACCGCTTGCTCGGCGGCGACATGTTGACGCTTGAGTAATTATTTTCGGGCAGTCAAGCGGGCGGCAGAGTCCCCGACCTTTTCGGCAACGTCAAGGAAGTATTCTTTGCCGTCAAAGGTGGCGTTCATCATCAAAATCACTCCAATCAGAAAGGAAGTTTCATCATGACCGAAGACGAGATTCGCGCTCAGATAAAAGCCGAGATTCTCGACGGGCTCAAGTTCGAGACGTTCAGGAAGGCGAGTATTGTCAACGCCATTTGCGTGACCGTGATTGTCGACGACGGCAAAAATGTCGCGCAAACGTGGTGAGGTGGTTTGACATGTCACAACCGATTATCGGCAGGATTGAGCAGTTGACGTTTTCGAGCGTGCCGTTCAATCAAAAAAGCCCCGACGATTCGAGGCGCGATTTTTTCAAACGGCAAGGCGAATTCAATGACAATCTGCTTAAAGGTTTGGTCACGTTGGAAGAGCACTTCGACGAGGCTTTGAAGGTTATCGACCACAATTTTCGCACGTTGAACGCGATGGTTGCCAAACTTCAGGCGTTGAATTCGGCGACATCAAACGCGGCGAACGTCGAATTAAGCCGCGCAGATCGTGAAAAATTTGAGCGTTTGGTCAAGCCGCTGGTTGAGTTTTTGCAGACGCAACATAACAAATGCACACCGCACAGTTGGATTATCGTTCGTCCGGACGGCGCAGCTTTCATGTCGGAAAGTTCGTGGTTTCCGTTCAAAGTTTCGGATTAGGGCTTGACGAACAAATTGCCGTTGTCGTACGCGATTTTGGCGACGACCGAAGACTTGACGGGGATTATCTCCACAGCGAAAAACTCCTTGCGAGGTGATTTTGATGGACGAAAAATATTATTGGAACGACGCCGACATTGAAGAGTTTGAGCGTTTGGTTAAGCCGCTGGTTGAGTTTCTGCAGACGAAATGTCACCCGCACATGTCGATTATCGTCGAGTGGGACAGGGCGACGCTTGTCGAAGACCAACTTGGCATACCGTTCAAAGTGCCCGATTGAGAGGTGAGTTGCGTGGACGAGAAAAAATTGTGGAGCGACGACGACATACGCGAATTCAAAGAAATTTGTCGTCCCGTTGTTCAGTGGTTGCAAACGAAGCGCGACAACTGCGAGACCGTCATCATCACCGTTGACTATTGCAAAGTGGTTGTCGACGGAATCGGCGTCCCGTTTGATTTACCCGAAGATTATTAATTCAGCGGTTTGCAGTCATAATGCGGCTTAACATTGCGATTGAAAAAGATACCCTTAGACGGAGCTTTAAGGAAGTTCTTAAAAACCGTTTCGGGGACAGGCGAATATTGATATTTCTTGCCGGTGTTAAGCCAAACTTCGAGCTTGACGTTTTCGTGACCGACTGCAGAAACAATCGAAGAATCAACAACCTTGATCATATTCATGCGAATCACGCGCCTTTTAAGAATCGAGGTGAACGACATGGAGCAATCGACAACGCCGTCTCAGGAAGAACAAAACCGTCCTACGAAAGTTAATGCCCTTGCCGAGCGAATCGTTGACGAATGTCGCAAGCAGGGCTTCAAAGTCGGGCAGTTCGAGCTTTTGATTGAGGAGCTGTCATTTATCCTTAACGAGCGCGTTTACCGTTTCAAACATGACTTGTTCTGATACGGACAGTTTGTTTTTAAGTTCCGACAAATTCATCGAGCAGTATTGACGATAAGCCGAACCGAATTCACGCGCCATTTGAGTGGCAACGGTTTCGTCTTTGCGGCGATTCAAAATCGTTGCGGCAAGCGCAGACTGCATCGCCAAATCGTATTTGAGTTTTTGAACGTCAATCATCAAGAATCACGCGCCTTTTAAGAATCGAGGTGAACGAGATGGAGCAATCGACAACGCCGTCTCAAGAAGAAAAAAATCGCGAAACGCGGCAAGAAATTTGCGATGCGTTCAAACAGATGACGTTGGCACACATAAAGCGGTTGTCAAACACCGCGCCGCCAAATCCGGACGAGATTCGAGCCTTGCGTGAATGCGTCGAGACCATCATGCACTTATGCATTTGATGAGGCAACGGCTTTGAAAATTTGTTTGTAAGCGTCACAAACAGTTTGAACGTTTTGGGCGTGGACTTTGGTTATTTCTTCGGGCGACATATTTGCGTGAGCGGTTTGGAAGAATAACGCTTTTGCTTCAATCAGCTTAAGCAGGATGTCCCGCGCAATTTCTCTGTTGGTATCGGTCATAATGAATTCGTCCTTTTGGACAAACAAATCACGCGCCCAAAGCCACTTGCGGCACATCCGTCCGACCGACGAGATAATCTGTCGACACGTTGAAAGTCAAGGAGTTGGTAACATGTCGGAAACCAAACAAAACGCCGTTGTTGCGTGTGAAATCAAAATCAGTTTGGCAGGTCGTTCATTTGAAGAAATACGACAACTGCTTGACCGAATCCGCAAGGTTTGCGCGGGTAATGACCACAAACTGGAAATTAACTTCAGCGGCGAATTTTTCAAAACTCGTGGCGACGAATCAAACTGCGACAAAGCAAAAGTACGCATGAGCACAGTCAAAGGGGCACCTGACGGCGGCTGGATTATTGTCGCGGAAGATCCCCCAGAAGACCTTTAATCGCAATGCGGCTTTGAATTTTTTGCAGTTGTTCGCGAGTATGCGTGTTCAATCTGCCGAAACGATTTTCGTTGACTTCGCAAATGAGCAGTTCGTCGTTCGCGTCAACAAAGGCAAGCAATTCTTTACAAATTTGTTCGGCGGGTTTATCGGAACGAATTAACCATTGCGACTTCAAAACGCGACAAGGGTTTTCGTAACTGCAAATGGCGTCAATCAGTCGGCGATAGTCTTTGCCGGGCGTGTTGAGGTCGTAAGAGACCAGATAAATCATTTAATCACGCTCCCTTCACGCGCCTTTCGCCACTTGCGGATTGTCCGTTCGACCGAGCAAATAATCCGCCGACACGTTGAAAGTGAGGTGACACAAATGGATAAATTTGTTGCCGAATTGGACGCCTTCCAAGAATTTGAACGGTTAGATACGTTGCCGGAGGAGTTTCACACGTCGGCAAGTGATCCGACATTTCAGGACGACGAGCGAGAAGAATTGCGCAGAGTTTGCCGTCCCGTCGTCGAGTTCATACAAAAACACTACGGTTCGCCTCATCACAGCATATTGATTGATTGGAATTCGGCGGTGTTGATTGAAGACTTGAAAGGCGTCGGCTTTAAGACACCGGATTGAAAACGCACGGCTCGTATTGAGTGTATTTGGGTTTAATCTCTCGATTAAGACATTGTCCGACCGAATCGGAAGTACTGAGCCGTTCAAACATTTTTTCGGGTACATGAAAATACTTGTACCAAGCTCCGCCGACGAATTGAACAAAAAGATTTTCGCCGTCATAGCCAAGTTTCAAAACGGCTGATGAATCCTTTACTTCGACAATCTTCATTTAATCACGCGCTTTTGGAAACAATCAATCGAAAATCAAACTTAACACGCCGACAAGAATTGTGAGCAAGATGATAACTCCGTAAATGTTCCAATCCCTGATTCTGTCTTCGTCGGAAGCGTCCGTAAATGCGCCTTTCAAGGTTATATACATTGGAAAAACGGAGACGATTATCAGCATTACTCCAAACTTAGTGGGCGGAATTCGGCTCAAGACATCAAGCGCATTGAAAAGAATCATTCCGGCGATAAACAAAAACGCCACCAAACCGAGAATCCAGCCCATTTTCGTCACGCGCCTTTCGCCACTTGCGGCACATCCGTCCGACCGATTAAGGAACAATAAACGAGTCGGAACGCGGCGACCTTTCGGGAATTCCGGCTGAAACCCAATTAAATTTCGCGGACGACGAAATCGGTTCGTTGCGGTACTTTTGAATTTCGCGTTCCCATCTGTCGCGGTTGGCTTCGATATACGCGTCGGCTCTTTGGCGGGCAAGTTCGGCTTCGCGTTCAAAATCTTTACGCGTAGCGTCACTTTCGAGGCTGTCGAACGTTTCGGGCAAGTCAAGCGAAGGTTCGTCATCGGCAAGATTTTCTTCGACGAGCGACGGCGCGATTGGTTCAGGTTTACTTAAAATCGGCACTTGAGTTTTCGGCAACAAATCAGTCACGGGCAACGGTTCAGCTTTTGGAAGTTCAATCGGGCGGTACTCCGGCTTCGGCGTGGAATAACTTTGCGGCGTCGGGCGAAAATTTTCATGCGTGTATGTCCGAGTCGGCGGCGGTGAAGATTTACCTGTCGGGTCGTAGTTGGACACGAATCCCAACAAAAAAACGCCGAAAATTGTCCACGCACAACCTTTTAGGATTTCGCGTCCGTTTTGAGCGTCTTTGTTGTCGCTGAGCAACTTTTCAACAATATACACGGGCGCACTAAAAACCGCGAAGAAGCCGACCAATCCGCATATCAACATAAACGCGTGCGAAAGAAATTCGGGCAAATGAGTGAGTATTTGAAAAGCCCAATTCAAGACCATCAGCCAAAGAAAAACGCCCAACAAGTTCTCAAAAAAATTCTTCATGCGAACCACGCGCCTTTCGGTCACATAGCTTTAAACGGCGGCCACTGCCCGCGAATGAGGGATAACTTCGGAACGGTGTTTGAGACGCAAAAATTCGGCATAGTCAATGAGCGAACGGCGACCTTCAGGATTAAGTTCGCGGAAATCGTTGAGCAGGTAGACTTCGCTTGCGTCGCGGCTTTCGTCGCGCCCGACCAAGTAGTCAAGCGGCACATTGAAGGCGTCGGCAACAGCGGTGATGACTGAAGCGGCGGGGTCAACTTCTCCGGCTTCGTATTTCTGATAAAGGCGGACATTTACCCCGATTTTGCTCGAAACCTGTTTCTGGGTCAATTTGTACTCTTGACGAAATCTCTTTAAGGCTTTTGGCAAATCCATCGAAGGCTCCTCCTCTCAAAAAAAATCCAAAGCACCGTTGACAACCGCCAAAAAAGGCGTATAATCCGAATCGTTAGCAAGCCAAATTTGGCGGGCTAAATACAAAGAAGGTGAGTTGATGTGAAACAAGATACTGCGTTGAAGGCGGCTCGCAAACAGTCCGGCAAGACACAACAGCAAGTCGCCGATGAAATTTTAATAAACATTCGGTTGTATCAGAAACACGAAAACGGCGAAGTCCTCCCAAATGTGAAGTTGGCAAATCGAATTGCAAGAGCGTTGGGAACAACTTCCGAAAAACTTTGGGGATTCTAGGTTTACGCCAATTATAGCATATTCCCAAATCGACGCAACAAAAAAGTTTCGAGGTGAAAACATGAGTGATTTGCACGCAAACTGAAAGTTCGCAGCTTGGGTGTTTCGAGCAAGCGATTTAGCCCCGACGATTACGAATTCACAATCGGCGGCAAGACCTACTTCATGGACGCCAAAAGCCGCAGCGACAAAAGCTTTTTGACCGTCGCGGTGCTTGACGAACTTGAAATTGCCAACAAAAAAATCGCCCTGCTTGAAGCTGAAGTCGGGCGACGGGCTGTCGAAAAACTCTACCGCCGATTGAATTAATCAACTGCCGGCTTGACCGTCAAAGGAGGTGAGATGACGGCAAGCACTCAACCACAACCGTAAAGGAGACACGACATGCAGACAGTCACAAGCAAGACCGCCATTAACGGCGCGAAGCTCTGGTACGTCGACGGCAAACGCACAAGCCGCGACAAGGCAATGTTCATCCAACGCGTGAACGACCGCGAGGCAAGCCGACTTGCCAAAATCGACGCCGAAGTCACCGAGGCCAAAGAAGTCAGCGAAACGGTCAACGAAAAATTTACCACCGTCAAAGCCGAAAACGACGCACACGCAGTTGAAATTCACGACGAACCCAACTTCGACAAAATCGTCGAGGCTGACAAAGCTTACGAAAATGCCGCCACGGTCAACGAGCCCGACGCTCAAACCGAAACCGCAAAGTTTGAAGTCGGCAAGACCTACGCCGCGAAAAAATCCGTGCTCTTCGACAGCCAAATTAACATGACCGTCATTAAGCGCACGAAATGCTATGTGACCATCCAAATCGACGACGACGAAGACGACATCCGCCGTTGCAAAGTCGTCGACGAATACGGCGTTGAAAAAATCCACCTTCACGAGAGCAACGCAATCGGCGGCGATTATGAGTTCAGCGCGAAAGACGAAGTCACCGAGCCCGACGCTGACGGTCACATTGACGGCTTTGACGAAGACGGCGACGGCGACGAATTGATTAACCCGCCCGAAACGACGGCTGAAGTCAATGACTTGCCCGAAGTCAAACCGGAATTCAAACGTTACGGCTCGCTCAAAAGAAAGGGCGCAAACGTAATGGACAGCATTTTTAATCACGAACACATGACATTCAACACACATGCCGAGGCTCTGGCGTTCATTGAGAAGGTCGCCAACGACACGTTCGAGTATATCGCCGAGAACCCGCACTATCTCATCCGCGACGAAAACGGCGAGTGGACGTACGCGACCGTCCGAACTTTCAGCAACGTCAACAGCATGTCGCCCGACTACGGCACATATGAGTTCACGGAAATCATCACCGCCGACGGCAAGCTTGACCACGTCATTTTCCAACGCGGCTTCGGCATTGGTGCCAAGACAGTCAAGCTCTACATCGAGGCACCGACTGACGACCTCGACGAGGCGTTGCATCGAGTATGGAAACGTCTCGGGCACAAGCACCGTTGGCACATCGGCAGGGACAGCCGGGACGACCCGTACCCGTATTACCTTGACGAAGACGGCGAAGAAGTCGAAGCCGACGTTGGCGACGACGACGAATGCCGCGAAGTTGAAGAGCAACTGGGCTTGATTTACGCCGACAGGAGAGACCACACGGGCTTGTGGGAAAGCGGCTGGTACGCCGAAGACGACCCGCGCTTGAAGGACGGCTACAACGAGAGCTACGGTTGGCGCGAAGTTGAGTCGGACTACTACCGCGACGTTTTGTAGGAGGCAAACATGAACGAACTGCAAATTTTCAACAACGAGGAGTTCGGAGAAATTCGCGTTATCGGCGACTTCGAGAATCCGCAATTCTGCTTGGCGGACGTGTGCCGCGTACTCGAATTGGACGCAAGTCAAGTGATGAAGCGTCTTGACGATGGGGTTGTTAGTATCCACCCCATCACCGACAGTCTCGGTCGCACGCAAATGGCGAACTTCGTCAACGAGGACGGGCTCTACGACGTGATACTCGACAGTCGCAAGCCGAACGCGAAGAAGTTCCGCAAGTGGTTGACCAAAGAAGTCGTGCCGACAATCCGCAAGACGGGCAGTTACAGCGTCGAAAAAGCGTTGATGCCATTGGCGGCAAGCGTACACGACATTGGGCAGACGGCCGAGCAACTGCAAAAACTGTTCGCTCTCAAACGCGGGATTGCGCTTAGTCAAGCGATAGACATGGCCTGCGACAAGTACAGTTTCGACTTCAACAGCCTGAAAAAATTGTTGCCGCCGGCCGAGCACGAAACGGGTTACCTGAACGCGACACAGCTTGCGCCGGAAATCGGAGTGAGGTCACCCAAGTTCGTCAACGAGAAACTCGCACGTTTTGGCTTGCAGTACAAAGACGGCCACGATTGGCGTTTGACCGAGGCGGGCAAAGAATTCGGCGAAGAAATGCCCTACACCCGAAACGGTCACAGCGGCTATCAGATCCGTTGGAATTCCAAAGTCGTCGAGTTTGTCAACGGGAATTCACGAAACGGCTTTTGAAATACCACGGACGGCAACAAAAATCCACACGAAAGGAGGCGACAGAGATGACGTTAATCGACCTGTTTAAAGAGTTTCACCGCAACGCGACTCAGCAAGAGTACCCGCCGTCGTCACGCGTTTTGTACATGACCCTTTTGGGCGAATTCAACTCCGCACGATGGCCTGACAGTCTTGTTTTGTCCATCCGCGATTTAACTCAGTTGACGGGTCTGCCGACGACAAGCGTACACCGAGCCAAACAGTTCCTCACGTCCAAAGGCATAATCAAATGCCGGCCGTTCAAAAACAAAACGTCGTTCAGCTTAACGGAACAGTCGCGGAACACTAACGGAACAGTAACGGAACAGTCGCGGAACACTTCCGAAAATCCCAATATACGCGTGCGCGAAGAAGACGTTAAGACGTTAGACAATCAATCAATCAGTCAGTCACGCGGGCGCGCATGTGCGTTTAATTGGGACGTTGACGCCGAGGAGCGACTAACCGCGCTGTGGCTTGAAAACTGCGGTGCGGGCGTGACGTTCGAGCTGTTGAGCTACCTGCGCTTCATCGTCGAAAAGCACGGGTTGACGTTCGCCGAAGACCTGATTCGCGAAATGGCGGGCTCACTCAAAGGCGACCGCATGACGCTGAATTACCTGCGCGGAGCCTACAACTTCAAGCTCAAAGGAGGTGACAAACGTGCTCACAAACGCGCAAAAGTCGTCAACTTTACCGCAAATTCAAGCGGCAAAGGACGCTTCGACGACGACGAAGAGCCCGACTACAGCTGGCTTTACGAGGGTAACGGCAATGCTTGACTTGTCGCAATTGGCCGACATCAAACGTCCGCCGAAACGCACACTCGCGCAGAAAGTCGCCGACGAACTTGCCGAATGTACGGGTTGCACGGGCAACTGTCAAAAGACGTTGAATCGCGGCTACTTCCCCGAAATCAGCGTTGAGGACGGCGTTGAAGTTGTGCGCCAAATCCGTTGCAAATTCGCCAAACAGCGCGACCTTGCCCGCAAAGTTCGCTCGTCGAGAATTCCCGACCGCTACGTCGGCAAGACTTTCGACGACTACAAAGTTGACGCGGCAAATCGTGTGGCGGTTGACTTCGCGAAAAATGCGTTCGCGGCGAACAAAGGCGCGTATTTTTACGGCGAATGCGGTTGCGGCAAGACCTATCTGGCGTCGATTATCGCGCAAGATTTTCTTCGCCGAGGCAAAAGCGTCATCTTCGTCAAGGTGCCCGGACTTCTCGACGACATCAAGGCCACCTTCAACGGTCAAGGGCGCGAAGTTGAACTGCTCGACGAATTGCAGGCGGCGACGTTGGTTGTGCTTGATGATTTTGGCATGGAAAAGCCGACGCAATGGGCGGGCGCGACGTTATGCAAAGTCCTCGATATGCGCTACGACAATCCGCACGGCAGGACGCTGATAACGTCGAATCTGTCGCCGACGGAGCTTGCCGACCGACTAAACAACGCGTCCGACGGCTCTAACTTGAACGGCTCGCGAATCTTCGACCGCCTGAAAGAAATCTGCAAACCAATCCTTTTGAAAGGCACATCACGGAGGTATTAACATGAAAGAACGACTCGAATCGCTCAGACGCCGACTTTGGCAAGCTGCGGGCGACGCGTGGATTGAAGGCAACGAGTACTACGACAAGCGCGACACGCCCGAATTCGACCGCGCCCGCTACGACGAAATGACCGCCTGCGAAACAATCCTTTTCGACGCGGCAAAACAAGTTTCCGACGCGCTCAAAGTCATTGAAATCGTCGAGGCGACGGCATGAAAATCGTCGACAAAACCGGCAAGTTGATTTACGCGCTGGCCGACAAACCGCGCAACTTCGACGGTTGGGCAAAAGGTACCGCTTACGGGCTTGAAGTTGACGGCGAACGGCTCACAATCGGCTCCGCCAAAGACTTCGACCAAGCCTGCTATCGCTTGACGCAAATGCGCCGCGCTTATCTCGACGGTGCCGAAATTTTCACCACGGAGGACGCAACATGAAATCGATAGACGAAGTTGCAACAGAAATTTTCACGATTTTGCGTGACAACGGCATGTTCGGCGTCGTGTATATCGAAAATGGAGTTACTCACCGCGTCGTGGATTTTTCAATGACGCCTTATCATGCGGGCGCGTTGCAAGTAAAAGCGTCGGCGGCGTTTCAAAGCGATTACAAAAAAATCGGCGGCGACATATACAAACTCTTCCGTGCCGGCATGTACGATTTTACGCGTGAACTCGGTGCGAAAATAGAAGTCGTTGAGCCGTCGAAAAACACGGAGGGCGCAACATGAACTTCGGCGAACGCTTGAAACTCATCCGCACGAGCCGCGAACTCAGCGTTGACGACCTTGCTTCGGCGACACAAATTCACGCCTCGACAATCAAACGCATTGAACGTCGCGGAATTCGCCCGTCACTGCCGACCGTCAAAAAACTTGCCGACGCGCTTAACGTCAAACCGGCTCTGCTTTTGGGGGTGACGAATTGACGCAACTTGACCGTTTCAAACACATGATTGACCGACTGCGCGAAATGCAACGCGGCAAACTCAACCTGTCGAAAGAAACGTTGCGCGACCTGGACAGCTTCTTCCGCGAACAAATTCTGCACACCGACGAGTTGACCGACCGCGAACGCGACGTTGTCATCGAATACTACCTGCGTTCAGAGCAAAAAAATAAGCCGTCCAACGGCACGTTCACTTTAAGGAGGATTTATCATGAGCAAACTCGGTAACATCGCGAAAAAAATCGTCGGCACGCAAACCGTCAAAATCGACGACATCATCGACAAATTCGGCGGCGTCGTGACCGTCAACGGGCTCAGCTACGCGACCTACAAAGGCGACCGCGTCCCGGTTTTCAGCTTCGTCGAAGGCGAAGGCATGGCGTTCTGGGGCGGTTGCAAGAAGTTGCGCGAACTGGCCGACGCTTTGATCGAAGAGTACGACGGCAACCTCGGCGCGATTAACGACGACTTCCGCACGACGGGCATTAAGCTCAAGTTCAGCCCGATTATCAAAACCAACGGCGGCAACCCGTTCCGTCCCGTGGCGAATCTCGGCGAAGTCAACCTGCAAACCGACCTCAATGTCGACGACACCGACGAACCCGAATTCGACGCGGACACCGGCGAAGTCATCAAAGGCGACGACGAACCGTTCTAAAAAAAATCGCGCTCAACGGCGCACAAACATTCGAGGACGGGGCAAGACTTCACTGACAACACTTGCCCCTTGTCCCTTTTCACTTGTCCCATAAAGGAGGCTGTCATGAAAATCAACCGCATTATCTGGCGAAACTTCAAGGGCTTGACCGACGGCGAAATCGTTGCCAACGGTCAAAACGTCACAATCAGCGGGCGCAACGGCGCAGGCAAATCGAGTATCGCAAGCATCTTGCCGTTCGTGCTGTTCGGCAGAGTCCCCGCCAAAAGTTTCGACAAGCAGGGCTTGACCGTCAAGTTGCAAGTCCCGACCGCGACAATCGAATTCGATACGGTGACTTTGAAACGCACTGTGACCGCCAACAATCAAAATCGCACGTTCGTTGACGGCGAGGAAGTTTCGGCAACGCAATTCGCCGCGACCGTGATGAACTTGACCGGAGGCGCGGGCACGTTACTTTTCAACCCGTTCGAGTTCCCGAATCTGCACTGGAAAGTTCAGCGCGACTTCCTGCTTAAACACTTCGCTCCGAAAGAAAATTTCGAGGACGTGACGCCGCTTGCCGACGAATTGAAACGCCTTCACAAGGACGCGTTGACTTTGCCTGCGCGCATCGAAGAATGTCAACATCAACTTGGCGGCCTGCCAACGGGCGACATTGACGAACTT
The DNA here is from genome assembly GCA_947165295.1 of uncultured Selenomonadales bacterium. GTDB lineage: Bacteria > Bacillota > Negativicutes > Selenomonadales > Selenomonadaceae > Quinella. Next base: position 99,672 of record CAMUZU010000002.1, on the reverse strand, counting down.
CAAGCGCGTTTAAACAAGCTTAACACACGGTTGACCGAAATTCAAGCGGAAATTTCGCCCGGCAAGCTGAAATTTTTGACCGAACGAGTCCGCTCACTTGAAGAACACCGCGCCGAACTTTTGAAACGTTACCGCACGACCTCGACGACCTGTCCGACCTGCGGAGCCGCCTTGCCGAAGTCGAAAGTTGACGCCGCACGAGCCGAAATTGTCGACGAAGGCAAGCAAGTCAAATCCGACCTTGAACGCCTTCGCAATGAGCTTGAAACCGCGCAGTCGAAGGCGAATTTCAACGTTGACCGCGCACTCGAAATCAAGTCGTTGCAAGCCGAAATCCGCGAGCTGAACAGTCAAATTGCCGCCATCAAACAGGCCGACAAACTGCGCGACCGCTTGACGAAATTGACCGCCGACGAGAAAGCTTTGAATGCCCGAATTGTCGAACTTGAAGGCAAAATCGCGACCGCTCAAGCACAACGTCAACAGCAGATGACCGCTTCTGAAGACGGCGTGAATTCGCAATTTACCTGCGTCAAGTTCAAACTCTTCACGTTGCTCAAGAACGGCGAATTCCGCGAAACCTGCGAACCGATGATTGACGGCATCCCGTATTCGTCGCTGTCCAAAGGCGAAAAGTTCAAAGCCGCGCTTGACATTTTGAACGCCCTGCAAAGCAAGTTCCAACGCCAATTTCCGCTGATGATTGACGACGCCGAAAGTTACACAAGCAACAGTTTCGTCGAGTTGCCCAATCAGCTGTTCCTGTTCAAAGTCACGGAAACCGACCTGCAAGTTTCGGTCAACCAAGGACGTGTCGCGGCATGACAATTGACGTTTTGGCAAGCGGCTCACAAGGCAATTGTTACGCGCTCAAAGGCGATTCGTCGACGATTCTGCTTGAATGCGGCCTGCCGATTCACAAGACGCTTGAGCTTTTGAACTGGAAGTTGCCCGACGCGATTTTGTTGACGCACGAACACGACGACCACGCTCACGCGGCGAAGCAATTCCTGTCGCGAGGCGTCGAAATGTACATGACGGCGGGCACTCAAGACGCGCTCAAACTCAAACGCCACAACCTGCGAATCATCAAGCCGCACGAGCCCTTCGACGTTTGCGGACACAAAATCACCGCATTTCCGGTCAAGCACGACGCCGCAGAGCCCGTCAATTTCACCGTCGACGACCTGTTGTTTCTGACGGACACGGGCGAAATTCCCGAAGTCAACGGCAAGTTCCGGCGCATCTTGATTGAAGCCAACTACGAACCGCTGAGCCTAATCGGAGCGGACATTTCGACCGCGCAAAAGCAACGGATTCGCGAAAATCACCTGTCAATCACGCAAACCGTCAACTTCCTCAAGACACTTGCCGAGCCCGACGAAGTCCGACTGATCCACCTGTCGAAACGTCACGGCAACGGAGCCGAATTCGTCGACGAAGTCAAGCGCGCCACCGGTTTTGCCAACGTCACTGCGGAGATAAAAACATGAACGAACTGCAAATTTTCAACAATGAAGACTTCGGGCAAGTCCGCGTCGTCGAACTCAACGGCGAACCGTGGTTTGTCGCCGCCGACGTGTGCCGTGTCCTCGAAATCAAAAACGTCAGCGACGCAATTTCGCGCCTTGACGACGACGAAAAAGATGCTGTCGGTATTACCGATACCATCGGTCGCGAACAGCAAATGACCGTCATCAGCGAATCGGGCTTGTACGCCTTGACGATAACGAGCCGCAAACCTTACGCGAAGAAATTCCGCAAGTGGTTGACTGCCGAAGTCGCCGTTTCAATTCGCAAGCACGGGATTTATCTTGACCCGCATGCACCGATTGACCCGCGTTTTCTTCGCAAAATGGCCGACGAACTCGAAGAGCGCGACAAACAAATCGCCGCACTGACAACGCAAGTCGCCGAACTCAAACCCAAGGCCGACTACGCCGAATCAATTCTTCGTTGCCAAGACGCCGTCCCGGTCACGCTCATTGCCAAAGACTACGGTCAAAGCGGCGCGAGTTTCAACGAACTGCTTCACGACCTCAAAATCCAATTCAAAACGGGCTCCGCGTGGGCACTGTACCAACCGTACGCGAAAATGGGCTACGCCGTCACAATCCCGACGACGCTCAAAAACGGCCTCACCGTCACGCAGACGCGCTGGACGCAAAAAGGCCGCATGTTCCTGTACAACCTGCTCAAAAGCGAAGGCATCGTGCCCGTCATTGAACGCATTGACCGCACGATCAAACTGTTCTGAACTTAAATTCACGCGAACGGGCGGTTGACGCTCAATATCCTTAATCGACCGCCCGAACGCTTTTTTTACGGAGGACAACTCATGAACACGATAACCCGCAAGTCCATGCTTTATAAAACCGGCGTGGAATACGGCGATTACACAATGAATCACGCGCTCGGTTGTTCGCACGGCTGTAAGTTCCCGTGCTACGCGTTCTTGATGAAGAAACGCTTCGGGCAAGTCAAAACCTACGACGAGTGGATTGAACCGAAAATCGTCGGCAACACACTTGAACTTTTGGACAAAGAAATTCCGCGCCTCAAAGACAAAATCAAGTCCGTGCACCTGTGCTTTTCGACAGATCCATTCATGTACGGCGTCGACGAAATTCGCGACCTGTCAATCGCGGCAATTCGCAAGTTGAACGACGCGGACATCAAGTGCACGGTTTTGACGAAAGGCGTTTTGCCGATTGAACTTGCCGACCTGTCGAAGGCGAACGAATACGGCATAACGCTCGTGTCGCTCAGTGAAGATTTTCGGGCACGCTACGAACCGCACGCCGCGCCTTACGCCGACCGAATCAACGCGTTGAAAAGACTTCACGAACGCGGTTGTCGAACGTGGGTCAGCATGGAGCCGTACCCGACGCCGAACTTGATTGAACAGAAACTTTCGGACGTTTTGGACGCCGTGAGTTTCGTCGACAAAATCATCTTCGGGCGCACGAATTACAGCCGCGAAGTTTCGGCTTATCCCGACCACAAATATTTTTACAACGTCTGCGCCGTCGAAGTCGTCAACTTTTGCAAGGCGCGAAATATCAACTACCACATCAAGGCCGGCACATTCACGGAGGAATTCACATGACCCGACCGATTAAATTTCGCGGACGCGTGTGCGACGAAAACAAAGCTCAATCCGACCAAGGCAAAACCGTTTACGGCAACTGCCTGTTTCAATATCCGAACGGCACGGTTGCGCTCAGTCACACGATTAAACTTGCACTTACGTTCGTTGAACCTGAAAGCGTCGCTCAACTCGTCGGCTACGATAAGGACGGACGCGAAGTCTACGAAGGCGACAAGATTCTCATTGACGACGCAGGGGAGGACGAATTTTTCGCTACATGCCTGCCTGTCGGTGTCAATCATTGGGGCGGCTGTTTTCTTCACGGCGGCAATTTCATTTTTACCAAAGAATTCTCGCTGAAAGAAGCTTGCCAAAATCCATGGAACGCGTTGCAGGAAATTGATAATTTGATTGAAAGGCATGTTGAGGAGGCAAAACAATGAAGCACAACATCAAATTGCCCGACGGCACGATTCAAACGATTGACTGTCGGCTCGGCAGCGGTGTCGTCGACAAGCACGACAAAGAATTTTTCGAGGGCGACCGCGTCAAACTCGGCAGTCAAGTTTTCGTCGTCGAATTCACCAACGGCCATTTCGGACTCACCGACGACGACCGCGACTGGATTGACCTTGACTTTGGCATCGACGGCGAAATCATAGATCATGTCGACGATTAAATTCGGCGCGGACATTGTCCCGGTCACCTTCAAGCGTCCCGGCTCGAACAAGTTCAGCAAGAACCGCTACGACCCGCCCGATTATGCCGCGTTCAAACGGGCTCTCGGCTACATCGCTCGCCGTGCCATGCGCGGGAAAAATCCGCTTGATTGTCCGCTCAAACTCACCGCCGATGTCTTTAACAACCTGCCGCCCGCGTCAAGAAATTTCGGCGACTGGGATAACCACGCCAAAGCCATTTGCGACGCCTTGAACGGCATTTGCTTCACCGACGACCGTCAGATTGTTGACGGCCGTGTCCGCTTGCACAGAGGCGACCCGCACGTCACAATCGAATTGGAGGCGATAACATGCCAACCATAACAACCCGCGACGGCAGAAAGATTCATGTCGACTTTGCCGACAAAATCAAAGACCTCGAAGACGTTTACTGCGGGCGCAGATGGCCGATTGAACACAAGCCCGACAAGCCCGACAACCGCAACGCGGAGGAAACCAATCATGACCGCCGACCAATGGCTCAAACTTCAGCGGAAAAACTTCGTCATTGAAGACTGCAACGCCGTTCCGCTCTTCAGCGAAGACGACGGCACGGTACTTTAAGGAGATTCAATTATGCGCAAACTAATCGAAGACAATGGCGAGGCGATTGTCGCCACGGGAGCGGTCGCCTTCGCAATCGGCTACAGCTTAGTCAACTGCGACATCGACAGCTACGTTTCGGGCTTCGCGTCGGGTGTCGGCGCGCTTGTCGCCTTCATGCTGTGGTTTGAAGATTAATCAACGTCGGAGGATACCCGTTTTGAGTATCCTCTTTGCCGCGTTCAAAGGAGTGATTCAAATGTTCAAACGCGAACTGATTGACGCCGTCGCTTACAAAAGCCACACGGCAAAAGTCGACGTTAAGACCGTCATTGACGCGACTCTTGACGTTATCCGTGACGAACTCATTGCCGGCGGAAAGGTGACGTTGCCTTATTTCGGGACGTTCAAAGTCAAAGAGCGCGCTGCCCGCAAGGGACACAATCCGCGCACGGGCGAAGACCTCACAATTCCCGCGCACAAGTTGCCGACCTTCACGGCAGGTAAATCGCTTAAAGGAGCTGTCAACCAATGAAAATTATTGAACCGACCGTTGAGCTGATTGACGACATCGACGGCGCACAAATCCTTCGCAAGCTCGAACGTTGCGGCAAAGTCAGCCGTCAATCGAAGTTGGGCGACGCTGAAAGTTTCGTTCGCTCAATCATCAAGCGCGGGCATGAAAGCGTTTTGGAGCACGTCAGCTTGACGTTCCACATTGTCTGCGACCGTGCGATTATGGCGGAGTTGACGCGTCACCGCCTCGCAAGTTTCACCGTCGAATCAACGCGCTACGTCAAATACGACGACTTGAAAGTCGTCGCGCCGTTCGAGTTGACCAAAGACAACACACACTTGTTTAAAGACATGATTCATAATCACGAACGGAGCTATGCGTTCCTCATTGGTTGCGGTTGCAAGCCCGAAATCGCTCGTTCCGTCTTGCCGCTTTGTTTGGCGACCGAACTTTACATGACCGCGAACTTGCGTGAGTGGCGACACATCTTGAAGTTGCGCACGGATAAGGCGGCTCATCCGCAAATGCGCGTCGTCGCAGGGCAAATCCTTGACATCTTGCGCGAAAAGTTGCCCGTCATCGTCGAGGACATCACGCCGTGAAAGATTTAGCAGTGTTGGTTCTGCTTTTGCTGACAATCACCGGCAGTTTACTGTTTGTGTTTTTGTTCGCCAAAGCTATCGCGTGGTTTTCCCGCCAAAGCGAACGTGACCAAATCGAAATCGCGATTCAGCTGTTGATAATAATCGTCGGGCTGTGCCTGCTGATTCTGCAATCTTTTTGAAACGGAGGACACCACGTCATGAAAGCAATTGCGGCTTTGGTGCTGATATGTGCCGTCTGGTATGTGACGCTCACCGTCTGCGATTGGCTTGTTGAGGAGGACGACACATGAACGAGACTTTGAAAACTTTCGGCGGCAAAACGCCCGAATTTGTCATCGCCGAACAGCAAATTCACGACATCGGGCGACGCCTGCAAGTCATGCGTCAAAAAATCGCCGACGCCTACAACAACGACAACTTGCCCGACGACTACCGCGAAGTGCTGGTCAACACTTATTACCGTTGCCTCGGCATTGCTGAACTTTTGGGCGCGCTGTACCACAATGACATTGACGACTTCATCAAGAACCAGGAAGTTTTTATTGACGCTCTCGCCAAAAACGCCGTGAAGGACATCCCGTAATGAGACAGCGCAAGATTCAACTCAACTTCCAAATCAAGTGCTGGAACTGCGGACGCGAATTCACGCCGCACACCGCAACCGACGTGTATTGTTCGCGCTTGTGCCGCAAGGCAGCCCGCAAGCAACGGCAATTCGACCACCGCAACCGCCGCGACTCAAGGAGGCAACCGCAATGAAAGAACCAACTCACAACATCAAACTGTACAGCGGCAACAATATCCCTTGCCCCGATTCGACGTGGTATGAAAGCGCACCTCATTGGTATCAAAACAACGCACACGGCTGGCTCGGGAGTGGCGTCAAAGACTGCAACGGCGTCGAGATTTACGAAGGCGACGCTGTGATTCTTGACAATCAACGCGGCGTCGTTCGTTTTGACAACGCGCAATTTTACATTGACCGCGACGGTGATGGAAACGTTCCGTTTACGCTGAACCGCTTGTGCTCACCGTTTATTGAAGTTATCGGTCACATCGCGGAGGACGAATCATGACACAACACGAGCAAGAAATTCAAAGCAACTGCATTACCGCTTTCATGTGGCTCAAAGAAATACTTGAACGTTGCGAAGACTGCCGCACCGAGTACAAATTGAGTGACGTCCAAACCGCCCTTGATGAACTGTACAATGACTGGCTTGCGCACGTCGAACCTGCGGAGGAACAACAATGACAATCGAACATGAAGGCGTTCGCGTCACCGCCACCAACTTCACCCCGTCGCTTGACGAACTCAAAGCTTACGCCGAATTCGTTAAAGCTCGCGTCGACAACGTCACGTCAATCAAAGTCACGCTTTGTGACAACGACGAAGTCGACATCCAATGGACGGCGCACAACCAACGCTTTGAACGTATCCGCAGAATCACCGGTTAGAGATAGCCGCCCGTCAACAAGCCGCTTGAAGTTGACGGTGACAAGCGCGGTATTAAGCGGGGAACTCTCATAAATCGTTAGAAATCATGCGAATGCAAGTTACGAGCAAGTTAAACTTTCGCGTCACGACGCCATTTATCGCAATTAAATCGTGAGAAATCGTTAGAAGTGAAAGTTACAAGCAAGTTACGAGCAAGTGAGACAACCCGAACCGAAGGCACACCATATTATCCACTTGGGTAAAATGGTTAGTCAGGGGCAGAGCATAGGCGGTGTGATAATCCGCCCACGAGACCGCGCCACGCTACGGCACCATGCGTGAAAAGATATGCCGAACTTCACGGCGACGTGAAGAAGGCGGGATAAAAAGCCCGTCGATAACATCTTGTATCTGGTTGGAACAATCGACCGCTGGAACGATTCAAAGCAAGCCGAGGAAAAAGACCGCGTCAAGCACGATCCGAATCTTTAACGAAAGGCGATGACGATTTATGCGCGGCGTCAAAGACGAATTTCGCCCGATTGATTTTGCCTTTCGCCACGAGCACGACCAAACTCAAGGCGTCAAAGGTTTTATCGCGGCGATCTACGAATTGTCGGGACTTCGCGTCGACTGTCGGGAACTTGCCGCCCGACGCTACCGCAAAGGCGAACATCGCTTCAAGACTTGCTGGGACATGCACATAAGCGAATCGCAGTACTACAAACTGCTGAGCAAATTTCTTTCGACCGCCAAAGCCGCGCACGAACAATTCTTCGCCGCCGAGTGACGACACGAAAAAAGCCCCTCGATTGAGAGGCTTATTTTTTTTGCCCGCCGACGAGTTTAGCGAGCCGCCGTAACTGCCGCGTAAACAATCCCGCCAACCGCCGCCGCTATCGCACCAAAACCGACGACTGCCGCGATAACCATGTTTTGAATCTTGTCGCCGAGTCGGTCAAACTTCGCGTCCATTGCGTCGAACTTCGCGTAAAACCGCTGATTTATTTCTTTTATGTCCGAATCGTGCTTCTGGCGCATTTCCATAATCTCCGCCGCCCGCTGATTGTCGCGGTCACGCATCTCCTGCTTGAAGTCGCGCATTTCTTCGACGAACGCATTAAACTTCGCGTCCTGCATTGCCAGTTTCATTTGGACTTCCGAGTTGATTTGTTCCTGCTCCGTCATGTCGCTCACCTGCCTTTGAGCCGAATCACTTCAACGCCGACACCGCCGCGAACATTATGGCTCCGAAACCGACGACTGCCGCAATCACCATGTTTTGAATCTTGTCGCCGAGCCTGTCGAGTTTCGCGTCAATCGACTTCATGTCCGAATCGTGCTTCTGGCGCATTTCCATAATCTCCGCCGCCCGCTGATTGTCGCGGTCACGCATTTCCTGCATGAACACGTTAAATTTCGCGTCCTGCATTGCCAATTTCATTTGGACTTCCGCATTAATTTGTTCCTGCTCCGTCATTTCGCTCACCTGCCTTTCGAGTGATGACTTTCAGCCGCCGTTGTCGTCGACCAGATCCGCAAGCTTTGCGTAATCGTCAAGCAAGCCCGCAAATTTCGCCCGCGTCTTTTCGGGCAACCGCGCAAACGCTTCGACGAGCCGTCGCTCCGAGGCAGTCAATTTCTTTTCGGGCACCGACGCCGCTTCCTTCGCCGGCACGGAAAACTTTTCGCCCGCGTGTGTCCGCGCATACTCCTCGACGCCGACTTGAATCAGCGACGCAAGACTTATGTCCAACTCTGCGGCTATCCGCTTGTACGCGTCACGCTTGCCTTTAGGTATGTCGGCAGTGATTCTGTCACATTTTTCTTGCTGATACGTCGCTATGGATATTCGTTTCGCAGGAGATACCGCCATGCCAATCACTCCTTTTTTGACAGATTGTAACACAGGATACTACCAACTTTCAACAAAATTTTTTCGCTGAATTTTTCTCACCGACCGCCCAAATAGCCGACAAATGGCGTCATAACGTGCTTTATATACCAAAAAGATTTTTTGACGCGGGGCTTGACAACACAGGATAACCTGTGATATTGTACGCACACTTCAAGGATAACACAGGATAACCAAACTAAGCTACACCAACACCGAATCACCCCGACGGTGTAGCGGCCGAAGTCAACTGGTAGACCGAAAACGAGGAACGAAATCGGTAAGCGGGGCTGGACGCCGCGAGAGGAAAACCTGAAGTCGCCGAGGCGGGACGTAACAATCTTTGAAAACCTAATATCGGGAAAATCGCGATAGCTGAATAGCTTGCGAGCCGAGGAAGCCCTTCATAAGTCGGTGACTTGTCCCGACGAACTGAAAATCTTACCCGACGCAAGCGACAAGTGCCCCCAAGTGGCGGAACCTGACGAAAGGGACTTTCAGCGTGTAGTACTTCCCGATACGCAAAAATTCTCCTGACTCTCTTAAGTTTTAGCACTGAATGTCTGCTTACCCGACAAGCAACGTGCAGTTCGGCGAGGCAAGTTTGGTAAGTGGACGTGAGTGCTAACGCTCAAGAAAAGAATGGAGGTTATCAAAATGATGACGAAGGAACACGCGAAAGCGAAATTGGCGGCGGCCGACGCGAAGATTGACTTCTTCGAGGGACTCACGGCGCGAATCGAGCGCATGATTGACGAAATCGAAATGGCGCGTCATGACAACTTGCTGTTTGACTTCGGCGAAGACTGGACGCTTGCCGACAACGTCGCCGACGGCTGGGACGCAAGCGAAACTGCCTGCGAAGGTCTCGGCTACTTGCGCGAAGTGTGCGAGCAACAGCTCAACCGCGAAGTCAACAAGAGCGAAACGCTTTTCGACTACCTGACGCGCCTTGAAGGTCAAGCGAAGCCGGTCACGGTCACCGCAAACTCCGTCGACATCGACACCGAGGACGAACGCGACTTCGACGAAACGCAGATTGACTTCGTCGACGCCGAAGACCGCTTGAATTACCTGAGCGCGTTGGAACCGTTCAAAGCCGAATTCAAAGCCGCACTTCGCGGAATTTATCTGGACACGGACGGCTACTGGGACGAAGAAATTGTGCCCGCCGTCGATTGGGCGCAACTGATGGCTCCAATGTACGTGACCGACCACTCCACGACGGCTTACCGCAAGAACGCCGACGGAACCTTCACCGAGGACGCCGCCGCGTACAAACGCCTTCGCGAGGTTGAGCTGAAAATGTTCAGATTCGGCAACCCCGAACTCGACGACGCTCAAGCCGACAGCGACAAAGTCACCGCGACAAACTCCGCCGACATTGACGACGCCGAACCCGCAACCGAAAAGTCGCCCGACCAAATCGCCGACGAGTTGACCGCCATACTGCAAACGAAAACAATCGGCGCGACGTGGCACGTCCACACACGGCTTCAAGGTGACTGCGGCTATCGCTCCTTGATTCTGAACAAGCTGAAAGTCAAAGCCGACTGGTACACCGGCAAAGGCTACGACTTCTACCACCATGAAGTTTTGGCTCACTACGACACCGCCGAGCAAGTCGCAAAGGTTATCGGCAGAATCGGCGCAGTTGCCACCTTCAAGGAAAACGAATTCAACTTCCCGCACGTCGCCGAATTGACCGCAACCAACTACCGCGAAAAGCAATGGGCGGTTGACTTCGACATTTACCACGAAGACAGCGACTTGACCGAAGAGGAACTTCGCGACTACACCGACGCTTTGAGCGACGCAATGACCGCCAACGGCAACTGCGCACACGTCGAACTCGAAACGTGCCTTATCACGGTTTGGGGCGACTCAGGCGGCGACAATACCACAGTCAACAAGATTGTCGACGAAATGCTCAAACGCGGCTGTTGGAACGAGTGCCCCGACGTTGACGACGAGGACACGGCCGAGTAATCAAAACCGATTTACGAGAGGAGAATTAATTATGAAAAGCTTTGTTGCGTACTTCGTTACGCCGAACTACGGCTTGCACGCGCATATCTTCAAGGCGTCGACGGCAAGCGTGGCAAAAAAGAAAGCCGCTCAGTGGGCAAGCAAGGCGACGGGTTGGAAAAATTATTCAATCGTCGTCGAGACTTACACCAAAACCAAACACGAGGCTCTCGACAACGCCTATAGCGAAACGTGCGCCACACTGACGCGCTTTTGGGATTATCGCCGACTGGCTCACCGCTACAACATGTCCAGTGCCGACAATCACGCCGAGAAAGTTCTGGAAATCATGAGCATCTTCATGGCGCAACGAAAATTGCTCGACAGCTTGCCGTATACGTGGAGGAAAGTTCCCAACTGAACGGCGACGCTCACCAAATCCTGCCCGATGACCGCTTGACTGCGGACGCCGTGAAATTCGGCGTGACGGACTGACTACCCGTCGAAACCCTCTGCCCGCTCATTGCGGGTACGGTCGCAGGAAGTCAAATACCGGCACGGACGCCGACGGACTTACGAGAGGAGAATTGATTATGAGGTTGCTCAAAGATTTTGCGCTGTTCGCCGCCGAAGAACTCAGCGTTAAGTGTTTCGTCTTTCTGCTGTGCTTTTCGGTTTGGGCAACGTCGAGTTTGATCCACGCTTACGACACGGCAAACTACATGAAAGAATTGCTGTTCGCCTTGACGTCAACTTGCGTGGTGCTCAACGTAATGATGATTGTCGGCGCGGTGAAGTTGGTTTACGACGACTTTCAAACCTTCCGCGCACAGCGAGACACCGCCGAGTAACCAAAACCGACTTTGAGAGGAGAATTTATCATGACGAAACCGGAAGCAATGACGACGATTATTGACCAGTTGCACGCTTACGACTTCAACCCGACCGACTTCGACGGCGACGCGCTCACAACCGCGCTTGAAGTCTTCGGCGAAAACAGCGTTGCCATCGAGGACGACTACGGCTACGCGCTTGACTTGGCGGCGGCTCTGGACTACTTCGGCGGCAACGACGCCTTGACCGTGGACGACTTCGCAACCGCGCTCAAAAAGGCGGTCGACACGGTTGACTTGGGCGATTACACGTTCGACGCCGACATTTGGACGACTTACGGCTTGGGCGAGTTTTTCTTCTACAAAAAGACGAACGCACGCTACGGCATTGAATGGGAAGACTACGTTGACTTCGAGAGGCTCGGCGAAGACATTGCCGGCGACACGAAAGGCAAGTTCACCCGCTACGGATTCTTCGCGCCCGAAGCCATCTGAAACCGCGTCGCGCTCGTCGCCCACAAAACTTTTCCCCGTTGAGGAAACTCGGCGAGGCTTTTTTTTTGGGAAAAATCATTGTCGGACGTTGACTTATAATCGTCACGAGGTGATTAAGATGCTGAAAATTCCTGCGAACTGGAGCGAAGTAGACGCGTCGTCTGCCGAACCGAAGAAAATGCCTGCGGGCGGTTACGTCTGCCGAATCGTCAAGGCGTTTGAGAGCGTCAACAAATACGACGAACCCTGCTTGACGCTGTACCTTGACGTGGACGAAGGCGACTTCAAGAATTATTTCGGCGAGATCTACAAGCGGCGACTTGACCGCGGGCTTGACCGTTATCCTTGCGTGTACAATCAGCGCACGGACGAGTTTGCGGCGCGCCACTTCAAGCGACTGATTCGCCTGCTCGAACGTTGCAACGACGGCTTTGACTTCGACGCGGACGGCGGCGACATTTGGGACGAGCGCGAAGTTGAACAGCTCAGGATTGGTGTCGTCTTCCGCGAAAAGAAATTCCGTCACGGCGATTCAAGTCGCTCAATCCTTGTGCCGTGTCAGCTCAGGACGCTTGAACAAATTCGTGCCGGTGATTTTGTCGTGCCCGAAAATCAATCCGTCGAGGGTCGCGGCAATGGCTGAACTCACCGACAGAATCAACAGCTTTTTGTATGAGGTCGAACAGGTCGAAGATGCCGACGTTACCGCTTACGTCACGCAGGTTGCCGCCGAAACGGGCTTGACCGAAGACGACGTTCGCAAAGTCATCAACTCAGTTCTGCGCATTATCGAGGACAAACGAGGCGAACGCGGTATCGAAGCCGGACAAGCGTGGCCTGCTTATGTCGTCAAGCCGCACAGTCTTCGCCGTCACTTTTGGGGTCGGCAGTAGTTTACTTTGGTTTACCGTTTCGGGAGGCGTCGACAATGACACAACGTCAACGAAGCAGTGAGCCGTATTTTCGCAAGATTGACTTTATCTTTTACAACGAGGCGAAGATTCGGACTGCAGTCGCTGAAATGCGCCTTGACGACGGTCGCCCGCGCCTTCGCAACGTCAACGGACTCTCAAACCCGACGGCGACGCAGGCGGTGAGGAATTTGACGCCGCTTGCTAAAGTTTCGCTCGACGGACTGCACGAGGTCGAATTTCCCGAACGATGGCTTGAAGTCGTCGATAAAACTTGGTCGTGGGCGAAGGCTCAGCGCGATTGCCGCGCCGAAGTTGCCCGCCGACGTTACGCGAAGGAAGATTATCGCAAGACTTGCCGCGAACTCGGAATATCGAACTCGACGCGTCGACGCCTGCTTGACTTCGTGCGCATGTACGCGGCACTTCACGCCGTTCAGCTCGGATTAATCCGCGTGTGATTCTTATGACGGCGATAACGCGGCGATTTATCTGCTACAATGTCCACAATCAAGAAATGTCACGGAGGCGATTAAGATGCTGAACAATCCGCGACACGAAAAATTTTGCCTTGAATATGCGGCTTGCGGCAACGCGACGGAGGCTTATCTTAAAGCCGGTTACAGCGGTCAGAAGCGCAAGACCAAAAACGTCGCGGCGTTCAACCTGCTCAAGAAACCGAAAATCGCCGAACGAATCAAGGAACTCACCGCCGAAATCAAGCGCGAGAAAATCGCCGACGTTGTCGAGTGCCAAGAGATTTTGACGGTCATAGCCCGCGACACTCAAGCCGAGAACGCCGACAGAATCAAGGCGATTCAAACGCTCATGAAGGCACAGGGCGCGTTCGTGACGCAGGTCAACTTCAACGCCACGCCGATTGTCATTACGGGCGGTGACAAGCTTGAAGACTGAACTTTACCTGCCCGACGTTGTCGGCAAAGGCTACGGAACTTTTTGGAACTGCAAGAAACGTTATCGAGTTGTCAAAGGCTCCCGTGCGTCGAAAAAGTCAACGACAACCGCGCTGAACATAATCTGCCGCATGATGGAGTACCCGCTCGCAAACACGCTGGTGATTCGCAAGACCGCCGCGACGCTCAAGAATTCGTGTTTCGCACAGCTCAAATGGGCGATTAACCGATTGGGCGTCGAAGAATTCTGGCGCGCACGAGTCAACCCGCTTGAACTTGAATATATCCCGACGGGTCAACGAATTATCTTTCGCGGACTTGACGACGGCTTTAAGCTCACGTCAATCACCGTCGACAAAGGTTTTCTGTGTTTCGGCTGGCTTGAAGAGGCGTTCGAGGTCGACGAAGAAGACTTTCAGCTTGTCGACGAGTCACTTCGCGGACAACTGCCCGAAGGTTACTTCATTCAGTGGACGCTAAGTTTCAATCCGTGGGATTCGTCGAGTTGGCTCAAGGCGCGTTTCTTCGACAAGCACGACGACGAAGTTTTGGCAATGACGACAACTTACGAGTGCAATGAGTGGCTCTCCGACGCCGACCGAAAACTTTTCGAGGACATGAAGCTCACAGATCCGCAACGCTACAAAGTGGCGGCTCTCGGTTGTTGGGGCGTTGCGCAAGGTGCTTTTTTCGGCGAGTGGAACGAACGCACGCATTTGGTCAAGCCGTTTGCAATTCCGGCGGACTGGGTCAAGTTTCGTTCGATGGACTGGGGCTGCGCGAAGCCGTACTGCTGTCTCTGGTTCGCCGTGGACTTCGACGGAAACTTGTGGTGCTACCGTGAGCTGTACGGTTGGGGCGGCAAGGCGAACGTCGGCACGGGCGAAACTGCGGTTGAAGTCGGCAGGCGCATTGCTCAGCTTGAACGTCCCGACGAGAAACTTTCTTACGGCGTGCTTGATTCGGCGTGTTGGGCGAAAACGGGCGTGCCGTGCATTGCCGAGGAGATTAACAACGAACTCTACAAGGCGAAGTTGCCCACGTTCAGCAAAAGCGTTAAAGGTCGCGTCGAGGGTGCCAACGCCTTCAAGCAACGGTTAATCGGCAACAAGAATTCGACGGGCGAGTTTGTTCCCGCGATAAAATTCTTCACGACATGCCTGCATTCGGCGCGGACAATCCCGATGCTTGCGCACGACAAGCACAACCCCGAAACTTACGACACCGACGCCGAAGATCACGCAGTCGACGCAATTTGTTATGCCTGCTTGTCACGTCCGTTCGCTCCCGTGAAGGCTCAAGTCAAACGTCGAGACCCGTGGCGCGAAGAAACAATCCCGTCAGCGTGGGCGATTTAACGTCTTGTCAAAACCGCCGCTTTTTGACGAGGTGCCGGTACCAACTTGTCAGAATCACGGCTTTTTGACATGTCGACGACTTAACTTGAAATAAGACGCTCAAAAACCAATCCTTATTTCAAGTTAGATAGACAACACGGCTCCTTCGGGGGCTTTTTTGATTGAGGTGATGAAGTTGCCCGAAGAAGTTTATCAGCAAACGTCGGAACTTGACCGGCTTTATCAGCGTCGCGGTATCGGGCAGTATCGGCGTTGGTTCCGTGACGCCGTCGATTATTGGCGCAAGTGGCAGGACGAGGCACGCGAAGATTATGACTTCGTCGAAGGTCGCCAGTGGACAAAAGCTGAACTCCTGCGTTTCCGAGAGACCATGCGTCCAGCTATCACAATTAACCGAATACGTCCACTTTTGAACGTGCTTGGCGGATGGCAGCGTTTAAATAGATTCGATGTGGAATTCTGTCCTCGTTCCGAAGATGACGCGCAATTATGTCAAGTTCGCAAAGGCGTCACGAAATATATCCTTGACCGCTGTGACTACAACACGCACGAATCGGCGGCTTTCATGGACGGGGCGATTGGCGGACTCGGTTGGTTCTTCGTCGGCTACGAAATCGACGAAGAGAGCGGCGACGGCGAGGCTTATGTTCGTCGCGAAGACCCGTTTTCGATTTACGTTGACCCCGAAGCGCACAAGGCGGATTTTTCCGACGCGAAATATATCTTCCGTGCGAAGTGGACGGACAAAGACGAATTGAAGTCGGTGTATCCCGAACACGCCAACGAGATTGACGCTCAGTTTGCCATTTACGATACTGCCGAACGTCAAAACGCCGCTCGTCGTGACGAATTGCTCTGGTACAAGCGCGAGTTGCAGAAAGTTCGTCTGGTTGAGTGCTGGTACAAAACCCGCGAAACGAAGACGCTGTTCACGCTTGCGACGGGCGAAGACGTTGCCGCCGAGGAAGTCACCCCCGAAATGTTTCTTCAAGGCTTAATCGTCGCGCCGAAAATCATCACGTTGCCTGCCGTGAAAGTGTGCGTGTTCTTCGACAACGTTGTACTTGAGGACATGGATTCGCCGTATCAGCACGGAGAGTTCCCGCTCGTGCCGTTGACGTGTCATTACTTCGGCATTGGCGGCGACGAAATTCCTGCCGGCTTTGTCCGCGACTTGAAAGACCCTCAGCGCGAAATCAACAAGCGGCGAATTCAACAGCTCGATATACTGAATAAGATAGGCAACGGCGGAGGCTGGGTGGAGGACGACGCAATGACCGAAAAACAGTTCGCCGAATTTGAGCGACGTGGCGCGATACCGGGGCATTTTCAGCGCGTGCGACCGATGGCACTTTCTCAACAAAAGATTCTTGAGCGACCAATCGGGCAATATCCCGCAGGCGTTGCGCAAGCCGAAGCTCAGGCGACGGCGGACTTGACGGCAATCAGCGGAATCAACGAAGCGTTAATGGGCGTCGACATACCGTCGGGTTCAAGCGGGCGAGCAATTGAGCTAAAAACCAAGCAGGCGATAACGCATTTGGCAGTAATGTTTGACAATCTTCGCGCCGCGAAAAAGAAAATCGCCAATCTGCTTTGGGGACGCCGAGGTCACGCGGGAGTTGTGCCACAGTTTTACACGGCGGACAAAGTTTATCGCGTCGAAGGCGTCAACGGTCAGCAATTTATCCGCGTCAATCAACAAGTCGTCGAACAAGACCCGATAGCGGGCGTCGTTGTGCACACGCTCAACGATCTGTCGCACGGCGAATTCGACATTGTTATCGCGGACGTGGAGGCGTCGACGACACAGCGGCAAGCGCAAATGTGGGGACTTGTCGACGCGGTGAGCAGACTCGGTGTGCCGGGCGATTTAGTCTTCGACATAATCCTTGACTTGTCGGACATCCCGCAGAAAGAGGAAATCAAGCAACGTTGGCAACAGCGTCAAGAGTCACAAGCCAAAGCCGCGCAAGACGAAATGCAGTTGAAATTGCAACTCGAAGAAATCAAGAATCAAGATTCGCGGCAGATAATCAACTTCCGCGACGCGCCGCCGCCGTTGCAGTTGGCAATGATGGCGAAAGCAGGCTACATCGACCCGCAAGTCGTCGAACGAGTTTTGCAAAGCTGGTTGCAAGCGACATTCCCGCAAGAGGTCAGCGAAGTTCAAGCCGAGGCACAAGCTCAAGCCGAAGCGCAAGCTCAAATGCAAGCCGAAATGCCGCCCGAACTTCAAGCGCAAATGCAATCGCCCGACGGACAATCGCCCGCCGACTTAGATCAAATGCTGGCGTTGGCGCAAATGCTCGAAGGTCAAAAGCAAACTCAACCGCAAGCTCCGCCGCGAACTCAGGCGGCAACCGAAAGTTTGATTCGCGGCATGACGCCCGCAATGTGAGGAGGATTTATCATGGCAACTTATTCGCAAAATCTCGAAGCCGGACTTAAAGAACTCAGCGACCGCACCGAGACCGTTTTGACGCTGTGTAACAGGACGCGTACGGACTTGCAAGACCTTTTGCACGCGGACGTTCACTTTCGCAATTACCCGTATGATTCGCTGAAGTTGTTCGAGTACATAAGCGACCTTGAACGCGCCGCGCTTTGGGTTATCGGCGGCATTGAAGTTATCCGTCGGCAGAACGCGGACTTGATGACTGCAGACCAATCGTCGGCGGACTCTGCGGACGAGGATTCGACGCCTTGACTTCACGCGAAAATTTTTCGGAAAGGAGTTGACGCACATGTTGCCGATACGAGCGGTGATAAAACGGATTCGCACGGCGGTTCACGACGACGAACAGCGAATCAACTACAGCGACGGCGAAATTCTTGCGGTTGTCAACGCGGGCTTGCGAATAATCCGCCGCACGATAGCCGACATACAGCCCGAAATTCTCATGAAGACAACGACGGGTATCCTCAAACCGGCTCAGGACGAAATTCGCTTGCAGTTCCGCCCATTGACGATTGTCGAGGTCACGGCGGGCGACAAAGTTTTATCGCAGACCGAGGGCTACGCGAACAAAAAGATTTTCCACAACCACGCCAAAATCTGCGGGAACAAAACGCCGATTTATTCGCGCTACGAGGTGAAGAATTTCGCCGAACACAAGCTTGACGAAACGAACTTGCAACACATCCGCGAGCGATTTTTAATCGGGCACCCGAAAGTTTTCTACCGCGTCGGTATGCAGACGTTGAAACTTCACCCGCGCCCGCGTGCCGAGACCGCTTACACCGTGCGAACGATTGACGACATTGACGAACTGCACTTCGACGACGAAACGCCGTTGCTCAATGACTTCGACGACTTCTTGATTGAGTACGCGATTTATCGCCTGTCGTTGGGCGACGAATTCGACATGACGCAGGAACAGCAAGTTATCGCAAGCATCAGCCAACAAATTGCGCAAGTTTTAAGCCCGCCTCCGCCCGGCGGTGTGTGTCGAGGTTACTGGTAATGAAACTTTCGACTAAGCACGGCGAACAACAGCAAACCGTGATTCGCGCCGACTTCACGGGCGGACTCAACACGTCAATGGCTGTCGAGGACGTTGCCGAAAATCAGCTTGCCCGCGTCCTGAACATGGAAGTTGACCACACCAACGGCAAGCTCCGCACGGTTTCGGGCACGCGAGACATTTTGTCGACGCCCGACATTTTCGCCGCGATTTACGACTTAATTAACGGCGTCATGCTCATTGTCAAAGACGACCGACAAATTTATCTTGCGGACTTCGACGGCAACATCGGCGCAAACTCGTTGGGACGCTTGTCGGGCGAACTGTATCCGAAATACTTTCCGTGGGGAGACGGTTGCCTAATTGCAAGCGGCGGCAAACTCCAATACTTCAACGGCGCGAATTTGTTGCTGATTGATTCGCCGCAAGCTGATGACGTGTTTGTTCGTGCGGGACGCGTCGTTGTGACTTTCGGCTCGACGATTCGATACAGCGGCGTCGGCGACGAAAACTTTTGGGCGGACGACAGCAACGTCGAGAGCGCGTCAAAGTTCGTCGAAGCGGGCTACAAGGACGGCTCAAACTTCGTCGGCGTGGCTCAACTGTCGAACAATCTGCTTGTCATCAAGGCGAACAAAATTTGTTATCGGCTCGTCGAAGAGTATCCGCGCTGGTCGGTCGGTCAAGTGGCAACCAACGTCGAATGCAGCGGACGGCGAAGTTACTGCGCGGTCGGTGACGACGTGTTTATCCTCGGCGCGGACGAAGCTCATTTGATTCAGAACGCCTATTACGGCAACGTCAAGCCGGAGGACATTGCCACGTTCGTCAAGAGCGAAATTCACCGCCTGCCGAAGAACGCGCAAGTTCGTTACGTCGCACCGCTTGCTCAGGTTTGGTGTATCGGTCGCGACGGCTTTGTCTTGATTTATGACGCGCTGTTGAAGTCATGGTTTGAACGCAAATTCAACGCCGAGATTTTGGACGTGTTCACCGTCGGCGACGAAGTTTATCCGGTCAAACGTTATGAAATTTCGGGGCGCGATAACATTTGTTTCGTCGAAACGTCACGGGTCACACCAGCTGTTCCGCCGCTTTTAAAGCGGCCGCCGCTCAATGCCGATTATTACAGCGGAGAAATTTGTTGCGGGCGAGTGACGCTGCCGTTGCCGATACCCGACACGGCTTTGAAGATTTTCGGGAACAAGTCGCCGATTTACCGCAACCGAACGAAACTTTGTCGCGAAGCACGGCGCAAATCGACGATTCTTCCGCAACCGCCCGACGAGAAAATTTTTTGGTCGGAACAAATGCAAAACTTTTGGATGTGTCGATAACGTTTGCTTTGTGGAAACGTCGCGGGTAACTCCAATTGTTCCGCCACTTTTAAAGTGGCCGTTTCGGGTCACGGTCACGGCGGCGGATTTATCGTGCACTCAATCGTTATGGACATTGCCGAAGTTTAAGCCCGCGTGATACAATTCGTCGGGGGTGAGCCGCATGCATCCGATTAAAAAATTTTTGACAGAGTTTCTGGACGACTACTTATCATATTCGGGACGCTTGGGTCGCAACCGCTACAGCAAGCTCATTTTCAAGGTGTGGTTGCCGCTCGTGGTCACGGTGTTTCTTGAAAGCTTAATCGTCGACGTTTGGGAGTTGGGCGCACGGTTCCCGCACACAGTCACGTTCGTTCGCGTGATAATGTTTTCGGTGACGGCGTTTGCGTGGATAGCCGTCCCCTGCTTGACGGCGCGAAGAATGCGCGACATCGGCAAAAGCGGCTGGTGGGCTTGGCTCCTGATTGCCGTCCTGCTAAGCCCGATACCGGGTTCGTGGCTGATTGGATTTTTGCTTTTGGCTTGGCTGTCGTACAAAGACGGCGACAAGGGCGCGAACAAATACGGCAAGCCGCCCGACGACGACGATTAATTTTGGAGGTGATTTTATGACTGAAAATCCGCTTTACCGACGAGTTTACGGCTACGACAATCCGTTAATACAACAACCGATTTTTCGGCCGCCGAGTGACTCTTATGTTATGCAAGAAAATCGATACCCAAATGCCGCGCAAGATCTACGGAACTTGTTCGGTACTTTTTTTACGCCGAATTACGCGCCGCAATATCAACCTTCGCCGTATCAGACGACGCCGCCGATAAATTACAATTCGTATGCAACGAATAACATTTCGCCCGCGCAACAGGAAATTAACCAACGCATTGGCGACGCCTTGCACAGTTACACGTTGCCGCAAGCTCAGCCGTATCAGAAGACGTATCAAGAGCCGCAGTATTCGACTTACAATCTCGGCACGCCACAGGCAAATTACAACGCGCAATCGGCACCGAAGGCACGCGACGCAATGTATAACTTCGCCGTAAATCAAGGCGTTGACGCGCTTAATATAGCGTTGGCAGGCGGCGGCTTGCGTAAAGGCATCGGCTCGGCGGTTAAACCGTATGTCCCTTACGCGCTTATGGAATTGGGCGCGACACGCTACGGCAAACCAATTGTCGACGGAATTAACAGATTCGCCGAAACGCCCGTAGGCAAAATGCTTATCAACGTTGCGGACTTTATTTTTTGACGGAGGTGACGAACATGAAACGCGAACTTACTGACGAAGAGCTGGCCGTTGTCGACAAACTCATTGACGCGCTTGCGGGCTTGAGTTACAGCGAAGCCGAATTCATTTTGAAGGCGACAATTTCCGGCTTGAAGGAAGTCGCGATTATCAAAGGCACGTTTACGGAGGTGAATTCCGATGGCTGATTGGGAAGTGCGCAATAAAATCCACTACGCCCCGAGCGGAGACGACATTGACCGCTTTGCTTTGAAAGTCAAAGACGAACTCGATTTAATTTATCGCCTGCTGAATCGTTTGCGCAGACTTGACGCCTCGAACGGCGACATTGCGGACACGGTTGCTTTTCAACTTCACGCGGACACGGCAAGCGGACGTTTGCTGATTCGCGACGCCGAAAATAAAAGCTGGATTGAACTCGGCAAGCTCGGTCAAAGTTTCTTCGGAATCACGCCCGAAGACATTGGCGCGGTCAAAAACACGGGCACAATCGGCGCGTTTTATTCGGGCAATGCGGCGGACATGCCGACGACTGCGGGCACGCACGATATTTTCTATGCCTTCGACGAAAAGCGAATTTACTACTACACGGGCACGAGTTGGCAGGTTTTCTTGAGTTTGAACTTCGCCGACTTGTACGACTACGAAAAGTTTTGCGTCGCACGCACGGAAGTCGCTTACGGCGGCAAGGACAAAATTCTGCGCCTCGACAAAAACACCGGCAAGGCGAACGTCGACATTGCGGGCAGTCCCGACAAGCTTTTGAATTACCCGATTGAGGTTGCGAACTTCAAGACCGGCGACGTGCTTGTCCTCGACGCGGCCAAAGGCAAAATCGTCAACATGCCCAAAGATGAAATCACGAACGCGGACATTTCTGCGACGGGCGAGGCAAACAAAATCGTCAAGACTGATTCGCGTGGCGTGGCGAACGTTTCAATCAGCGGCTCTGCTTCACTTGTCGGCGGCGTCGAAGTTGCTTTGAGCGGCGTGGCGAACGGTCAAGTTCTGGTTTACAACAGCTCGTCGAAAAAGATTGTGCCTTCGACGGACATCAACGGCTCCGCGAACAAAATTAACGGCGTCGGCATAAATCCCAATTCGCTGGTCAACGGGCGGGCTGTCGCTTACGATTCAAAAACTAAAATGCTCGTCGCCGACACGCACGATTATCTTGAGGAAAGCGACGTTTCCGACACGGGCGCGGCGGGCAAGTTAATTCGCCTCGGCTCCGACAAGACCGTTCACGCGAACATCGACGGTTCCGCCGCAAAAGTCGCGGGTTTGACGTTCGACGGCACAAGCGTCAAGGACGGGCAAGTTCTGGCTTACAACGCCGCGAAGAAAACTTTCAAGCCCGCCGATAAAGACTACGTCACCGAAAAACTCATCAGTGAAAACGGCGAAGTCGGCAAGTTGATTCGCCTCGGCTCCGACAAGACCGTTCACGCCAACATTGACGGCTCCGCGCAGAAAATTGACGGCATCGAAGTCGACACTTCCGGTATCAAGTCGGGCTGTTTCTTGAGCTACGACGCCTCGTCACGAAAGATTGTCCCGATGGAAATTGACTTGTCGAAAATCGGCGGCTTGACGGTCGACGCGTCAGGCATTGCCAACGGTCAAGTTTTGGCGTTCAACAGTCGAACGAATAAGCTTGTCCCCGTCGATAAAGATTTCGTCACGGCCGACGACATCAGCTCCACGGGCGAAGCAAACAAACTCGTGCGCCTTGACGCGAACAAAATTCTTCACGCGGACATTTCGGGCTCGGCAAGCATTTTGGGCGGCGTCGCGGTCAATGTCCGAAGCGTCAACGACGGTGACATTTTGGTTTATCACGCGTCGACGAATTCTTTTCAACCCGAAGCGAAAACGTCAGGCGCGGGCGACGGCAAATATCTCGTGCTCAAAAAAGGCTCAACGATTCTTTGCGAGTACAACGGTGCTGCCAACGTCGAGCTGGACATTTCACCGTTGACTGAAACCGTCGGCGAGGCGGAAAAACTCAAGTACGCCCGCAAAATCACGCTTACCGGCAAGGCGACGGGCGAAGGCACTTTCGACGGCAGCAAGAATTGCGAGATCAACGTCACGAAAATTTCAACGACTTACGCCGATTCAGCCGACACCGCGACGACCGCGACAAAAGCCGACAAACTCACCACGGCGCGAAAAATTTCTATCGGCGGCAAAGTCACGGCAAGCGCGGTTAATTTCGACGGCTCAAGCGACGTGGTTTTGAACGTCACCGCGATGGACAATCCCGACAGTGCCAAAAAGCTTGCGACGGCGCGGAAAATTTCCGTCACGGGCGACGCAGAAGGTTTCGTTTACTTCGACGGTTCGGGCGACGTGGCGTTGAACATTTCGGTTTTGCGCGCTCAGGAAGTCACCAATCCCGTTGCCGAAACTTCATTCGCGAAACTTGCGGGCAGTGCAAATTACGCGGCGGAATCAGCACGAGCTTTAAGCGCGGTCAACGACGGCGACGGAAATCCGATAACGACAACTTACGTCACCAAAGCCGAACTTGCCGACGTGCAGGCGAATTTGCAGGCGAACACCGACATTTCAAGCAGTGACGTTGTCGAACAGGACTTCATCACCCGCGAAGAACTCATGCAGATTTTGTCGAGTTACGTCACGAAGACCGACCTGCGCAACGCCGTTGCCGACGTTATCGGCGAAGACGAAATCACCGGTTTGTTTGAAGGAGGCAATTGACATGAAAAATTTGACGGTCAGACCCGAATACCCGTTGCGTTACGGCGAACATCCGCATTATCCGCCGCCGCCGCCGGAGCCCAAAGACGTTGTGCGATTCGCGGGCGAAAGTTTCACCGCGCTCAAAGCCATGCAAGACGAATACGGCCGCAACATTCCCGCCACTTACGCCGAGAAAAACACTGTCGACGACCTCAAAGCCCAAGTGCGAACTCTCAGCGACAAGGAGCGGGATTTTTCGTTGACGGGCGACGTTGAAGGTTCCGTCAAGCTCAACGGCAGGAACGACGCCGCTATTCAAGTCACGGTCAAAACCTCCGCGAAGGCCGTTTCCGACGCGCAAGGCAACAATATCGCCGAAACTTACGCACGCGCCGACGAGTTGGCAAATTACGTCAAACGCGACGAAATCACCGCCAAAGTCGACGAGCTTGAACGTGCGGCAATTTCGGGCGCGAAAATGGTTACTGCGGACTGCGTGCGTTCGAGCGATTTACAATTCGCGACGGACAGCGACATCTTGAAAATTTTCCGTTGGGGGCGAGCGTGATGGCATTTCTGGACAGAGCAGGCTTGAAAACTTTGGCGGCGCAAATGACCGAGACTTACGGCACGAAAGACGACTTACTTGCCGTGACTGCCGAAGTCGACAAAAAAATCGCCGCGTGTGCGACGAAAGACGACCTTGCCGACGTGGTGAGACTTTCGGCTTTGAGCGGACTTTTGACTTACGAGGCGGCCGAACAAAAATTTTTGTCGATAGCCGACGCGGACGACTTTGTCGAGGAATATCGCCTTGCCGACTTCGTCGAAAAATCCGACCTTGAAAACTTTTTGACGCTTGACGACGCCGCGAAGTTCGCCGAGAAAACCGCGCTTGAAAGTTTCGTGACACTTGACGACGCGTCGAAATTCGCCGAGAAATCCGCGCTTGAAAACTTCGTGACGACGACGGACTTCACTTCGGCTTTGGAAAATTTCGTGACGTCTGCGGACATTGACGAAAAACTTCAACCTTACGCGACGACCGAAGATGTCAACGTGAAACTCCGCGAGTATGCAAAGACCGCCAACGTCGACAAAATTCTTGACGATTATCCGACCAACGAGCAGCTTGACGAAAAACTTCAAGACTTCGCCACAAACGACGCGGTCAAGGAAAATCTTCGCGGTTACGCCAAACTTGCCGACGTTGATTCGATTTTGAACGACTTCGCCAAAAGCGACGAGGTCAACGCCAAAGTTCAAAACTTCGTCACTGCCGAGCAAGTCGACAAAATTCTTGAGCTGTACCCGACTGCCGCACAAGTCAACAGCGCGTTGGGAAATCTCATGACTGCCGAGCAACTGCAGGAAATTTTGAACCGATACCCGACGACCGCGCAACTTGAATCAATTTGGCAATCGCTCAACAAGCCCGCCGAAACGCCGTTGCTTAACGTCACAATCGAAACGCGGGACGGCAAACTTTTCGCGCTGATAACGACGCGTGACGGTCGAACTTACGGATTCGAGGTTGCGGAGGTGTGAGCCGTGTCCAAAACCAAAACTTTCGATGAGTGGGTTGCCCTCTACGAAAAGAAGACCGGCGCGAAATTTCAGCGTCAACCGATATGTCAACTGGCGTTTTTCCCCGACCGAGGCTTCGCGGAATTCGCCGCCGCCAAAGGCATTTTGATAATTCATCAGCTGTGCGGCGACGCAAAGTTTTGGAAACAAGTCGGCGAAGTTCTTGCAATGGAGCACAACTTAAAAGCTTGCGGCACGTGGTGTATCCGCGACATTGAGCCGTACATAAAATTTTTCAACGCAGAGATCGAGCGCGTCGAAGAATTGCCCGAAGGCTTGAAACGTTATCACTGCCGCTTCAAAGACACCGGCAAGCCCGCGACTTGTTCGCCGCGTTTCAAGACCGAAAACGGCAAAATCGGCTACATGGTCACTTGGGAAATTTAGGCGGTGAATTGACATGACCGACAGATTTTCCTTCGACATGCAACGTTTCGGCGGCGGCAAAGGCGGCACGACCGTCACCCAAACTTACGAGCCGACGCCTTACGAAATGGAACTTCAGCGGCTGGAAGTCGAATACACTGCGGCGATTATGCCTTCGGCAAAGGCACTGAATACTTACGCGTACAGCCTCTTGATAAATTCGGGCGGGACAATTCCCGTGCATTATGATTTACTTTACGACGACGCCGACGCGAAAATCGAGACGGGTTTGGATTATCTGCAAAACTTGATGCTTGACTTGACCGCGAATCCGCCGCCGACTTTCCTGCAAGACCGCTCTGTCGTCGAACAGTTCAACGACAACTACATAAACGAAGTTTTGGGCTACAACGATCTGTATCTTCACGGCACGAACGACTTGTTTTCATGGATGAACGACGTGCTCCGCGAGCTTTATCAAGACTTGCGCACACTCAAAAGCGGCTTGCTGAGTTTCACGCAGGCAGTCATGGAAACTTATCAGCAGGCGGCCGTCGCGACGAATTCAAACCTTGCGCAGTTGCCGTCGCAGTGGACGAAGGCGCAAGACGAAAGTCACCGTCAACTTGCCGAGCTTGACGACAAACTCAACGGCAAGACGATTATGAATTACGCCGACTTGGACGAGCTTATCCCGCAGTTCAGGGACGCCGCCGACGACGCCAACAAAAATCTCGACGACATCCGCGAAAAGATGGGCGAGAAAGCCGAGACGAATTATCAAGACTTGGATTCGCTTGTCCCGCTGTTTACGGACACGGCAACGGTTACGAACACGCGGCTTGACACAATCGAAGGCTCAATCGGAGATAAAGCCGATACCAATTATTCCGACCTTGACGCATTAGTCCCGAAGTTTACCGACACGGCAACGGTCACGAACACACGACTTGACACAATCGAAGGCTCAATCGGAGATAAAGCCGATACCAATTATTCCGACCTTGACGCATTAGTCCCGCTGTTCACGGATACGGCGACGGTTACCAACACACGCCTTGATACAATCGAGGGCTCAATCGGAGATAAAGCCGATACCAATTATTCCGACCTTGACGCATTAGTCCCGAAGTTTACCGACACGGCAACGGTCACGAACACACGACTTGACACAATCGAAGGCTCAATCGGAGATAAAGCCGATACCAATTATTCCGACCTTGACGCATTAGTCCCGCTGTTCACGGATACGGCGACGGTTACCAACACACGCCTTGATACAATCGAGGGCTCAATCGGAGATAAAGCCGATACCAATTATTCCGACCTTGACGCATTAGTCCCGCTGTTCACGGATACGGCGACGGTTACCAACACACGCCTTGATACAATCGAGGGCTCAATCGGAGATAAAGCCGATACCAATTATTCCGACCTTGACGCATTAGTCCCGCTGTTCACGGATACGGCGACGGTTACCAACACACGCCTTGACACTATCGAAGGTTCAATCGGTGACAAAGCCGACGTGAATTATTCCGACTTGGATTCGCTTGTCCCGAAGTTCACGGACACGGCGACCGTCACGAACACGCGCCTTGATACAATCGAGGGCTCAATCGGTGACAAAGCCGAGACCAATTACAACGCCCTTGACGCATTAGTCCCGAAATTCACCGATACTGCGACGGTTACCAACACACGGCTTGATACAATCGAAGGCGCAATCGGAGATAAAGCCGTCACGAATTATGAAGACTTGGACGCATTAGTCCCGAAATTCACCGATATTGCGACGGTTACCAACACACGGCTTGATACAATCGAAGGCGCAATCGGTGACAAAGCCGTCACGAATTATGAAGACTTGGATTCGCTTGTCCCGCTGTTTACCGATACTGCCGACGACACCAACACAAAGCTTGCGGACATCAATTCCAAAGTCGACGACAAAGCTAACACGAATTATCAAGACCTCGACGATTTAATCCCAAAATTTGTCGGCGCGGCGGACAAGATAAATTTGGCTCTCGACGGGCTTGACGACGATGCCGCCGACCGCATGAACAAGCACTTCGACAACTTCGACAAAATCATCCCGCACTTTCTGCCGGCGGCGCGGCGGACAAATATCGTGCTTGAAGACTTGGAGACCGGCAAGGTTCCGACGCAGTGGCAACGCAACATGGAAGAATCAATCCGCCTTGCGTTGGAGAACACAATCGGCAAGACCGTCAACGACCACGGGCAACGCGGCGTTTTAAATTCTTCGGTCACGAATCAGGCACTTTACGACATTGAACGAAACGCGGCGGACGAAGTGGCGCGGCAGTATTTGGCGAACATCCACGAAATTGCGGGTATGGCGGAGCAACGTTGGAAGAACACCGAAGACGCCTTGAACGACATGAAGAATTCGTACAACGAACAGTACGGCGGCTACCTCAACGGCATTGGTCAGCGCGGGCAGATCAAGCAGAACGAATTCAACAACTTAAACACGGCTTTGGTCAATCAGGGCAACACGTTCAATTCGCAGTTCGGCAACGCGAGCAACGCGCTCAATCAGCGTTCGCAACTCGAAGAGACTTCGCACAATAACTTGACTGGCGCATATCTCAATCAAGAAAACACGTTCAACGCTCAGTTCCAGAATTTCTTGAACTCGCTCATGCAACGCAGTCAGCTGGTTGAAAACGAACATAACAACTTGACGGGCGCATATCTCAATCAAGAAAACACGTTCAATGCACAGTTCCAAAATTTCTTGAATTCGCTCATGCAACGCGGTCAGTTAGTTGAAAATGAACACAATAACTTGACGGGCGCGTATCTCAATCAAGAAAACACGTTCAATGCACAGTTCCAAAATTGGCTGAATTCGTTAATGCAACGGTCACAGCTGATTGAAAACGAACATAACAACTTGACGGGTGCATATCTCAATCAAGAAAACACTTTCAACGCTCAGTTCCAAAATTGGCTGAACTCGTTAATGCAACGGTCACAGTTGGTCGAGAACGAACACAACAATTTGACGGGCGCATACCTCAATCAGGAAAACACCTTCAACGCTCAGTTCCAAAATTGGCTGAATTCGTTAATGCAACGCAGTCAGCTGATTGAAAACGAACACAACAATTTGACGGGCGCATACCTCAATCAGGAAAACACCTTCAATGCGCAGTTCCAAAATTGGCTGAACTCACTAATGCAACGGTCGCAGTTGGTCGAGAACGAACACAATAACTTGACGGGCGCGTATCTCAATCAAGAAAACACTTTCAATGCACAGTTCCAAAATTGGCTGAATTCGTTAATGCAACGGTCACAGCTGATTGAAAACGAACATAACAACTTGACGGGCGCATATCTCAATCAGGAGAACACTTTCAACGCACAGTTCCAAAATTGGCTGAATTCGTTAATGCAACGGTCACAGTTGATTGAAAACGAACATAACAACTTGACGGGCGCGTACCTCAATCAGGAAAACACGTTCAATGCTCAGTTCCAAAATTTCTTGAATTCGCTTATGCAACGGTCACAGTTGATTGAAAACGAACACAACAACTTGACAGGCGCATATCTCAATCAGGAAAACACCTTCAATGCTCAGTTCCAAAATTGGCTGAATTCGTTAATGCAACGGTCACAGCTGATTGAAAACGAACATAACAACTTGACGGGTGCATATCTCAATCAAGAAAACACTTTCAACGCTCAGTTCCAGAACGCGCTCAACGCTTTAATGCAGATGGCTCAAATTGACGAGAACGCCAAAAACAATCTGATGACGGCTCTGGTCAACAAGATGAACGCTTACAACTCGCAAATAAGCAACTGGCTCAACACCACGGCGCAACGGGCGGGTTACGTCAATCAGCAGTTCGGAGCCGTGACAAATTCGCTCAACGCACACGCTCAACTTTACGGGCAACTTTTGAACAACGCGAACGCTCAGCTTGACGCACAACTCAAAGCGAAGCAAACCGAATTCCAACTCAACGGCGACATGTGGATGCGAATTCTTCAGGCACTCAAGCAACGAAACGACATGTGCGGGCAATGGTACGAGTACTCGAAGAACATTTCGGACGCGCTGTGGCAACATTCGATGATGGCTTTGGATGCGGGACGCAACGCGCACAACTTGAAACTGTCACACCTGCAGATATGGAACGCGCTTATCAGCATGTACTTGGGCAACTCGACAAGCCGAATCACAATGAGCGCGGGCGCACAAGAAGCGGCTCAAAACGCGGCAATTCGACTTTGGAACGCGTCAACGGGCTTGAATCAATCTGCGACGGGCGTATTGGTCGCGCTGTCGAATCAAGGCACGAAGACAACCACGCAACAAGAAAGCTCAAGCAGTTTCTGGGGCGGTTTGTTCGGCGGCGTAGCGTCGGCGTTCGCGGGCGGTTACGCGGGTGCTTTGGGCTCGGCGAAATAATTTACGGAAGGAGTGATGATTTATGCCGGACAATCAAAACGTGAGCATTTGGGACAATCCGATGTACGCGTGGCAACAACAACTTGCAAGCGGCGCGAACTTGGCGAAGAATCTTAATTGGCAGACGCTTTTGGGCTTGACACTCGGCACGGGCTTGGGACGTTGGCTCGGTCATAAATTTTATAACTGGAACGAAATGCGCAAAGAAGATTATAAAAATCCGCCGAATCCGCCCGAAGTGAATTCTGCGGCGATAAACTCGGCAATTCGCGACTATTTGCTCCCGCAAGGCGAATTCGATTTAGGTTGGAAACCGCAGTATCAGTTACCGACGGCGAACAAACTTTTCACAGACGCCGTGACACCGAAACCGTCAAGTTTCGATTGGCGACAAAATAATCGACAGCAGCAACCTTTTTTCCAGATGACACCGACACCACAAGCTCCCGCAACGCCGACACGACCGACAACACCGTCAACGACAGTAAATAATCCCTGGGGCAATTCGCCGTACAGCGTTGGACAGCAACTCGGTCAGCGATATTTCTAAGGCGGTGAGGAAATGTTCAACAATGATTTCAGTTTCGATTGGAACTTGCAGGACGTGCTGAAAAATTATTCGTATTCGCCGCCGAATGTTCAGCCGCCGCCTTTGAATTGGTTTGGCGCGTGGAATTTTGGTCAGCGAATTCCGTATCAAGGCAACGCAGGTATGCCGCGCACGAGCAACATTGCCAACTTCACAATCAATGCGCAGTCAAATGCCCCGCCCGTCAGACCGCAGAATTACTTTTGGAGCGCGCCGCAGAATTATAATTACAACGCCAATTCGCTTTTGGGCAACGTCGGGAGGTGGTGACGATGGCAGGATTTCTTTCGTACGCTTTCGGAGGCGGCGAACCCGCGAATCTGCCGTACAATCCGCCGCAAATGCCCGAACGTTTCTTGAAGCCGTCGCCCGTGAGCGATTTGCAGATGAGCGGCATTCAACAAGGGCTTGTCGGAGCCAAAAGCGACTGGGACACCGCCGACAAGTCAATGCAGTGGTGGACGAAGCAGTTGGACACACCCGACTTGACCGACGAAAAAAAACAGGAAATTAACGCCAATATTGAAGGCTGGAGTCGAAAACGCGACGCCGCCGCCGACAAAGCGAACGCCATACGAACGCAAGCCGACGCGTTGGGCGTTGACGTTTCCGATTACGGCGCAGGCAAAACGTTGCAGGAAGCGTCGCAAGCTTACGACACCTATCGCAACACCGCTGTGCGCGATTTTCTGCGGTTGCCTTCGGTCAGGGAACTCGAAGAAAGCCGTTACCTTGAACTTCGCAACGGCGGCGCAAGTCCACGACAAGCCGAAAGAATTTTGGGGCGCGAACGAGCGGGTCGGCAGGAAGATTTTCTCAAACGCGTCACCGAAGGCGTCATGACTTACGGCGTCAATCCCGACGGGCAAACGCTCAATCCGTTTGGTTTGTCGATGATGCAGAAACTTGACCCGTCGAATCCGGAATTGACGGCAAGACTTTTCGCGAGCGGCTTTGCCATGCCGAAAGACATGTTCAGCGAGGACAGAGCCGACAACCGCGTCAGAATGACCAACGACGCCGCCGCACAACGTACAGCAGATCAAATTGCTTTCAATCGTTGGAATACTATTTACGGCAACGAACAAACGAATCAGCGTTTGGAAAAAACCTTTGAGCACCAATCCAAAGAAAACGACAAAACTCTTGCGGCGCAAGACCGAAGGCTGACCTTACAAGAACGACTTGCACACAACCGCGAAGTTTTGAAACTTGAAGCCGACAAAATCAAAGCTTACCTTGACAGTCCAATGGGCAAATTTGATTCGTGGTATACGCTCGGCATGAAATTGTTCGGCAATGAACAACAAGCGGCAGAGTGGGCGAAAAATCAAGTCGAAAAGACCCCGTCCAAAGACAACGACGGCAAATTAAAAGCTGCCGCGAATCTTTTCAGCAACAGATACCAAGACATTGAATCCGCCTTGAAAGCCGGTGACAGTAAAACGGCACTCGAAAAAATCGACGCAATGACGAGCTTGTTACGCGACGATGCGAATTACGCCGAAATTTTGAACAGAGACCAGTACGTTGGCGCGTTACACATTCTCGACATTTACAAAAAAGTCGCCAATCGTGAATACACCTTGAATCAAGCGATAATCGAAATCGAAGAAGCCAAACACGGCAAGATGTCGCCCGACCAAATTATGGCGTATCTGATGAACAACGGACAGTTCGGGCAAGATGACCCCGAAGTTATACGCAGGAAAGTTCGTAACTCTATTCAAAACCAAACTACGCCGACGCCGAACGTTGACACGGGTAGAGGCGTTATGTATGACCCTCATTATGGCAAAATCGATTTAAGATAATCGGCAAAGGAGGGATTGAATTTGGCTTTACTGAAAAACGACACCGATAAGTTTTTGGAAGCGATAAAGCCGCGAATTACGCCGCTCGAAGCGATGAACGCGCAGAAAAAAATTCTGCAGAACGAAGGCATCACCGGAAATCGCTGGATAGATAATTTCTTCGGCGGAATCGGAAGCAGATTCGCAGGCGGCATTGCAGACACGGCAACTTTCCTCGGCGCGAACAACGTCGGGGATTTTTTTCAGCGCGGCTCGGATTGGATTGAAGAACGCTTGAAGCCCGCAATGCCCGCAGAATTTTCGTGGGACTACATATCGTCACCCGAAGGTTGGGCACGCGGCACGGGTAACACGATCGGTTCGATGGCGTCGATTCTTGCGCCGACGTTTGCTGTTCCCGGCGGTGTTTACGGCACAATCGGGCGCGGTTTGACGTCGATACCGAAAATCGGCAGATTGTTTTCGCCGACGACCGCAAACATGACGGGACGTTGGTTCGCTACAGGTATCCCCGAAGCGGCAATGGAAGGCGGCAACTGGTACCGAAACGCCGTCGCAAACGGCATGAATCCCGACGAAGCTTGGGACAAACGCTGGGGAGTTT
This sequence comes from uncultured Selenomonadales bacterium, assembly GCA_947165295.1. Lineage (GTDB taxonomy): Bacteria > Bacillota > Negativicutes > Selenomonadales > Selenomonadaceae > Quinella. The sequence goes on along the minus strand of CAMUZU010000002.1, from coordinate 66,207 downwards.
TCGGACGCAACGCCGCGTTCCTGCCCGTGTCAAACGCCGCTCAGTGGGGCTTGTTCAGCAAAGCTCTCAAAGGCAAAAACATTCTTGCGGGCTTGGGCGAACTCGGCTCGCAGGCTTTTGAAGAAGGTATGCAGGAAGCTTTCACCCGCGAAGTTTCGGGCAAGCCCAACACGTGGAATCCAATTTCGATGATGACCGACCCGCAGTACGCCGAACAAGCTCAAGCAATGAAGGAAGGTTTCTTCGGGTTCCTGTTGCCGACTTTGGGCGGTGTTGTCACGGGTATGGGGCGCGACCATTTTACCAAAGAGGGACGCCAAAGACGCGACGCCGAACGCAACAGCGACAAACTTTACTCTCTTGGAAGCGGCGATTTTTCTGCCACGGAAAACAGATACAGCGGCGAAAGCGTGCCGTCGAACGACCTTCGCTCAATCGGAAGCGGCGATTATTCCGCCACGGAAAACAGATACAGCGGCGAAAGCGTGCCGTCGAACGACCTTTTGCGCAGTTGGGCGAAAGGCGAGGGCATCAACGACCAAGTTTTCGATTTAATTGTTCGCGAATCCGTGTCGCAAGGCGTCGACCCGCGTGTGGCTTTGTCAGTCGCAATTGCGGAGAGCAACGGCAATCAGGACGAAATTTCGGAAGCCGGAGCAATCGGCGTCATGCAACTCATGCCCGAAACCGCTCAAGCTTTGGGCGTCGACCCGTACGACTTGGAGCAAAACATTCACGGCGGCGTGAAGTATCTCAAGCAAAATCTTGACGCCTTCGACGGAGACGTAACACTTGCGGCGGCCGGTTACAACGCGGGAACAGGCGCAGTCCAAAAACACGGCGGCGTTCCTCCTTACGCCGAAACTCAAAATTACGCCAACCGAGTCAGCAATCTTTTCGGCGAAGCGGCAAATCTTGTCGGCGATAAATATTCTTACGACTACGGCGGCAATCTTCGCGGAAATGCCGACGACGACAAACCGTCTATTGACATTCAGTCGGGCTTGACTTCCGCACGCAAAGCACTTGACGGCAAGCAGATGGACAATGGAACCGTCGGTTGCGTCGAAGCCGTCACGAAGATTTTGGCGCACGTTCACCCCGAATTTCAAAAGATGGTCGACGACAAAGTTGTCAACACGGTTGAAGGCGAAAATAGCTTGCACAGCCGCCTTGAGAAAATGGGCGTCGAGATTGTCCCGTTCGACGAAGCGAATGTTGCGCCGGGCGACATCATTTTTTACGACGGCGCGCAAACTTATCAGCACGTGTTGGTTGCAGACCACAAGGACGCCGACGGCAATTGGCGCGTTTTCGGCAACAGCAGCAGTGCCAACAAAATCATGGAACAGCCGCTGTATCAAGGTCAAACGCCCAAGTGGATTGCCAAAGTTTCCAACATCAAAGGCGTTAAATCTTCACGCACGGGAACTGCCGACACGTCAACCGAAGCTGAAACTTCAACCGACACGAATTCGATTTACCAACGGCTTATCGCGGACATTCTCAATGAGGAGACCAAACCGCTTTTCGATGCGACGGGTGACGACGAAACCACGCGAAGTATTTTGTCGGCATTCGCGGCGGACAAGCGCGACTCTTCGGCGGGCGACGACTTCATCAAGCTCAGCTCAATGTTCAACGAGAAAGGCGAATTCATCAACAGCAAGGCCAATCGCAAGACGCTTGCAGATCTTTACGGCGACGACCTTGCCGAATTCGGGCAGGTGGCTTTGGACGAAAAACTTGCTCAACTTGCCGACAAGAATTCGTCGGTGGAAAATCTCTCCGTCGACGACCGAAAACTTTTAAGCGGCGTCCTCAAAGCCAGACTCGAAGATGCAGGCACCAAAGTCGGCGGGCATTTCCTCAAGCGGCTCAACGACGGCGACGCGGACACTTTCAACAAAGTTTTGGGCAGTCTCGGTTCCGTCAAGCAGACTGCTTTGCCCGAAAACTTGTCGAACGAAATCGCACGTCTTCGCGACGAACTCAAAACTCTTTCCGACAAGGCGATTCAAACGTCGGACAAAGCCGAATTCGCCGACATCAACAAGCAAATCAAGGCGCACGACGCGAAAATCAATTCGATTCAAACTTTGGGCAAAGACATCGCCAAACTTGAAGCCGACTTGCAGAAGGCCTCCGACAATTTCGTCAAGGCGAACGCGACCGGCAACGCAACCAAAATCGCGACGGCAAGCGACAAAGTCACGAAGCTCCAAACGCAACTCGACGCCAAACAAGCCGAACTCACGAAAATTATTTCGCCGCAAGTTCAAGACGCAACGCCGCAAACCGAAATTCAAAAGCAAGCGGCGGGTTTTGCAACGAACTTGAACGCGGACATCCAAAGCTTGACCGCGCAAATTACGCCCGACTTGACGGCCGAACAAGCTTTGCCGCTCGCGCAACAGATTCAAAACAAAACCGCACAACTCAATCAAGTCAAGAAACTCACCGCGCAAATCGACACGCTCACGACCAAAGCCGCCGCCGCACTCGCGAACTTGCAAAGCCCCGAACCTCAAGCTGACGCGGCAACACAACTTGCCGACGCGAAGAAACAACTTCAGGAGAAGGAAGCCGAACTTAAGCGAATCATTACTCCGCAAGTGCAGGACGCCACGCCCGCTCCGTCGAAAAAATTCGCGCCGCTCAAAGCTCAAGCCGAAGAAGCCGTTGCAAAATTCGACGCACGAATTGCCGAACTTCGCGCTCAAGACGAAATTGCCAACGAAGCCGAAATCGAAAGCTTGACGGACAGACGTTACGCGATTCAAGCCGCCGTCGACGAGACCGCCAAGCTCGACGCGAAGTTTAAGCCGCTGATTCAAGCCCGAAACAAAGCCGACAAAGCCAAAGACGCGACCGCTTACAACAACGCGAAGAAACAGTTGGACAACTTGCGCAAAGACTACAAGTCCGCGTCAACCAAGCTCGAAAACCTTTTGTCGCCGCAGGAGACGCCGCAAGCTCAAGAAAATTTCGCGCCCGTCGAAGACTTCGTTGCCGACGAATTGGCGTCGATAGCTCAGCAGAAAGCCGAACTCGACGCGCAAGGTCTTCGCGAAAACGCGGGCAAAATCGTACAGCTCAATCAGCGTCGCGACAAAATTCAACACGACAACAACGAAATCGCCAAACTCAACGCGCAAGTTTCCGAAGCCAAAAATCAACTTTCGCAGACGACCGACCCGAAAGTTCAAGAGACGCTCAAATCTCAACTCGCAAAACTTTACAGCTCTGCCGACAGCAAAACGAACGCTTTGGCGAATTACATCAATCCGCCGCAAGAAAACCAGCCCGAAGAAAAACCTCAGCCGCCCGCAAAGCTCACGGGTAAACCTGCACGCGCAATTTCGCGACTGGAAGCCGACATTGCGAATTTGGACGAACGCTTGATGTCCGACCTTTCCGAAGAACAATACGCCGCCGCACAAGCTCAATACGACGCCAAACGTCAGCAAATCGCGCAAATTAAGGCGTTGAACGAACAGGTTGCCGCCGAACAAAAACGCAAAGACAAACTTCTCGCGGACACCAAAAAAGCTCGCGAATCGGGCGACGAAACAACGGCAACGAATTTGCGTTTGCAATTCCGCGAAGCCGCCGCCCGTCAAAGCAAGTTGCAAGCAGACCTCGACGCTTTAACTGCGACACCGATGGACGACGAAGTTGCCGAAACTGTCGCACGGTTGAAAGCCGAAATTGCCGACATCGAAAAGCAAATTATAGCGGCGAAGTCACGCGCCGATAAAGAAGCTCTCAACGAAAAGTTGCGTGCGAAGAAAGCCCGTCTCAAAAACATTCTTGACGCGAACGAACGACTTGCCGAGGCGAAGACGAAACTTGACCGTTTCGACGACGAACAATCCCGAATCAACGCGCCGAGTGAATACTCTCAAGCCTTCGACGCACACGACCGGGCACGCGAACATCTCGACAAGCTGATAAAATCCGCCGCGCCGAAAGCTCAACCGTCGACGCAACCCGAAGTTCAACCGACGCAGGAAGTTTCGCAAACCGTGACGGCGACGCGTTTTGTGCAGGAAGCTTTGGCTCCGCCTGCAACCGGCAACGACAAAGCCGCTCAAAAATCCCGCCGCGAAAAAGGCAAGAAATTAATCATTTTGGCGGCACAAACCGACATTCAACTCGACGACGACACGAGAAAATCTTTGGAGCGCGGCAAGCAGTCAACGATAATCGAAACGCAACGCCGACTGCTTGATTCGGACAAACTTTTTAATCGCCCGCAAGAGCAGGAAACCCGACCGACCGAAAGCACGGATGTCATCGAAGATTTAAAGTTGGCGCACGGCGAAATTTCGCAGGACAAAGACGAACGCAAAGCTCAAGGCGCGGCGATTGTTCGCGTGGCGAATTTCACTCAACGGGTCAACAGCCCGCAATTCCAACAGCAATTCGGTAAAGCTGTCGTTCCGAAAATCGACCTGCCCGACGGCATGGAACGCGACCTGCTAAACGGCGACGAAAACGCAATTCGCAAAGCGCAGGAAATTTTTACCGACGCAGGGCTTGTCATTCGCGATTCGTCGGAACAAGCGGCTGAAAACGTTCAAAGCGACGGACTTCGCGGGAACACGGCCGAAGTCATCACGGCGAGCAGGACGGCGCATCAAGTTCGATATCGCGTCGTCGAGGCAAACGACTTGGTTACTTCGCACAAACTTGACGACACCGGCGTTGTCGAAAACAAAAATTATCCCGACGGACTTCAGCCGCGAGACCGCACACGCGTCGACATGCAAGCTCAGGCAGTTAAAATGTCCAACAATTTGAAGCCCGCCGACCTCATGGAAGCCCGCGACGTTAATCAAGGCGCGCCCGTTATCCGAAATGACGGCGTGGTTTTGAACGGCAACGGCCGCACAATGGCGATTCAACGCGCTTACGAGACAGGACGCGGCGACGCTTACAAGAACGCGCTGATTGAAAACGCTCAGCAATTCGGCTTGAACGCGAACGCAATTTCACGGATGAATCAACCGGTTTTAGTCAGGGAATTGACGCACGACTTGAACAACGCCGAAATTCAAGACCTCACGAAATCTCAGACGGGCGGCGCACAATTCAGCGCGAGTGACAGAGCTAAAGCCGACGCCAAAGCAATTTCACTTGCGGCTTTTGACGAACTCCCTCAAACGGGCGACGTTGACTTGACTTCCGCCGCGGCAACGGATTTTTTGCGTGCGATACTCCGAGACATCACCAAAAGCAATCCCGGCGAACTCAACGCCTTGACCGACAAAGACGGCAAAATCAGTTCCGACGGAATTAATCGCGTGAAACGGGCTTTGTTCGCGCTTGCTTACGGCGACGACGATTTTATCGCCCGAATGAGCGAGAGCACCGACGACAACGTCAAAGGCGCAACCAACGCATTCGCGAATGCGGCTCCGACTTTGGCCAAAGTTCAAGCGGCAATGCGAAAAGGTTACTTGCACAGTTACGACTTGAAAGACCTTATCGCGGCCGTGAAGAAATTGAGTGCCCTCCGCGACGAAGGCAAAACCGTGAAGGGTTACTTAGCCGGTCAATCGATTTTCGCCGAATACGCGGACACGAACGAAATGCGCGAAGTTCTGTCTTTCCTCGACGACAACAAACACGCTCCGAACAAAATCACGGCTTTCCTGAAGAAAATCGCGCAGGGCATTCAAGCTCAAGGCGACCCGCGACAAGGCGTTTTGTTCGGCACGAACGAAGCCAAACCGCTCATTGATTTAATCCGCAAAGCCCGCAATGATGTTGAAAACAACGGGATGTCAGACCTCTTTTCGCCGAAGTCCGAAGCTCAATCGTCGACGCCGAAGCCCGAAGTTCAATCGACGACGCAACCTGAAACTCAATCGACACCACAGCCCGCCGCACAGTCACAAGCGAAACCTGAACTTAAACAGCGAGAAGACAAAGAAAGCCTTTTTGGATTTGGAACCGACGAATCTTCAACGAATGATTTGCTCGACGCCTTTGCGGATTTTGACCCCGCCAAGTTTAACGAAGAAGACTCCGCAGAATCAAACGACGTAATACCTGAAGACAAATTTATAAACGTTGTCGACGACAGCGACGAGGCAAACCAAAAAGACATTGCCGAACTTCGCAAGGAACTCAACAAGCTGTCCGCGATGCCGATGTTCAATCCAAAAGTATGGACACTGGGTTTAAAAATAGGAATCAGGTATCTTCAGCGCGGCATAAATAATTTCGTGGCGTGGGCGAAAAAACTGAGGCAAGATATTGGTGAAGACTTCGAGCCGTGGCAAAAGCCTTTGTGGGAAACACTAAAAGCCATGCCCAAAATCGAAAAATTCAACGACAAGCAAATTTGGTCGACAGCAAAAAGAATTGGCTATCTCTACGAAAATGGCACGACAGAACTTGAAGACATCGAAAAAGATTTTGCTGAAAAACTTAGTGCGGAGACGATGAAAGCCATCACACCTATGATTCGGGCGACATACAAAGGCATTCAGAAATTTTTCGCCGACCAACAGCAGGCGTCGGAAGAAGCGCAGGAACCCGAAACTAAAAAAGCCGCCGTGACGGTTACGGGCGACGAATTTGGCGAATATGACGGCATCGACGAATTGCGTAAAAAAGCCGTTCAATATTACAGCGAACATTTGCAAGGGACTAGCGTTGAAAATGAAACTCTCGGTAAAATTGATATTGATGAAAACGGGTTAGTAAATTTCACGGGCTCAGGCAAACGGGAATTGAAAAACAGCAGTGCTAAAATCAATAAGCTTTTACTTGTGAAACACCTGCCCGAATTGATTCAAAATTCTACAGACATTACAGGAAAACATTCAACGAAAGAGCGTCACAAAGGAGATTACTTTTATTATTTGCACACGAGCGCACAGATAGATGACAAAACAATTCCTGTGGAAATTACTGTGGTGAAACGTAATAACAGGGACATCCAATATTACAATCATACTTTGCCGAGTGAAGAAAAAACAAAAGACGCAGTCGTATCTACAGAACCAGAATCTTCAAACGAAGCCCTCGGCACTCTGTCCATCCCTGCGTCTGCTGTGGAAGTCGAAACTTCCGCTAAAAATATATCACAAGCCGAACAAAGCGACAAGGATAAACGCAACTTTGAGATGGGCAACTTCACCAATCCCGAAACGAATCAAACGCAAGCCGGCATACGATTCACGAAAATTTTGCCGCAGAAAGAATATGCGCGACTCGAAGACATTGCCGCCGAATACAACGGCATTTATCACGAACACGGGAACATGATTTTGTTCCGCGACGAAAGCGACCGTAATGCCTTTATCGACGACGCGACAGGGATTTATCGCGGCACGGAGATAACCAAACCCATTTCGCAGGCGCGAACCGTCACACAGCTCAAACAAATTTTCCGCGAAGTTTACAGAGTTGACTTGGGCGCGGTTGAAGGTTTGTCGATGAATATTCGTCGCCTCAAGGAATTTGTCGGCGGTTTGGTCGACAGTCTTGCTGACGCGGGTTTGATGAAGTTCGTCAACGGCAAAGTCGAATACAGCAACGCCAAAGCTTACGAGGACGTTAAAAACGCTTTCGCCGGCATGGTGCAATGGAAATCCGTTGACGCGACGAACAAAGAACCATTGCCGACAATCGACAGTCTCAAGAAAAAAATTCGTGCGACGCTTGCCGATTGGAACGACGCGAAAATCACCGTGTCGCCGCAATGGGACGACGCCGAAGAACGAGCTGCAACCGACGCCGAAGAGTTTTCGATAATACCGACACGAACTTTGGCAGGCGACATATTCAAAATCAGTTACGGCAATTTCGGTTTGGCGGCATACGACACTGAAAGTCAAGCACTCAAAGCACTTGATGAATTGAACGCGGCAATCAAACGCGGCGATAAAAAATTTGTCTTCCCGAACGACGAGCAAATCGAACAAACTTCACCTGCGGAAGACGAATCAACGGCGGTCAATGAACTTTCCAGCGACGAAAGTGAACAAAGAGCACAGGAACTTTTGCGCAAAACCAAACTTGTCGACGACGAATCGAAAAAACTTTTCCGCGTCGGATTAAGGTTGTATTCGGGCGACGTTATCACAATCGAATATTTTGCGCCAATACATCCTGCTTGGAGCGATTGGCAACACCTCGACACCGAAGAACACCCGGCAAATTACGTGATAAAAATCAAAGACGTTGACCAAAATTTTAAAAAGTCGACATGGACGCTTAAAAAACTTTCCGAACTGGTGAAGAACACCAACGCCATCATGACCCACGACACCGAAGACGACAAACAACTTAGCGACAGCCGCTTTATTTTATTTCCGACATTGAACGATGCACGGGTATTCGCAAAAGCTCTGGAAATTGTTTCCGACGGTCAAGTTAAAACCCGCGAAGATTTAAAAACTCTCGACAACGTCAACCGTGAGCGCAAAGAGCGTGAGCAACGTGAGACAAAACTTTCAGAAAAACAAGCCGCACGACAAAACTTGCCCGAAAAGCAACGCGATTTTTCCAGCAAAACCTACAAGATACCCGACGGCACGGGAATTAAAGTCGGAGACAACGTTTATCTTTGGGATAACGACCGCGAAGCTTTCTTCGACAGAAACAATCGGCGTTGGCTCACGGGCGACGAAGACAGCAATCTTGACAGTGTGTTGCAATTATTAATTGAATACGGTGACGAACAAAAAGCCATTGAAGTCATCGATTATCAAGCAAAGCACGAGCCGTCTTTGTGGAATTTTGGCTCCAGGAACCCCGAAAAAACCAAAGATATTCTGCGGAACAACAGCTTTTCGTTTGCTTACCTTGATGAGGAAGATTATTCTGTTGACACGTACGGAGACGACATAAACATTTTGTACGGGAACGGAGCCAAAAAAGCCATCGACGCCGCAATACAAAGACAACTTGACCTTAACGAAGATGATGACTTTTCCGACAGCGACGAAAGTGCCGAGCAAGCCGAAACCGTCAACGAACCCGAATCAACGGAGCCGACGACGCAAGGCGAAATCGTTTATCCCGACGGCGCGTTGACTTTCGGCGACAAGAGTGCCGTCGACGCGTTCAAAGGCGGTTACAAAGACAAGAAATTCGACGAGAACAACAAGCGCACGGTCACAATCGACGGTCGCGAAATGACGCGCCTTGAAGTTGTCGAAAACATTGCCAAAGGAAACCTTGACGAATCGGCAATGAAGCTCAACAAGCGCGAACGTGAATATCTCGACTGGTTGCGAGGAAGCTTAATCGAACCGCTTAAAGCAATTCAGCAAGCCGGAATTCAAAACGAACGGGCGGACAAAGTTTATCGCGGCATGATCGACGACAAAGCAGTCTACTTCGAGGGCAGCAAAAACGACGCGGCGACTTTGGCGCAACTGACGAAATTGGCGGAAATGTTCGGCGGCACGGCTCAAAAGAATCAGTCGGACAACACGCGCTTTAATTTCACGACGCCACGCGACGCATGGGAGTTTCAACGCGGAGCAAAGTTTTTCATGGACAACATACACGTCGCGTACTTCAATCCCGACGACGTTCAACAAGCCGAGCGTAACGAGCGCAAACAACTTGCGGCAGACAAAAATCAACCTGCGGACGTTCGCGCACAAGCGGCACTTGAACTGAATCCGATTGACAAAAATTCTTTGTATGACGGCGTCAAAGTCAGCGCAGTTCAAACGGCTCAAAACAAGCAGGGCGTGTGGCGCGTTAAACTTGTCGGCACCTTCCCGATAATCAAAAACGACGAAGACTTGTTTGGTAAAACCAATACGCTTTGGGCAACCAACGGTCTATTCGACGACTTGTCCAAAAGTTTGGGCGGGACAGCTCATTACGCCGACGAAACTTGGCACTTCAAAGACAAAAGCGACGCGACTGCATTCAAAGCGGCTTTGGATATTTTCTTCGGATTCAAGAAAGCCCCGACGAGCGCAAAAATTCGTCCTGTCACGGAAGACGACACGGCCGGTTTCGGTGCCGTAATCAACAACGACGCAATTAATCAACTTGTGACGGGCAACGCGGCATTTAAAGCTTTTAAATCGCAAGTCGCAACGGTCGGCAAAAAAGTCACCGACATGCTCAAAGCCGACACGTTGACGCAAGCCGAAGCCGAAGAAATAGCGGGCGACTTGATGGACGAAATCAACGACATTACACGGCAATTTGACGCGGGCGAAATAACTCGAACCGAAGCGCAACAAAACCTTCGCGAAGCCGTCGACGATGTGACTGAGCGTTTGGAACAGACAACTGTTGACAACAAAACTTCCGAGCCAAAAGCACAAAAAAGGTACTCTTCCTTATTAGAAGACGAACGCGAACCGAGTGCACAAGAAAAGCCTTTTATTTCAATTTGGAACGAATGGTATCAAAAAAAAGCAGCCGCGCTCCCTCAAGACGATTACGAAAAATTTAACAAACAGCTTGCAAAAAAGCATAAATGGCATTTAGAAACAATTCCGCTCGACGAGATTCATCGAACAGCACAGTCAATTCTTAACTGGGCAACATCGGAGGTTATGACTTGGCAAGATGCAGAAAATACCTTCCGTGATTTATTGAATTCCCCAAACGATTGGCTCAATAAATTTGGCAGGCATAAACACAATGCATATCAACAACTTGCCGATTTGGCATCTTCTGCCGGAATAGGTAAGGAAATACGGAACGCCTACTTGCCGAGTGAAACAACGGTCAAGGCAATAAAATATGGCGAAAAAGACGGCAAATTTCGTTCAGTTGTAGAAATAATTGTTCCGAAAACTCCTGAAACCTTACGAGTTTTACAAATACTCCGCCCTGATACATTGTCTGACGAAGAACTACATCGCAAGGGATTAATGCGCTTCTTACCGAACTCTTTGCAAGAAGTTCCGATTATAGAAGAAACAAACGACGGTTATCGCGTTTCCTTTATTGAGGGTGAAATCTCTTCTTGGTCTCATAGCATCGTTAAAGACGAGGCAGAGAAATTTGGAGCGCAAGTCGATATTATTTCGCGTAAAACCGAACCGACCAGAAACAATGGCGAACAGGACACTTCCAAAGCCGAACGAAGCGACAAGCCTGTCAAGAAAGTGCCCGCTACCGACAAACAATCTGCCGAAACTAAAAAATCCGCCGACGACAAACAAAGCGAACCCGTTGCAAAATCGAAAAAATCTTATTCGACGCAGGAAGCGCAGAAAGAAATCGACGCGCTGATTAAAAAGTGGGGTGAAAAAAATCCTGCGTATAAGGACAATCCGCCAACGACAAATTTCCAAGACCTTTCGGAGATGATGTCGGACGGCGTAATAAACCCCGATACGGCGATTGACACGGTGAACAAACTCCTCAACGGCACCGAAAACGAACAAGAGCAAGCGAGAGAAACTTATTACGACTTTTGGCGTAAATGGCAACAGAAACGAGCCGCCGAATTTGACCCGACAAAGGCAATCGAACGCCTGAACGAAATCGCCGAAAAGTTCCCTGTCTTGAAGAACAGAACCGAACGTGAAATTCAAGCAATTAACGACGGTAAAGGTGGAAAATTAATTAATGACGATTTGTCTCTCACAGGACAGAGCGACGATAAAGTAGAGCAACAGGCAACCGGTAACTTCATCAAGCAATGGGAAAAGCCTTACACGGCGCAATTAAACGATGCAATGTGGAGTGTCAGCGAATCTCAGTACACTGTTGCTGCAAAAGTAAGTCATGAAGCTTACGACATTTACAAACAGGCGGAAGACGGCGAAATACCGACGAAAGGTCTTTACAAGCGCGTCGAAGAATTTTTGAACGCACCGCACGAAGGAATTTTGACGGACGACGAATGGTTCAAACAAGACGCGATTGAAGCCCGCGTGCAATATTTATTCTTCAAAGGCAACGGCGAAACGAACTTGCAAAACATTCAGCGTGACTTTGAAAAAATTCTCGGCAAAGAAATCGCCGACGAAATCGCCCCGCAAGTTGAAACCGTCTACAATGAACTCGCAAACAACAAAGAAATAGTCAATGCTGCCCAAAGTGATTCGCGTTTTAAATCTACGGTGTTGAAGCGCGGCAAAGGAAGCACCACAGAAAAAGCTTTGGTGAAACGTTTCGGTGTCGTTGACAAAAAGAAAGAAGCCGTTCGCCGTGAAATTTATGCGAAACTCGACGTTGACAATCACCCGCACATAAAAAATTTCCTCGACCAAAGGTTTGATGATGTTTATAACGGACGTTTCACAGACATATCCGTGAATAAACTTCGCAAATATACTCCCTCACAAGTGGAATGGCTTGAAAATCGATTGGCCGACACGGAAGACATTCTAATAAAAGACGGAATACTTAAAGCCCGCGACGCAGAAAAATCAAATGAAGACAAGCCCGCTCAAATTACATCTGCAGAACAAGCTACAAACGAAGCCGCACTCGAAGAAAATCAAACGCCGACGATTAATCCTTTCGACGTGGAAATTCCGCAGAACGCCCTCACTCAAAGCGAAGACTTTCAAAAATCTTACGGCGAAATGCAAGCCGTGTGGAACGATTATTTGAAAGGTTTCTTGGACATCAACACGGCCGCAACAGAAATCGAAAGAATCTTCAATCGTTACAACAAAAGTACTTTGCCGCTCCGCGACAACAATTCAGCGTTTGATGACCCCTTGCAAAAAATTTTACGAAACATAAGTGAGATACAAAGCTCAACCGAAAGAAACAACGCGGAGAAAATTGAACGCGAACCGGCACCCGTTGAAGAACCGACGACTCAAACGCAGTCGAGAGCTACTGAACAAAAATCGAACGACCCGATTGAACAACGCGCACACGAAGCTCTCAAAGCGGCGGGACTTGAAGGCAAGACCGCACCCGTCGAAGGTTATCACGCCGGAATTCGCGAGAATGAAAACGGCACGTACATGGTTGACTGTGCCAAACGCTTTAAACGCGACGAATCAACAATGACGGGCGTCGGCAAAGACATGGACGCCATTGCCAAACAATTTAACGGCGAGCCTGCCGACTTCAACGACGACAGGTTGAGTGTTTATTACTTCGATAACGACGCTGACGCAAAAGCTTGTCAAAAGGCGTTGAACATTTATTTCGGCAACGAGGAGGCGACGGTCAATGCTGAAAAATCTGGAAAGGGCAAAAGGTCTGTTGACGGACATCGAGACGTGGAACCCGCAGTACGCACGGGAACTGAAACGCAAACATGGACGCAAGGGCGCGCTCAAAACATTGGTGACGATTCTGGACAGGAACGACAAGCTCAAAGCGGACTTGACGAAAACACTGCTCGAACAAATGCCGAAGACACACGACCCGTACGAGCGGATGAAGCAGGAAGCACAGGCGCACGAACTGGCACAGGAGCTGGCTTACGAGGAAATTCGACAACTGTACAACCCGCCGCAGGAAACGAACGAGGAAGCGCAGGACTTTCTGCAAATGCTGATCCTGTAACGGCAACCGAAAAATCCCGCGATAACGTCGAAGAATCAGCGAAAGACGCGGAGCCGCAACAATCGCCGTCGAATGGACTGAACGGTTTGTCAGTTTATTCAAACGAAGCACTATCACCCAAAGAGTTGAAAAACATATGGACATTGTTTGACGAATCTGAAAATCCCGAAGATGCATTGAGAGGAAATTACCCCGATTTACGGGCATGGCGCGAAACGAAATTTACTGACTTCCTAAGCATTAGCCTAGATGGAACGCCAGGCGAGAAAGCACGATACGTCTATCACCTTAGCCCGAACGATTTTAATCCACAAGCCGTAAAAAGCGCGTTGGAACGAGCCAAGAAGAACCCTTTAATCGCACAAGAACTTGAGGAACTCTTTAACAACGGGAAATTACCTGATTCAACATTCCATTTGGAGGTCGTTACAAATCATCTTTTAAAATACGCTCCGAAGGAGCAACAATCGCCGACAAAACCTTACGAAGCGGCCGGCCACAACTTCCACATCAGCGAAGACAGCGAAGTCGGCACGGGCGGCTTGAAAGCCAAATTCAAACAGAACATCGATGCGATAAAACTTTTGAAGCAACTCGAAAGCGAAGGGCGCAAAGCAACGCCGAGCGAACAGGAAATCTTAGCCAAATTCAACGGCTGGGGTACATTGACCTCGGCTTTTTCTGATGCCAAAGATTGGGCGAAAGAAAATCAGCAACTCCGCGAACTTCTGACCGCCGAAGAATACGAAGCGGCACGCGGCGCAACGCTTAACGCTTATTACACAAGCCCCGAAATCGCACGAACAATTTGGTCGGGACTTGAACGACTTGGCTTTAAAGGCGGACGAATTCTTGACCCGTCGACGGGCAGTGGAATTTTCTTCGGAACAATGCCGCGTGAGATGATGGCGCAAAGCGTCTTGTCGGGCGTGGAACTCGACGACTTGACCGGCAGAATCGCGCAACAACTTTATCAAGGTGCCAACGTTCAAATCACGGGCTTTCAAAACGCCGCGTTGCCCGACAATCATTTTGACCTTGCAATTTCAAATGTGCCGTTCAGTGACGTGCGAATCCTCGAAGACCCGAAGTATCGCAAAAACAAGCTCATGTTGCACAACTACTTCTTCGCGAAGGCAATGGACAAGGTGCGTCCCGGCGGGCTTGTCGCGTTCATCACAAGCTCAGGCACGCTCAATGACCCGAAGCCAATCGCCAACGCGTTCAAGGGCAGGGCGGATTTAATTGCGGCGTTCAAGTTGCCGAGCCAAACTTTCCAGAAAAACGCCGACACGCAAGTCACGACCGACGTTGTGATTTTCCAAAAGCGTTTCGACCCGAAAGTTCCTTCCGAACACGCGCAAGCTTGGACGAACGTCAAGAAACTTTCCGTGACGGACAAAACCGGCAAACCGCAAGACGTCAAGCTCAACGAGTACTTTGAAAATCATCCCGACCACATGCTCGGCACGCCGACGATTGACACGCTGTATCAAAGCGGAAATCGCCTTGCGCTCGACGGCACGGGACGCGACACGACCAAAGAACTTGCCGACCTGCTGAACAAGTTGCCCGAAAACATTTACCTGCCGATTCGACGCGACACGCCTTCGACCGCCGACAACATGCTTGCGAAGTTGAACGCTTTGCAACAGGAAGGCATTTTCGCGACGCTTGACGGCAAAATTTATCGCAAGCAAGACGATAAAGCCGTCGAGATAACGGGCAAAGACGCGCAGACCGTCAAAGATTATCTGAGCTTGCAGAAAACGTTGGACGCGCTGTTGACAAAACAACTTGACCCGTATGCAACCGCCGAAAAATTGTCCGACCTTCGCAAGCAGTTGAATCAAAAGTACGACGCGTTTGTTGCGAATAATGGTTACCTCAACGCGCCGCAGAACGTGAAGCTTTTAAGCGCAGATCCGAACTTCGGGCGCGTGGCGGCGATTGAAGATTATCATTACGACAAGAAGACGAAAAAGACCTCAGCGAACAAAACCGCGATTTTCTTCAAACGGACGACGCCTGCCGCAACAGATACGCCGACACATGCGGACACGTCGATTGACGCTTTGTCGCTGTCGCTGTCAATGCGCGGGAAAGTAGACATGCAGTACA
This sequence comes from uncultured Selenomonadales bacterium, assembly GCA_947165295.1. Lineage (GTDB taxonomy): Bacteria > Bacillota > Negativicutes > Selenomonadales > Selenomonadaceae > Quinella. The sequence goes on along the minus strand of CAMUZU010000002.1, from coordinate 50,604 downwards.
TTTCGGACTTGACGGGCAAGAGTGAAGCGGAGCTTGAGCGCGAACTCGGCGATTATCTGTACAGAAATCCCGAAACGAATTCTTTGGAGCTTGCCGAAGAATATTTGTCGGGCAACGTTCGCGAAAAGCTTGCCGACGCGCAGGAAGCGGCGAAGAAAAATCCCGCGTACAAGCGAAACGTCAAGGCACTGCAACAAATTCAGCCCGTTGACTTGACCGAACAAACCATTTTTACACAAATCGGCGCGACGTGGATTGACGCGAAGTATTACGAAGAATTTGCGCGTCACATGCTCGGCGAAGACATCGGCGACTTAAAAATCGTTTACAGCAACGCTTTGGGCATGTGGCAACTCATTGGCGGCAAAAGGCATTCTTGGAGCCAAAACTACCAGAAATGGACGGTCGTCGGCTCGGCGGTTAATGGCAATCGTTTTAGTCACGGCTTCTTTGACTTCCTTGAAAGGGCGTTGAACAAACAATCCATCACGATAAAAACTTTGGGCGACTACGACCCCGTGAAAACCGCGCAGGCTCGCAAAAATATCGAAACCATACGCAAAGAATTCGAGCAGTGGGTTTGGGCAGACCCCGAACGCAAGGCGGCTTTGCTTGAACATTACAACGCGCTGTTCAACAGTCATGTCTTGAGAAATTACGACGGCTCACACTTGACGCTTGAATCGGTTGCGAAAGACGTTCGCGAAAAACTTTATCCGCACCAAAAAGACGTTATCTGGCGAATCATGCAGGGACAAAACACGTTGATAGCTCATTGCGTGGGCGCGGGCAAAACGTGGTCAATGCAAATCGCGGCAATGGAAATGAAGCGAATCGGCATGATTAACAAGCCGCTGTTCGTCGTCCCGAACGCAATCGTTGAGCAATTCGAGGGCGATTTTTATACGGCGTTCCCGCAGTCGAAAGGCAAAGTGCTTGTCTTGACGAGCAAAAATTTGGCGGCGGCAACACCTTCAAAAAACGAAACGTCCGAAGCCAAACAAGCCCGACTTTTTGCGCGACGAAAAATGTTGTCGAAAATCGCAACGGGCGATTGGGACGGCATAATCATTTCAAGTGACTTGTTCCAACGTTTGCCCGTGTCGCCCGAAGCCGAACGAAGATTCATCGAAGAACAGCTCCGACTTCTCGCAACGGAAAAACTCGCTCTTTTCGGTGTTGATAAAGAACAATCGAAACGTTTCGTCAAAGACCTTGAACGTGCGAAAAAAAATCTCGAACAACGGCTTGCGGTGGTCATGAAACCCGAACGCCGCGAAAACATGTGCATTCCGTTTGACGAATTGGGCATCGACCAAATTTTTGTCGACGAAGCCGATATGTTCAAGAATCTTTACTTCAAAAGCCGTTTCGCAACCCGAAGCGACAAAGACGCGCCGAAAGTTCGCGGCGTGGCAAACACGGGTTCCGACCGTTCGTGGGACATGTTCCTGAAAACGCGCACGCTTGCAGAACTCCGCAAAAACACGGGCAAAATCGGCGGCGGTGTTGTCTTCGCGACGGGCACGCCTGTAAGTAATTCGTTCAGCGAAATTTTCACGATGACGCGCTATCTTGCCAACGGCCGCTTGCAGGAGACCGGCATTGAATTTTTCGACGCGTGGGCGCAGGCGTTTGTAAAAGGCATTCCGCGCATGGAACTCAGCACGAGTGGCAAAGGTTTCGACGCCGTGATAAGGCTCCGCTTGACGAATTTGGGTTCATTAATCACCGCATACCGTGAATTCTCCGACATCAAAATGCCCGAAGACCTGCCGCACCTGAAACGCCCGAAACTCAAAAATAACACGCGCACGATTGTTGAAATCCCAATGTCGGAAGCGTACGAAAAGTTTCTGCTTGACGTTCAAGACCGCGCCACGGCAATTCACAACGGCGGCGTTGACCCAACTGTCGACAACTTTTTGAACATAACCAACGACCTGCGCAAAGCGTCGCTCGACATGCGGTTGATTGACCCGAAATTGTCCGACGCTCAAGCGGGCGCGAAAATTAACGCTCTTTGCGACGCGACAACAGCGAAATATTACGAGACCGCAGACTTTCAAGGCACGCAGGTAATTTTTGCAGATTTGGGCATTCCGAAGCCCAAAAAAGACGACGCCGACGATAAAGGCGACATTGACGACGAGACACCTTCCGCCGACGAGACTTCCATTTACGAGCGAATCAAGCAAGGTTTGATTAAGCGCGGAATTCCCGCCAATCAAATCGCCTTTGTGCATGACGCGAAGAATCGTCAGCAACGTCAAGCATTGTTCGACAAGGTCAACGCCTCTGAAATTCGCGTTATCATCGGATCAACGGAAAAAATGGGCGTCGGCGTCAACATCCAGAAACATTTGGTTGCGGCTCACCATTTGGATTGTCCGTGGCGACCGCGTGATATTGAACAGCGCGAAGGTCGAATTCTGCGTGCGGGTAACGAAAACGCCGAAGTTGAAATTTTCACTTACGTGACCAAAGACACTTACGACGCCAACATGTGGGAAAAAGTCACGGTCAAGAAAAAAATGATGGACGCGTTTTTGCGCGGTGACCCGTCGATTAGAGAGATTGACGACGTGGACAGCCCCGAAACTTTGGACTACGACACGATTGTTCAACGCACGATAACCGACACGGAAACCAAAGAAATCGCTCAGCTTAATCGGCAACTGGAAATTCTTCAAGCAGACAAAGCTGTTTTCGCTGCCGGCAAGAAAGCCGCCACAGCCGAGCAAAAAAGTTTGTCCGCGAAAATCCCGCAGTACGAACAGCGAATCAAAAACATCAAGTCGGACATTGCCGACAAAGTTTCCACGAAGGGCGACGCCTTCAAGATGAAAATCGGCAACACGGTTTACAGCGACCGCGTCGAGGCAGGAAAGGCCTTTGACGAGCTGATTCAGAACTTCAACACGTCGACGGCAACGAAAGTCGGCGAAATCGGCGGCTTCGATATAAAAATGCGCGCAAGTCACACAATGGCAAATCGCGGCGGCGTCATGGAAGTTGTCAACACCCGAATTTTCGTCACGCTGTCGAAACGCGGCATGTACGACGCTGAACCTTCGCTCCGTTCGATTGAGTATTTCATTTCGCAGGGCGGCATCGAAAAAGCTCTCGCGTCCGCGCAAAACGAACTGAAAGTAATTCAAGCGCGTCTTGCTGCCGTCGAAGAAAATCTTGCTCAACCTTTCGACAAACAAGCCGAACTCGACGAAGTTCAGACGCGTTTACGTGAATTGCAAAAGAAGTTTAACCCCAACATTGAAAACGCGGACACTTACGCTGAAAACATCACAAAACTTCCAAACAAGCAAGCCGAAACTTCGACGACGCCCGACGAATCGCAAGACGAACTTCAAGACATCGAAGACAGCCCGAACGGTCGGCTCGAATATCTTGGCGGAGTTACACAGGAGTACAACTCACGGACGAAAGCCGGAAAAGCCATCAATGACGCTCCGCACGGAGCGATAATTCAAATCGTCGCCGAAGACCAAAACGGCGAAACTCATTACGACTACTACCGCACAAACTATAGTGATTTACAGCCAATCGACGACAACGGTCAAGAACGAGGACAATCTTTCTCGAACACACAAAAGCATTTACAAACCCAAATGCCATTGCTTGACGCGGGCAGTTTCAAGTTGAAGTCTGTCCGAATCACCGAGAGACCGGCCGACATTGACACGAAAAAGTTAATCGCGTTGGTGCACAGGAACCTTAAAACCGACAGCCACCCCGCATTGAAACAGTGGGTCGACAGGCGAGCACAGAAAATTACTGACGCAAAGACTTACGGAAGCAGAATCGACGCAATAGAGCCGCTTTTGGACGCCGCCATAACTGAACAGTCCGACGAACAACTGAGCGAAGACGAAGCATATTTTGCCGAGATGTACGCTAACGAAACTCTACGTGTCGACGAGACGGCGGAAACTCCGCAAACCAAAGCTGTCGCAAACGAACGCGAAGAAACTCCGTCGGCTGAAACGTCAACAGAAGAAAATCGCGCCCAACGTTCGACCGCAGAAAGTCGGCAATCCGAAAATCAAGCCCAAGAATTATCCGCCGAAACTGCAACGTCGAATCAAGCCGCGTTTGATACGGGCACTTTCACGCACACGAAGACGGGCGAAAACCTTGCCGAAGCGAAACTCACAAACAGGCTCGGCAAAGACGAATTCAAACAGCTCACCGCCCTTGCCAAGAAACATCACGGCAGTTACAGCAAGTTCAGTCAATCGTTCCTGTTCAAGTCGCTCAAAGACCGCGACGCCTTCGTTAAGGAAGCTCAAGGCGAATCAACACAAATTCAGCAACCTCAACCAGCCGTCGACGACAACGAAAAATTTTTCGGCACGGGAAATCAATATTACGGCGAAAAAAAACCCGTCGCATTCTTTAAAGGCGACGAATTCCTCGACGACTTGAAAACCAACGAGACAAACTCTGCGTTACTGCCCGCCACTCGTGCACGTTTGGAAGAATTGGCTCAAAAGCACAACGGCGAATTGGCACCGAACGGCGAATACGTCTTCGACATGGAGCAAGACCGCGACGCTTTTGTAAATGAAGCAGTGCCCATCGTGCGTGCCGAAGCCGAAAGTCAAAAGCAACGCCGCGAAGAATTGACGCAGGAATTTAAATCGCTCGGCACGGAAGGTTTTTTCGAGACCGGCAAATTCACGACGGTTGACGGGCGAACGGTTATCGGCGTTTATGTCAAGCCCGACGCACTCGGCGGTTTCGATTGGACTTCGGGTTTGAGTTCAACGCTCACGAAGAAGGCCGAATCTTACGGCGGTAAAAGAATCACTTTGAACAAAACTCAATTTGCAAAAGCCGAACGGACGCACAAAAGTTTTTCCTACGAACAAGTGACGCGTGCGGACGGCACTGTCGTCAAACCTCAAGACGGCGGACTGTTTTTGTACTTCAAAACCAACAAGGATCGCGACAAATTCGTTTCGGACACGGTCGATTTTTTGGCACGGGAAGCCGCGTCGAATAAGCACCTGCGAGAAGTCAGAGAACGCGCCTCCGAAGAAAATCGCGCCGTCACCGAACAACGCGAAAAACGCCGTGCCGTAGACAAACCGAAAATCGACAAAATCATCAGCGACGCCAAAGAAACTGCTTACGGACTGCTTGAAGCCGACAAGTACCCCGAAGTCAAAGAAATCGTTGACGACTGGTTTGAAAGCCATTCACCGCAAACAATCAAGACCGCTCAAGAAATCGCCGAGCAAGTCTTGAAAGCGGCTCAAGACGCGAAAGCTCAAGGCGGCATGGTGTACCGTGCGGCGGACAAACTTTTTTGGAACTGGCTTGCCAAACATGAAAATTCGCGTTCGGACAACGTTAAAGCCACAAGACGCGCCGCAAACAAGTTGATGAACGAAGCGCGTCGACAGGTCGGCGGCATTTCCAACGAACAGCTTTACGAAGAACTTTCGACGCTGTTCAATAACGCGAACAGAAAATTTTATCGGTCGGAAGCGCAACTCAACGAGGCGGCGAAGAATCCCGATACGGCCGACGCAATGAGACAGCTTGGCGCGGAAATCTCCGACGGCAAAATCACGTTCCCCGACGCGGAGACAATTAAAGCCGTCGACGCGTATTTGGCCGTCATCAAGGCACCTGCGCCCGAAACACAAGCTCAGCCCGAAACTTCACCGACGCCCGAATCATCCGCCGAAACTCCGAAGGCAACGCTCGACATCAGAACGCGCTCGAACGGCAAAATAGATTTTTGCGCGGTGAACAATCAACGTCAAACCTTCGCCGAAGCAGTCGAACAAGCAATCGAACTCAGCCCCGACGCGCCGATTAAAATTTCTGTCGACGGCAAAATCGTCACTTACGACGCGCATATCGGCAACGCAGACGGCAACTTCGCCAATGCGCGGGCACTGCAAGAAAAAATTCGCGACCTCCTCAACGGCAAGACCGACGAACAAACTTCACCCAAAGCCGCTCCGAACAAAGAATCAACACTTTCAACGGCAAATTCATCCGTCATCAGCGCGGAACACAAAGCTTGGCAAAAAAATTGGGACGATTACAGCCGAAAACAAGAACGCTCTAACGTCGACAACACCATCGATGTTTTAAGCGACTACTGCGAATTCAACATAAACACGGGCGACAATCAAAAATACACGGGCATTATAAATATCCGTTGGCGTGAAGACAGTGATTCAGGGCGAGTCGTCAAACACCGCGCTGCCAAAGCGAACTATCATGTGACGTATCACTCGTTCGATTTGCCACTCGGCAAATTGCTGGGTGACTTCCACGAACAACTGAAAAGTATTGCCGAATCAACGGGCGGGCAAATTCAAGACGCGGGCAGTTTGGACATCAATTTTTACGAATTCGACGATTACGAAAGCGCAACCCAATTCGCCACGACGATAAAATCCGAACTGGAAAAATTTTTGGCAAAGCATAAAGACGCCGTCAACAAAACGGGTGCGAAACAACGACGCGCTCAAGCCGAACGTCAAGCACCGCCGCCGAAATGGGAAGCTCCGCACAGAGATACCGTCGGGACAGGACAATTATCCGGTCGTGCAACCGAACGTTTAAAAATCGGCGACGAATCTATCGAGCTGACCTACAAGTCGGACGACAAAACATATCCCGTCGTCAACTTGGGGCGGCTGAAACTTTCATTTGGAGAAAAAACTAACGCGGCCATAGAAGCACCACATTTTGGCGGGAAAGCCGAAACGTACGACAATCCCGTCAGACAAAAAGGCGAACCGCACTACATCATATCCGATACCGAATATCGCTTTGACGATTATGATTCCGCGAAAAAATTTGCCGAAACGATTTACAAAGCTCATTACGCGAACGTCGTCCGTGCCAAACAAGAAACTGAAGAAAAATCTTCACTTCGCGGAAGCGGCGACACCTCACGCGACAATATTGTCGAACCGCGCACGGAGCAACAGCGAATTCTTCAACGGCTCGGTCAAGACATCGGGCAACGCGTGATTTTCTTCGACAACCCGAACAAAGATTTTCACGGCGCACACGTCGGCAACACGACCTTTATCAACGTCAATTCGGAATTCGCACTGCCGCAAGTCTTTTGGCACGAGACGGCGCATTGGCTCAAGCTCAACAATCCCGAACTGTATCGCAGGCTCCTCAAGGCGGCCAACATAACAGACGCGCAACGCAAAACTTACCTAAAAGAGACGAAGCGCACGGACTTGAAGACCGACGCGGCCATCGACGAAGAAATTATCGCCGACCGCATGGAAGACGTTTTCAAGCGTGCGGGCTTTTTGCGCGACATCGGCCGCAAAGACCAAAACTTGATTGAACGTTTAATCGCGTGGTTGCAGGACATGTTAAGCAAGTTCCGCGAGTACTTCCAAAATCCGCAAGGCAAGCTCACCCGCGCACAAGCTCAGCGTATGGCGAACGAACTCGGACGCACGGCTCAAGATATCGTCAATCAACGCGGCGAAAAAATCTTCCGCTACAACGCCAAAACTCACACGACAGAACTTGCGACGGGCGAATCGCTCGAAAATCTTTATGCCGTGGCGGAACGCGAAGCCAAAGAAACAAAAGGAGCCGTTATTGATATTCAGTCCGAATATAAGAAACTTCAAAATACAGAAGCAATCCTTGTAACTAATGAAGTTTCTCGAAATATATCCAAAAAAAATCTGCCAAAGGCAGCTAAAGACGCTTTCAGCAAAAAATATCCTGATGACGTAATCGTCCATACGAGAATTGGCAAAGTAAGAATTTCTCGTGGTAGTATTGCAGATAGCATGGCACATTCTGTATCTAAAGCAAAAGCAGACGCTGTGCTTAGTTTGCCAGAAGGAATGTCAACTGCGGCCTACATTGGTAATCTTCCAGATTTTGGAGGCAAACCGATTAAAAACCACTACTTTGTTTATCCAATGCAGTATGAAGGGCAAAAATGGTACGTATTCTGTAGAGTACGAAAAACTTTGAAAGCAACCAACTTTTATGTTCACGATGTTTTCCCCGAAGTAGAGATAAACGAAAAGAGCCTTACCATTCGACCTACGGTTGCCACAAATGAGCAAGTACAGTCGATGAGAGGTAAGACTCTTTTCAGAGAAATTTTAACAGAATTCTTTGCAGAGGGCAAACGCGAATACAAAGCGGCACTCGTGAAACAATTCGGCGGCAGAATCGTCAACGGCAAGCCCGTATTCGACAATGAACGCGACGAAGCCGATTATCAACGCTACGTCGAAGCCGAACAACGCGGCGAAGTCAAACTTTCTGTAGCGGGCAATGCAAGTTCAACCGTCACGAATCTCACGACGAAAATCAAAACTGCGTTCACGACCGTCAAGAACGAACGCACGCATAACCACATGCGAAAACTTTTGGAAGAAGTCAGCGGTTATCGAATTCGCACGGGACGTTTCGCAAAAGGTGTCGGCAATGACCCCGTCGACGACGTGGCAAAAGTCATCCGCACGCCCGCCGCTTACGATTGGGACACGATTGTTCCCGCAGTCGGCAAACTCGTCGCTGAAAAGCTCAAACTCAATCCGTCGCCCGAAATGACCGATTACGTCACACGCTGGTTTGTTGACGGCGCGACAACCGACAATTCAACCGAAGCCAAAGATTTTCAGCAGGCAATGCGTCAAGCCGACGATTATTATCGCAACAAACTGTTTGAAGTTCGCGAGCAGTTCGACACATGGAACAAACGTGCGCCTGAACAAAAAGTTCGCGATTCGATAGCACACGGCAAACCCGAAAAACCCTTGACCGACGAGGCTAAGGGTTATTTATTTGGCGGTTACGAGCAATTCGTCGAAGAACTTTTCCCCGTCAAGCAACTGGTTGACGCGTTCGAGGAAGAACTTCACCGCAAGCTCACCGACGAAGAAAATCCTTACGTGCTGCTCAGAAATTATCGCGGCATGGCCGGCCGTGCGAAAATCATGGTCGAAGAAGGCGCGGCGGCGATTGAAGCCCTCAAGGCGGCGTTGCCCGATGTCAACTTCGACAACTTCAAAACAATCCGCATGATTCTTGAATCGTGTAACGCGCTCAACAACGAGGAACGTCGCAAGCAATTTTCGGATTACTTGTTGGCGTGTTCGGTCAAAGACTTGCACAACCTCAACAATGCGAATTTGAAAGCTCAGGCGCAGTTGAAACGGCTGATTGAACAACTTGAAGACGCAATGGACGCGACGACCGACCGCGACGCCAAAGCCGAAGCCCGCGAACAGATCAAAATCCGCAAGGCGCAACTCGAAAACTTGAAGTCACAGATTTACGCGACGCCGTTCAGCGAAAAAGTTTGCGACGCCACAATCGCCAAGTACAAGCCCGAATACGGCAAAGCTCAGCAAGACATGATGGCGTTTCAGAACACTTTGCTTGACATCATGGTTGACAGCGGCATTTTGAGCGCGGAAAGTCGCGACGAATACAAAGCCCGCTACCCCAATCATGTGCCACACTTCAGGGCTTTCGACGAAAACGAGAACGTCAGCTTTGGCGACAGCTTAAAGCAAATGTCCGGCTCGACCCGCGACGTGATTGACCCGCTCGAATCGATTGTTCGCAATACGTACAGCTTTATCCGCCGTGCCGAGAAAAACAAAGCCAAACTTGCGCTTGTGAATTTGGCGCGGACGGGCGGCGCGGGCGAAGTTTTCGACGAAATCAGCAAGCCAAACGGCGCGACTCACACGTCAATTCCGTTTTTTGAAGGCGGCAAGAAAAAATATCTCGACACCGACCCCGCAATCGCCAAAGTCGTCAACAACCTTGCGCCGTTGCAAATGTCGTGGTTCATGAAATTTATCCGAATCGGCACAATGCTTTTGCGTAACTTCGCGACGGTTTACAATCCCGCGTTCGCACTGCGCAACTTCGTCATGGACGACCAAAACGCTATGCTTTACAGCAAGTACGGACTGTTTTCGCCCGCAGATTTGGTTCGCGGATTTTTGAGCGTGCTCAATCGTGACGCCGATTTTCAGCAGTGGATGGCAATGGGCGGCGCGCAGGCGAGTTTCTGGAGCGTCGACCGCGATTATACGCAGGCAAGTATCGACCAACTCACCAAAGGCAAGTGGAAACAATACCTCTCGATTCGCGGTATCGGCAAACTGTTTTCAATGCTCGGCGAATATTCGGAACTTGCGACACGCGTCGGCTACTTCAAGAAAGTCAAAAAATCTTTGGCGGCTCAAAACGGCGGCAAAATCGACCGCGAAACCTTAATCACTGCGGCGTTGGAGAGTCGTGACCTTACCGACTTCGCACGCGGCGGCAAGTCAAGTCGCACGTGGAACAGTTGGGCGGCCTTCGCCAACGCGTCAATTCAAGGTTGGGATAAGTTCTTCCGCACGTTCGACTTGCGGCAACTTCGCTCGAAAGACAAGACCGTCAGACAACAATGCTTGCACGCGTGGTTTCGTCTTGCGATTGGCAGTATTTTGCCGGCGGTATTTTGTTTCATGATTAATCACGACGAAGACTGGTACGAAAAAGACTTGCCCGACTGGGAGCGTCAAACTCACTGGTGCTTCGGTGAAAATTTGCGAATTCCGAAAGGTCAAGATGTCGGCTTGCGGTTTTTCTCGAACTTGACCGAATCAATCTTGCGGAGCATGTCGGGCGACAAAAAAGCGTTTGAAAATTGGTGGAAGCCCGCGTATGAATCATTGCCCGACCTCATGCCGACCGCGATGCAACCGATAATCGAATGCGGAACGAATTACGACTTTTTCAGGAAACATCAAATTGTCCCGATGCGGCGGCAGAATTTGCCCGAATACATGCAGTTTGATTCGCGCACGTCGGCGACGGCGAAGTTTATCGGCGATTCGGCGTTGGTGAAATTCTTCGTCGGCGAAACGGGTTTGTCGCCAGAAAAAATCGACCACTTCATTTACGGCTACACCGGCAAGATGGGGCGCGAATTTTTACGTGTCGCAGAATCGGCGGCACCGTGGGTTGACCGCAATTACGACTTCAAGGGCATTTCGGACTTGCCGTTGATTGGCGGATATTTCCGCACGCCGTACACGAATCCGCGAGTTTTGACGGAGTTTTACGAGAAACTCGACGAGCAAACGAAGTTGCACAACGAATTCAAGCTGACGAAGAAACGCCCCGAAGGTTACGACCACAACTTGTACACGCGGCTCAAGAAAACTTCCGACGAGATGAAGAAGTTCGCGCAGTCCGAACGCAAAGTTATCGAAGACACGACTTTGGATTTCGACGTGCGCGACGAACGACAAAACAAGTTGCAGAAACGGCGCGTCGAATTGGCGTCGCGGGCTTTGCGCTGATTAAATTTCGCTAAGCTGTTGACGAACAATTTGCCCAATGCTACTTTTGGCGCGGGAGGTGATCGAGATGGCGACCGTGTCTGACGTGGCAAAATGGTTTCTTCATCGCAAGTCATTCACGCATAAGCAGTTGCAGAAACTTTGTTATTACGCACAGGCGTGGCACTGCGCACTTTTGGGCGAACCGCTCTTTGACGAAGAAATTCAAGCGTGGATTCATGGCCCCGTGTGCCCGAAACTTTATGCGCAATATGCCGTTTGGGGTTGGGCACCGATAAAACGAATTCGCAAAGAGAATTTCAATTTTTCGCCCGAAACTTTGAGCGTGTTGCGTGCGGTTTACAACACCTACGCAAAATTCACGGGCGAACAACTTGAAGCCTTGACGCACTCCGAATCGCCGTGGCGCGAAGCTCGCGGAAACCTGAAACCTTACGAGCCGAGCGAAGCGATTATCCCCGTCGAAAATATGAAAAAATATTATGCCGAAAAATACAAGCAAGCCCAAGGCGATTAAATTCAAGTTGCCGGAAGAAGAAACTCCGAAGGGAAAAGTTATTCTGCCATTCAACGGCAAAATCGTCGAAAGTCTGGAAATAACTTTTTCCTTTTCGAGTTTCGACCGAACGCACGAACTTTTCAATTTGGGCGGCAATGAAAAAGACGGAACCGTCGGCGGGCAATGGTTTTTGCGATTGCTTGACTGTCTGAAAAGCGTCGGCGGCAAAAAGCTTGAGGAGCTGAAAAAGAAACCGTATTGCTTGCACCCTGTCAAATGGGAAACTGCCAATACAAAATGTCCGACGAATTCAAAGCAAGCGGAGTACTGGCAATTTCGGCTTGACAAAAGTCACGGGCGAATCATCGGAATTCTCGTCGACGCAGTGTTTTACGTTGTGTGGCTTGACCCGTATCACAACTTGACCGACAGCGAAGGTTATGGCGGAATTCAAAAGTTCCCCGCACCGAAAGTGAAATAATCGCCGCCTTCGGGCGGTTTTTTTGACGAAACTTTTTCTTATGACGGCGATAACGACCGAAAATATCTGTTACACTGTCCACAATGAGACATTTCGCGAAAACGTACTTGCCACGCGCAGGTACTTTTTTATTCCGCAGAAAGGAGGATTCACCATGCGTATTCAGTTGACGAGGGACTTTCGCAAAATCGCGACGAGTTACGGGCTGTTCCAAAACTTGAGCCCCGACGCGAATGTCGAGCTGACCGAAGATGTCCGCAACGAAGGCATTATCCTGCGGCCGTATCAAATCGTGACGGTTAATCGGACGGTTTGGGCACGCAAACTTTCGGGCGCAGGCACGGGCGTTTTGGCTGTGTTGCCGTTCGCGGATTCGGACGAGACGAGCGACGAGACTTCCGACGACGGCGAAACTTCAAGCGAAACCGTTGCACCTCAACCGCCGCCTCCGCCGCACAGACCGCCGCACCACAATCCGCCGCCGCCGAAGCCGGTTTTCGTCGACCCGTGTGTTTGCGAGCCGTTCCCGAAACCGCCGCCGCATCATCATCACCCGCACGACGACGCGGACAGTTACGTTATCAAAATCCCGCGTGCGCTTGTTGACAGCGGGCAAAGTAAATTCGTTGTAGATTTTTCGAGGTGATTTATCATGGCAAAGTTTATCGATGAAGCGGGTTTGCGACGTTTCAAAGCAAATCAGGACGCCGCCAATCTGAACAAGTTCGTCGCGCTGGATGAAAACGGCGTTGCGAAAGCTGACCAGTTGCCGTCATATGTCGACGACGTTATCGACGTGCATGTTGAGACCGTCGAGGAAGTCACGACTTTTTACGCGGATAACATGGGCGTCAAAGGCGACGCAATTTCGGCAGGCGAACGCGGCAAGATTTATGTCGACGTGGGCACCGGCGCGCAATATCGTTGGAGCGGTTCGCAGTTCGTGCAAATCGGCGCAAGTCTTTCGACGGCCGACCGTGCAGTAAACGACGCAGACGGAAATTCAATCACGGCAACTTACGCGACGAAGGCTGAACTTTCGGCACTGGCGGACACAATTCCGACAACCGCATTGACTGTCGGCGACAACATTTCCGTCGACGAAAACGGCGAAATCAGCTTGACGGCAAACAACGTCACGAGCGCGCTTGGTTACACGCCGCTCAGCGAGAGCAACACTTTGAGCAACGCGGAAATTGACGCGATGTTCGCATAAAGGAGGACAATCATCATGGGTAAAATTATCGACACCGACGGCTTGGCGACTTTCAAAGAGTTGCAGGACACCGCCAACGAAAACAAATTCATGAAGAGCGCGGACTTCGTCGACGGCACGACGGGCGTCATTTCGGCGGACAAACTGCCCGTGAATTTCGGCGCGGACGTTATCGCCATTCACGTCGTCACGCTCAACAACCGCACGAAGTTTTACCGCGACAAAGTCGACGCCAGCGGCAACCACGTCACCTGCCCCGCTGAAGTTCAAGGCGAAGTCGGCAAGATTTACATTGACCTTGAATCGGGCAGTAAAGATCATTACGTTTACGACGCGGCGAGCGGTGAATTTATGCTTTTGTCGCCCGAAATCGCGACCGAGGCGGACATCAACGCCATGTTCTGAAAACTGAAGACGGCAGGCGCGAGGATTCGTCTTCGCGTCTGTTTTGTTTAAGGCGGTGACATTGTGGCAAAGAAAGACGAATTCGGCGACGGCAAAGCTGTGCCCGTCAAAGCCGACGACAAAAATTTTAACGCGGCGATTGAAACAATCACGACTGCGCTGTTAAGCCCCGACTTGAACGGCAAGAATCGCGAAGAATTAATCAACACGCTCAAAGCCATTCTTGACAAATTCGGCAATCCAAACTTTAACGCGGCGGTTGAAAATCTTCGCACGGCTTTGGCAAACCTCGGCTTGAAAATTATCGACGACATCAACGCAAAGCGCGTGCACAAGCCCGAAGAAGTTTATAACGCGCTTGTCGCCATCTACAACGCAATTAAGTGAACGGAGGAAATTTTATGTTCGACCTTCAGAGATTCGCGGAAGCACCAATCCCGCAGGAACTTGCCGGTGTTTCGGAAGACGTGGCGCGCACAATCATGGCCAAAGCGTCACAAACTCAGCCGACGCAAAATTCGACCGACAATCCCGTCGACGCGGGCGACCCCGAAAACGTCAAAGTTTCGTATTCGCGTTTCAAAGAGACGCTTGACCAGAAGAACGAATTCGAGCGGGAACTTGCGGCTTATCGCGAACGTTACGGCAGTTTGAACGCGCAACCTCAAACTCCGCCGCAGGACAGTTATCAGCAACCTCAACCGCAACAAATGCCGCCTCCGCAGGCCGCGCCTCCGATTCAAAACATCACCGAAGACTTGATTAAGAATTTCGAGGACGCGATAACTTACGGCGCGAAGCAACTTTCGGGCTTTTCCGACGAGCAGGTTGACGAGCTTGATTATTTAGACCCCGAAGACCCGCGACTCAAGCAGTGGGATTTCGCAAAAAAAATCGCCGAGAACGCAGTCTACGGCAACTATTTGGCCGCGCAAGCCGCTCAGCAACAAGAATTTCAGCGTCGCGCTTACATGCAGAATCAATCGACTTCGGCATTTAATGATTATGTTGCCCGACAGCAGGCGGCGGATAATTTCGCGGCGGTTCAGCAGTTCGCGGCGGGCGATTTCTTCAATCAGCAGAGCGACCTTGACAAAATGGCCATCAGCGACGCCCGTTATCGCATTGAAAACAACATGCCGTCGCCGTCCGACTTCATGGTTATCCGCGATTTCTTTTCGCGTGCGAAGGCCGCATACGATTCGCGAAACCAAAGCGCGCCGCGTTTCGGAACTGCTCCCGCGCAGGCTCAAACGCAATTCCCGCGCACGGACAAAGTCAACGGCGTTTCGGGCGGCGGCGGCGGTGTGACTGCGGCGTCCCTTGCCGAAATGGTCAGAACCGTCCCGTGGGCGCAAATACCGCAAGAATACAAACAACTTTTGCTCCAATGAAAGGGTGACAAATAATGGATTTCAGATTTAATCTTCAGCGTTTCGCCGACACCGAAATTGTTTCCATCGCGCCGGATCTCATAAAAGTGGCGTGGGCTCTTGATACATGGACTTCTGGCTTACAGAAGGCTTTCTTCGACAAGTTCACGGGCAATTCTCCCGAAAATATCATTCAGATTCGCGAAGAGCTGTCCAAAGACGACGGCGACACGATTAACATTCCGTTGCTTATGCCATTGACGGGCGACGGTGTTTCCGGTGACGACTGGCTCGAAGGCAACGAAGAAGCCATGATTTACCGCGACTTCAAAGTCACGATTAACCAGCTCCGTCACGCCGTGCGACTCAAAGGCAAGATGGAAGAACAGCGCGTTTCGCTCGACCTTCGCAAAGACGCCAAAGTTGCGCTGTCGAACTGGCTTGCCGACAAAATCGACAAGACGATTTTCAAGGAACTTTCGACCGACCCGACGCCTGACCGCATTGTTTACGGCGGCTCGGCCACAAGCGAAGGCACAATCGGCGCGTCCGACACGTTCAGCACTGCGCTTATCGGCAGGGCGAAACGAATTGCTCTTGCGGACGAAAACACCATGGTCAAGCCGATTATGATTAACGGCCTTGAAACTTACATCATGGTTATTGACCAGTGGCAAGCCCGCGACTTGAAAGCCGACCAAACATGGATTGAAGCCCAGCAATACGCCAACGTTCGAGGTAACGACAATCCGATTTTCTCCGGCGCGCTCGGTGTTTATGACGGCGTCGTCCTTCACCAGTGCAACAGAATTCAGCGCACAACCACGGGTTCCGGCGGCACGAAGGTTGGTCACGCGCTTTTCCTCGGCAGACAAGCGGCAGTCTTCGCGGTTGGCAACAATCCAACGTGGAGCGAAAAAATGTTCGATTACGACAATAAAATTGGTTTCCAGTTTGGCCGGATATTTGGCATTAAGAAAACGCAGTTCAAGTACGACGGCACGAACCTTACCGACTTCGGCTGTATCAACGTGTTGACTGCTTCGGAAGATGACCCGTCCTGATTCGGGGTGATTAGCTATGGCGAAATATCTTGACCAAAACGGCTCCAAGCGGCTCGTCGACAACGTCAAAACTTCGCACGGCGCGCTGAATACCAAAATCAACAGCGAGATGGTTGCGCGTCAAAACTTCGCGGCGGACGTGACCGATTCAATTTCTGCGCTTGACGGCAAGATTGACGCAATGGCGGCGGATTGTGTGCAGAGCATTGCCGTTGACGGTTCGACGCTTTCAATCACCAGCGGCGCGGGCACGACCGACACTTACTTGATTCAAGATACTACTTACGACCTTGCCACGACGGTTAATGCCGGCTTGATGAGCGCGTCCGATAAGGCGAAACTCGACGGGCTCGGCGGCTCAACGTCTTCGACATCGAACAAATTCACCGAACAAGTAACGTTGAGCGGAGGTTTTGTTTCCAAGTCCGTTGAAAGCGATTTAAGACACGCAACTGTCAATTCGGGCAACAGTTCAATCAAAGTAAGCAGTAGCTCAATCAACGCAAACAGTGCAAGCATCAGTGCGTACAACGCCACAATAGATGCACGCAACACGTCAATCGACGCAGGCACAGGTGCGTACAGAGCGACAATCGGCGGCAATCCTGAGTTCAGTGGTAAACCCACGTTCACAGGCAAACCGACATTGAGCGGCGGATTCAATGCAAGTTCAGCGTCAAGCGATTTGAGCTACGCCACAATCAACGTATACAACAGTTCAATCAGAGCCACCAACAGTTCAATCGACGCAACCGGTGCTTCAATAGACACGGGCGGAACAATCTCCTCGAAGCCTTCGGCGACAATCAGCGGGAACCCTATTTTCAGCGGCAATCCGACGCTTTCAGGTAACCCCACGTTCACCGGCAAGCCGACATTGAGCGGCGGCTTCGTCTCCAAGTCAATTGCAAGCGATTTGAGCTACGCCACAATCAACGCAAGCAACAGTTCAATCAATGCGTCTAACGCGACAGTCACGGGCGCAATTGCGGGCAACCCGACGCTTTCAGGCAATCCGACGTTTACGGGCAAGCCAGTTTTAAGCGGCGGATTCAATGCAAGTAACACGTCAAGCGATTTGTCAGGCTCCACAATCAACGCAAGAAGGGCTTCAATAAATGCGGGTTACGCGTCAATCAACGCCGCCGACAGTTCAATAAATGCGACGAACGCGACTGTCGCAGGTAACATGACGTTTTCGGGCAACCCGGTCTTTGCCGGTGCCCCTAACTTCAGCGGCAACATGACGCTTTCGGGTGACACACAATTCACAGGCAACCCAAAATTCACGGGCAAGCCGACTTTAAGCGGCGGATTCAATGCACGTTCTGCGTCAATCGATGCGACTAACAGCTCAATCACTGTATTTGGCTCGGAAATCGACGCGAATCTTTCTCGAATCGACATGTCGAACTCAAAAACCAACGCGTGGAGTGCTTCAATCGACGCGACTAACGCGACTATCAGCGGCAGTCCGACGTTCACGGGCACGCCGACACTTTCGGGCTATACGACGTTTACAGGCAAGCCGCAATTTAACGACGGCTTCAGCGCACGTTCCGTATCAAGCGATTTGACGTACGCAACTATCGACGCGACGAATGCGACAATCAACGGCGGGCTGACTTTTACAGGTCAACCGACTTTAAGCGCCGGCTTTACTTCAAGTTACAGGCCAAGCGATTTGCGCTACGCAACTATCGACGCGGAAGGTTCCAAAATCGGTGCGTGGGGTGCGTCAATCAACGCAACTAACGCAACTATCAGCGGCTCTCCGACAATCACGGGCACAGCATGGTTCACGGGCAACGCAATATTCGGCAACGGCTTCAACGCAGGTTCCGTGCAAAGCTATTTCGGTGACGCCACAATCTACGCAAACGGGGCAAACGTCAATGAGCGCAACGCGACAATCGACGCAACGAGCGCAAAAATCACCCTGAGCGGGGCTTCAATCGACGCGGCGAGCGCGGCCGTCAAAGTCAAGGGGAACTTAACTTTTACGGATAACTACTCGAACATCGGTGGCAAATTAATCTTCACAGACAAACTGGAATTGAGAGACGGGTTCACTGCAAATTCCACGTCAAGCGATTTGAGCTACGCCACAATCAATGCTGCCCAATCGACAATCAGCGGCAACTTAACCTTTGACGGCTACCCGACATTAACTGGGTTTTATCTCAGAAGTAATTCGAGTTTTGTTACAACGGGCTTGTTATACCTCAATACCGACAACGATAAACCGCGATTGCTCTTGCACGTGGGCAATTCCTCCTACGTCATCTTCGACGCCGGAAGCGGGTGATTTTATGGATTGGGCTTGGCTTGAACAGGCGGCACAACTTACGATTGTCTTGAGCTTTTGCGGCATGTTGTTCAATTACATTGTGATTCGTCCGCTAAATGATTCGATTCGGCAACTTGGCGACGTTATTGTCGACCTTCGCGAAGACTTGAAACGCAACAATGAGCGGCTCAATCAGCTTGAAGGCAAAGTCAAAGAGCTTGCTTACGCGTTGCAGAAGGCGCACGACCGTATCGACGAATTCTTGCGCAAGGAGGCCTCTAACCATGCAACGGCTTGACTTGACGTTGATTTTTGCTTTGTTCGCGGCGTTCCTTTTGAGCGTCGGCGGATTCATAAGCGGCGACTTGACTGCGGGTTGGTGCGGAATTTCGCTTGTGCTTTTGTTCGGCGCAATGAACGTCATCAACCTGTTGCATGACATCCGCGAAACTTTGAGGAGGCGACGATATGGGCTGGGATACGGATAAAATACTCGGCACGGGCTTGATAACCACGCTGATGGTTTTCATAGTCGGGCAATTCTGCGCGTTGCTGTGCGGGTGCGAAACTTTGCCGATGGAAATTGGCGGCACGATTGTGACCGGTTTGGTCGGTTACATGGGCAGAAGTCTTGCCGAAAAGACGAAGCAACCGCCGCACGAAGATAAATCCAAACCACCGCCGTTCGACAAGAAAACTTAGGAGGTTTGAATCATGGCGAATCCCAAAGTTATCGACTTGGCGGCTTTGACGGCGTTCAAAACGTTGCAAGACATTGCGAACGCCGCGACTTTTGTCCGCAAAGACGGTGACAAAGTTCTTTCGACGAACGACTTCACCGACGCGCAAAAAAATTCTCTCGCCGAATTGACGGCGAACTTCGGCGGTCACACTTTCGCCACGGACGAGCAAGTCAATTCCATGCTTGCGGAAGTCTTTGGCAGTTAAATTGAACTTCGG
This sequence comes from uncultured Selenomonadales bacterium, assembly GCA_947165295.1. GTDB lineage: Bacteria > Bacillota > Negativicutes > Selenomonadales > Selenomonadaceae > Quinella. The sequence goes on along the minus strand of CAMUZU010000002.1, from coordinate 30,962 downwards.
CGTCGCTCTTCGGCTGCAGACGGACACGCGGCGTTGAATAAATTATTTTGGAGGATGAAACAAATGTCTGATTACGATCTCAACAATGCCGTGAAGGTAAGCGCGCTTAAATCTTTGGCGCAACGCACGAAGACCGAACTTGACGCCCTCGATACCAAAATCGGCACGGCGTTTAAATCGCTTTCGGTCAGCGGCAACACCGTCAGTTTCTTCACGTCGACCGACGCAAGCGGCACGGCTGCGGCAACCTTCGACTTCCCCGAAGAAATTTTCCTCGACCAGTTGCAAACCAAATTCGAGCCGAACTTCGCGTTCAGTGCGGCGACTTATCCCGGCGCAACGAATCCGAATCTCGACGGTAAGCCCGTCTTCGTGCTGGCGGTCAAAGGCGATAAGGAAACCAATCCGACGTTGACTTACAGCTTTGTCAACGTGGAGTATCTCGTCGACACGTACACGGCGGCGGATAACTCGATTAACATCAACGGCTACAGCGTCAACGTGAAAATCTCGGCGGCGGCGAACAATGCCCTCACGCTCCAAAATGACGGCTTGCATGTCGACATCAGCGGCAAGGCGGACAAAGTTTCCGGCGCGACGGCGGGTAACCTTGCGGGGCTTGACGCCAACGGCAACTTGACCGACAGCGGCGTCACTTTCGCGCCCGACGCGGACATTAACGCGATGATTACGGACGTGTTCGGCGCGGCAAGCTGAACTTAAACTTTCCCTGAACGGCGGGCGGAGTTTCGGACTTCGCCCGTTTGTTTTTCGGAGGCGATTCACATGAACAACGGACAAAACGCGGCGCGAAGTCGACATCTTGAAGAACTTGCCAACGCGGCGAAACGTTACACCTTGCGCGAAATTCTCGACGTGACCGAAGCCGTCGCCGCTGAACTGGGCGGGCTAAGTTCCCCGAATTACGACGACTTCACTGGCGCAACGTCAATCGCGGGCGGTATCAGCGGTTTGGTTCCCGCGCCGCAAGCAGGCGATGAATCGAAATTCCTTCGCGGCGACGGTGTTTGGGCGACTGTCGAAAGCGGCTCGTCGGGCGGTGCCGTCGATTACGTCATCGGCTCGGCAGTTTCAAGCGTCGAAGGCGGTTTTTGGCAGGACACGTTCAACGACTCACCCGTCCTTAAACTCCGCCACGGCGATTATGAATACAACTTCGTTTACGACAACATCACTTACCTCGGCGGCGCAAGTGCCCCGCTCGTGACCGTCACGCCCAACACTTACGTCCTCGGCACGGCAAGTGTCTCGAACGACGGCGGCGTTTGGTACGAAGTCAACAACGACGTTCCGACGCTCAACCTTCACAAGGGCAACTTCAACTACTCGTTCAACTACGACCGAATTACTTACAGGGGCGACAACTCAAACTTGGCGGCTTACCTACCGCTCAACGTTTCGCCGACAATGGACGCCTGTGGGAACGTGTGGGCGACGACGGGCAACCCGACGATTGTCGACGGCGCGCTGTATCTCGATGGTTCAAGTTACTTGAATACCTCGACACCTAAAGGTTACGATTTTGATTTCACGGTTGATTTTTGGTTCACGCCAAGCAATATCTCACGCGATTATTGTTTGTTTGCTGCCAGCTATCAGCTTCTCGTTTCTGCCGCCAGTTCTACTCTGCGCCTTGTATATGACGGAACCGAAAGAGCTAAAGGGCAAATCGCAATCACGCCGGGCACGCGCCATCATATCGCATATGCCGGTTTGCAAAGCGGCAACAATGTCTGGGTGTTTATTGACGGCGTTCTGGACATTACCTTGTCAATAAACCTGGCACTCCCAGCTCCTTATTGGCTCGGCGCGGGGCAAAACGGCGAGAAGCCTGCGATAGGCTCAATCGACCACTTCAGGGTGTTCAGAGGACAAGCGTTGTGGACTTCCGACTTCACGCCGCCGACAGCCGAAGACTACTTGTAAGGAGTGATTCGTCATGAAGATTTTCATCAATCCCGGTCACGGCGGGAACGACCCCGGCGCGTGCGGTAACGGACTTAGCGAAGCCGACGTTGTCTTGAAGATTGGCAAGCGCGTCGAAGGCTATCTTCGTGCTGTCGGTTACGACGTGAAGCTGTTCCAGTTCGACGGACTCGGCGAAATTTGTTTCGACGCCAACTCGTGGAAAGCGGACTTATTCGTCAGCATTCACTGCAACGCGGCGACGGGCTCGGCTAAAGGCACGGAAACTTTCACGTCGGGCGGAGCGAAGAGCACGCGTCTTGCCGAATGTATTCAGAATCAGCTGGTGAATTCGTTGCCCGTCGTCAATCGCGGCGTCAAAGTAGGCGAACGACTTTACGTACTCAAACATACGGACGCGCCCGCAGTGTTGGTTGAAACGGCGTTCATCGACAATCCCGACGACGCGAAACTTTTGGTTGACCGCGAAGACGACTTTGCCCGTGCGATTGCTCGCGGCGTCACGGACTACTTTCAGAACATGAAACCGTTGCCCGACGTTGTCGATTTGCCGAAGAAAATTTCAGCGGACAAGTTCAGCGAACACTTTGCTAAAAGCGAATTCGTGTGTCACTGCTGCGGGCGCGGCGCGGATAAGATTGACCCGCGACTTGTCGAACTGCTTGAACAGCTCCGTGCGAAAGCGGGCAAGTCAATTCATCTGAACTGCGCTTATCGTTGTCCGACACACAATGCAGAAGTTGGCGGCGTTCCGAATTCTCAGCACGTGTTGGGCACTGCGGCGGACATCACGATACCCGAAATCGGCTTTGACCGTGCGCGTGAGCTTGTCGAGAGCATTGACTTCGACGGCACGGGCTTTTATCCGCCGCTTGACGGTGGCGGCGCGTGGTTTATTCACGTGGACGTTCGCGACGGCGGTATCGGCTCGCACATCGTCTGGTGGGATTAAACGAAAATTACCCTCTCCGAATCGTGGAGAGGGCTTTTTTGTGTGTTTGACGGTAGCCTGCACGTAGACTGCAAGGGGGCAAAAAACTCTTGTCGTGACGCGCCGAAAATCCGCTTGACGTTTAATGTAAAGTTAATCGCGTTCGCCCGCATTGCGAATTGTATTCGACGGCGTTATAATCGGGCAATCAAAGGAGGCAATTACAAATGACGACAATCATCACCAAAGACGGCAGCTTGGCGGAAGTCGACGGCGCGGAGGCTCTGCACGCCCTGCGACACACCGCGTCACATATCATGGCGCAGGCGATTAAACATCTCTACGGCGGCGCGGACGGCAAAGCTGTCAAGTTGGCAATCGGCCCCGCGATTGACACGGGCTTTTACTATGACATCGACACGGACAAGAAAATCACCGACGAAGACCTTGCCGACATTGAACGCGAAATGAAGTCAATCGTCAAGCAAAACATCAAGCTTGAACGTTCGACGCTCAATCGCGCCGACGCGCTCAAGAAGTTTGCCGACGAAGGCGAAACGTACAAAGTCGAACTCATCGAGGCGTTGCCCGAAGACGCGGAAATTTCGCTGTTCACGCAGGGCGACTTCACCGACCTTTGCGCGGGACCTCACGTCGAATCAACCGGCAAAGTCAAAGCGTTCAAACTCATGAGTATCGCGGGTGCTTACTGGCGCGGCGACGAACATAACAAGATGCTTCAGCGCATTTACGGCACGGCGTTTGCGTCGAAGGACGAACTCAAAGATTATCTGCACATGCTTGAAGAGGCGGCGCGTCGCGACCACCGCAAACTCGGCAAAGAGCTTGACTTGTTCAGCTTGCACGACGAAGGCCCCGGCTTCCCGTTCTTCCACCCGAACGGCATGGTGATTCGCAACGAGCTGATTGACTATTGGCGCGAAATTCACCGCCGCTACGGTTACCACGAAATCAAAACGCCGATTATCCTCAACCGCAAGCTTTGGGAAACTTCGGGTCACTGGGATCACTACAAAGAAAACATGTACTTCACGAAGATTGACGAGGAAGACTACGCCGTCAAGCCCATGAACTGTCCCGGCGGCATGTTGGTTTACAACACGCACGTTCACAGCTACCGCGACTTGCCGTTGCGTTTGGGCGAACTGGGTCTTGTTCACCGCCACGAAAAAAGCGGCGTGCTCCACGGGCTGTTCAGAGTGCGCAACTTCACGCAGGACGACGCGCATATCTTCATGACTCCCGCGCAGGTTGAGCCCGAAATTCAGCGGACGATTGACTTGTTCGACGAAGTTTATAAAACCTTCGGATTGACGTACAAAGCCGAACTGTCCACGCGCCCCGAAAATTCAATGGGCGACGACGCGACCTGGGAACTTGCGACCGACGCGCTCCGCAAAGCTTTGGAACACCGCGGACTTGACTTCGTCATCAACGAGGGCGACGGCGCTTTCTATGGCCCGAAGATTGACTTCCACCTTAAAGACTCAATCGGCAGAACGTGGCAGTGCGGCACGATTCAGCTTGACATGTTGCTGCCCGAAAAATTCGACTTGAATTACATCGGCGAGGACGGCGAGAAACACCGCCCGATTATGGTTCACCGCGTCGTTTACGGCTCAATCGAACGCTTCATCGGCATTTTGATTGAAAACTACGCGGGCGCGTTCCCGACGTGGCTGGCTCCCGTGCAGATAAAACTTTTGCCCGTGACCGACGCTCACGCCGACTTTGCGCACGAACTCAACCGCAAGTTCTTCGATTTAAATCTGCGCGCCGAAGTGGACGACCGCAACGAGAAAATCGGCAAGAAGATTCGCGACAGTCAAGTCACCAAGACGCCGTACACGATTGTCATCGGCGACAAGGAACGCGAATCGGGTATTTTGCCCGTGCGCAAGTACGGCACGAAAGACGCCGTCGACATGAAGGTTGACGACTTCATTGTTTACGTCATGGAAAAGATTTCGTCGCGTGACCAAAACTTTTGACGGCTGAGGTAACGCCATGAACGAATTGACCTTCGACATACAACGCTTCGCTCCCGACGGTGACGGCGACGAACAACCCGTTGACTTCAGCGACATGACGCTCGACGGCGAAGGCGAAACTTCGCGCACAATTTCAAGCGGCAACGTCACGCTCACGGCGGGCGGCAACTACTCAATCGAAAGCGGTTACGCGGGCACGATTTACGTTTCGACGGGCGACCCCGTCACGCTCGACGGCTCAAGCGCGGGCGATATGACCGACGCGCAGATTCTCACAAGCACGAACGCGGCGGCTTTGACGCTCAACGCCGTGTCGATTAACAATGTCAACGGCAACGCGCTCAAATTCGGTTCGGGCGGCGGCACGTTGACTTTGACGGGCGACAACACTCTTTCGACGGGCAACTTTTATTCGGCGGCGGTCAATATCGGCAGCGGCTCCGTGACAATCGACGGCGCGGGCACGTTGACGACCTCTGCCACGGGTTACGGCGCGGCGATTGGTACCGACTACGGCGAAAACTCTGCGGCAACGCTGACGATTTCAAGCGGCACGATTAACGCCACTGCAAACTACGGCGCGGCTGTCGGCAGTGGATTCGCGTCGACGATCGGCAACGTTTCGATAACGGGCGGCACGGTCAATGCAACGTCGAAACTCGGCGCGGGTATCGGCAGCGGTGCGGGCACGTCGGACACCTCTGACGTTCCGTCACAGCAAGGCGGTGCTCCGAACAGACCGAACAGCCCCGGCGGCGCAGTTTCAATCGCGATAACGGGCGGCGTCGTCACCTCGACCAGCGAAGACGGCGCGGGCGTCGGCTCCGGCTTCGACGGCAAAGTTGCGGATATTTCAATCGGCGGCACGGCAAACGTCAACGCAAAATCGACGGGCTACGGCGCGGGTATCGGCTCCGGCTCGACCTTCGGCAACGAAAATTCGGCGGGCAACATCACAATCGACGGCAATGCAAACGTTGTGGCTGAGGCGTCGCAATACGGCGCGGGCATCGGCAGCGGTTACGCTCGATACAACGGCGTCAACTCCGCAGGCAACATTTCAATCAACGGCGACGCGAATGTCACGGCTTCATGTCTCGTGAACGGTCTCGGTATCGGCGCGGGTTATTCGGACAACGTCGCGCTGAACACCGTCGGGACAATTTCGCTGTCGGGCAACACGTCGACATCCGCGAAGTCCGCCGTCGTCATTGAAAACAGCGACACGACTCGCACGGCAACGATTAACGGCGCGGAACTTTCGGGCAGGCAGTTGACGTTCATTGACGGCGTGCAGTCCAATCCCGTCACGGCGGGCACTTCGACTGCAACAACCGTCGTCGTCAACGAAAGCATTTCGGCGGCGACCAACGTCGGCAAGGTGGACGGCAGCGACGATTACATTTACTTAAGCGGTATCGGCGTCATCTCCGATTATGCGGGCGTCACGGTCAACGACGCGACCTCTTCGGTTGCCTCGGACGCTTCAGTTCCCGCAGGCGAAACCACGGGCGCGAAGATTCGTTACGCGACGAACAACACGGGCTTCACCTTCGACGGCTACACGCTGGCAATGACTTCGTCGACGGGCGCGCTTATCGTTCAGAACTGCAAAGACAAAATCATCGCCATTGCCGACACGGCGGGCAACACGACCGCTTACGTTTATTCGCCGACAGAGGCGCAAGTTATCTACGGCAACACGCTGACGAAGACTGAAGTTATCGCGGGCTCCGACAAAGGCGCGGACATCATCTTCGCGGGCAACGGCGGCTCGACGCTTTGGGGCGGCTACGGCTCCGACAACGACACGTTGATTGGCGGCGCGGGTCACGACGAATTTGTTTACGTCGACGGCACGGGCGCGGACGTCGTCACCAATTACGGCGGCGAAGACTTCATCAAAATCAACGGCAATGTCACGGGCGTGAACGTCTTCGGCGAATTCAGCTTGACGACCTCGAACGGCGCGTTGACTGTCGCAAATTCTCAAGATCGACTGATAACCGTCACCGACATGACAGGCAAAGTTCTCGGACACGCTTATTACTCGTCGACGGCGGACACGATTGACGGTTCGTCTTACGGCGGCACGGGAATTCTCGTCGGCGGCGCGTTCGGCAACAACATGATTGTCGCGGGCGACGGCGGCTCGCAAATGTGGGGCAACTTCGGCGGCGTCAACACTTTGATTGGCGGCGCGGGTCACGACGAATTTTATTACACGCCGGGCTCAGGTATCGTCAACGTGCTGAATGCCGACGGCTTCGACGCGGTTAATCTCGTTAACGTCACCAAAGAGCAAATTGCGGGCGTTGTCGTCACGAACACAAGCACGACGATTAATTTCACGGACGGCGGTTCGCTCAACGTTCAAGGCGCGGGCGTCACCTTCCGACGCGACGGAAACAATTACGTCGCCGACGCTTCGACTCAAAGTCTCGTTGTCGTGTGACATGTTACTTTCTTTCGGCGGCGAAAGAAAGTAACCAAAGAAAGCCGCGCCTGCTGTGATACATCCTGTATCACGCGCAGGCGGAGCGGCCGACATCCTGTCGGCCGGATTTACAACCGGTTCACGGCAAACAAAAATCCCCGGCAAACGTCGGGGATTTTTTTTGTGTGGACGTCGATTATTCGTCGGGCGGCGGAAAGATGACCGCCATTGTGCCGTTGACAAATTTGTTCGCGGATTTGTCCCAAACGAAACTGCCGCCGAAGACGCCGTTGCTTGTCGGGAAAATCTTCGCCAACGTCGCGCTCGTCCCGTGCACGGTCTTGACAAGCTTCGTGTCGTCGGTGTGAACGTCCTCGCGCTTAAGGTTGGTTGCGTCGACGGGAATCAGCCTGTCAATGTCGGACACGTCGAAAGTTCTTCCTTGCGCTTTCCAAACCGTGACCGAAGAGGCGCGGGCTGTCTTTGAATCGGTTTCGTCGCCGCGCTCGTCAAGGAATTGCACGATTAAAGCGTTGTTGTCGTAAGTGACGTTGGCGACACTGTCGGCGTCCGTTTGCGTGTGATGTTGCTCGAATTCGGCACGCGTCGCCCCCACGCCGGGTAACGCGCTGATTTTGTCCGCAACGCCCGACCAATCGGCAGGCGGTTTGACAGGTTCGCGGACTTCGCGGGGAACTGAATTGGAGGCCTCGGCTGAATGTTCGATTTGCGCGGGCTTGGAAACTTTTTCGTCGCCGCAACCCGCAAGTAAGAAACTCGCTCCGACCAACGCAATGGACAAGATTTTTCTCATGGATACCACCTCGAAACAAAAAATCTCTCTGCTCACCGCAAGGGCGATTGTACATTATTTCGACGTGGCAATGCAACCGGCTTTTATCGCGACGGTTGACGGTTGTGTTACTTCGTCAAAAGTTCGGTGACTTGGTTGGCAAGTTCGACGGGGTCTTTCGGCATGACGCCTTCAATCAACAGCGCGACGGAGTACAACGTCTTGCACACGGCTTTGAAGTCGGGCGAATCTTTGCCCGCCGCGTGCAGTGATTCGAGTTTTTTGTAGACAGGGTGATTCGGATTGAGTTCAAGAATTTGCGTCGCCTTGAACAGCGGGTTGTTCATTGCCGCGAAAGTTTTTTCCATCGTCAGCGAAGGCGAATTCGCGCCCGTCGCCAAACACACCGCGCCCGATTTAAGCCGCGAAGTCAAGCGAACTTCTGCAACCGCACCGTCCAACGCGTCTTTGACGTCTTTGAGCAGGTCGCCTTGAGTTTTGGCAATTTCTTCGACTTCGGCTTTGACTTTCTGCGATTCGGCGTCGTCAAGCTCGAAGTCTTCGCGGGTTATCGACTGGAAATGTTTTTCGGCGTACTCGTGCAAGGCTTCAATCGTGAACTCGTCGACGGGGTCGGTCAAGTACAAAACTTCAAGCCCGCGTTCGCGCAGAAGTTCCATTTGCGGCAGACGTTCAATCGCCGACGCGTCCGCGCCCGCCGCGACGTAAATTTGTTTCTGCGATTCGGGCATGCGTTCGACGTACTCGGCAAGCGTGGACAGTTTGCCGTCGTGCGACGTTTGGAACAGCAGCAGATCTTTGAGTTCGTCTTTTGCCTTCGTGTCGAACATGCTGTTGTACACGCCGATTTTGAGCGACTTGCCGAATTCGCGCCAGAAAGTTTCGTAACGTTCGCGCTCGTCCTTGAGCAACTTGGCAAGCTGCTTGAGGATATTTTTTTCCAGCGCACGGCCGATAACTTTAACTTCGACGCTTTGCTGAAGAATTTCGCGGGAAATATTTAACGGCAAGTCGGGCGAATCAACAAGCCCTTTCATGAAACGCAACCAATCGGGCAGGAAGTCTTTGCATTTGTCCATGATAAAGACGTGGCGCGAATACAGCTGCAGACCGGCTTCGTAATCGGCGTAATACAAATTCTGCGCGGCGTGCGCGGGAATGCAAACCAGCGCGGTGTATTCGACGGTGCCCTCGGCTTTGACGTGGAAAATTTCCTGCGGCGGCTCCCACTCGTGCAGTTGTTGCTTGAAGAATTCGTTGTACTCGTCGCGGGTGATGTCGGATTTGTTGCGCGTCCAAAGCGGCTTCATTGAATTGACCGTGCGAATTTCAATCGTCGACGGCTCGTCGCCTGTGCCTTTGACCTCGAAATTCATCTTGACGGGGTAACGCACGAAGTCGGAATATTTCTTGACAAGCCGCTCAAGTTCGTAAGTGTCGGTGAAGTTGTATTCGTTGTCGTCGCCGGTGAATTCGGGTTTCAGGTGCAGAATAATCGTCGTGCCGTGCGAATCTTTGTCGCAGTCGTCAAGTTCGTATTCGCCCGCGCCGTCGCTCGTCCACTTGACGGCGGAAGTTTCGCCTGCGCGACGGGTGATAAGTTCGACTTTTTCGGCGACGATGAATGCGCTGTAAAAGCCCACGCCGAATTGACCGATGAGTTCCTGCGCGGAGGCGTTTGAGGCTTCGCGGAGTTTGTCGAGAAAATCTTTCGTGCCGCTTTTGGCAATGGTGCCGATGTTCGCAATGACTTCGTCGCGGTTCATGCCGATACCGTTATCGCTGATTGTGACGGTTTTTGTCGCGGCGTCGGGCACAACGAAAATTTCGGGCTCTTTGTCGTCGGCAAGAGCGGTGTTCGTCAACGATTCGATACGCAACTTGTCGAGCGCGTCGCTTGCGTTGGAGATGAGTTCGCGCAAGAAAATTTCTTTGTTCGTGTAAATCGAGTTGACCACCAGGTCAAGCAGACGTTTCGTTTCCGCCTGGAATTGAAGTTTTTCTGCAGGCATAATGAATGTCTCCTTTCGTTACTTTGAAAGAATTGAGTACAGCACGCCGAGGGCAATGCCGACCGTTGAAATGTTCGCAATGGAAATGTGCCCCGTCGAAGATTTAATTTCGTTGTGCATGGATTTTAATTCTTGACGGAATTCGTTTTGCATGGCGTCGATTTTGTTGCTCAACTCTTTGCGCGTGTCGTCGAGTTTCGCGTCGAACTTGTCAAAACGTTGTTCGAGCTTATCCATGCGCTGATCGATTCTGTCCATGCGTTGTTCGATTCTGTCCATGCGGGCGGACAATTCCTTGCGGGTTTCGCGGACTTCGGTTTTGGTGTCTTGCAACTGTTCCCAAAGCATGTCGTTGAAAGTCGGGCGTTCGCGCAGTTGACTTCTGCCGCTTAATTGAGGTTCCGGCATGAGAATTCCTCCTTGCAACAAAAACGAGCGAGCACGTTGCCCGCCCGCATGAAAGTTTATGTCGGCGTCACTTGAACAGCAAACTTACCGATCGATGCGATTGGATGTTCAAAATTACGTCGCCGATTGCGCCCGCCATTGAAAGCACGACGATTTTGTCGGACTGCTTTTCGGGCGGAATGGGAATTGTGTCGGTGACAACGAGCCGTTCAATGTCGGAAGCGTTGATTTTGTCGACGGCGTTTTTGCTCAAGACGGCGTGCGTGCAAGCGGCAATGACGGTTTTCGCGCCGAGTTTGCGCAAAGCTTTGGCACCTTCGCACAAGCTGCCGGCGGTGTCGACAATGTCGTCAACCATAAGCGCAACTTTACCTTGAACGTCGCCGATAATGCTCATGACTTCCGCCTCACCGGGACGCGGACGACGCTTTTCAATGATTGCGATTGGCGCTTTGAGATAATCTGCCAATTCGCGGGCACGAGTGACGCCGCCCAGGTCGGGCGACACAACGACAAGTTCGTCGCCGAAGTCTTGATGTCTGAAGTAATCGGCAAGCACGGGAGCCGCTTTGAGGTGGTCAACAGGAATGTCGAAGAAGCCTTGAATTTGTCCCGCGTGCAAGTCGACGGTCAACACACGCGTCATGCCCGCCGCAACCATCAAGTTGGCGACGAGTTTTGCGCTTATCGGTTCGCGCCCGCGAGTCTTGCGGTCTTGACGGGCGTAAGCGTAATAAGGCACGACCGCCGTTATCGAATGTGCCGAAGCGCGCTTGCAGGCGTCGGCCATAACCAGCAAGTCCATCAAGTTATCGTTGACGGGTTGACTTGTCGGCTGAACGATAAAGATGTCGCGCCCGCGAATTGAATCGCTAATCATGACTTGAGTTTCGCCGTTGTTGAAGCGGCCGACGAACGTGTCGAAGAGTTTAACGCCGATGTGTTCGGCGATTTTCTTTGCCAGTTCGGGATTGGCGTTCCCCGTCATCAAACAGAGACTGCCGTTTGTGTTAATGCCGTTAATGCTCACGTTGAACAGCTCCCCAAAAAAATTTTTGCGCCCGAAAGAGTCAAGCGAGCGGCGTTTTCTTGCCGTAAAGCAAAAGATCCCACACGTCGTAAGCGGCGACCGCACCCGTCGCAACGCCTTCGGAGGCCTGCAACAAATTGCCGCCGCACAGTTCGGGTTTCAGGTAAAAGCCCGACTTAAGCTGTGTTTCAAACGGCACGAAACAAGCTTTCTTCGCGTACGGCAGGCAGTCGAAACGCTCCAAGACGGCGGGGCTTGACGTATGCATTGTGACAAGCACGTTGTCCCAGTTGATTTTGTCTTTGCGGGCGTTCCAAGCCTCCAGCGCGTCGGCGTCGCTTGCGAAACTGTTCATGAACCATTGCGTGCCGTCGAGCCAAAACACGGGGAAGTTGATACCAAAGTCCGCGTTGTACTCAGTGCGTTCAAAGTGCAGATCTTTCTTGATGTGCCAGCGCGCTTCGGGCAGGAAGTTGATGAAGTTTTCTTCGGAAGTGTACATGCCCACCGTCGGCGACAGTTCCGGCAGACCGAATTGGTGATAGGCAATGCCCGCCCACCAGCCGGCCGACAGAATCGACAAGTTCGAGTTGCGCAGTTCTTTGTAACGTGCGGGCGTGAAACCGGGCACGCAAACCGTGCGGTCAAGGACGATTTTGTCCGTGTCGAGTCCGAGTTCTTCCGCTTCGGCAAGAATCGGCGCAAGGTCGACGTCGTGGCCGGTGACCATAATCAAATCGTAGTCAAGCGCGGCGACTTCGCTCTTGTCAATCGTGTCGAGTCTGTTAATCGGCGTGGGCATTGATTCGACAACGCCGAGAATTTTCGTCGGCTCAAGCGCGTTCAAAGCCGCAAACGCGGGCTTCAACAGACTTTCGCCGTGAGCCTTGTCGCGTGTGCGAACCGTGTCGTACTGCACCCAAATTACAATGTTCATGATGTTGCCTCCAAAAAGTTATTTGCGTTTGTCGTTCCAGTCCGCGATGTTCGTTTGGCGGGCGCGAGCGATTGCCAGCGAATTCTTCGGCACGTCTTTGGTTATCGTGGAACCCGCGCCGATATAAGCCCCGTCGCCGACAGTGACGGGCGCGACGAGATTGGTGTTGCAGCCGATAAAAACGTTGTCGCCGATTTTCGTGCGGTGTTTCTTCTTGCCGTCGTAATTGCAAGTGACGGTACCGCAGCCGACGTTGACTTGCTTGCCCATGTCGGTATCGCCGATGTATTGCAAGTGCGGCAACTTGGTTTCCTCGCCGATAATGGAGTTTTTGATTTCGACGAAGTTGCCGATTTTGACGTTCTGCCCGATTTTCGAGCCGGGGCGAATGTGCACGTAAGGTCCCAGCGTCACGCCGTCGGCGATTTCGGCTTCGTGACAGTAGCTGAACTGCGCGGTGACGCTGTTGCCGACTTTCATGTTGGTGAATCGAACGTTGGGGCCAATGTCGCAGTCCGCGCCGATTGTCGTCGAGCCTTCAAGATAAGTGTTCGGGTGAATAATCGTGTCTTGCCCGATTTCAACGTCGCAGTCAATAAAAGTCGTGCCGGGGTCGACAATCGTCACGCCCGAATTCATAAGCGCGTGCAGTTTCTTGCGGCGGATAATCTGGTCTGCAGCGGCAAGCTGAATGCGCGTGTTAATGCCGAGCGTTTCGTCGCAATATTCGGCGGTGTAAATGGCAACCTTTTCGCGTTCGCTTTTGAGAATCGACAGCACGTCGGGCAAATAATATTCGCCTTGAGCGTTGTCGTTGCCGACCTTGTCAAGCGCGCTGAAAAGTTTGCGAACGTCGGCACAGTAAACACCCGCGTTGACTTCGCGAATTTGTTTTTCGATTGAGTTGGCGTCTTTGTCTTCGACGATTTTTTTAAACGTGCCGTCGTCTTCGCGAATGACTCGACCGTAACCCGTGGCGTCGGGCATTTCGGCAGTCAAAACCGTCACCGCGCAGTTTGAATCTTCGTGTGCGGCGATAAACTTTTTGAGCAAGTCGGAAGTCAAAAGCGGCGTGTCACCGCACAAAATCAAAAGCGTGCCCGTCGAGTCGGCGAAATTTTCTTTGGCGCAAAGGACGGCATGACCCGTGCCGAGCTGTTCTGTTTGCATGACGAATTCGACGCCCGAAATTTCGTGTTCGACCATTTCGGCACCCGCGCCGATAACGACGACTTCCCGCACGGAGCCTGCGCGTTTGGCGGCGTCAATCACGTGGCGAAGCATGGGCTTGCCGCCGATTTTGTGTAAAACTTTGGGCAGCTTGCTTTTCATGCGCGTGCCTTTGCCCGCCGCCAGAATCAAGGTTTCAAGCATTGAGTTGACCTCCTTTGTCAAGCTGTCTTTCGGAACCGTTTGGCCTTATTGCGTTTCTTCATGTCAAGAATCTTCTTCAGTTGTAACATCTCCCTGTAGAGTTCGGTGTCTGCGTAAATGTATTGCGCAAAACTGTTCTTGTCGGTGATTTTAATGTCTTCGAGCTTGCTTGCCTTCGGAATTGGTTCGCCGCTTTCTTCGGCACCGGAGAGCATCAAATTCAAAACGTCGGTCGCGTAGTCAATCGCCTCGCCCAAAGAGTAGCCGTCGGTAATCCAGTTGTCGGCGTCGGGAAATTTGACGATGTAAACTTGTTCCGGCTCATACCACGTGAAGACGGCGGGATAAACATACTTCATGTCAAATCGCACCTCCTCGTTGCGAACGTGCCGAATGTTTCATTTGCGTTTGTCCTTGCGAAGAGCCTTCAGCAAAGTTTCTTCGGCGCGTTCCATGTGACGATCTGCGGCGTCGCGTGCGGCCTCAACGTCACCTGCGGCGATAGCTTCGACCATTGCGCGATGTTCTTCCAAAGTCTCCTGCAGGCGGCCGGGATACGACATTGACAGCGTGCGGAAACGGGCGAGTTGTTCTTTCAGGTTACCGATAATCGCCACGAGCCTTTCGTTGCGGCTGACGCGGTAAAGCAGTCCGTGAAACTTAATGTCCGTTTCAACGATTTTGTCCATGTCGCGATTTTGAATGTGACCTTCGATTTCGGCAAGCAGTGCGCGAAGTTTTTCAAGTTCGTCCGGCTCAATGCGACGTGCCGCAAGACCCGTCGACAGTGATTCAAGTGCCGAGCGAATTTCAAAAATCTCTTTGATGTCGCTGACGGACACGCTTGAAACGTAAGTGCCGCGCCGAGGCATCATGATAACGTAGCCTTCCTGTTCAAGCTTGCGAATGGCTTCACGCACGGGCGTGCGGCTGATTCCGAGTTCTTCTGCCAGCTGAACTTCCATTAACCGTTCGCCGGGTTCCAATGTGCCGTTGCGAATTGCTTCGCGCAGAGTTTCGCACACGGTTTCGCGCAACGGTTGATAGCTGTCAATTTTAATGGGTTCAAGTCTGCCCATGGTGATTCATCCTTACCCGAAAATTTTCGTAACAAAAATCTGTGCGGCCGAATCGTCGATGCTTGCGGAAATTTTGTCGACGTCGGCCTCGTCGCTCAAAGCAAAAACCGTCGCGCCCGAACCGCTCATCAAAGCAACACGGGCACCGGCGGCAAGCATCTTGTTCTTGTATTCGGCAATGGCGGGAATTTTCTTGAGCGCGACGCTTTCCAAGACGTTGGCAAAGCATTTGAACGCCGCAGAATATTGCCCGTGCTTCAAAAGCTCGATAATTATTTCGTTGGGCGGGTGACTTTCGGCGGGCTGTGCGTCGTAAGTTTTGTACGACCACGCCGTCGAAATTTCACCCTGCGGTTTCGCCAAAACGACGCTGAAATTCTTCATGGGATTCAAGCGCGTCAAAATCTCTCCGCGACCTTGAGCCAGGCACGTGCCGCCGACAATGCAAAACGGGACGTCCGAGCCGACTCGTGCGCCGATTTCGCAAAGTTGCGCCTCCGAAAGATTCGTTTCGTACAGGCGATTCATGCCGCGAATCACGGCCGCCGCGTCCGTTGAGCCGCCCGCCAGTCCCGCAGCCATTGGAATTTTTTTGAGCAGTTCGATTGCCACGCCGAAATTCTTTCCGCAGAATTCGCAGAAAGCCACAGCAGCGCGCCACGCCAAATTACGTTCGTCCGCGGGAATGTTTTCGCCGCCGTCGATTCTTGTGGCGTCCATTGCCAACGAAATGCCGTGCGGAATTTTCTTCAAGATAAGTTCGTCGGCAAGTTCGATCGACTGCATAATCATGGAGACTTCGTGATAGCCGTCTGAGCGCACGCCGGAGATGTCCAGCGTCAAATTGATTTTCGCTCGCGCAAGTTCTCTGAGCATTGCGTCACCCACCTTTAAATTTTCGGCGAAATTTTAACACGCTTTAAAACCTTTGGCAAGCCGCGCCTTTTCAAGCGAAATGTTTTCGTGTAAAATTCTTCGCGTCAAGGAGGGAGCCGCATGAGTTCCGACAAAAAGCCGCCGAGCAAGAAGTTCATTGCCGACCTGACCGACGACGACCTTTACGCCGAAAAGCCGCCCGTTCGTGACGACGTTGACGCAAAAGTTGCCGACGCGTCCGACGTTGACGATAAGCCGACGATTCAAGCCGACACGTCCGCCGTTACCGATAAGCCGACGATTCAAGCCGACACGCCCGCCGACGCCGACAATGCGCGACGCAAGACTTTCCACAGCAAACACTTCACCAAAGATATCGACGACGATTCGCACGCCGAAGACAAGCCCGAAGGCAAGCGCAAGATTTCGCACGCGGAGGCAAGCGGCATTTTGATTTCCGTCGTCATGCTCGGTTACAGCCTCGTCACCGAAGACAAGCCGCTGTTCTTCCTGTCGACGGCGTTGCTGATTTTTTTGTTGCGCCCGATAATCGGCGGGCTTTTCGGCAAGCACAGCCAAAACGTCCAAAACGGCCTGCACGCGTTCAGCATTGCGTTGTTCGTCGGCTCGCTGGTGTTTCTGTTTTTTTGAACGTGTCGCGTGTACTGTGTTACTTTCTTTCGGCGGCGAAAGACCCGCTTTAAAAGCGGGGGAACAGTTGCTTCAGCCGCCTCGTCGCCGAAACGTTGTCATTACGCATTATTAGTTACGCATTGCAGTTCAGGCGCGTTGGACTTTTGACGGCGCGGGTGATATACTTTTCGCGAAAAATCTTTCGGGAGGTCAGATTGTGGAAGAACTCAACTTTGGTCACGGCAAGATCGTGCCCGTCAATCTCGAACACGAGATGAAATTTTCTTATATAGATTACGCAATGTCGGTTATCGTCGCCCGCGCACTGCCCGACGTCCGCGACGGCTTGAAGCCCGTTCACCGTCGCATTCTGTACGCAATGCAGGAAGCCGGCATGACCAGCGGCAAGCCTTACAAAAAATCTGCGCGCATCGTCGGTGAAGTTTTGGGTAAGTATCACCCGCACGGCGACACTTCCGTTTACGACGCGATTGTCCGCATGGCGCAGGATTTTTCGTTGCGTTATCCGCTTGCCGACGGGCACGGCAACTTCGGCTCCGTCGACGGCGACCCCGCCGCGGCAATGCGTTACACCGAAGTTCGCATGTCGAAAATCAGCGAGCTTATGTTGCGCGACATCGACAAAGAAACCGTCGACTTCATGCCCAACTACGACGAGTCACTCAAAGAGCCCGCCGTGTTGCCCGCGAAGTTCCCGCAACTTCTTGTCAACGGCGCGAGCGGTATCGCCGTGGCAATGGCGACGAACATTCCGCCGCACAACATCGGCGAAGTCATTGACGCGACGTTGCACTTGATTGACCACCCCGACGCGAAAGTTGCCGACTTGATGAAGTTCGTTCACGGCCCCGACTTCCCGACCGCCGGCTTGATTATCGGCACGGAAGGCATTCGCGACGCTTACCGCACGGGACGCGGCTCAATCAAAATGCGGGCGCGCACGTCAATCGAAAAACTTCCCAACGGCAAGAATCGAATCGTCGTCACCGAATTGCCGTATCAAGTCAACAAGGCGCGGCTTATCGAAAAGATTGCCGACCTTGTGCGCGACAAGACAATCGAAGGCGTGACCGACCTGCGCGACGAAAGCGATCGCGAAGGCATGAGAATTGCCATTGACCTGCGCCGCGACGTGACTCCGCAAATTATCTTGAATCAGCTGTTCAAGCATACGCAACTGCAGGACACTTTCGGCGTCAACATGATTGCGCTTGTCAACGGTGCGCCGCAACTTTTGAACTTGACGGAAATTCTTCGTTGGTACATTCGACATCAAGAAGAAGTCATTACGCGCCGCACGAAGTTTGAACTTGCCAAAGCGAAAGCCCGCGCACACATTTTGGAAGGCTTGACGACCGCCGTCAAAAATCTCGACGCGGTGATTAAAATCGTCCGTCAAAGTTCCGCCGCCGCCGACGCGAAGTCAACGCTCATGACGACGTTCAACTTCAGCGACGCGCAGGCTCAGGCGATTTTGGAATTGCGCTTGCAGAAGTTGACCGGCCTTGAACGCGACAAACTCGACGCCGAATATCGCGACGTGCTTGCCGCAATTAAAAAGTTTGAAGCCGTGCTCGCCGACGAAAACTTGATTCTGCAGATTATCAAAGACGAGTTGACCGAAGTCAAAGACAAGTTCCGCGACGAACGCCGCACGGAAATTGTTCGCGAAGAGTTGACCGCCTTTGAAGCCGAAGACTTGATTAACGACGACGACATTGTCGTCACGCTCACGCACGCCGGCTACGTCAAGCGGATTGACCTGTCCACGTACAAAAAGCAGAAGCGCGGCGGTATCGGCGTCACGGGCATGGGCACCAAGGAAGAAGATTTCGTCGAACAGCTTTTGATTGCCACGACGCACCACACGATTTTGTTTTTCACCAACCGCGGCAAAGTCTTCCACCTCAAGGCGTATCAGATTGCCGAATCGGGACGCGCCGCCAAAGGCGTTCACATCAGCAACTTGCTCATGCTTGAACCGGGCGAAAAGATTACCGCGCTGATTAAAGTCCGCGACTTCGACCCGACGCGTTACCTGTTCATGGCGACGAAGAAAGGCATCGTCAAGAAAACTCAGCTGTCGGAGTTCAGCTCAATGATGAAACGCGGCATGGTTGCCATTAAGCTCGACAAAGACGACGAATTGATTGGCGTCAAGTTCACCGAAGGCGAACGCTACGTTATTCTCGGCACGGCGCACGGCATGGCAATTTCTTTCGCCGAAGAAGAAGTTCGCTCAATGGGACGCTCTGCTCGCGGCGTTCGCGGTATCAAGCTCAAGAAAGGCGACCGCGTTGTCGGCATGGACAAACTTCGCAAAGGCGCCGAAGTCTTGACCGTCAGTGCCGAAGGTTTGGGCAAGCGCACGCCGACCGAAGAATATCGCTCGCAGGGACGCGGCGGCAAAGGTTTGATTAACATGAAAGTCACCGAAAAGACCGGCGAAGTCGTCGGCATTAAAGTCGTCACGCCCGACCAAGAGTTAATGCTCATTACGACGGAAGGTTTCGTGATTCGCACGTCCATTGCCGACATCAGCTCAATCAGCCGCAACACGCAAGGCGTCATGCTCATGAAGACCAAAGACGACGACAAAGTTGCCGCGCTTGCGACCGTCACACTCAAGAACGATTAACGCGGGTCTTGTTACTTTTCTTTTGGCGCAAAAGAAAAGTAAGCAAAAGAAAACAGCCCGCAGGTGATACATCCTGTATCAACTGCGGGCGGCGGCCGTCATCCATGACGGCCGGTTTTTTCCGTTGCGGCTGTGTTGCACGAAGATTTTGGAGGCGATTTTATTGCGAAGAAAAGTTTTGGTTCACGGCACGGCGAACACTCTGCAGAAATTTTTTTCGGACGCCGCCTGTCGCGAATTTGAAATTTTCGGCGTTGTAAGCGACGACAAAATTTCCGTGCGAGGTCTCGAAGTCATAAGCCCGCAAAGTCTGCCGCAGTTCGTCTTGAAACTTGTCGACGGAATTATCTTCACCGCCGAAGACAAGGCCGCCGCAAAGTTTTTCGTCAAGCGTGGTCTCGTGCCGCGAAAAATTATTTTGTGGGACGCCGCGCCAGGTTGGAAGTCTTTCGGCGCACGCACGGCCGACGGCACGCAAGTCATTTACTTCTGCGGACTGGAGTTTCACATACGCAACGAAGCCGACGCGAAGTTTTTCAATCTCATTGCTTGGCGACTGCAAAATCAGCGGCGAATCAAAAACACGTCGCCGAAACTTTACCCGACGATTTTGGCGCAGGACTTTCAAAAGCGCACGGGCAGGCCGCTCGACTTTAACAACCCGCGCACGTTCACGGAAAAACTGCAGTGGATAAAACTTTTCGACGCGACGCCGATTAAAAGCCGCCTTGCCGACAAGTATCTCGTTCGCCGTTGGGTTACGGAAAAAATCGGCGCGCAGTATTTGATTCCGCTCCTGGGCGTGTGGGACGACTTCGACGCGATTGACTTCGACGCCTTGCCCGAACAATTCGTTTTGAAGTGCAACCACGGTTGCAGCATGAACATTATCGTGCGCGACAGGAAGACCTTCGACCGCGAACGTGCCCGCGAAAAAATCAACGCGTGGCTTGCCGTCGATTACGGCGCGCAAAGAATTCTTGAGCCGCATTACTCGCCCATCAATCGCAAAATCATTGCCGAAAAGTTCATGGCGAACGGCGACTTGCCCGACCTGATAGATTATAAATTTGTTTGCTTCGACGGAAAAATTGTTTACTGTCAATATTTGACTGACCGTTCAAGCAACTTGAAACTGAATTATTTTGACGAGAACTGGACGCCGACAACTGTTGAACGGAGCGACCACCCGCGCAGTGATCATCCCGAAAATATTCCGCGCCCGAAAAATTTTGAGCTGATGAAGAAACTTGCCGCCGTGCTTGCCGAAGGATTTTCGTTCGTGCGCGTTGACTTTTACGAGATTGACGGCGAAGTTTATTTCGGCGAAATGACCTTCACGCCCGGCGCAGGAAACTTTTCGTACAAGTCCGAAGGCACCGACGAATATTTGGGCGACTTGCTGAAGTTGCCGAAGTTGACGCCGATACCGCGACTTGTTTAATCGTCGAAAAAAAAATTACCGCCCGATAAGTCGAGCGGTTTTTTGTTGTCGCGGCAAGCCCGCAAAGTTGAACTCGTTCGTGTGAATCTACTTTCTTTCGGCGGCGAAAGAAAGTAGCAAAGAAAGCCGCGCCTGCTGTGATACATCCTGTATCACGCGCAGGCGGAGCGGCCGACGTCCTGTCGGCCGGTTACCTTTTCGTTACGCGTACTTCATGACGACGCCGCGAATTCTGTCGCCGATTCGTTTGCAGTGGTCAAGCGCGTTTTCAACGTCTTCGAGAATGTCTTTCCACTTGATGAGGTGAATGACGGCGCGGCTGGCTCCGTGTTCCTTGGCGGCTTCGGCGGCCTCTTCAAACAGAATGCCGATTTCCGTGCGATAAATCAAGTCGCCCTTGCTTTCGTAGTCGGAGATTCGGTGAACGGCGTCGAGAATTTCGCGCTGATTTTTTTTGACTTCGGACAAAAGCTTGAATGACTTGACAAGTTCGTTGGTCGAGTCGACGACAAGTTTTGTCATGTCGGGGCTGCGTTTGGTGCAATGTCCCGCGTGATACATAATCAGCCGCTGGAGCGCGCCGTGCAACATGTCGACGCCCGTATCGAGTTCGCCGGCGATTAAGTAAATGTCTTCGCGGTCGATCGGCGTAATGAAACTCAGGTTGAGCTTGGCGATAATTTTTTCGTTGACTTCGTCGGCGGCTGATTCGAGTCCCAAAATCTCTTCGATTTGTTCGAGAGCCTTGTTCGGGTCGCGAATGACGCTGTCGAGTATGACCGCGCCCGTGTGAAAGAACTTCGCGTTTTCCGTGAACAGGTCGAAAAACTCGGTGTCCTTGCGTGAGAAATTAAACATTTGCAAAACTCCTTTGTAAAGGTGTCAGGTGTTAGGTGTCAGGTGTCAGGGTGTTGGTTATCACCTATCAGCTAATTGAACCACGTCATGACTTCTTTGGCGGCACCGCGCAGGCAAAACAAAATCGTCCTGTCGCCCGGCTCCAAAACAGTGTGACCGTTGGGAATTGCCGCCCGACCTTTGCGAACGACCGCGCCGACAAGACACGACTTCGGCAGCTTGACGTCCATGAGCTTTTTGCCCGCGACACGTGCGCCGCTTTGAACGATGACTTCGACGGCCTCGGCTCGTGCGCCTTCCAACATCGACACGCTTACCACTCCGCCGCGACGAACGAACGCAAGCACTTCCGACGCCGACAAAAGACGCGCCGAAATGACGACGTCGACGCCGACGGTTTCAATCAAGTCCGCGTACTCCGTCCGATAAACGCGCACGACGGTTTTTTTCGCGCCCATGTGTTTGGCAAGCAAAGCCATCATCAGATTGAGTTTGTCGTCTTCGGTCAGGCAGACAACCACGTCCGCCGACGCAACGCCTTCCTGCGCGAGCAAGTCGACGTTCGTGCCGTCGCCGTAAATGGCAATGGAGTCGCCCGACAAAAGTTGCGCCATGTCTTCGCAACGTGCGCGGTCTTTTTCAAAGACTTTGACGTTGACGCCGGCCTCGGTCAACTTGACTGCCAACGTGCGCCCGATTCGTCCCGCGCCGATAATCATCACGCGTGCAAGTTTTTTGGCGTCGGAGCCGGCAAAGTTCGCGCTGAACTTTTCAATCGCGTCGCTGAGACCAATGAAGTAAACGTTGTCGTGCTGCTTTAACGTGTCGTCGCCGTGAGGGATAATCATTTGTCTGTCGCGGAAAATCAAACCTGCAAGCACGCCTTTGGGCAACGTGAGCTTTTTAAGCGGAATGTCGGCGACGGAGTCCGTGCGGCGGATTTTGACTTCAAACAGGCGAATCTTGCCGCCCGCGAATTCGTCCACGTCGAGCGCGGCGGGCGTCATCAAGATGCGGTAAATTTCCTGCGCGGCGATAACTTCGGGATTTAGCATCAAGTCAATGTCGAAGTTTTTCTTGAGGTAATCTTTCGCTTCGCTGATAAACTGCATGTCGCGGATTCGGGCGATTGTGTGACGTGCGCCGTGTTTCTTCGCCAAAATGCAGGCAACCATGTTGACTTCGTCGACGGCAGTGACGGCAATAAAAATGTCCGCGCCGCCGACGTCGGGATCTTCCATTGTTATCGGGCTGGCACCGTTTGCGACAATCGTCAACACGTCCAAAGAATTTTTCACGGCGGTAAGCTGATTTTCGTCGCGGTCAATGACGACGACTTCCATTTGTTCGCCGCTCAAAAGTTCCGCAATCGTGTAACCGAGCTTGCCCGCGCCGACAATGACCACGCGCAATTAAATCGCCTCCTTACAGACGCCGCAACGCTTGCAGCCGTCGAAACAACGCGCCGTCAACTTCAGCTCCCGCGCACGATTGAATTCGCCGACAAGATAACTGTTTGCAAAGCCTTGGTCAAGCACGTCCCACGGCAACGGCTCATCGAAACTTCGTTCACCGAGATAAAAGTTTTCGTCCAGACCCGAAGCTTTGAAGTTGCGCCGAAAGTCCGCCTCCGACGTCGACATTGCCAACACGTCCGAAAGTCTTTCGTCGCCGCGTGAAAGTATCGCCTGCACCGTCGACGAACGCACCGATTCGGAAATCATTTCCACGCCGCGCAGATTTTTCCGCAACAGTTTAATCGCCGCGTCAAGATACTTCTTGCCCGCGAACGGCGATCGCTGAAACGGCGTGAACGGCTTCGGCACGAACGGATTGACCGACAGCGTGAAATGTGCGCCCGAAAATTTTTTCAGCCGCAACGTTAAATCCGCAATCGCCGCGACGTCCGACAACTCCTCGAACGGCAAGCCTACCATGAAGTACAGGCGGAAATTTTTTATGCCCGCGTGCAGTCCGAGTTCCACCGCGTTGAAAACGTGCGCTTCGGTGATGCCTTTGTTGACGACGGCGCGCATTTTGTCCGAGCCGACTTCGGGCGCAATCGTCAACGTCTTTTGCCCGCTTGCGACAAGAGCGTCGACGAGCGTTTGAGTCACCGAATCTGCGCGGAAACTTGCAACCGACATCGTCAAGCCTTCGCCGAGGATGAAGTCGCACAGCGCGTCAATCTGCGGGTAATCGGAAATCGCCGCGCCCATCAAGCCGAGTTTCTTGCCGAAAGGTTTTGCGTCGCGAATTTCGGCTTTGAGCACGTCGAGCGAACGGTTGCGCGGTTTACGAAAGCAGTAGCCCGCCATGCAGAAACGGCAATGTCGTCCGCAACCGCGAGCCGTCTCGATTAAGTACATGTCGAATTCGGCTTCGTCGGTGACAATCGTCGTGTGCGCGGGCTGTGCGTCCAAGTCCGTCACCCAACGCCGCGAAGTTTTCTTCGGAAACGCGGGCACGTAAACGCCTTCGACCTGCGACAGACGTTCAAGTCGTTGTGAACGCGGCAGACCTTCCGTCGCAAGCAACGCGTCAATCAGCGGCGGCAAAATTTCTTCGCCTTCACCGACGACAAACGCGTCAACGATTTTCGACAGCGGCGCGGGATTGAACGTCGCGCAACAACCGCCCGCAATGATTATCGGGTCAAAGTCCGTGCGCTCCGTTGACATGAGCGGGATTTTGCCGAGGCGCAACATTTTGACGACATTGAAATAATCGGGCTCGAAACTCACCGCGAAGCCGACGACTTGAAATCTGTTCAGCGGCGTCAACGTTTCCATGCTTAACGGTTGTGCGTCCACTTCGGGCAGGAAAAATCTTTCGCACGCGACGGCCGCCGACGAATTCAACAGCGCGTAAATGATGTGCACGCCGAGATTCGACATGCCGACGCGATATAAATTCGGGTACGCCAGCGCGAACTTAAGCCGCCCGCCCGTTCGCACGACAAGATTCGTTTCGCCCGTCAAACGAGCGCGCAACATTGATTCGTAATTCAACGCATTAATCGCCTCCGAAAATTCGGCCGTCACGGATGACGGCCGCCGCCCGCGGTTGAAACAGGATGTTTCACCTGCGGGCTGTTTTCTTTTGCTTACTTTTCTTTTGCGCCAAAAGAAAAGTAACGTTCAAAACACAAATTCAAGTAATCGGCTTCGGATTGGCGACGAGCCTCCGCGCAGTAAACCAAAACGAAATCGCAAGCGGAATCAGTCCGCCGACCCACGCCAAAGGTGACGCCAAACACGCGCCCAAGTATCCGAGCCAATCGACCAAAATCAACGCCGCCGCCACGCGCATGACAAGTTCAACGACGCCCGCGACCGTCGGCACGAAACTTTGTCCGAGTCCCTGCAGCGTGAAGCGCAAGATAAACAAAAGTGCCAACGCCCAATAACTCAAGCCCGTGATTATCAGGAACAGTTGCCCGTACTCGATAACCTGCGTTTCGTTTTCACCGACGAAAAGAGCGATAATCGCGCCGCCGCAGTAAATGTTGAACGCCGCAATCAACACGCAAAGAGCCAACGCCATTGCAATGCATTTCTTCACGCCTTCGACGATTCGATCGAATTTCTTCGCGCCGAAGTTCTGCGCCGTGTAAGCCGCCATTGCCACGCCGAACGACATCATCGGCATGACCGCAATTCCGTCGACTCTGTGCGCCGCCGCGAAACTTGCAACCGCCACACTTCCCAGACCGTTCAACGCAATTTGCAAGACGACCGCGCCAATCGCGATTATCGACGACTGAAAACCCATCGGCAAACCGATTCGCACGTGTTCAAGCAAAAACTCTCTGTCGAACGAAAAATCTTCCCGCCGCACGTGAAGATACGGCACGCGCAGTTTTATGTACACGAGGCACAAAAAGTTCCCGATTGTCAGCGCAACGATTGTCGCCGCCGCCGAACCGGGAATGCCCAAGCCGAGCCAAATTATCGCGACCGGCTCAAGCAAAATGTTTATCACCAGCGTCGTCGCCTGAATAACCGTCGGCATCTTTGAATCGCCGAGTGCGCGGATTAAATTCGTCAACATCTGCAGGAAGACGAACATCACCACGCCGCCATAAATTATCGAGATGAACGAATACGCGCCGTCGAGAATTTCGGGCGGAGTGTTCATTGCAATCAAAAGTTCACGGCAACCCGCCACGCCGACAATCGTCAGCACAACCGACGCCGCCAAACTCAAGCCGACGCAAAGAGCCGCCGACTTTCGCACGCCGTCAAAATCTTTCGCGCCGAAGCTTTGTCCCGTGCAGATTGAAAAGCCGCTCGTCATGCCGCCGATAAAGCCCAACATCAGAAACATCAAAGGCCCCGTGCAACCGACCGCCGCCAACGCCTCAACGCCAAGGAAACGCCCGACTATCAGCGTGTCCACGAAGCCGAACAGCTGTTGAAAGACATTGCCCGCCAAAAGCGGCAACGTGAAGAACAATATCAGCCGCGCAGGTTCGCCTACCGTCAAATCTTTGACCGCGCCGCCGTCTCGACCGTTCATGCAAACTCCTCCGAAAAAGATTCGCCGCGATTATAACACAGCCGACGGCTCGTGTCACAGGACGGTTGCGGTGATTGTCGACGATTGATAAAACGCTCACTTACCTGCACGCCGACGCAAGGAAACAATCTGCTCTGCGTGACGGCGTTGAGTTTCTTAATCGTAAGAATTGTGCTTGCCGCCGCGTTTGAACGAGATCTTGAGTATGATTTTGTATCGGCGACAAACAAAGCGGTTATCGCCGCAATTGCCGCCGAATGTTTAAACATTACGGCAGCAGCAGTAAATTTAATCTTGGAAAGTTTGGTTTATGTGTATTTCACCGACGGAAAGCCTCCGTCAAACACGGCGGAGGTTTTTCGTTTGTCAACGACAGCAACGGTAACCGGCCGTCACGGATGACGGCCGCCCGCCTGCGCGTGATACAGGATGTATCACAGCAGGCGCAGTTTCTTTGGTTACTTTCTTTGCTGCCAAAGAAAGTAACACAACACAAATTCGAATCAACGAACGAACTCAATCGAAGCGACAAGCCGCAACGTCAACGACAAGCCGCAACGTCATCGACAACCCGCAACGTCAACGACGAGCCGCAAGGTCATCGACACGCCGCAACGTCAACGAGCAACCGACCGTCAACGACACGCCGCAACGTCATCGACAACCCGCCCGTAACGCTTCGGGCGATTTTTTTTCGCAACGGAAATCCGACCAACAGGACGTCGGCAAGCATTCACGACCGCCGTTTGACTTTCGCGCCGAAAAAAAGTAACAAGCACCGCATAAGTTTTAATGAAAATTTTAATAATAGCTCGACGCACGAAAATGCCGAAAAATTCGCGCACAACGCCATTCTGTTTAAATCATGATACCCCCCGTTGTTTTTCTGTATGAAATTAAATAGCATACATTTGACGATTATAGCGTTTGGTGGACGCATTTTCGTCAACGGGGACTCGTGGAGCGTCATTTTGTCAGGCGTGTAGCGGGTTATCGGTTGCGTCACGGCGATAATCCGTTTCGCAACGAACACTTCCGCATCGTTGGGGAACTTTGCGGCTGTGGTGTGAAACAGCGGGTTTTGTGTGGGTTGCTCGTGTGTTTCATGCTTGTTTTATGGATTGATACGGGTTCAAATTTCGGCGTCCGATGACTCAACATCGCGGACGCAACCACGACAAAATTTTAGGAGGATTCGCCTCGAACGGCAACCTCCGACGAAAGGAGTTCTCTCTTTATGAGCGAATTGGACAAAACTTTTTCGTTCGACTTGCAGCGTTTCGCGACCAAGTACCTGCAATGGAACTCGACGACCTCTAAGTGGCAGGTTTCCGACAGCGCAAACGGAACGTACGCCGACTACGCCGCCACGTCTTCCGTTTCTGACGGCGACACGCTCAAGTTGGCGGCAGATGCAAGCGGCGCGAACGCAGCACTCACAATCAGCAAATCCGTCACGCTTGACCTCGGCGGCAAAACAATCACGGCGTCCACTGATAAAAGTCTCGTCAACATCACGGCCGGCAACGTCACCGTCAAAAACGGTACAATCAATGTCACCAACACCAACACTAATGCCAACAGCGAATTTGGCATTATCAACGTGGCGAAGGGTGCGACTGTCGAATTGGGCACGGGCGGAACGGACAAACTCACGCTCAAAGCCACAGACAATTCAACCACCACTTCCTACATCGACGGCGTAACGTGCTCAGGCGACTTGACTGTAAACAAGGGCACTTTCGTCACGACAGACAACGGCAATGCAGTTTTCATAGGAGCCGACAATAAAAGCTTCATCATAAACGGCGGTACGCTCAACTCGACCAAAGGCGTTCAGCCGATATACTACGGTTCGAACGGCGGCACATTTGAAATCCACGGCGGCACAATCAGCTATACGAACGTCACAACTCCCGGCTATTACGCGATATCAATGTCGGGTGTTACTCCGGCGGCAACAAACTACACCTTCATAATGGACGGCGGCGAGATCATCGAAAAAGCACCCGCCACTCCGAATCCAAAATTGATGGGCGGCGCGCTGGAAATCGGCGTGGGTGCCAAAAGTGTCGAAATCACCGGCGGTAAGTTCACTTCAGAGACGAACGGCATTTGTGCGTATTCGAATGCCACCATCAGCGGCAATGCGACCATCACCGCCAAAAACAGTGGTATCGTCACCCACGACACCACAAATCACAATACTACCGTCACAATCGGCAACGGCGCGAAAATCACGGGCGACAATTACGGTATCTACAACCGCGACAATACCAAATTCGTCATTGAAAGCGGCGCGACTGTCACCGGCGGCAAGGCGGGCGTCTACCAGACCAATATCGCGAACACGACTTACGGCTCGACTGAGATTCAGTCCGGCGCAAAGGTCGGCGGCAAAGCAAATGTCGCCATCATGAACGCGCAAGGCACAAACACAGCAGATAAAACCTCGACGCCGGTAATCAAAATCGGCGACGTGACAATCACCGACGACAACGCAACTCCGACAGCACAAGTCACCGTGTCGGGCACAGGCACCGCCGCCAAGTACACCGCCACGAAACTCAAAGGTGCCGAATTCAAAACCGACGCTTCGGGCAGCAGCGACATCGACTTCACGTTCGGAACCGACGATGCAGCGATAACCTTCGACGCGAAAAGCGAAGTCACCGGCTTCACATTCGGCGGCGACGGCGACAAAGTTCTCGTCAAGAGCGGCACGCCCGACGGCTTCAAGTTCACGGACGCCAAGACAAAGAAGGATATCAACCTGTCCTTCGAGTCGGACGAATATCAGCTTGCGCTCGGCGCGGACAAAACTTACACGTTGACGGTCGGCGACGGCACGGAAGTCACGCTCGGCGACTACAAGGTCAATGTCGGCCTCAGCAGTACCAACGCCCTTGACACGTCATCGACCACCGACATCAAAGGTCTTGGCATTGGCTTCACCATTGACGACAAAGGCAAGCTGAAACTCACGACTCTTGCGGCGGCTTCACCTGCAACTTGGGCGGCGGGCGACGTTGTCGAAATCGAAGGTCCTGCAGTTACCAAAGCAAGCGAAGGCGTCAAATTCGGTTCGGGCACCGACATCGTTGCCGTGGCGAGCGGCAAGTTCGCTTACGGCATTCCCGAAGACGCCGACGCAAGTCAAACGAAGCCGATACTCACGCTTAAGAACGTCACCGATACGGTTTACGCTTCGGGCGACGCGAAGAAAGTTGCATTCGACGCGACGGGTGAAGGCAAGCTCGAACTCAAAAACGTTGGCGCAAGCAACAATCTCAAGGGCACGTATGACCTGAACATTGCCAGCGAGGCAGGCTTGGCGTACTTCGACATCAGCGGCACGGAAGTCAAGTTCAACTTCGGCGGCGAAGGCGACGCAATCACCTTGCCGAAAGTCACCGACGCGAGCAAAGCCACGAAAATGACGTTCATGCCCGACGGCGCAACGGCGGCGACAACGCTCACCGGCGCGGCTGTCAAAGGTTCGGCGTATACCGTCACTTACACGGACGACACGACCGGCGCGGAAGTCTTCACGGTCAACGGTCTCGAAGCGAGCGCCTCAGTTTTTCTTGGCACAAACACGACGACTGCGGATTTGACTTTCGGCAAAGTCGGCGGCGGCGAATTCCTCATTGGCAATGACGGTAGCGCGTTCAACGTCACAAGCGTCACGGTTGCCGAGGGTGACACGCTCACGTTCAACAGCGCGGACGCGGTAAAACTGCTCGACGGTTCTTCGGCGGAAAGTGAAGACGGCTGGTTCAAACTCAACGGCACGGGCGTCAACATCACGTCGGCTGCCACGACGCTCACTTACAATGACGCCGACAAGAGCTTGACGGGCGTTGCTACGGGCGACCAAATTATCAACGCCGGCGACATCACGAAGATTGTTCTTGGCGCAAAGGGCGAAAACATCGCGTTGACGTTCGGCGACCCCAATGCCGATTCGCCGCAAAGTTTCACCGTCACCGCGAAGAGAGACAAAACCGTTTTCTTCACCGTCGATAAAGACAAGGCGACTGATTTCACGTTCGCAAACGTCGGCGACAAAATTTCGGGCAACTTCAGCAGCTTGAAACTTCATGACGGCGCGGACGACACGGAAGGTTTCGCGGCTCCGAAAATCACCACGATCGACGACCCCGAAGTTGCCAAGACCGACGGCGAAATTGAAAAAGTCAAGACGGGCTTCCAAATTACTGCCGAGCCGACGACATCATCACGTTTGGCGACGGCACGAAACTCACCTTCGAGACTCTCACCGACGACGCGACGAAAGTTGTGTTCGACAACAGCGGCGCGCTGGTCAGCATTACGGGCGTCAAAGTCGCCGAAGACAGCATGATTGTCACGGGCGCGACGGGCGCGGTTTCAATCGACGGCGCGGCCTACGAAATCACCGGCGGCGAGTTCACCTACGGAATCAACGCCGACGAAAAAGTTCAAATCAAAGGACTCAAGTCGGGCGTCAAAGTCGTTCAGAGCGGCAACGCCAAAGAACTTTGGACGGCACTGGGCACCGACGGCAACGGCGAATTCGCTTTCGGCTCGGCGTCTGCATTCACAATTACGGGCGCGGACAACGACACTGTTCCTGCGGCGGACGCGGACGGAGCCTCCGTTGAAGGCGGCACGATGTTCCAGTGGGACGGCAAAGCTGTCACGGGCATTGCCTCCATGGACAAAGCGACGTCAATTGCGGGCGCGCTTAACGGCCTCAAGTTCAACGACTACGACGGCTCGAAAGATGCGCTCGGCATCACCGACGGCACGTATACTGTCTTCGGCGGCGGACTTTCGCTCGCAGGTTTGAAAGACGGCGCGTCAGTTGTCAAAGCCGGCGGAATCAGCGACTTCCTCAGCACCGAGAGCGGCAAGTTCACGATTCTCGGCGGCTCAATGTCCATTGCGGGCGACGCGGACGGCGTTGTCTTCAAGACCGACGGCGCAAGCTTGACGGGCATTGACA
>CAMUZU010000001.1 GCA_947165295.1 uncultured Selenomonadales bacterium | reverse complement strand
GCAAATTCGCCACTCCCGCGAACGCTTGACTGCGGTAATTCGTCGGCGGGCGCGCGATTGAAACGTCTACAGCTCTCGTAATTAAATTGACAGTGTCGGCAAAAAGTCGCGGAAAGTGCCGCTTATCGTCGTAATTACAGGTACAATGGGCTCAAATTCGACGCGTGATTTTTCATACGGCTCAGCAACTTTTCCGTCGACGACGTACCACATTTTGACTAAATTGCCGCTCAATGCCAAATGCGCGGGATTTTATTCGATGAGCCACGGCACGAATTTGTTTGTATTTAATGGAAAATTATTCATAATTATTCTGATGAAGCCGGGCAAGCGTGGCCTGCGTATGTCGTCAAGCCGCACAGTCTTCGCCGTCACTTTTGGGGTCGGCAGTAGTTTACTTTGGTTTACCGTTTCGGGAGGCGTCGACAATGACACAACGTCAACGAAGCAGTGAGCCGTATTTTCGCAAGATTGACTTTATCTTTTACAACGAGGCGAAGATTCGGACTGCAGTCGCTGAAATGCGCCTTGACGACGGTCGCCCGCGCCTTCGCAACGTCAACGGACTCTCAAACCCGACGGCGACGCAGGCGGTGAGGAATTTGACGCCGCTTGCTAAAGTTTCGCTCGACGGACTGCACGAGGTCGAATTTCCCGAACGATGGCTTGAAGTCGTCGATAAAACTTGGTCGTGGGCGAAGGCTCAGCGCGATTGCCGCGCCGAAGTTGCCCGCCGACGTTACGCGAAGGAAGATTATCGCAAGACTTGCCGCGAACTCGGAATATCGAACTCGACGCGTCGACGCCTGCTTGACTTCGTGCGCATGTACGCGGCACTTCACGCCGTTCAGCTCGGATTAATCCGCGTGTGATTCTTATGACGGCGATAACGCGGCGATTTATCTGCTACAATGTCCACAATCAAGAAATGTCACGGAGGCGATTAAGATGCTGAACAATCCGCGACACGAAAAATTTTGCCTTGAATATGCGGCTTGCGGCAACGCGACGGAGGCTTATCTTAAAGCCGGTTACAGCGGTCAGAAGCGCAAGACCAAAAACGTCGCGGCGTTCAACCTGCTCAAGAAACCGAAAATCGCCGAACGAATCAAGGAACTCACCGCCGAAATCAAGCGCGAGAAAATCGCCGACGTTGTCGAGTGCCAAGAGATTTTGACGGTCATAGCCCGCGACACTCAAGCCGAGAACGCCGACAGAATCAAGGCGATTCAAACGCTCATGAAGGCACAGGGCGCGTTCGTGACGCAGGTCAACTTCAACGCCACGCCGATTGTCATTACGGGCGGTGACAAGCTTGAAGACTGAACTTTACCTGCCCGACGTTGTCGGCAAAGGCTACGGAACTTTTTGGAACTGCAAGAAACGTTATCGAGTTGTCAAAGGCTCCCGTGCGTCGAAAAAGTCAACGACAACCGCGCTGAACATAATCTGCCGCATGATGGAGTACCCGCTCGCAAACACGCTGGTGATTCGCAAGACCGCCGCGACGCTCAAGAATTCGTGTTTCGCACAGCTCAAATGGGCGATTAACCGATTGGGCGTCGAAGAATTCTGGCGCGCACGAGTCAACCCGCTTGAACTTGAATATATCCCGACGGGTCAACGAATTATCTTTCGCGGACTTGACGACGGCTTTAAGCTCACGTCAATCACCGTCGACAAAGGTTTTCTGTGTTTCGGCTGGCTTGAAGAGGCGTTCGAGGTCGACGAAGAAGACTTTCAGCTTGTCGACGAGTCACTTCGCGGACAACTGCCCGAAGGTTACTTCATTCAGTGGACGCTAAGTTTCAATCCGTGGGATTCGTCGAGTTGGCTCAAGGCGCGTTTCTTCGACAAGCACGACGACGAAGTTTTGGCAATGACGACAACTTACGAGTGCAATGAGTGGCTCTCCGACGCCGACCGAAAACTTTTCGAGGACATGAAGCTCACAGATCCGCAACGCTACAAAGTGGCGGCTCTCGGTTGTTGGGGCGTTGCGCAAGGTGCTTTTTTCGGCGAGTGGAACGAACGCACGCATTTGGTCAAGCCGTTTGCAATTCCGGCGGACTGGGTCAAGTTTCGTTCGATGGACTGGGGCTGCGCGAAGCCGTACTGCTGTCTCTGGTTCGCCGTGGACTTCGACGGAAACTTGTGGTGCTACCGTGAGCTGTACGGTTGGGGCGGCAAGGCGAACGTCGGCACGGGCGAAACTGCGGTTGAAGTCGGCAGGCGCATTGCTCAGCTTGAACGTCCCGACGAGAAACTTTCTTACGGCGTGCTTGATTCGGCGTGTTGGGCGAAAACGGGCGTGCCGTGCATTGCCGAGGAGATTAACAACGAACTCTACAAGGCGAAGTTGCCCACGTTCAGCAAAAGCGTTAAAGGTCGCGTCGAGGGTGCCAACGCCTTCAAGCAACGGTTAATCGGCAACAAGAATTCGACGGGCGAGTTTGTTCCCGCGATAAAATTCTTCACGACATGCCTGCATTCGGCGCGGACAATCCCGATGCTTGCGCACGACAAGCACAACCCCGAAACTTACGACACCGACGCCGAAGATCACGCAGTCGACGCAATTTGTTATGCCTGCTTGTCACGTCCGTTCGCTCCCGTGAAGGCTCAAGTCAAACGTCGAGACCCGTGGCGCGAAGAAACAATCCCGTCAGCGTGGGCGATTTAACGTCTTGTCAAAACCGCCGCTTTTTGACGAGGTGCCGGTACCAACTTGTCAGAATCACGGCTTTTTGACATGTCGACGACTTAACTTGAAATAAGACGCTCAAAAACCAATCCTTATTTCAAGTTAGATAGACAACACGGCTCCTTCGGGGGCTTTTTTGATTGAGGTGATGAAGTTGCCCGAAGAAGTTTATCAGCAAACGTCGGAACTTGACCGGCTTTATCAGCGTCGCGGTATCGGGCAGTATCGGCGTTGGTTCCGTGACGCCGTCGATTATTGGCGCAAGTGGCAGGACGAGGCACGCGAAGATTATGACTTCGTCGAAGGTCGGCAGTGGACAAAAACTGAACTCCTGCGTTTCCGTGAGACAATGCGTCCCGCTATCACAATTAACCGAGTGCGTTCCTTGTGAACAAAAAATTCCGCGTGCAAAGTCAATTACACACGGAGGCGATTAACTTGTCGGGTACCAAACGATTTACGGCACAGATTCGGGCGTCACTGAACGGCTTGTTGGCTTTGCGTGAAGCGGAGCCGACGCTTGCCCACGCGATTGACTTCATGATTGACGGCGCGTTTTACGACTTGGACGACGACTACTTTTTGGCGGCGATGGGCGACAAAGACGCTCAAGAGCGGGCGCAGTGGTTCCTGCACCGAAAATTCACTCGCCTGCAGAACGGTCACTATTACAACGCGACGCTCATAAAGTCAATTCACGTGGCGATTTGGGAGTTTTATCGCGGCGAAATTCCCAAAGACTGCGTCATTCGCCACATCGATTTCAATCCCGCCAACAACGCGCTCAGCAACTTGCAAATGATGACGCGTAGCGAACACCACAACGCCGCAAGACAACAAAAGCCTTTCACGTGCACGTACTGCGGACGGACGTTTTACAAGTACAACAACCGTCCCGACACGGAGAACAACTTTTGCAGTAACATCTGCGACAAACGTTGGCGGCATTTGAAAAGATTGTACCACGAAGAGCGCACCTGCATTATCTGCGGCAAAAAGTTCAACGTGCGAAAGTCGTCGCCAACAAAAACTTGTTCGTCACATTGCAGTAGTGTGCTTGCGGCGCGAACGACGAATTCTCGAAAGACGCAATGACCGAAAAACAGTTCGCCGAATTTGAGCGACGCGGCGCGATACCGGGGCATTTTCAGCGCGTGCGACCGATGGCACTTTCTCAACAAAAGATTCTTGAGCGACCAATCGGGCAATATCCCGCAGGCGTTGCGCAAGCCGAAGCTCAGGCGACGGCGGACTTGACGGCAATCAGCGGAATCAACGAAGCGTTAATGGGCGTCGACATACCGTCGGGTTCAAGCGGGCGAGCAATTGAGCTAAAAACCAAGCAGGCGATAACGCATTTGGCAGTAATGTTTGACAATCTTCGCGCCGCGAAAAAGAAAATCGCCAATCTGCTTTGGGGACGCCGAGGTCACGCGGGAGTTGTGCCACAGTTTTACACGGCGGACAAAGTTTATCGCGTCGAAGGCGTCAACGGTCAGCAATTTATCCGCGTCAATCAACAAGTCGTCGAACAAGACCCGATAGCGGGCGTCGTTGTGCACACGCTCAACGATCTGTCGCACGGCGAATTCGACATTGTTATCGCGGACGTGGAGGCGTCGACGACACAGCGGCAAGCGCAAATGTGGGGACTTGTCGACGCGGTGAGCAGACTCGGTGTGCCGGGCGATTTAGTCTTCGACATAATCCTTGACTTGTCGGACATCCCGCAGAAAGAGGAAATCAAGCAACGTTGGCAACAGCGTCAAGAGTCACAAGCCAAAGCCGCGCAAGACGAAATGCAGTTGAAATTGCAACTCGAAGAAATCAAGAATCAAGATTCGCGGCAGATAATCAACTTCCGCGACGCGCCGCCGCCGTTGCAGTTGGCAATGATGGCGAAAGCAGGCTACATCGACCCGCAAGTCGTCGAACGAGTTTTGCAAAGCTGGTTGCAAGCGACATTCCCGCAAGAGGTCAGCGAAGTTCAAGCCGAGGCACAAGCTCAAGCCGAAGCGCAAGCTCAAATGCAAGCCGAAATGCCGCCCGAACTTCAAGCGCAAATGCAATCGCCCGACGGACAATCGCCCGCCGACTTAGATCAAATGCTGGCGTTGGCGCAAATGCTCGAAGGTCAAAAGCAAACTCAACCGCAAGCTCCGCCGCGAACTCAGGCGGCAACCGAAAGTTTGATTCGCGGCATGACGCCCGCAATGTGAGGAGGATTTATCATGGCAACTTATTCGCAAAATCTCGAAGCCGGACTTAAAGAACTCAGCGACCGCACCGAGACCGTTTTGACGCTGTGTAACAGGACGCGTACGGACTTGCAAGACCTTTTGCACGCGGACGTTCACTTTCGCAATTACCCGTATGATTCGCTGAAGTTGTTCGAGTACATAAGCGACCTTGAACGCGCCGCGCTTTGGGTTATCGGCGGCATTGAAGTTATCCGTCGGCAGAACGCGGACTTGATGACTGCAGACCAATCGTCGGCGGACTCTGCAGGTGACGTGTCGTCGGCGGACTCTGCGGACGAGGATTCGACGCCTTGACTTCACGCGAAAATTTTTCGGAAAGGAGTTGACGCACATGTTGCCGATACGAGCGGTGATAAAACGGATTCGCACGGCGGTTCACGACGACGAACAGCGAATCAACTACAGCGACGGCGAAATTCTTGCGGTTGTCAACGCGGGCTTGCGAATAATCCGCCGCACGATAGCCGACATACAGCCCGAAATTCTCATGAAGACAACGACGGGTATCCTCAAACCGGCTCAGGACGAAATTCGCTTGCAGTTCCGCCCATTGACGATTGTCGAGGTCACGGCGGGCGACAAAGTTTTATCGCAGACCGAGGGCTACGCGAACAAAAAGATTTTCCACAACCACGCCAAAATCTGCGGGAACAAAACGCCGATTTATTCGCGCTACGAGGTGAAGAATTTCGCCGAACACAAGCTTGACGAAACGAACTTGCAACACATCCGCGAGCGATTTTTAATCGGGCACCCGAAAGTTTTCTACCGCGTCGGTATGCAGACGTTGAAACTTCACCCGCGCCCGCGTGCCGAGACCGCTTACACCGTGCGAACGATTGACGACATTGACGAACTGCACTTCGACGACGAAACGCCGTTGCTCAATGACTTCGACGACTTCTTGATTGAGTACGCGATTTATCGCCTGTCGTTGGGCGACGAATTCGACATGACGCAGGAACAGCAAGTTATCGCAAGCATCAGCCAACAAATTGCGCAAGTTTTAAGCCCGCCTCCGCCCGGCGGTGTGTGTCGAGGTTACTGGTAATGAAACTTTCGACTAAGCACGGCGAACAACAGCAAACCGTGATTCGCGCCGACTTCACGGGCGGACTCAACACGTCAATGGCTGTCGAGGACGTTGCCGAAAATCAGCTTGCCCGCGTCCTGAACATGGAAGTTGACCACACCAACGGCAAGCTCCGCACGGTTTCGGGCACGCGAGACATTTTGTCGACGCCCGACATTTTCGCCGCGATTTACGACTTAATTAACGGCGTCATGCTCATTGTCAAAGACGACCGACAAATTTATCTTGCGGACTTCGACGGCAACATCGGCGCAAACTCGTTGGGACGCTTGTCGGGCGAACTGTATCCGAAATACTTTCCGTGGGGAGACGGTTGCCTAATTGCAAGCGGCGGCAAACTCCAATACTTCAACGGCGCGAATTTGTTGCTGATTGATTCGCCGCAAGCTGATGACGTGTTTGTTCGTGCGGGACGCGTCGTTGTGACTTTCGGCTCGACGATTCGATACAGCGGCGTCGGCGACGAAAACTTTTGGGCGGACGACAGCAACGTCGAGAGCGCGTCAAAGTTCGTCGAAGCGGGCTACAAGGACGGCTCAAACTTCGTCGGCGTGGCTCAACTGTCGAACAATCTGCTTGTCATCAAGGCGAACAAAATTTGTTATCGGCTCGTCGAAGAGTATCCGCGCTGGTCGGTCGGTCAAGTGGCAACCAACGTCGAATGCAGCGGACGGCGAAGTTACTGCGCGGTCGGTGACGACGTGTTTATCCTCGGCGCGGACGAAGCTCATTTGATTCAGAACGCCTATTACGGCAACGTCAAGCCGGAGGACATTGCCACGTTCGTCAAGAGCGAAATTCACCGCCTGCCGAAGAACGCGCAAGTTCGTTACGTCGCACCGCTTGCTCAGGTTTGGTGTATCGGTCGCGACGGCTTTGTCTTGATTTATGACGCGCTGTTG
This sequence comes from uncultured Selenomonadales bacterium, assembly GCA_947165295.1. GTDB lineage: Bacteria > Bacillota > Negativicutes > Selenomonadales > Selenomonadaceae > Quinella. The sequence goes on along the minus strand of CAMUZU010000001.1, from coordinate 176,072 downwards.
AAGTCATGGTTTGAACGCAAATTCAACGCCGAGATTTTGGACGTGTTCACCGTCGGCGACGAAGTTTATCCGGTCAAACGTTATGAAATTTCGGGGCGCGATAACATTTGTTTCGTCGAAACGTCACGGGTCACACCAGCTGTTCCGCCGCTTTTAAAGCGGCCGCCGCTCAATGCCGATTATTACAGCGGAGAAATTTGTTGCGGGCGAGTGACGCTGCCGTTGCCGATACCCGACACGGCTTTGAAGATTTTCGGGAACAAGTCGCCGATTTACCGCAACCGCACGAAACTTTGTCGCGAAGCACGGCGCAAGTCGACAATCCTGCCGCAACCGCCTGACGAAAAAATTTTTTGGTCGGAACAAACTTTGCCCGACAATCGACACAAAATCTTCGCGCCGAGTACGTTCGTCGTCGAAAGCCGCAACGTTTTCCGAAGCAAATATCTCGACGTTTCGGGTCACGGTCACGGCGGCGGATTTATCATGCACTCAATCGTTATGGACATTGCCGAAGTTTAAGCCCGCGTGATAAAATTCGTCGGGGGTGAGCCGCATGCATCCAGTCAAAAAATTTCTGACAGAGTTTCTGGACGACTACTTATCGATTTTGGGACGCTTGGGTCGCAACCGCTACAGCAAGCTCATTTTCAAGGTGTGGTTGCCGCTCGTGGTCACGGTGTTTCTTGAAAGCTTAATCGTCGACGTTTGGGAGTTGGGCGCACGGTTCCCGCACACAGTCACGTTCGTTCGCGTGATAATGTTTTCGGTGACGGCGTTTGCGTGGATAGCCGTCCCCTGCTTGACGGCGCGAAGAATGCGCGACATCGGCAAAAGCGGCTGGTGGGCTTGGCTCCTGATTGCCGTCCTGCTAAGCCCGATACCGGGTTCGTGGCTGATTGGATTTTTGCTTTTGGCTTGGCTGTCGTACAAAGACGGCGACAAGGGCGCGAACAAATACGGCAAGCCGCCCGACGACGACGATTAATTTTGGAGGTGATTTTATGACTGAAAATCCGCTTTACCGACGAGTTTACGGCTACGACAATCCGTTAATACAACAACCGATTTTTCGGCCGCCGAGTGACTCTTATGTTATGCAAGAAAATCGATACCCAAATGCCGCGCAAGATCTACGGAACTTGTTCGGTACTTTTTTTACGCCGAATTACGCGCCGCAATATCAACCTTCGCCGTATCAGACGACGCCGCCGATAAATTACAATTCGTATGCAACGAATAACATTTCGCCCGCGCAACAGGAAATTAACCAACGCATTGGCGACGCCTTGCACAGTTACACGTTGCCGCAAGCTCAGCCGTATCAGAAGACGTATCAAGAGCCGCAGTATTCGACTTACAATCTCGGCACGCCACAGGCAAATTACAACGCGCAATCGGCACCGAAGGCACGCGACGCAATGTATAACTTCGCCGTAAATCAAGGCGTTGACGCGCTTAATATAGCGTTGGCAGGCGGCGGCTTGCGTAAAGGCATCGGCTCGGCGGTTAAACCGTATGTCCCTTACGCGCTTATGGAATTGGGCGCGACACGCTACGGCAAACCAATTGTCGACGGAATTAACAGATTCGCCGAAACGCCCGTAGGCAAAATGCTTATCAACGTTGCGGACTTTATTTTTTGACGGAGGTGACGAACATGAAACGCGAACTTACTGACGAAGAGCTGGCCGTTGTCGACAAACTCATTGACGCGCTTGCGGGCTTGAGTTACAGCGAAGCCGAATTCATTTTGAAGGCGACAATTTCCGGCTTGAAGGAAGTCGCGATTATCAAAGGCACGTTTACGGAGGTGAATTCCGATGGCTGATTGGGAAGTGCGCAATAAAATCCACTACGCCCCGAGCGGAGACGACATTGACCGCTTTGCTTTGAAAGTCAAAGACGAACTCGATTTAATTTATCGCCTGCTGAATCGTTTGCGCAGACTTGACGCCTCGAACGGCGACATTGCGGACACGGTTGCTTTTCAACTTCACGCGGACACGGCAAGCGGACGTTTGCTGATTCGCGACGCCGAAAATAAAAGCTGGATTGAACTCGGCAAGCTCGGTCAAAGTTTCTTCGGAATCACGCCCGAAGACATTGGCGCGGTCAAAAACACGGGCACAATCGGCGCGTTTTATTCGGGCAATGCGGCGGACATGCCGACGACTGCGGGCACGCACGATATTTTCTATGCCTTCGACGAAAAGCGAATTTACTACTACACGGGCACGAGTTGGCAGGTTTTCTTGAGTTTGAACTTCGCCGACTTGTACGACTACGAAAAGTTTTGCGTCGCACGCACGGAAGTCGCTTACGGCGGCAAGGACAAAATTCTGCGCCTCGACAAAAACACCGGCAAGGCGAACGTCGACATTGCGGGCAGTCCCGACAAGCTTTTGAATTACCCGATTGAGGTTGCGAACTTCAAGACCGGCGACGTGCTTGTCCTCGACGCGGCCAAAGGCAAAATCGTCAACATGCCCAAAGATGAAATCACGAACGCGGACATTTCTGCGACGGGCGAGGCAAACAAAATCGTCAAGACTGATTCGCGTGGCGTGGCGAACGTTTCAATCAGCGGCTCTGCTTCACTTGTCGGCGGCGTCGAAGTTGCTTTGAGCGGCGTGGCGAACGGTCAAGTTCTGGTTTACAACAGCTCGTCGAAAAAGATTGTGCCTTCGACGGACATCAACGGCTCCGCGAACAAAATTAACGGCGTCGGCATAAATCCCAATTCGCTGGTCAACGGGCGGGCTGTCGCTTACGATTCAAAAACTAAAATGCTCGTCGCCGACACGCACGATTATCTTGAGGAAAGCGACGTTTCCGACACGGGCGCGGCGGGCAAGTTAATTCGCCTCGGCTCCGACAAGACCGTTCACGCGAACATCGACGGTTCCGCCGCAAAAGTCGCGGGTTTGACGTTCGACGGCACAAGCGTCAAGGACGGGCAAGTTCTGGCTTACAACGCCGCGAAGAAAACTTTCAAGCCCGCCGATAAAGACTACGTCACCGAAAAACTCATCAGTGAAAACGGCGAAGTCGGCAAGTTGATTCGCCTCGGCTCCGACAAGACCGTTCACGCCAACATTGACGGCTCCGCGCAGAAAATTGACGGCATCGAAGTCGACACTTCCGGTATCAAGTCGGGCTGTTTCTTGAGCTACGACGCCTCGTCACGAAAGATTGTCCCGATGGAAATTGACTTGTCGAAAATCGGCGGCTTGACGGTCGACGCGTCAGGCATTGCCAACGGTCAAGTTTTGGCGTTCAACAGTCGAACGAATAAGCTTGTCCCCGTCGATAAAGATTTCGTCACGGCCGACGACATCAGCTCCACGGGCGAAGCAAACAAACTCGTGCGCCTTGACGCGAACAAAATTCTTCACGCGGACATTTCGGGTTCGGCAAGCATTTTGGGCGGCGTCGCGGTCAATGTCCGAAGCGTCAACGACGGCGACATTCTGGTTTATCACGCGTCGACGAAGTCTTTCTTGCCCGAAGCGAAAACGTCAGGCGCGGGCGACGGCAAGTATCTCGTGCTCAAAAAGGGCTCAACGATTCTTTGCGAATACAACGGTGCGGCGAACGTCGAGCTGGACATTTCACCGTTGACCGAAACTGTCGGCGAGGCGGAAAAACTCAAGTACGCCCGCAAAATCACGTTGACGGGCAAGGCGACGGGCGAAGGTACTTTCGACGGCAGTAAGAATTGCGAGATCAACGTCACCAAAATTTCAACGACTTACGCCGATTCGTCCGACACCGCGACGACCGCGACAAAAGCCGACAAACTCACCACGGCGCGCAAAATTTCTATCGGCGGCAAAGTCACGGCAAGCGCGGTTAATTTCGACGGCTCAAGCGACGTGGTTTTGAACGTCACCGCGATGGACAATCCCGACAGTGCCAAAAAGCTTGCGACGGCGCGGAAAATTTCCGTCACGGGCGACGCAGAAGGTTTCGTTTACTTCGACGGTTCGGGCGACGTGGCGTTGAACATTTCGGTTTTGCGCGCTCAGGAAGTCACCAATCCCGTTGCCGAAACTTCATTCGCGAAACTTGCGGGCAGTGCAAATTACGCGGCGGAATCAGCACGAGCTTTAAGCGCGGTCAACGACGGCGACGGAAATCCGATAACGACAACTTACGTCACCAAAGCCGAACTTGCCGACGTGCAGGCGAATTTGCAGGCGAACACCGACATTTCAAGCAGTGACGTTGTCGAACAGGACTTCATCACCCGCGAAGAACTCATGCAGATTTTGTCGAGTTACGTCACGAAGACCGACCTGCGCAACGCCGTTGCCGACGTTATCGGCGAAGACGAAATCACCGGTTTGTTTGAAGGAGGCAATTGACATGAAAAATTTGACGGTCAGACCCGAATACCCGTTGCGTTACGGCGAACATCCGCATTATCCGCCGCCGCCGCCGGAGCCCAAAGACGTTGTGCGATTCGCGGGCGAAAGTTTCACCGCGCTCAAAGCCATGCAAGACGAATACGGCCGCAACATTCCCGCCACTTACGCCGAGAAAAACACTGTCGACGACCTCAAAGCCCAAGTGCGAACTCTCAGCGACAAGGAGCGGGATTTTTCGTTGACGGGCGACGTTGAAGGTTCCGTCAAACTCAACGGCAGAAACGACGCCGCTATTCAAGTCACGGTCAAAACTTCCGCCAAAGCCGTTTCCGACGCGCAAGGCAACAATATTGCCGAAACTTACGCACGCGCCGACGAGTTGGCAAATTACGTCAAGCGCGACGAAATCACCGCCAAGGTTGACGAATTGGAACGTGCCGCAATTTCGGGCGCGAAAATGGTTACTGCGGACTGCGTGCGTTCGAGCGATTTGCAATTCGCGACAGACAGCGACATCTTGAAAATTTTCCGTTGGGGGCGAGCGTGATGGCATTTCTTGACAAAGCAGGCTTAAAAACTTTGGCGGCGCAACTTGCCGAAACTTACGGCACGAGAGACGACTTGCTTGCCGTGACTGCCGAAGTCGACAAAAAAATCGCCGCGTGTGCGACGAAAGACGACCTTGCCGACGTGGTGAGACTTTCGGCTTTGAGCGGCTTTGTGACTTACGAGGCGGCCGAACAAAAATTTTTGTCGATAGCCGACGCAGGCGACTTTGTCGAAGAATATCGCCTTGCCGACTTCGTCGAAAAATCCGACCTTGAAAATTACTTGACGCTTGACGACGCGTCGAAATTCGCCGAGAAAACCGCGCTTGAAAGTTTCGTGACACTTGACGACGCCGCGAAGTTCGCCGAGAAATCCGCGCTTGAAAAATTCGTGACGACGACGGACTTCACTTCGGCTCTGGAAAATTTCGTGACAACTGCGGACATTGACGAAAAACTTCAACATTACGCGACGACCGAAGATGTAAACGTGAAACTCCGCGAGTATGCAAAGACCGCCAACGTCGACAAAATTCTTGACGATTATCCGACCAACGAGCAGCTTGACGAAAAACTTCAAGACTTCGCCACAAACGACGCGGTCAAGGAAAATCTTCGCGGTTACGCCAAACTTGCCGACGTTGATTCGATTTTGAACGACTTCGCCAAAAGCGACGAGGTCAACGCCAAAGTTCAAAACTTCGTCACTGCCGAGCAAGTCGACAAAATTCTTGAGCTGTACCCGACTGCCGCACAAGTCAACTCAATGCTTGCGAACTTCACGCCAAATATCGAAATTCAATCGTTGGACGGACAGATTTTCGCGCTGATAACGACGCGTGACGGCAAGACTTACAAATTCGCGGTTGCGGAGGTGTGAGCCGTGTCCAAAACCAAAACTTTCGACGAGTGGGTTGCCCTCTACGAAAAGAAGACCGGCGCGAAATTTCAGCGTCAACCGATATGTCAACTGGCGTTTTTCCCCGACCGAGGCTTCGCGGAATTCGCCGCCGCCAAAGGCATTTTGATAATTCATCAGCTGTGCGGCGACGCAAAGTTTTGGAAACAAGTCGGCGAAGTTCTTGCAATGGAGCACAACTTAAAAGCTTGCGGCACGTGGTGTATCCGCGACATTGAGCCGTACATAAAATTTTTCAACGCAGAGATCGAGCGCGTCGAAGAATTGCCCGAAGGCTTGAAACGTTATCACTGCCGCTTCAAAGACACCGGCAAGCCCGCGACTTGTTCGCCGCGTTTCAAGACCGAAAACGGCAAAATCGGCTACATGGTCACTTGGGAAATTTAGGCGGTGAATTGACATGACCGACAGATTTTCCTTCGACATGCAACGTTTCGGCGGCGGCAAAGGCGGCACGACCGTCACCCAAACTTACGAGCCGACGCAGTGGGAACTCACCTTGCAGATGGTTGAGGCGACTTATTCCGTCGCGATAATGCAACCGGCAATCGACTTGAACAAGTACGCCTCTCCGAACTCGTGGAGATGGCTTTTTTGTGTCCGAAATTGTCTGCGCGTTGTCTGCAAGCCGATATTTTTTCGGCCGTTTCGAGTTATGACGAGTTAAGACGAAAAACCGCATAATGTCGAGCTTCTTCGCTAATCTTGAAATCGAATTATGCGGGGTTGACAATCTGATGATTAATCCACTTCAAGCGAAAAAGTCTCCTCGATTCTTGTAAACCGGCGACATTGTGCGTCGTACGGCTTGCGGAACGTTTAAGCACGCAAAAAATTTTCGCCGTCGTGTCGGCTCCGAATATAACTTGACTGTGCACGTTCGTAAGTGCCAAAATCTTTCGCGCCCGTTGAGCTGAGCTTGACGACGTGTCCGTCATTTATTTTTGTCGAAAATATCGCAGGCAAAGAACTTTGGCAAGCGCGACGACTTTCGTCCTGCAAACGCATCGAATGCCGCAAAATTTCCACGGCGTCCGACGAAATATCGGCGGCGTTCCGAAGTCTCGGCACGTGTCGGGAACTGTCGCCGACACCGCGACAAACGCAGCTCGTTAATCTCAAATTAAATGTTCGGGGGGGGGTTTGACTTATCGGCACTTCAAGAGCTATCATGTCAACAGTCATATCAAAATTGTTAATAATATCTAATTCGAGGAATGCAAACTGCTTGAGGATTACCCGGCGGTTTTTTCTGTGTTTCTGCAAGGAGGACAGCTCATGACTATGACGCAACAAGACGTAATTAAGGCTTTTATGGCATCGCTTGCCAACCACGGCTACGCTTCGTCGAACACCGTTGGCAAAGACATGCTCGACAGCGCAATTCGTGCGTCGTCAAGGTATTCTTCCGCAAGCGACGTGGCAGCCGCAATGGCAGCCGATCAACTCGCCGCAGAAAGGCAAGCCCTCGGAGAAGTTCTCGGCTCCGAATACGCAGACAAGACGCTCAGTGAAATTTCGTCGAGCATACGTTCCGCCGACGCCAAAACCTACGCAGGCATCAACAAGAGCAATGCCAACGCTTTTCACAACGGTGCAATTCCCGGTGCAACCGTGACCGTCGAAGACGTCGTCAAGGAGCGCAAGGCGTACATCTTCCTCGAAGACTACTGCGGCATTCAGTTGGAGAATTGCTATTGGCTCACCAATGGAAATGTCAAGCAATACGCCGACAACGATGGCAAACCTATTGACACGACGGGCAACACCGACACGGGCGCAATCACCGGCTCGGACGCGGACGGCTCGTCGACTGAAAAGACTGCCGCAAGCGTCGTGCCCGAAACTTACGCCAACACTTACAAGGCGACGACTTCGACGGCTCAAACAATCATCACCAATGACCGCAATTGGGTTGTTCAAGCAACCGATAACGACGACACCATCACCGCAAACGGCGCGGATTCGATTAATGCGGCTGCGGGCAACGACTCAATCACCGTCAACGCAAGCGGCGCAACCGTCACTTCGGGCGCGGGCGAAGACGTCATCACCGTCAGCCAAACCGTCAACGACATCACCTTGAGCGACTTGAATTCCGACGACACTTTGACAATCAGCGGCGAATTCGAGATCGGCTCGGCTCACATAGAAGACACACTGCTCGTCGTCACCGACAAGACCGGCACGCGCAAGATTCGTCTCGGCGACTTCGACAACGCACAAAATGCAAGCGTCAACATCAACGGCAGCGCAAGCACGACGATTGCTCAATGGCTCTCGAAGGCAGGTATCGTCTACAGCTCTCTGTCGGATGAAAGTTACGCCGCTCAAGTGCTCGGCAACAACAACTCGACGACGGAAGAAATTTCGGGCGAAGACGAAGGACGCATTGCCCTTGACGATTACACGCCGCCCGCCGTCGAAGAACCCGTTGTTCAACAGCCCAATCGCATTAAAGCTTTCGGCAGTTTCAACACTACCAACGGCGACGGCTCTGTCACGGTTGACCTTGCAACTGTCGACGCAAGCAAAGCGGGTGACGTCACTGTCAACGGACAAGTTGTCGGTGCCGTGTCAAGCGAATTCCCGAACGCCGCGACCTTCACGCGCAACGGCTTGACGATTCACTTGCTCGGCGAATCAAGTTCAAGTTCCCCGAACAACATCACCGCCAAAAAATTCGACGATCTTACCGACGACCAAAAGACGATTGTCGCGTCGCTGTTCAAGTGGTGGGCGGACGAAGCTATCAAGCTCAACGAAGAAAGTTACGGCATCGGATTCAATTCGCCGACCGCAAAGGTCAAAGACATCGGGCTTTACTTCTACAACGACTCGAACAACATACTCGCCACCGTGTGGAATTGGTACAGCACCACCGACGGCACGGCAGTGCAGCTCATGTTAAACGTCAACATGAACTACTACAGCGGCATTTCTGCGAACGACATGAACGGCATAAGCAATGTAACCGGCGCGGGCTACCTCGACCGCACGCTTGCACACGAATTCACGCACGCCGTCATGGGCACGAACATAAACTTTTTCAGCTTACTGCCGCAGTTCATCAAGGAAGGCTCCGCCGAACTTACGCACGGCATCGACGACGAACGCGGCAACGTCATATTCAAGCTCGGCTACGACGCGGACAGTCTTGCCGATTCGCTTAACGTCGACAACAACGGCACGGGGCAAGGCGACGCTTACGCGGGCGGTTACATGTTCATGCGCTACCTTGCAAAGACTGCGGCGGCGAACTCTCTTCCCGCATTCGGCAAAATCACCGCGACCGTCAACGTAAGCACCGACGGCATTTATTACATCAACGGCACCACGACGACAGAAACCGCGCAGGTTGCCGCAAGTGAAGCCGACGTTCCGACGGACGCAATCAAGCTCGGCACAATGTCGGGCGGCGTTTATACCGTCAACGACACGGGCGTTCACCAAAACATCAGCGGCGTCAATCAAGTTGCGGGTCTCACCGTCAACGACACCTTCACGGGCACCGACAACGCCGACACCGTCACCACCGCGCAAGGCTCCAACATCATCACGGGCGGCGGCGACGACTCGATTGACGTTCACGGGCAATACGCCACAATCAACGCGGGCGCAGGAGCCGACACCGTCAACGTCCTCGACGGCTCGCACCACTCAATCGACGCGGGCGACGGCGACAACTTAATCGTCTTTGAACCTTCGTTGAACTACGGCAACACCGTCACTTCGGGCACGGGCAACGACACCGTCAAAGGCGGTCAACACTACGACGCCGTCATAAGCACGGGCGCAGGCGCGGACAGAGTCAGTCTCGGTTACGCCGAAAACAACTTCGTCGACCTGGGCGCGGGCAACGACTCGATTCTCTTCGGCGGCACGGGCAACACAATCACAGGCGGCGAAGGTGACGACACAATCAACCAATACAGCAACACCGACGGCGGCAATGTCTTCGTCTTCGACGCGGAAAATTTCGGCAACGACAGCATTTGGAACTTTAAGGCGACCGACAAAATTATTCTCGGCGCGGGCTTTGAGTACAGCACATCCGTTCAATCGGTGAACTACACGGGCGGCGGCACGGGCACTTGGCACGTCGTCACCGTCACCAAAGGCAGCGACACCGTCGGCACAATCACCGTCAAAGACCCGACAAGCTTCGACGCGGCAACGAACATCGTCACAATGGAGGCTGATAGCATGGTTGAAATTGAAGGCTTGACTTACAACAAGGCGGGCTACTACGAAATTTCCGACGCTCAAGACCTCGTCGACCTGGCGACTTACGTCAACAACGGCAACGACTGCAGGGACATGATCTTTAAAGTCACGACGGATATCGACATGTCGAGCGTCCCGAACTTCACGCCGATAAATAATCTTGCGGTGGCGTCGCCGACAGATTATTTTGTGGGCACCTTCGACGGGCAAGACCACGTTATCAGCAACTTGACCATAACAAAAGGCGGCTACGAAGACAAAGCGGCATTGTTCGGCATAAACCGTGGCACGATTAAAAACGTCAAGCTGCTCAATGCCAACATCAGTGCTTACAGTACCGTCGCGGGTATCGCCGTAAAAAACTACGGCACCATTGAGAATTGCTTTGTCGACGGCAAAATCCACGACACCTGCGGCAACAACCAATTTAAAGCGGTGGTCTGGATTAATATCGATATGGAGCCCGACCCCACGACAGGCGGACTGATCGAAGCCGGCAAAGTTGAAAACTGCTACTACCACGTCGACGCGACCGACGAGAACGCGACCAAAGTTTATGCCGTCAACGCTCCCGAAGGCTTCACAATCAGCGACATCAACTTGACTTCGGGCGAAAGCGTCACAATCGGCGACAAAACTTTTTACAAGCAGGGCGCGCAGGTTACCGCAACCGTCACGGCGGCGAACGATCGCCTCGTCATTGACGGGGAACCAAGCTTTACCGCAACGATTGGCAACGCGGACACAACGCTTGACGTTCAATATCACGTTCAGCTTGCCGAAGGCGAAAACTACACGAACAACTACAGCAATGTAAGCGTCCTCGGCTCGGAGGCTGTCGACACAATCACCAACACGGGCGACAACGTCACAATCGACGGCGCGGGCGGCAACGACATCATCAACTTGAACGGCGGCGCGAGCGTTCTTATCGACGTGAGCAAGGGCGACGACTCAATCAACGTCGGCGAAGGCGTAACTTCGTTCAGCGTAAGCGGCTTCGGCGTCGGCGACACGATTAACCTTTTGCTCGACGTCGAGGAGAACTTGAACGTTGTCGACGGCAAACTCATCGCGACGGACGGCTACATTCAATTCACAATCGGCGGCATTTCGGCTGTTTCGACGGACGGAAAAGCTTGGGCACTCGACGGCAATGTTGCCAAATACGGCGACGGCAAAACTGCGGGCGCGGCTGTCAGTGACGGCAAAATCATCTTCACCGACGCCACGGTCACGGACGCGAAAGTTCAACTCGGCGGCATTTCAAACCTTGACGGACTCAGCGTCAACAACAACATCGTCGACATAAACGCTTCGGCTGTCGCGGCGGGCGGCGCGTCAATCGTCTCCAACTCCGGCAATTACGCTTTCTATTTGCGTGACGACTGGGACGGCAAGACCTTCACGGGCACCGACGACGACGACAACATCAGTATCGACGGCTACGCAACCAACGTTTCTGTCAACGCGGGCGACGGCAACGACACAATCGAAAACTACGGCGGCTCGAACAAAACAATCGACGGCGGCGAAGGCAACGACAGCATCCGCAACGACGGCTCGAACAACTCAATCACGGGCGGCGCAGGTGACGACGAAATCGTCAACAACGGCTCGAACGTTTTAATCGACGGCGGCGCGGACGACGATACAATTTTCTTGGCGGGCAAGATGGGCAACACAATCAACACCGCGCAGGGCAACGACACAATCCAAATCAGCACGCGCAATAACGTCAACGACTTCACCGTCGAAAACTTTACTGCGGGCGACGTGATTCAGTTCGTCAAGTTTGATGATAAAGCATCTAATTATGTGCCCGTTGCGATTGACAGCCTCACGGAAGTTGACGGCAAACTTGTCGCGACGGCTAACGATAAATCCGTCACAATCGGCGGCTTGAGCTTGCCGACTTCGGGCAACCTTTGGGCACTCGACGGCAACGTTGCCAAATACGGCGACGGCTTGACGGCGGGCGCGACAATCGACAGCGGCAAAATCATCTTCACCAACGCCACGGTCACGAACGCACAAGTTGAACTCGGCGGCATATCGAACCTTGACGGACTGAACGTCGACAACACCGTCAACATACACGCTTCGGCTGTCGCGGCGGGCGGCGCGTCAATCGTCTCCAATGCCGACAATTACTCCTTTAAGTTGTTTGACGACTGGGACGGCAAGACTTTCACGGGCACCGACAACGCCGACAACATCATATTCAACGGCAACGCAACCAAAGTTTCGGTCAACGCGGGCGCAGGCAACGACCATATTAAAAACTACGACGGCGGCTGGAACAACACAATCGACGGCGGCGACGGCAACGACAGAATCACCAACGAAGGCAACAACAATACAATCAACGGCGGCGCGGGTGACGACATAATCCAAAACTACAGCGGCAACAACAACTCAATCGACGGCGGCGCAGACAACGACTATATTAACAACTACGGCAAGAACACCACAATCGACGGCGGCGCGGGTGACGACGAAATCATCAACAAAGGCGACAACAATACAATCGACGGCGGCGCGGGTGACGACAACATCTTCAACGAAGCCTCGAACGTTTCAATCGACGGCGGCGAAGGCAACGATACAATCAAAACCTCCGGCGGCTCGAACAACACAATCACGGGCGGCGCAGGCAACGACTCAATCGAAAACTCCGGCGACAACAACACAATCGACGGCGGCGCAGGAAACGACAACATCTCCAACATCGGCGACAACGTTTCAATCGACGGCGGCGCGGGTGACGACATAATCCAAAACTACAGCGGCAACAACAACTCAATCGACGGCGGCGCAGACAACGACTATATTAACAACTACGGCAAGAACACCACAATCGACGGCGGCGCGGGTGACGACGAAATCATCAACAAAGGCGACAACAATACAATCGACGGCGGCGCGGGTGACGACAACATCTTCAACGAAGCCTCGAACGTTTCAATCGACGGCGGCGAAGGCAACGATACAATCAAAACCTCCGGCGGCTCGAACAACACAATCACGGGCGGCGCAGGCAACGACTCAATCGAAAACTCCGGCGACAACAACACAATCGACGGCGGCGCAGGAAACGACAACATCTCCAACATCGGCGACAACGTTTCAATCGACGGCGGCGCGGGTGACGATACAATTTTATTGGCGGGCACGACGGGCAACACAATCAACACCGAGCAGGGCAACGACACAATCAAAATCCTAATCGACACGGACGACCCCGTCGAAGACTTCACCGTCGAAAACTTCGGAGTCGGCGACGCAATTCAGTTCATCGACGGCATCAACCCCGTCAACATCACGAAACTTGAAATCGTCGACGGCAAACTCATTGCCACGGCGGGCGGCACGAACGTCACAATCAGCGGCATAAACGCTGTTTCGACTGTTTCGACGGACGGAAAAGCTTGGTCACTCAACAACAACGTTGCCACTTACTCCACGAGCTTAACGTCGGGCGCGTACATTGACGGCGACAAAATTTCTTTCCGCGAATCAACCATCGTCGTCGAACAATTTAAACTCGACGGCATATCCAAACTTGACGGCGTCAGTGTAGGGAAAATAGGCGATTTCGACGCGGTCAAAATAAACGCTTCGGCTGTCGCGGCGGGCGGCGCGTCAATCGTCTACAATGCCGGCAATTACGTCTTCTATTTGGATGGCAACTGGGACGGCAAGACCTTCACGGGAAGCGACACCGTCGACAACATCATGCTCGACGGCGAAGCAACCAACGTTTCTGTCAACGCGGGCGCAGGTGCCGACACCGTCAACGTCCTCGGCGGCTCGAACAACTCAATCGACGGCGGCGCGGACGACGACACAATCATCAACCACGGCAAGAACAACACAATCACGGGCGGCGCAGGCAACGACACAATCGATAACTACGGCTCGAACACCACAATCGACGGCGGCGCAGGCAACGACTCAATCGACAACCACGCCTCGAACGTTTCAATCGACGGCGGCGCGGACGACGATACAATTTTATTGGCGGGCACGACGGGCAACACAATCAACACCGCGCAGGGCAACGACACAATCAAAATCGACACGGAAGACTTCGCCGAAGAATTCACCGTCGAAAACTTCAATGTCGGCGACGTGATTCAGTTCATCGGTTACGAATACAATGAAAACTGGACTCCCGACATGCCCGAAGATCAGCAGCAATTTGAAGTTGCCGTTGCGATTGACAGTCTCACGATGGTTGACGGCAAACTCGTCGCGACGTCGGGCGGTCAATCCGTCATAATCAACGGGCTTGACTTGTCGCAAGAAAACGCCTGGAAACTCGACGGCAACGTTGCCACTTACTTCACGGGCACAAGCGAAGGCGCGTTCATTGACGGCGACAAAATTTCTTTCCGCGAAGCCGACAACCGCGTCGACCAAGTTCAACTCGGCGGCATATCGAACGTCGGCGGGTTAAGTATCGGTGACAACAAAACCGTCAACATACACGCTTCAGTTGTCGGTGATAACGGCGCGTCAATCGTCTCCAATGTCGGCAATTACGCCTTCTATTTGTTTGACGACTGGGGCGGCAAGACCTTCACCGGCTCAGCGGGCGTCGACAACATCAGTATCGACGGCTACGCAACCAACGTTTCTGTCAACGCGGGCGACGGCAACGACACAATCGAAAACTACGGCGGCTCGAACAAAACAATCGACGGCGGCGCGGGTGACGACTACATCCTCAACTCCGGCAACAACAACAACACAATCACGGGCGGCGCGGGTGACGACACAATCAAAAACTACGGCTCGAACGTTTCAATCGACGGCGGCGAAGGCAACGATTCAATTCTCTTGGTGGCTTCGGGCAACACCGTCAACACCGCGCAGGGCAACGACACAATCCAAATCGACACGGAAAACGAAGTCACCGACTTCACCGTCGAAGGCTTCGGCGTCGGCGACGCGATTCAGTTCGTCGGTTACAGGAACAATCCCGACTTCGACCCCGACAATTTTGACCCGAACACTCCGTCGAAAATTCAAGTTGACCTTAGTATTGACAGTCTCACGATGGTTGACGGCAAACTCGTTGCCACGGCGGGCGGCCAATCCGTCATAATCAACGGGCTTGACTTGTCGCAAGAAAACGCCTGGAAACTCGACGGCAACGTTGCCACTTACTTCACGGGCACAAGCGAAGGCGCGTTCATTGACGGCGACAAAATTTCTTTCCGCGAAGCCGACAACCGCGTCGACCAAGTTCAACTCGGCGGCATATCGAACGTCGGCGGACTGGCAATTTATGCTTACAATTACGTCAAAATATCCGCTTCGGCTGTCGCGGCGGACGGCGCGTCAATCGTCTCCAATGAAGGCAATTACAACTTCACATTGCTTGACAACTGGAACGGCAAGACCTTCACGGGAAGCGACGCCACCAACTTTATCAATATCGACGGCTCAGCTAAAAATATTTCAGTCGACGGCGGCGCGGGCAGCGACTTAATCATCAACGACGGCTCGAACGTTTCAATCGACGGCGGCGACGGCAGCGACAACATCGTCAACAAGGGCTCGAATGTTTCAATCGACGCGGGCGCGGGTGACGACAACATTTCCAACACGGCTTCCGACGTTGCTATTAACAGCGGCGCAGGTAATGACGATATTTCTAACCGCGGCAACGACGTCACAATCAACGCGGGCGCAGGCAACGACTCAATCGAAAACTCTTCCGCCAAAGTCACCATTGACGGCGGCGCGGGTTCAAATACAATCAAACTCACGGGCAACAACGGCACGGGCAACGTCACCGATACCGTTATCAAGACGGCAGCAGGCGCGAACACCATCAAAGTCGGCTCAGACATGAAGACTTTTTCCGTCGACGGCTTCGGACGCAATGACGTTATCGAACTCAACGGACAGCTCACAGCCGACAAATTCAAAGTTGTCGAAGGCAATCTTGTCGCGGGCGACGTGACTGTCGGCGGCATGGGCACCTTCGACGAAGGCGGCACGTTCACCGAAGCAGCCGACGGCTCGATTGTCTACTCCGTCGGAAAGGATTCCGTCACGGTTGCACAGACGACTAATGCCGAAAATGTTACTTCTCTTGTTTACATAAAGAATGGATCCGCATTGGCGGACAATACTACTTTCAAACTGACCGGGCTTGTCGCTTCTGATAACACCACGGGCAGCATCGCCACCAAAGAGATTAATGCGACCGACACGCTGACCGTTCACATCGACAGCAGCTATTCCGCAGTCGGCGGCTACTACATCACATTCGACAACGACACCAAACAGTACGCCTTCGCGACGTATGGTGATTCCGTCATTTGCGTCGAGGTGGACGAAGACACTAAACAGTTCCCGGAACCGACGGGCGGAACAACCGTATCTTATACGGCAGTCATCGACGCCATCAACGCCACATCAGGCTACGACATAAGTAACCCCGTCACCGTCACGCTGGCTGACGCGCTTTTGCCTTCGTCGGGCGGCACAATCACCATCGACAAGGCGACCAACGAAGACCAAAACACTTACGCCCTTGCGCTCGATGAAAATTCGTCGTCTAAGTTCGCGTGGACGGCAACTTGGGCTAAAGACGACGCGACCGACGGTCAACCCACGACTTACACTGCCACGCTGACTTCCGACGGCGGCTGGTACAACGAAACTTCTAGCGTGCTCACTCACGAAGGCAAAACCCAAAAGTCCTTCACCATTTCGAGCACGAAATTTGCCAACAGCCTCTCTACGGACAGCATTAAAGACAAAGTCACGTTCACGCACGACACCGCGATAATCGGCACTGGTGTCCTCGGCAAAGCGGACGCAACCGTCGGCGGAGACGCAAACCTCAGGGTTGCGCTTGACAGCACCGTCAGTCAGATTGGCACCAACAACAATCAGCTTGTCGACGAGGGCTGGACGGGCTCAAACAGCGAAGGCTTCACTTACGCGCTGGCTCACGGCGCAAGCAGCGAGGGTTACAAGATCGAAAGTACCACGCTCAAGTACTATCCCGACGAGACCAACGCCAAAGTCCTCACGTTGACGGGTCTTCCTGAAAGCACGACGGCCACCAACGGCGCAATCGAAGGCGTCACCGTTGACGACGCAAACGACATTTACACCGTCAAGCTCGGCGACTCTGTCCTTAACGCGGCGGCGGCATATACGAAAGATTATCCTTCGAACAACAAGATTACCGTCACGGCGGGCGACAACTACACCGACAAAGTTGCCATTGCCGTTGATTCGACCGCAGACCTTGCGACCACCAAAGACGCCGCCTCGAAAAATGACGCGAAACTCGAAGCGGGCACGGGCGACAACGCAGGCAAACACGTCTACACCACGGACAGCTACAGCGCTTACTTCGTGGCGGGCAAAGCTGACGGTGCCGCCGCTCAAAACACAGTCATCACCGTCAATCCCGAACAGAGCGGCAAGACCTTCACAATCAGCGGCTTGAAGGACGGCGCAACCACGGGCGTCACCTTCGCGGAGCAGACCGGCGACGACGGCAAAGTCACGGGTTACACGTTCACGTTCGACCCGACGATTCTCGACAAAAAAGACGTTATCGTCACGCCACCCGACAGCATCACCAACATTGTCGGCGCAATCAGCAACACATACGACAGCGGCAAGACAAAAATCGACGCGAACGTCAAAGTCGAAGACGGCAAAGTCACCTTCCAAGCGGCGGGCTACGAAGCGGGCTACCTCACTGCTGAAGAAGCCGCCAAAGCCTCGGAGGCTTACACCACGGGTATCCACACGCCCACAGTCGAAAGCGGTAGCACGGCTGTCCTTACTTACGTGGAGCAGCGCCACGGCGAAACCTTCGAACTCAAAGGCCTTAAAGCTGACGTGGCGTCGGCAATCACCAACGTCCCCGAAGCGCAAGACAACGTTATCACGCTCACCGACGGCGTCACTTACAACACGAGCACAGGCGCAATCACCTTGTCGAAGGACGCGCTTGGCGACAAAGACATCGTCCTCACGAACAGCAACGGCACAACCGAATTCGAGAACAGCGGCACCGACACTTACACCCCGTACACGTTGGCACTCGACAGCAACGACGGCGAGGGCAAAGTCACCAACCAAATCACCGTCGACAGCGACAACATCACGTGGGGTGACGACTCCACCAAGTACAAGGAAGCTTACAACACCGCGCTGAGCACGGCTGTCAAAACCGGCGAAAATTCGAGTAACGTCTACGTTGACAAAGTCTTCACGGCGGGCACCGTCACCGACACCGACAAGTCCGCCACGTACACTTACACTTCGAGCTACAACAAAGAATTCTTCACGAAGTTGCCCGAATATAACGCAGGCGAAAACGACGAGAACAAAACTCAAGCCGACGCGCTGGTCGATGCGGACGTCATGGACGAGGAAGGCACGACCACATTCAAGCACTACGGCGAAGGTGCTTACTTCGGCAAGAACACATTCACAATCAGCGGCCTGAAGACCTCGGATGTCACCGTTACCGAAGTACGCGAAGGCGACACTGCTCTTGAATCGTACACGGATCCCGTCACCGTCGACTACCAGAAGAAGCAAGTCGTCATCACTTCGAGCGCGTTGCCTCAAGATACCGACCGCGAAGCAAATCAAGTCGTCAAGATTGAAGGCTTCGACTCTCAAGACGGCGACTATGACGAAAAATTCAAGCTTGTGTTCGACGAATCGTTGACCAAAGCCAGCGGCGGCACTTACGTCATGTCCGACGAGTTCGATTACACCGTCACCGAAACCCAAGACCAAGAAGGCAAAGGCACGGGCACGTACACCGTCACCTTCGCGGGCAACACGGCGGGCTACGTCAACAACGAAGATGGCACTTACACTTACAAGGCGCAACAAGGCGGTGAACGCTTCACAATCACCGGCTTGGCTTCGGGCTTGACGAAGGACAACATCACCCGCGAAATGTTCACGCTCACGGAAGCGACAGGCGAAGGCGACGACGCTACGCCCGCCACGTACACATTCAAGCCGACGGCAGAGCTCCTTGACAAGAACAACAAATCAATCACGCTCAAGTACAACGGCGTCGTCACCAAACTTGCCAACGGCGAAAACGGCGCAGGTACGCTCACGGGCGCGACCGTCACCTCCGACAGCACGACCAACGTTGCCTTCGACAAGTCAGTCATCGACAACGGCACGTTCACGCCTGCGGGCTGGCAAAATGGCGACACCGAAGGCACGTTTGTTTACAAGACGGCGAAGACAGCCGAAGCTTTGGCGGGCGGAGAAGCGGCGGCTACCACATCAACGTTGACGTTCACGGCGAGCACGGGTGGCGACACACTCGTCACGCTTTCGGGCTTGAGGAGCGACGTCACCGCAACCACGCTCAACAAGAACGCACCGCTCACTTACACGGACGCGGAAGGCGAAACGCTTACTCTCGTCGACATCGGCAACAACCAACTCTACAAATCCGACGAAGTCGAAAACGGCAAACCCAAAACAGGCGCTCAGCAAGTCACGCCCGCCACAGTCACGCTCAACTTGACCGACGACGTTATCGACAGGACGGCAATGCAGTCCACGCCCGTCTACTACATGCTCGGCGGCGAAAACGGCGACATGAAAGTCACGTTCAACGGCACGGAAACTGTGTCGAAACCACCCGCAGGTGAAGCGGCGACACTCAAAGCACTCACGGGCGAAGGCAACGAAGGCAAGTACACTTACACTTCGGCGAAGACGAACGAGTACTACCTCAGCACGTCGGACGAAAATAGCGGAATCAGCTGCACTTACACGCCCAAGACTAAAGGCACGTTGACATTCACAATCAGCGGCCTGCCCGAAAACCTCGATACCACCGGCGAAGGCATTACCGCATTCAGCGACTACTTCACCGTCGCGACGACGACCGACGCCGACAACAACATCACGGGCGCAACCGTCACTTTGGCGAAAGACTCCGCAGTCAACGACATCTTCACCGCCGACAAAGCGACCAAAGGCGTCTTTGCGTTGAGCGACATTCAAATCGACGGCAAGTCTGCGACGGGCGAATATAAGCTTGCGTTGCCCGAAACGGCGAGCACGACCCCAGGCTTTATCACCGACGACCACAACAAAGAAGCAAACGGCGACGCGACCCTCTCGACGACCGACAGCGGCAAGACGTACACTTACACCTCGACGAAGTACTCGGGCTATCTCTCCGTTGCCGACGACGGGCTGTCGATTGACTTCAATGCGTCACGCGGCGGCGAAGAACTCTTCACAATCAGCGGCCTGAAGTACACCAGCGGCACCACCGACCTGTTGGCGGGCAACAAGCCGACCGTCCAAGTCGACGACGACGCAAAGACAATCGTCCTGCGTGACGGCGCGCTTGCCAAGACGGGCGACATCACAATCAAGGCGACCGACAAAGGCGAAGCTTACGACATGCAGCTCTTCGACCAAGACGCTTACGACGCGGGACTTGCCGCAGCGAAAGCCGACGCCGTCGCCAAACTCGAACCTATCGGAGACGCGACCGAAGTCACCGACGAACAAAAGACCGAAGCTGAATCCAAAGCCGACATTGCGTACGGGAAAGATTACGCAAACCAAATCGTCACCACGGACAAGACCGTCGCCAAAGCCAACGCGGCCTTCGAGGCGGCATACAAAGTATTCCTACCGGGTTACATGCCCGCTTACTTCACCGACGACGGCAATACTTCGGGCACCCAGACGATTGCCTTCACCGAAGCGACGGGTTACGGCGACACCATCAAAATCACGGGACTTGCCGACAACCTCACGTACGATAAAATCACCGAAGGCAAGGACTCCGACGACAACACGACCTTCACCGTGGCGAACGGCAGCACGACGCTCTTCGTCGTCACGTACGTCAAAGCCTCCGACAACGGCACGCCCGAAGACACGACCGACGACATTAAGGAACATTACACCGTTGCTCCGACGAACGACGCACTCAAAGCGGGCAAGGATCAAACTTACAGCATTGTGGTCACCCCGGCGTTGGCAACCGACGGCTCCACGCGCACGCTCGGCACTTCGAATTGGGACGGCACCAATCTCGACGGGGCGAAGAACGTCATTGCGAAAGCTGTTGGCACGAAGGACGGCGACGGCTACACTTACACAATCAGCCTTTCGGGCACGTCGGCGGGCTTCATCTGCACCGACGGCAACCTTTCTTCCACTGAGGCGACGGGTCAAGAGACCTTCAAAATCGGCGGCCTGAAGTCGGGCTTGAAGGCAACGTTCCTCGACAAGGACGGCAACCCCACCAACGCGGCCACCTACAAAGACGACAAAGGCAATATTGTCAACAACACATTCGTCGGCCTGAAAGACACCAACGGCAAAGTTGTCGTCAGCTTCGGCAACTACGACGACTTCATCAACCGCAGCGAATCCGACAGCGCGAAGACCATCGGCGACTACAGCACCAACGCGGGCAAAGTTCGCATTTCCGTTGACGCGTTGGCAGACAAAGCAACCGCAGTCACCTTCACGCCCGACAGCGGCAAGACGTTCTCCTTCGACGGCTTCGTCACGGGTGAACGCGTCCTCACGGGCGCCAACGCAAACGGTATCTGCGAATCAGAACCCGAATCGGCTTATGTCTTCAAAGAGACGGCGAACACCACCATCACCGACGGCGAAGAAGTTGCGGACGGCACGAGCAACTACGTCTTCGAGGACAAACACCTGCCGGCTTACTTCACGGCGGGCACGGAAAGCGAAGGCACGACCACTTACACGTACCACAAAGCCGAAACCGAATTCGAGACCTTCACGCTCAACAACCTCAAGAGCGGCTTGACCGTCAGCGACGTCGACATCGACAAAGAAACCAGCACCAAGGCTGTTTCCATCACGTTGCACAAAGACGCCGTCGCAGACAACCCCGAAACCGACGAAAACGAAACTAAGGCAGCCGTCGCGGGCGCTGTCGTGCTGAACACGGGCGCAATGCCTGAAAGCGACGAAGCGAAGACAATCACCGTCAGCGACAACAAGAACAGCTACGCGCTCAGCCTCAACGAAGCGGTCAACACAAACAAATACAACCTCGCCGACCAAGGCAACGCAACGTTCGAGGCGAACAACGGCAAGTACACGTACACCGCGCCGAAGTACAACGCTTACTACACCGACAACGAAGACAACACCATTGATTACACGCCTGCACGCGGCGGCGACACCTTCACGATTACAGGCCTGAAAGAAGGCATCGATAGCGAGACGGTCACCAAAGACACCGCAGACGACACCAAGCACGTGGGCGAACTCACCTTCAAGAACGGCGAACTCTCCATCACCGAAGACGGCAAGGTCACCCTCAAACGCGGCGCTCTGCCCGACGAAATGACCGCCGACAGCACCATCAAGTTCGACGGCAAAGACCGCACAGGCAACAAAGTCAATTTCACGCTCAGCTTTGCGTCGCTTAAGGACGGCGGCATCAACACCACCGAAGACAACGGCGCGCCGGCCGACGTAAAGAACAACGAAGGCACCGTTACTTACACGTCGAAGATCACCAGCCACGAGTACCTCGCGAAGGCAAGCACGCCGGCCGAAGGCTACGACGAGACTTACACGTACAACCCGCAAGTCGGCGGCTACGTCATCACAATCAGCGGCCTGAACAAGACGGCGACCGCGACGTTGAACTCGAACATCGAAGTCACCGACCCGACATACGACTCCGACGGCTCGCTCAACACGCCCGGCAAAGTCACGCTGTACGCGGGCATTCTGCAACCGTTGAGTGACGTGTCCAGCGGCGTCACCATCTCAATCAGCAGCAACGACGACAACAGAGTCAACGACGGCGACTATCTGCTTGCACTCGACACGGGCAACTCGACGAAGGCCGTCACCGCGCAGGATAAGTACGGCTCGTTCAAGTACACCTCCGGCACGTACACCTTCACGGCAAGCGGCAACACTGCGGGCTACACCGTCAAAAACACGCTCGACGACGACGGCAAAACCGTCACGAACAACATCATCTACAAGGCGGCGTCGGGCGAAACGACCTTCACAATCACCGGCCTGAAGACGGATCTTGTTTGCACGGGCGATTCGACCAAATCCGTCGAAGAACAGCTCAAGACGAAAGGCATCACCATCGGCAAAGCGTCGGACGGAAAAGTCACCGTCACGATTACTTCGGCGGACGTGTTTGCGAACAAAGACGGCGACAAGATCACGCTCACCGACGGCAAAGCGGACGACGGCGTCACTTACAAGCTTGCACTCGGCAGCAGCATTCCGACGGACAAGACCGCAGCAGTCAACGCAGGCAAGATTCAAGTCACGAAGGTTCAGAACGGCACGGCGACCGTCACCACGACGCACACCGAAGCTTACTACGAAGTCGACACGCAAAACTCGAACAGCTACATTTACCACGCTCCCACGGCGTCGAAGACCTTCACAATCACGGGTTTGGCAAGCGGCAAGACCGTCGACGAACTCAACGAGGCGCTCTCCTTCACCGAGACCAAAAACGACGACACGGGCAAGACGGACGTCATAATCACCGTCAGCGACACGAGCATCTTCGGCACGGGCACAATCAAGCCGAGCACTCTGTCCGGCTACAACATCACGTTCGCGAAGGCTCAAAGCGTTTCGGGCGACACTCCCATTGCCGAATACGCCACGGAAGAAACAGGCACTTGGGCTGTCAAAGACGGCACGGCGACTTACAAGTCGGGCGACAAAGCCGCGTTCTACTCCGTTGCCTCCGCCGACAGCTTCACCGAAGTTAAATACGTCGACACGGTTGCGGGCGCTGAACACTTCGCACTCAGCGGACTTGCCGCAAACTTCACCGAAGTCAACGACGACAGCATTAAGTACGACAAAGACACCAAGACCGTCACCATAAAGACGACGACGGACAACGTTGCCAAAGCGGAAGACGGCTTGACAATCACCGCAAACAACGACGCTTACAAAGTCGTGCTTGACTCCGCGATTAAACTTACGGGCACTTCGTCGGCCGACACCGTCACCGTCAACGCGGCGGGCGCTCACTTCGACGCCAAAGACGGCAACGACGTTATCGACGTCACCGAAGCGGCGTTCGTCGACGGCGGCGCGGGCAACGACTCGATTGACATCGCCGACGGCAAAGCGGTCACGCTCAATTTCAGCGCGGGTTTCGACACCGTAAGCTACGACAGCGAACTTGTGATTGCGGGTCTCGACAAAGGCCGGTCGTACAGCTTCAAGAACCTCCAAAGCGGCGCAGTCACCGACGGCGTGATTAAGGCGGGCAGCGGCGACCTTCTGCTTACCGACGGCTCTAACAAACTGCTCATTGTCGGCGGCGCGGGACGTGAAGTCACCTTCGTCGATTCGGAAGGCAAAAAGTCATCCGAAACCTTCAACAAAGCGTTCGGCGAAATGCTCACTTTCAGCGGCAAGACGGGCGTCACCGTCAACGGCTCGGACGTCGGAGATCCCAAGATACCGTTCTACGGCAGCTCGCTCGGCGCGAACGAATTCGCGGTCAACGACGCGGCAGACGACATTGTCACAATCGACGCGTCGCCGTACGATACGGGCACGGACGGGCTCACCATTGAAGGCAACGCCCAAAACAACGTCATCACCGGCACGAAGTACAACGACTCGATTAACCCGGGCGCGGCGACAACACCGTCGCTGTCGACCGACACCGTCACGGGCGGCGCGGGCAACGATACAATCGTCTACAACGACGGCAAGCTCACAATCAAAGACTTCAACTCAAACGGCACGGACGAAGTCGACGTGATTAAGTTCGGCAGCGGCAACTTCTCAATCACAAAGGAGACAATAAGCGGCAACAACATCGTCTTCGGTATCGGCACCGACACGGCCACGCGCTCAATCACGCTCACCGACGCGCTCGGCAAAGACAGCGTGCAAGTCAAAGTTGTCGACGCAGACGGCGCGCAGGTCAACAACAACATCTACTTCAAAGACGGCAGCATCGTCAACGAAGACGAAACGGGCGTAACGCTCACTTCCGCATACAAGTTCCCGACGGGCGGCTTCCTTGCCCCGTCGACGGTCACGAAAATTCAGGCGGACAATACCGTCGCGGGCATCCTCAACGCTTCGGCGGCGGCGGCAGTGGAAATTACCTCAAGCGCGGCGAACAATACGCTAATCGGCTCCGCAGGCAACGACACCTTAACGGGCGCGGCGAACAAAGCCGACCTCTTCGTTTACACGGGACAAGGCGCGGACACCGTCACCAACTTTGAAAAGGGCGACAAAGTTTCGCTTGCCGCAGTTGACGGCACGTCACTCAAAGCGGGCAAACTCGGCGACGTCAGCTTGATTTCCGCCGCGCCGGACGACACTTCCACGACAGACAAAGACGAACGTGCGATTAAGTTCACCTTCGGCTCCGGCAAGACGCTTGAACTGCAGGGCGCCGAATCGGTCAACGCCATAAACATCAACGGCAAGAATTATTTCGTCGGTGAAAACATGTTCCTCGACAACGTTGCACCGCAGGCGACGGGCGTCACCCTCACGGCGGGGCGCGAAGACAATTTCGACGCGACGGAGAAGAACGGCTCCGACAACATCTACAACACGAACCTCAAGACGATTGACGCTTCGGCCGTCACCGTGACGGGCTTCAACATCACGGGCAACGACGCGGTCAACTCCATTGTCGCGGGCACGGGCGCTCAACTCGTTATCGACGCGGGCAAAGGCAACGATACCGTCGACGTGTCGAAGAGCGGCGGCAAGAACACAGTCAAAGCCGGCGGCGGCGTCGACGTCATCATCGGCGGCGAAGAAAGCGGCAATGTCTACGTCTTCACCGCAAGCGGCACCTCCGACAAACTCACAATCAAGAACTTCACGGCGGGCGACGCAATCAGCGTTGTTGCGGGCGATAACGTCACACTCGGCGAAACGAAAGCTTCCGTCGACGCGGAAGGCAACGTCGTTTTCACCGCTTACGACAACTCCGCGACGCCAAAAGCTGTCGGCACCGTCACCGTCGAAGGCGTCGGCACCGTCACGGGCGGCACGAAGATTAGTCTCAAGTCCGCTGCGGACGACTCCAATTACACCTACTCGACGGCAGGCATCCTCGGCGGCAATTCAATCACGCTCGGTTCGGCTGTTTCGGGCGCGGTCACTGCGGGCACGGCGGCGGTATCGAATGCCATTAACGTCGACGCGACCAACGCGCCCAAAGTCACGCACATCACCGCAAGCAACGAAGCGGGTACCCTCGTCGGCAACGCGGGAAACAACTCGCTTATCGGCTCCACGGCGGCTGACGTGCTCATCGGCGCGGCGGGCAACGATACGCTCTACGGCGGAGTGAACGATAAAGTCAACAACGCAGTTCCTGCCGATACGCTCACGGGCGGCGCGGGCAACGACGTCTTTTACTTCAACGGCGGCAACGTCGTCATTACCGACTACAGCGCGTCGGGCAACCTCGGCGCGGACAAGATCTTTGTCGACGGCAAACGCTCACTTGCAAACTACGAAATTGACAAGGCAACCAAAAACCTCACGCTCAACTACGTCGACACCGACGGCGAAAGCGGCAAGCTTGTCATTGAAAAAGGCACGGACACTCAGCTCACCTTCACCGACGGCAAGAATACGAACGTTGCGTTCTACTCGACCGCCGGCATCTTCGACAAAGCCGTGCCTTCGTTGGCGACGGCAATAACCCTCGACGCGGCGACAAACTCCTTCGACGCGCAGGCAAACTTCACGGCGTATCCGAAACTTGTCACGATTGATTCGGGCGCGGTGACGGCGGCGGCGGGCGCGTTCATTGCGGTCACGGGCAACAGCCTTGCCAATTGCTTGAACAACTCCGCCAACTCGAACGCGGCGACCTTAAGCGGCGGCGACGGCAACGACACGCTTTTGGCGGGCGCGGGCGGCGACAGTCTCGCGGGCGGCGTCGGCAATGACCTGTTCGTCTTGGGCGACGGCAAAGACACCGTCCTCGTCGGCGACAACGGCACGCTCGCCGCCGCAGGCAACGACACAATTCGCAACTTCACTTCGGACGACAAACTTGCCCTCGCGGACAACGTCGACTTCCTGGACGCGACGGTCAAGGGCAGCGACCTTACACTGTCGTTCAAAGGCACCGACGAAGAGAACGCGAAGACTTACGGCAAATCCGTCGGCACAGTCGTCTTGGCGGGCGCCGTCACCGGTCAAGAAATCGAAGTCGGCATCGGGCTTCGGCTTTACAAGTTCGGCAGCGACGGACGTATCACGGTTGACAAAGAAGTTCGCATTACTTCGGCGTTCACGGGCAAGACTTTCGAAGGCAACGACTCCGTCGAAAAGATTGACGCGTCGACCAACACTCGCGGCGTTTCAATCACGGGCGGCAAATCCACTTCGACAATCGTCGGCTCGGCGGGCAACGACTTGCTCACAATGACGGTTGCAAACGGCTCTGTCGACGGCTCGGCGGGCTCCGACACAATCAACGCTTCGGGCACGGGCAGCTCCGTCACGGGCGGCAAAGGCAACGACGTATTTGTCTACAGCGGCGGCGTGCTCACCGTCACGGACTTTGGCAACGGCACCGACAAAATTTCGTTGGCGGGCACGGGCGACGCTTCACTCAGCATGAAAGACCTCGAAAGCGTCACCTTCACAGCTGTCGACGGCGACGAAAAAGCGGCGGACATTGAACTCGGCTTCGGCACGGGCAACACGCTCACGCTCCGCGTTGCAGATTCGGTCAAAACGACCGCGTTCAACTTCATGGACGGCGACACCGTTACCGGCGCGGGCAAAGGCAAAGCGTACAAGTTCGTCGACGGCGGCATTGCCGTCGGAAACTCCCTCACGCTCATAAGCGGCACGGACACCGTCGACATGTCGCTTGATTCGCTCAAATCTTACCGGTCGGTCACGGTCAACTACGCCGACGCGACAATTTTGGGACAAACAAACAAGTCCAACAACATTGCGCTCAACGAAACGGGCTTGGCCGTCGGCGGCGACAAGTCCGACACACTCATTGCCAACGCAGCGGTTACGCTTGAAGGCGGCAAGGGCAACGACACCTTCGTCATCAGGGCAACGGACGCCACCATTGCCGATTACTCGTCGGTCAGCGGCAACAAGGACAAAATCTCCATCGACGCGGCACTCGGCTCTTTCGCAAGCGGCGACGTTGACGGCGACGACATCACGCTTACATACACGGTTAAGGGCGGCGACGACAACACCGTCACGCAGAATACCTTATTCGTCACGGGCGGCGCGAAGGGCGGCGGCAAGCTCGACCTTGTCGAAGGCAAGACCAGAATCGTTCGCAAGTTCACGACGCTCGGCTCGTTCAACAAAAATGAAACTGCGGTCACGCTCTCGGCGGGCTTGAATGACGACTTCAACGCGGCGACTTACAACGCGGACAACAAAGCGCGAATTGTCTCGATTAACTCTGCGGCAGTCGGCGGCGGCGAAATCACCGCAGCAAGCCTCGCAAGCTTCATCAACAACGACGGCAACACAAACGCCTTAACGCTCACGGGCGGCCGTGCCAAAGACCTTATCGTTGCGGGCGACGGCGGCGACATCATTGACGGCGGCAAAGGCAACGACACGCTCGTCGGCGGCGACGGCGCAGACTCCTTCGTAATCGGACTCGGCGACGAAGGCAAGTCTTCAATCACCGCAGGCAACGATGTTATCGTCGGCTTCGGCACGGGCGACAATCTCTCGTTGCAAAGCGGCATCTTCCTTGCGGACGCGTCCTTCAAGACAAATCGGACAGTCAACGAATTCGACTCGACCACCGGCAAACTCGTCGCAAGCAAGACCAAAGGCACCGACTTCGTCCTCACGTTCAGATACGAAGACACGGGCAAAGTCGCCGACGTCGTCACGTTGCAAGGCGTCGAATGGAACGAAGTCAACGGCATCAAGTCTTCCGTCAACGGCGCGGACGTCACAATCGGTGACGAAACGTACACTTTCTTTGCGGACGGCAAGATCGCCAAGGGCGACGCAATAACGCTCACTTCGGACTACAAAAATAAATCTTTCGTCGACACACTCGGCACGGACGGCGCGGCGAAGTACGACTCCATTTACGCGGCGGCAAGCACTCGCGGTCTCTCAATCACGGGCGGCGACGAAAGCAAAAATTCCATCACCGTCACGGGCGGCTCGGGCTCAGACCTCCTCAAGCTCGACGCCAAGGCAACGGCAAGCGACGTTCAATTCACGGGCGGCAAAGGCAACGACACCTTCACGTACGGCGGCGGCACGGTCACGGTCACCGACTACAGCAAGGCGGGCTTCCTCGGCTCCGACAAAATCACGCTTGCTTCGGGCTTCGCAATGGGCACCGACGCGGAATCCGACAATGCTCCAAAGACGCTCACGGCAGTTGAAGTTGACAACGAAACGGTCAATCTCACCTTCGGCGAAGAGAGCGACATACTCAGCCTTACGCTTGCCGACTCGACCAAACCGACAGTCACCATTGCCGACAACCAAAGCAAGAAATCGGGCGGCGCGGGCACCAACGGCACGGCGTACACCTTCAGAGACGGTCTCTTCGGCGTCGGCAAGTCGGCAACCGTCCTCGCGGAAAACGGCACCTTCGGCAAAGCAGCGGGCATTGACGGCAAAGTCTACCGCTCGGTAACCGGCGGCGCGGTCACCCTCGACGGCTCGCAGGCGAAGTCGGCACTCAAACTCACGCTCACCGACGACGGCAAAGCAAGCGGCGGCAAGGGCGCGGATTCGCTCGTCGGCACGAAGGGCGGCACTCTCATCGGCGGCGCGGGCGGCGACAAATTCATCATTGCGGGCGCGGGCGACTATGTCATCACCGACTACACGAAGGGCGACAAGATCTCCGTCGGCGCGGACGTCGGCAAGCTCACGGACGTTGAATCGGTCAGCGACGGGTACAAGCTCACCTTCGACACCGGTTCCGACACCACGACGCTCACGCTTGAAAACGTCACGAGCGGCACGCCTATTGCTCTCACCACGACAGAACTCGTCAAAAACAAACCCAAGGCGACCACCACGACGGTTTATCTTGACGACCACGCCCTCTACAACAAAGCTTCGATTGTCGGCGGCGCTTACGTCGGCAACAACAACGCGACCAAGGTCACGCTCACCGCTCGGGACGCGGACAACGACTTCGGCGGACGCAGCGCGGACGCCACTGTATGGACACCGCAATACAAATCAATGGCTTCCATCACCGCCTGCACGGCAAACGGCAACACCGTCTACGGCAACAATAAAGCCAACACCATCACGCTTGACGACGGCGGCACGGTCATGGGCGGGCTCGGCGCAGACACCTACATCATCAAAGGCGGCGACGTCGTGATTGAAGACTTCGGTATCGGCGCGACGAATATATACAGCGACGGCAAAATTTCCACGCTCGCTTCAAAAGTCACGGGCAAAGGCTACGACTACGAAGACCCGACGACTTACGCGCCCGGCAGCGACACACTCAAAATCAACGGCAAGATCATCTCCGTGGCAATTGACGGCATCGACAGCTTAGCCGCAGCGAAGAAAGATACCAACGAAGGCGGCGCCTTCAGCGTCACGCTCACCGTCGACTACGACTATTGGGATACCGAAAACCGGGGTCAATCGACGGGCACGATTGTCCTGAACAACGTCCTGCGCAACCGGGTACTTACCGACGGCGAAGCTGTCAACAAGGCGGCAAGCTCCACCGACCTCGGCAAGCTCAAGATTTACGACATCGAAAAATCGGGCGGCACGTACACGCGTCTCACTTGGGCGAAAGGTTTGGCGCCCTTGCTCGACGCCGAATACGACGCGACGGGCAACGGCAGAGCGGCACTCGACGAAATCATGGGCGAAACGCCTGCGGGCTACTCCGGCTCCGACAACACCGTCAACGACCCGTTCGACAACAACGGCACGCAAGCTTACGCCGGCGGCGGCTCCTCGTCGAACAAGAACAACCACTAACCTTCGGTCGGCTTCACGGCTGATTGAATCGGCGGGCAACGCGGCTTAACTGTCGCGTCCCGTATCCACTGCAAACAAAAAGACCCTCGACTTCGGTCGGGGGTTTTTTTATGCGTAATGCTCAAGATCTTACTTTTCTTTTGGCGCAAAAGAAAAGTAAGCAAAAGAAAACAGCCCGCAGGTGAAACATCCTGTTTCAACCGCGGGCGGCGGCCGTCATCCGTGACGGCCGGATTTTCGGTCACGCGTGTGGTTTCCCGGCAACGTGAACTTCGGGCAGAGCCAAGTTGTCTGCGGCGAAATCCAAAGCAGTTTTCGCGTGGTCTTTGTGGTTGACGTTAAGTTTCGCCTCACGGACAATCTGCGCGGCTTGTGCGACGGTTGACGCCTGCGACTCGATAAGCCGAGCGATTGTCTCCAAATGCGAATTGAAGTCGTCGTTGCTCATTCCCTTGCCAAACATGTGAAAGCCTTCCTTCAGATAAAGTTGATGAAAAACGTTATTGTCAAGCTGTTGATGAAGTCGGCGAACATTGACCCGACAATCGGCACGAGGATATACGCTTTGACCGACGGCGCGAATTTGCCCGTCAAGACTTGCATGTTCGCCATTGCGTTGGGTGTCGCGCCCATGCCGAAGCCGCACGCGCCCGCCGACAGAATCGCCGCGTCGTAATCGCGACCGAGCACGTTGAAGATGACGAAGTACGCGAACAGGAACATCAGCAGCGTTTGTCCGACGAGCAACACCACCAGCGGCAACGCAAGTTCCGCCAACTGCCACAGCTTTAAAGTTATCATTGCAATGCCCAGGAAGATTGACAGGCAGATACCGCCGATGTCGTTAATTTCGCCGATGTGCACGGTGAAATGTCCCGTGAATTCGCTCCAGTTGCGCATAATCGCCGCGACAATCATTGCGCCGATATACACGGGGAACGTCATGCCCGTTTTCGACAGCAACATTGAAACGACGGTGCCGACGCCCATTGCAATGCCGAGTTGATAAGCGGCGGGCGCGTACATGCTCACGGAACGGATGTGTTTCTTCTCTTCTTCGACGAGCGGCGTTTCGTCGGCTTGAACTGCAGTCTTGAGCAAGTCTTTGCCGAGGATCAACCGTCGACCGAGAGGACCGCCCATTAACGAGCCCGCGACAAGCCCGAACGTTGCCGCCGCCGTGCAAAGAGTCGTTGCGCCGACAAGTCCCAAATCTTCAAGCACGGGACCGAACGCGCCCGCAGTGCCGTGACCGCCGACCATTGAAATTGAACCCGTGCACAGGCCGATAAACGGGCTGATGTCCAACACCTTCGACAGCGCGACGGCAAGAAAGTTTTGGCTGACAATCAGCGCGCAAACACAGCCCAAAAATATCAGCAGTGCGACGCCGCCGCTCTTCAAGATTTTGACGTTGGCTTGAAAACCAACCGACGTAAAGAACGCGACCATGCAAACATTCTTGAGCGTTTCGTCGAAGGCGAAGGCGACAATCCCCGACGTGTAACAAATGCAGCTGACGATTGCGAACAGCAAGCCGCCGATAACGGGCGACGGTATGCAGAACGTTTCCAGAAATTCGATGCGACGCTTGAGGAAGGTGCCGACGTACAGCATGACAATCGCCACCGCCAGAGTTTGATACATGTTGATTTCGAGCGTGTACATGCGTGTCGCCTCCTTAGTCTTGGCTGGCTTTGACGCTTTGACCGGACTTGCCGCTGTAAACGTTGACTTTGACGCCCTGCGTGTCGTAGAACTTAGCCGCGCCCGCGTGGAAGCTTGCGGGGATGTCTTCAATCGCGTACTTCGTGTCAAGTTTTTTGTCGCTCATGTTGTGCGGCAAGGTTTCGGCGTTCCTGAAGATAAATTCGGTCAAGTAAGCAACTTCGTCGTCCTTGAGTTCGGTGCTCGCGACGAGGACGGCTTTGACGCCGATTGTTTGAACGTCCGTGTCTTGGTCGGGGTAACTGTTGGCGGGAATTGTGCAGCGCGTGTAACCCTTGTACAACTTCATCATGTTGTTTTGAACTTCGGGCGCGATTGACAGCAGGCGAATTTCTTTGTGCGTGGCAAGGTCGACGACAGAGAACGTCGGTGCGCCGGCGGTGATAAAGAACGCGTCAATCTTTTCGTCCTGCAGAGCTTTGGCGGCGTCCGCAAAGGACATGTATTGCGGCTCGATCATCTCGAAAGTCAGCCCGTGCGCCAAAAGAATTTGTTCGGCATTTTGCAACACGCCCGATTCGCGCTCGCCGACGGAAACTTTCTTGCCGACAAGGTCGTTGACGGTTTTAATGTCGGAATTTCTCGCGACGACGATTTGACAGGCCTCGGTGTAAAGACCAGCAACCGCCGCGTAACCCGAACCTTCACCGACGGGAGCGAAGACACCCAAACCGTTGACGGCGTTGCTTAACGTGTCGCTTTGGACAATCGCCAGGTCAAGAAATTTTTCGTGAAGCAAGCGCAAGTTCGCGGCGGAGCCTGCGGTCGTCTTCACGTCAAGCGGACGAACTTTGTTGTCGTTTGCAAGCATCTTGGCAAGTTCCGTGCCGTAAGAATAATACATGCCGCCGACGCCGCCCGTGCCGAAGCGCAGGTCGTTGTTGGCGGATTGGGAGCCGCAACCGAAGCACAAAGCGATTATCGGCAGCAGCACAAGGAGTCTCAGGAATTTCATGTGGCAGCCCTCCTTTGAAGCAATGCGTAATTCGTAATGCGTAATGAGTAACCGCACGTCAATGTTTGCCGTCGTAAACGTCAACCGTCACGCCTTGCGACTTGTAAAACTGCGCGGCACCGGCGTGGAAGCCTGCGGGCACGTCCTCGGTGGCAAAGTTCACGTCAAGCTTGACATTGTCGTCGTGCAGAAGCTTGTCGTAATTCTTCAAGACAAATTCGGTGAGATAAGCGACTTCCTTGTCGGGTACCTCGACGCTCGCAACCAGCACCGCTTTGACGGCGATTGTCGAAACTTCGTCGGTTTGACCTTTGTAGCTGTTCGCGGGAATTGTGTATTGCGTGTAGCCGCCGTAAAGTTGCATGAGCTTTTGTTGAGCGTCGGGCGCGATTGACAGCAGGCGAACTTCCTTGTTGTTCGTCAAGTTGGTGATTGGCAACGACGGTACCGCCGCCGTTACGAAGAACGCATCAATGATGTCGTCCTGCAGAGCTTGAGCCGCCTCGGCAAAAGGCATGTACAGCGGCGAAAACATTTCTTTCGTGATACCGTGCACGGACAAAATTTGTTCGGCGTTTTTCATGCTGCCCGACTCGCGGTCGCTGATTGAAACGCGCTTGCCGACAAGATCGTTGATTGTCTTGATGTCGGAGTCTTTCGCGACGACGATTTGACAGACTTCCGGGTACACCGCCGCAATTGCCGCGTAAGTAGGTTTGCCGGCGTTGGCGAAGTTGCCGCGTTCGTTGACTGCGTCGCTAAGCGTGTCGCTTTGGACAATCGCCAGGTCAATCATTTTTTCCCCGAACAGTCGCAGGTTGGAAGCGGAGCCCGAAGTTGCCATCACGTCAAGCGGACGAATCTTGCCGTCGGCGGCGACAAGTTTGGCAAGTTGCGTGCCGTAAGAATAATACATGCCGCCGACGCCGCCCGTGCCGAAGCGCAGTTCGGGCAGAGGTTTGTTGTCGGAGCCGCAAGCCGTCATCAGCGCGATTATCGGCAACAGCAGCAGCAATTTTAAAACTTTCATGTCGGTTTATCCTCATGTAAAACCTTAACGTAGTTGACGGGGTCGGTGTCGCCTTCGGTATTGACGACGAAAATCCGCGAACGTTCGTCAATGTCCAACGCCCGCCGCAGTTCAGGTGAGTTGACAGCCGCGTTGACAAGTGCGAAGCCCGCAGAGCCCGATTCGCCCGAAATGATTCCTTGTGCGGACAAAGCGCGCATTGCCTCAGCCGCAACGTCGTCGTCGATTGTCGCCGCGTCGGTTGCCAGCCGTCGCAAAATCTTCCAAGCCACGGAGCACGGCGTCGCGCAGTTCAAACCCGCCATCATCGTTTGACCGTTGCCCGTCGCCGAATGAGCAAGCCCGTCGCCGACTTTGAACGATTCGTAAAAGCAGGCGACTTGCGTCGGTTCGACGATTGTCACACGCGGCGGATTGTCTTTGAACACTTCGGCGAAGACGGCGGCAACTGCGGCGGCCATTGACCCGACACCCGCTTGCAAAAAAATATGCGTCGGGCGAACGTGATTCATCTGCTCAATCGCCTCATAAGCAAGCGTCGAGTAACCAAGCATAATCTGCGCGGGAATTTCTTCGTCGCCGTCGCAGGACGTGTCTTGAATCAGTTGCCAACGATTTTTCTCGGCAAGGCGTGCGGTGAACTTAACACAGTCGTCATAAGTCATGTCGGTGATTTCGACTTCGGCCGTGCCTGCGTCGCGAATTGCCTGTGCGCGAACTTCGACGGTGCCTTTCGGCATGAAGACTCGCGACTTGCAACCGAAGAGTCCCGCCGCCCAACTGACGCCCTTGCCGTGATTGCCGTCGGTCGTCGTCGCGAAAGTCATTTCGGTCAATTCGTCGCGCCGTTGAAAGATTTCGTCGAGCGTCGGGTTGTCAAGCTTGAGTTCGCGGCTGATGACTTTGTAAATCGCCCAAATGCTGCCGAGAGCTTTGAACGCCTTCAAGCCGAAACGTTTCGACTCGTCCTTGACGAAGACGGCGGCAACGTTTTTTTCGTGCGCGAAATTTTTCAGCTCAACCAAAGGCGTGACGTTGTAAGCGTTCAATGACTTGTGCAGGCGACGAATCTGTTCCGTGTTCGCGAAGGAGTAAGCTGAAGTGTCGACGACTTCACCGCGATTTATGTTGCGACGTATAAAAATTTCAGGCATAAGCATTGTCTCCAAAATTTTTGCGAGCTTGACACGCGGCGACAACGTCGGATTAATCGCAATGTCGCGGCGCGCCAACTGTTTCCCCGCTTTTAAAGCGGGTCAATCATAATCGAGCATGGCCTCCATGTTGTCATGAAGTGCGTCGAGGTAAGCTTTCAACTCGTCGGTAATTTCGGGGTTGCGCAGGGCAAATTCGATGTTCGCCTGCAGGAAGCCAATCTTCGTGCCGACGTCGTAGCGGTGGCCTTTGAAAATGTACGCGTACATTGCCTCATCTTGCGCAAGACGTTTCAGCCCGTCGGTCAACTGAATTTCGCCGCCCGCGCCGGGAGTTTGCGTCTCCAGATACGAAAAAATCGACGGCGTCAAAATGTAGCGTCCCAAAATCGCAATGCGACTTGGTGCCGACTCTCGCGCAGGTTTTTCGACAAGATCTTTAACCTTGAAGATGTCTTCGTCGATGGGCTTGCAGTCGACAATGCCGTACTTGTGAACGACTTCGGGCGCAACTTCCTGCACGCCGAGAATCGAAGTTTTGTATTCGTGGAACACGTCAACCATCTGCTGAAGGACGGGCTTGCGCGCAAGTACAACGTCGTCGCCCAAAAGCACGGCAAACGGTTCGTCGCCGATAAAGTGGCTTGCCGTCAAAACCGCGTGACCCAAACCGAGCGGCTGTTTCTGTCGGATGAAATGAATGTTGGCGATTTCGGGAATTGACTTGACCATCTGCAAAAGCTGTTCCTTGCCCGTGCGTTCAAGTTCAAGTTCAAGTTCAATCGAGCGGTCGAAGTGATCTTCAATCGAACGTTTGTTGCGCCCCGTGACGACGATTATGTCTTCGACGCCCGCAGCGGCCGCTTCTTCGATGATGTATTGAATCGTCGGCTTGTCGACAATCGGCAACATTTCTTTCGGCTGGGACTTCGTCGCGGGCAAAAATCGCGTGCCGAGACCCGCCGCAGGTATGACGGCTTTTCGGACTTTCATGGTGAATTCCCCCTCGCAAAAGTTTTTTCGATTGTAGCAGATAAACTTCACATGCGCAAAAGTTTTATTGATGTGGCAAGCGTCACACTTCGACGGGCGGTCAAGTGCTAAAGTTTGTAAAATCTCCGAGCGAAGACGTCTAAAGCTTCCGCCATGACGTTGAGCCGGGGTGGCGCGGGAAACTGCGTCGCCTTCCACGTTTGAAAAGGAGATGTCACAGTGCGCAAGTTTTTTGTTTGGACTGTCTTCGCGAACGTGCGGCGGGCAGTCTTTGACTTTTTACGGAGGTTGCGACATGAAGAAACTTTTTGCGTTGATGATGTTCGCGCTGCTTGTGACGGGTTGCGGCGGCGGTGAAGTCGACAAAACCAAGCCCGTCGAGTTGCACGTTTCGGCGGCGGCAAGTTTGACGGACGCAATGAACGAGTTGGCGACGTTGTACGCGGCGGACAATCCCGACGTCAAAATCGTTTTCAACTTCGGATCAAGCGGCGCGCTTCAACAGGCGATTGAAAACGGCGGGCAAGCGGACTTGTTCTACTCCGCCGCGCAAAAGCAGATGGACGCGCTTGAACGTGCGGGCGAACTCCTTGACGGCACACGCAGAAATTTGTTGCGCAATGAAGTCGTGCTGATTGTCCCGAAGGTCGGCGCGAAAACTTTGGCGAACTTCGCGGACGTTGTCACCGTCGACAAAATTGCGCTCGGCGAACCCAAAGGCGTGCCCGTCGGTCAGTACAGCGAAGAAATTTTCAACGCGCTCGGAATTGCCGACGCCGTCAAGTCGAAGGCTGTTTACGGCTCCGACGTGCGTCAAGTGCTTGCCTGGGTCGAAACGGGCGAAGTTGATTGCGGTGTCGTTTACGCCACGGATGCCGCCGTCAGCGACAAGGTTAAAGTCGTCGCCGTCGCGCCCGCAGACAGTCACAAGCCCGTTGTGTATCCCGCCGCCGTCGTCAAAAGTTCAAAGCACGCCGACATTGCGAAGAAGTTTCTGGACTTCACCGCGTCTGATGTTGCCCGAAAAGTTTTCGAGAAATTCGGCTTCAAGGTCGTCGAATGAAACTTGATGTCCGCGTCAAAAAAAATCTGCGCGACTTCGTGCTTGACGTCGAATTTTGCGTGCGCGACGAAATTTTCGCCTTACTCGGCGCGTCGGGGTCGGGCAAGTCGATGACGCTGAAACTTATCGCGGGAATTGAAACTCCCGACGAAGGTCGAATCACGCTTGACGGACGAACGCTCTTCGACAGCGAACGCGGAATTAATCTGTCGCCGCAAAGTCGACGTGCGGGCTTCCTGTTTCAAAATTACGCGCTGTTCCCGAACATGACCGTTGCCGAAAATATTTTGTTCGCGGCGGTCGGCTCGCGTGACGAAAAACTTTCGCGGCTCCGGGAAAATCTGTCGCGCTTCAAACTCAACGGACTTGAAGACGTGTTCCCCGACAAACTTTCGGGCGGGCAGGCTCAACGCGTCGCCTTCGCAAGAGTTTTGGCTTCGCACGCTGAATTTCTGTTGCTGGACGAACCGTTGAGTGCGCTGGATAATTTTTTGCGTCGACGGCTGGAACTTGAACTTGCCGAAGTCTTCAAAAGCTACGGCGCGGCGATTTTGGTTTCGCACGACGGCGGCGAAGTCTTTCGTTTGGCGGAAAGAATTGCCGTCATCAATGCGGGCAAAGTCGATGCGGTCGGCTCCGCAAAAGAAATTTTCACGCGCCCGCCGACGTTGACCGCCGCACGCTTGACGGGCTGTCGAAACATTTCAGCCGCACGAAAAATCGCCGACGATAAACTTTTCGCCGACGATTGGGGCTTGACGTTGACCGCAAAAAAAATTCCCGACGGGCTGAAGTTCGTCGGGATTCGCGCAGATTCGCTTTCGACGGACGCGGGCGAAAACTTTTTCACGTTCGAGGTCGCCGCCGTCGTTGAAGATGTTGACGCTTTCGATGTGATTGTTCGCCGCGCAGGCAAGCAGTTGATTTGGCGCGTCAATAAAAGCCGTCGATTGAATGTCGGCGACGAAATCAATTTGCGCGTGCCGTGTGACAAAATTTTTCTGTTCGGGTGACGACATGGAACCGCTGTTAATCACGCTCAAAACCGCCGCCGCCGCGACGCTGATAACTTTCTTCGCGGGAATATTTTTGGCGCGCTTCGTGTGCAATCTCAAACGCGGAAAAACTTTGGTCGACGCCGTGATAATGTTGCCGCTTGTCCTGCCGCCGACGGTCGCGGGATTTTTTTTGTTGGTGACTTTGGGCAAACGCAGTCCAATCGGCAAGTTGCTGTTGCAATTCGACGTAACGCTTGTGTTCACGTGGCAAGCAGCGGTAATCGCGGCGGCAGTCATTTCGTTGCCGCTGATGTATCGCACGACGCGGGCGGCCTTCGAGCAGCTTGACCCGAACATAATTTACGCGGCGCGAACGTTGGGTGCCTCCGAACGAAAAATTTTTTGGCGAATCGTCTTGCCGAACGCACGAGCGGGAATTTTGGCGGGAACCGTTTTGTCGTTCACGAGAGCGGCGGGCGAATTCGGGGCAACGATAATGTTCGCGGGCAACGTGCCGGGCGTGACGCAAACTATGTCGACGGCGATTTACGCGGCAGTTCAAGCCAACGACTACGACCTTGCCTGCAAGTGGGCGATAATGTTGGCAACGCTGTCGCTGACATTTATTTTCGCGCTGAACACAGCTGTGCGTAAATCCGGCCGTCATGGATGACGGCCGCCGCCCGCAGTTGATACAGGATGTATCACCTGCGGGCTGTTTTCTTTTGGTTACTTTTCTTTTGCGCCAAAAGAAAAGTAACATTAACGCGACGGCATGAGCACGATGTTGACCGGCAAATTCGAGGCACCCGGCGGCGAATACTCAAAACTCACGTGCCCGCGATAATTGCCCAGCTCCGAAAGCTCCGTGGAATCCGTCATGAGCGAAACGCCTTCGACGCGAGCCTGCGCGACGTTCGGATTTTCGGGCGGCGTCTTGTCCCCGAAGAAAAGCCGTCGATCCGGCGTCTGAATCACACCCGTGCGCCCGCGATAACTGTACCGCAAAGCACCCGCGTAATGCCCGCCGAGCGGACTCAAACAAAAGCGCGTCGTTGACCGCGTGTTGAAATTCAGCGTGTAATTTATCCCGTAGTTGCCGTAGTTGACAACCTCCGAGCCGTCGGTTGCGTCAATGCCCGTCTTGAACCTGTCGTTGACGTTGTCGCCAATCAAAACGTAACCGAGCCCGTCGCGCTCCCAATCGTAAGGCTTCTTCAGCGTCAACGTGCGATTCATGTGCTTGAACGTGCCGCGCAACTTCTGTTCGTCCTTGGGCAAAATCTCCGCACGCGTGAGGAATTCGAGCGGGTCGGCGTTTTCGGGATACATCATCAGGTACAGCTTGACGGGCTTGTCTGCGGTGAAGTCGCACACGCCGTGAATCAACTGCCCCGGTTGCATCAGGAAATATCTTTCTTCGGGCGTGTAAACTTTGCGCTCAAAACGTCCCAGGACAATTTCGTCGCGGAATTCGCCTTCCATGTACATGGTCTGCGTGACTTTGCCGACGCTCAAAAAATTTCGATTCGGAATGCTCAGACCGCCGCGGGTTATCTTGACAACGTTCTTTGAGTCGTCGGCGTTCTCGAATATCAGCGCGAACCGCTTGCGAACGCCCGTGTCGTTCAGGTGATAAAACAAAACGCGTGCCTCGCCGCTTACGGTGTCGGTGTACAAAATCCCGTTGCGACGAACGTATTCGGGGCTGTCGGAAAAAATCAACGTGCCGCCGCTGTCACGCGAATAAACGTCAAGCTTGTGCATGACCGAAGACGGAACGTAATCGCTTGCGGCTTCGGTGTCGGACAAAAACGCGCTCAACGAGGCCGCCGCCGCCAATATCGCCGCAAAAATTTTTTTCGCCAAGTTCATTGCAAAAGTTCTCCTCAAGTTGAAATTGTCGGTGTCGTGTTTCCGGCCGTCATGGATGACGGCCGCGTCGCTTGCGCGTGATACAGGATGTATCACAGCAAGCGCGGCTTTCTTTGCTACTTTCTTTGTCCGCACAAAGAAAGTAGATTCAACGCGACGAGCCGCAACCGTCGACGCGGCAGATTATAACACAAACGTTCAACGCGCAAGGAATTTTTTTGTGCTTTTGAACGATACCTGTTATAATCACGCAAACAATAATCACGCAACAAATATTTTTGGAGGCCACAATGAAGATTCTTGCACGCCAACTTACTTTGGATTTGTACAACTGCGACATGAACCGTGCGGGCACCGTCGACGAGATAAAAGACATGTTGAAAAGCGTCGTGGGCAGCGAACCGCGACTTCAAAGCGAATGCATAACCGACAGCCACTGTTCGATTGTCGGCGCGTTTGACGCGGGTCATATCGCCCTGCACGTGTACAGGGAACTGCGTTATGTCGCCGTGGACATTTTCACCTGCGCGGAGTCCGACGACCCCGAAGAACTTGCCAAAACGATTCGACAATTCTTCCGCCCCGACAAAATTAAATCGACGTTTTTAAAGCGCGGCGACTTCGGGCTTGAACGCGAAATCAAACCGCAGATTAAAGTTCGCGTGGCTCCGCTTCGTCGTGTGAAAAACGCGGGCGCCAAAGTCGTCAAAAAACTTGTGCGGAGGGGCAACGAATGACCTTTACCGATGTTTCGAGCCTTTATCGCAGTGTCGGCAAGTCGAAGAAGTGCACGTTCATTTTCTGCGCGGATCACGGCGTCGCAAAGCAAGGAGTCAGTGCTTATCCGCAGTCGACGACAGCCGCAATGGTGAAAAATTATCTCGTCGACGAAGGTGCCGCCGCAAACGTTTTCGCAAAGTTCGCGTACTCGGATTTGGTTGTCGTTGATGTCGGTGTCGACGCGGACATTTCAAAGTTGCCCGGCCTTGTCGACAGGAAAATCGCTCGCGGCACGAATGACATTTCCCAAGGCGCGGCAATGACTTTCGTCGACGCAATGGAGTCCGTGCGCGTCGGCAAGCGTCTTGCGGACAAAGCCGTCGAGGCCGGTTGCAACTGTTTTTTGATTGGCGAAATGGGTATCGGCAACACGACCGCCGCCGCCGCAATGACCGCCGCTTACTTGAACTTGCCGCCCGAAGCCGTCACGGGACGCGGAACCAACGTCGACGACAAAACTTTTGCGCGCAAGGTTGAAACCGTTCGCCGTGCTTTGGAAGTCAATCGCCCAAACCGTCACACGTTGCTTGACGTGCTTGCAAAAGTCGGCGGCTTTGAATTCGGTGCAATGGCGGGCGTCATCATCTCCGCCTGTCACCACGACTGCATTGTTGTGTTGGACGGTTTTAACTCGTCGGTTGCCGCGCTTATCGCCGAAGAAATTTTGCCGCGTTCGACGAAATGTTTAATCGCCTCGCACGTCGGGCGCGAAGTCGGGCACGCCGCGATTTTGAATCACCTGAACTTGAAGCCGATGTTCAACTTGAACCTTGCGCTCGGTGAAGCCGTCGGCTCGTCAATCGCCGCAAGAGTTTTGGACAATCTCGTTTACATTTTCGTTTGCGAACCCGATGCGGACTTCGACGGCGAATTCACCGAAAAAGATTCCGCGCTCGAAAACCTCAAACGTCAGCTCGGTCTTGAAGACGTCGACAACCTCGACACGATTGACGACGTGCGCGAATTTGTCGGCGACGAAATTCAGATTGAAGAAATTCCCGTTGACTTCCAGGTCAGCGAACACCGCATGGACAGCATCGAATTGCCGTTCAGCACGCACACGATGAATATTCCACGCGCATACCCGATGTCCGTTCGCGTCATGGGCGAAAACGAAGACGACCTTGTCGCCGCCACCGACAGGACGTTTAATTTTTATTTGCAGACGATGCCGCGACTCAATGAACGCGCAATGAAGAACTGCCGCAACTTTGTCGACAGCTTGACGAAGCCTCGCGGGAGTTTGGGCTACCTCGAAGAAATTGCCGTGCAAGCCGCTGGCATCTCGAACGAAGACATGCCGACGAACAAACTTCGACACGCCGCGCTTGCCTTCACGAACGCCGAAAACTGCCCGTCGTTCACCGACGAAAATTACAATCCCGACGACAAGAAAGCTCGCCGCGATTTATCGATGGACTTCAGCGCGACGACGCGGACATTCGGCATGAAAATTTATCTGGGCGTCGTCAAGCCCGACGACAACTTAAACGCCGCGTTCAACTTCGGGCGCAACGTTGCCGAAGA
The DNA here is from genome assembly GCA_947165295.1 of uncultured Selenomonadales bacterium. GTDB lineage: Bacteria > Bacillota > Negativicutes > Selenomonadales > Selenomonadaceae > Quinella. Next base: position 132,878 of record CAMUZU010000001.1, on the reverse strand, counting down.
AATTTCCTTCGACACGCCGATTATCGCGCTCACGGACCTGGGCAACATTTTGGAAGACAGACTTGCCGAAAGGTTTGCCGACGAACTGTTGACACCCGACGGCGAACTCAAGTTCCCGCCCGAAGAATTCTTGCGTCGCGTGCCGAAGAAGTATCAGGCAATGACCGGCGCGCTTATCGGGGCTTTGGTTGCGGCGGCGCACAACTCAACGCTGATTGTCGTCGACACGGGCGCGGCGGACGTCATTGCCCGATACACCGAAAAAATTTGTCCCGAAATCAGCCCGTTCATTCTGCGCGTCGAACGCATGCTTGTTTACGAATCCGACGACGGCTCGCCCAACGGCTTTGACGGTGAGGCGTCGTGTATCGGCGTGGAGATTGTCGAAGCGGCGTTGACCATGCTTAACGAGATGAAAACCTTCGACGAGACGGGCGTCGACAAAGCGATTAGAAGTTAGGAGTTGTTTGACATGAAGATTGTTGTTTTGGACGGCTACACGCTCAACCCCGGCGACTTGACTTGGGACGGCTTTAACGCGCTGGGCGACTGCACTGTTTACGACCGCACAAGCTTGACCGACGAGGCGGAAATTGTTTCGCGTATCGGCGACGCGCAGATTGTCATCACGAACAAAACGCCGCTCACGAAAAATATTTTCGACGCGTGCCCGAACATTCGTTACGTCGGAGTTTTGGCGACGGGTTACAACGTCGTCGACATTGCCGCCGCGAAGTCGAAGAAAATTCCCGTTACGAACATTCCGACTTACGGCACGCAATCCGTCGCGCAGTTTGCCTTCGCTCTGCTGCTGGAAATTTGTCACCGCGTCGCGCACCACAGTCAAGCAGTTCACGACGGACGCTGGGAAGCTCAACCGGATTTTTGTTTCTGGGATTATCCGCTGATTGAACTTGCCGGCAAGACCATGGGCATTATCGGTTACGGGCGTATCGGGCAAGCGACGGGCAAGCTCGCTCAAGCGTTCGGCATGAAGGTTATCGCATTCGACGCCATGCGCGAAGTCGGCACGAAATTGGGCGATTGCACGTTCGTTGAACTTGACGAACTGTTTAAGACTTCCGACGTTATCGCGTTGCATTGTCCGCTGTTCCCGTCGACGCAAGGCATCATCTGCCGCGAAAATATCGCCAAAATGAAAGACGGCGTCATAATCCTCAACAACAGTCGCGGCGGTTTGGTCGTCGAACAAGACCTGCGCGAAGCTCTCGACAGCGGCAAGGTTTACGCGGCGGGCGTCGACGTCGTGTCAACCGAACCGATTAAAAGCGACAATCCGCTCCTCGGCGCGAAGAACTGTTTCATCACCCCGCATATCAGCTGGGCACCGAAGGAGTCACGCGCTCGCCTCATGAACATTGCCGTCGACAACCTGAAGGCTTTTCTTGACGGCAAGGCAGTCAACGTCGTCAACAAATAAAATGCGCCTGATAATCTCATTGCTGTTTCTGGACGTGCTGGCAACGGCGGCGGTCGCGGGCTACGTTTACATGACGCGTGACCTCGACGCGGCGTTTATGGTCGGGCTGTCGGTTTTCGTCGCGTTTTCGCCAATCTGTTTGGTACTTGCGTCGCCGTTCACGCTGTACTTGTCGGGCAAGAAGATTGCCGAAGCGGGCGTGACAATCAACAATCCCGACGCGCTGAAAACTTTGGCGGCTGTCAACGTCGTCGCTCTGCCGTACAACCGAATCTTGACGTGCGGCGAATATTACGTGACGGACTTGGTGCCCGAAGGTTTGTCGCAGGCGGCGTTGCTCACGATTGCCGCAAGTGCCGAACGCGACGCTCAACACTTGCTCGGGCGAACGATTTACGACACGGCGGCTCACCGTGCATTAAGGTTGCAAGGCTCGACGAACTTCAAAGAACTTGCGGGTCGCGGCGTCGAAGCGAACGTCACGGGAACGCTTGTGCGTGTCGGTCACCCCGCCTGGGTCGAAAGTCAAGGTGCCTCCGTCAGCGCGAACCTGCGCACGAAGATTGATCAGCTCGTCGTCAAGGGCAAGACCGTTTTGCTGTTCAGCATGAACCGTGCGGCCCGCGGCGTCATTGCGCTCAAAGACGACCTCAGCGAAGACGCCCGCAAGTTTCTGGCGACATTGCAGTTGCGCAAGATTGAAACGCTTTTGTTGACTGCCGCGCCGAAAAAGATGGCAGGCCGAATCGCGAAGGACTTCCCGTTAAATCACGTACGCACGAACTTGACGCCCGAAGGCAAAGCTCGCGAAGTTCAAATCTTCCGTGCGAAAGGCAACATTGTCGCGGCGATTGGCAACCAGTTTCACGACTTGCCCGCGCTGATTAATTCGGACGTGTCGTTTCTGTTGACGGACGGCTCGCTTGACCCGACGGAACTCAAAGACATACACATTGATTTCGAGATGCCGTCGCTTGAAAAATTTTTGACCGTGCACTCAATCGCCCGCAAAGTCGTCAACGTCCTCAAGCTCAATCGCCGAATCGCGCTTGCCTCGTGGATTGTGCTTGTGCCGCCGTCGGTAATGTCGGCATTGGAAGCGTCGCCGATTCCGTGGCACCCGTTGATGTCGGTGGCAGGCGTGGCGATTTTCTCCGCGCTGATTTTGGGCAACTCGTTGCGCACGAAGTGACGGTTTATCTACTTTTCTTTTGGCGCAAAAGAAAAGTAGCAAAAGAAAACAGCCCGACGGAGTTTGCATCACGCAAACACGTCGGGCGCGGCCGTCATCCATGACGGCCGGAATTACGCGTTGCAATTACGCATTGCAGCTTCGTTGCGCACGAAGTAACTTCGATACGTCAAGGAGGCAACACAATGCAAAACAGTTTTTCAATCCCGATAAGTCGCCGTGACCTGCTCAAGCTTGCGGGCGTGACTGCGGCGGGTGTCGCTCTGAGCGGCTCGGTTGACATGCGCGCAGAAGCGGCGGACATTTCGGGCGACACGCTCAAGTACGCGGGCAAGAAAATTCCCGTCCTGTGTGCGGCGGACGTTTGTGTTTGCGGCGGAGGCCCTGCGGGCACTGCTGCGGCCGTCAACGCGGCTCGACAAGGCGTCAAAGTCGTCCTCGTCGAACGCGGCATTGCGCTCGGCGGCCTCGGAGTTTTGGGCTGCGTTTACCCGTTCATGGACACGCACGCGCCCGATTCCGACACGCCTTACGTCGCCGAACTCAAGCAACGTCTTCGCGATAAAGGCATTGAACCGTTCGACGGCGTCACTCAGCAGACGTGGCACAATCCCGAAACGCTCGCTTTGATTCATGACGAGATGTGCGAAGAGTCGGGCGTTAACATTTTGTATCAAACGGTCGTCGTCGACTCCGTCACAAGCGGCGGGAAAATTTCTGCGGTCATTGTCCAAACGATTGCCGGGCTTGCGGCGATTAAAGCGAAAACTTTCATTGACGCGACGGGCGACGCTTACCTTGCGCGAAATTCCGGCGTCAAGTTTGAACGCGGTTACGAAAAGACGGGCAACAATCAGCCGCTGAGTTTTCGTTTCGAGATGGGCGGCATTGACACGCAGAAACTTTACAATTACGTCGCGATTGAACTTGACGAAGACTGGTGCAAGTCCAAACTGCCGTATTTCGAGATTGCCGAAGCCATGCACAGGAAGCAGCGTTACAAACTTGAAGCTTTTATGGCTCGCGGCGTGGAGACGGGCGAACTCACGCAGGCAGAAGCCGAATACATGCAGGCGTACACCATTATCGGCAAGAACGGCGTCATGAGCATGAATTGCCCCGAAATTCCCGTGACGTTCAGCGCGACGGATCCGATTTCGTACAGCAAGGCGGTCACCTTCGGGCGCAAGATGATGCGAAACATTGCCCGATACCTGATTCGTCACCTGCCGGGCTTTGAGAACGCTTTTATCAGCCGCGAAGCCGTCATGCTCGGTGCGCGTGAGTCGTGGCGAATTCGCGGGAAATATTATCTCGTCGAGGACGATTACCACAATCAAAGTCGTTTCGTCGACGCGGTTTGTCGCACGGCGTGGTTTATCGACGCGCACGGCGAAAAAGTCAGCGAAAAACTTCCTGCGGGCGGCTTTTACGAAATTCCGTATCGCTCGCTCATTTGTGACGAAGTGTCGAACTTAATCGTCGCGGGTCGCTGCATAAGCGCAAGTTTCATTCTGCAGGCGTCAATGCGAATTCAGCCGACATGCGCGTCAATCGGTGAGGCGGCGGGCATTGCGGCGGCTTACGGCATTAAACGCTCCGTCGCGGCGAATCAAATTGACTGGGCGGCTCTTCCCGCGAACGTGCGCAGTTACGTCAGCACAGGTTAACAATGAAAATCTTCAATCAAGTCAACAAAACAATCGAAGGCTCCAACGAAAGACTCATCAAAGCGTTCCGAATCAAGCCGACGCAAGTCATCATTTTGAGTTTCGTCATCATGATAGCACTCGGAACGCTTCTTTTAATGTTGCCGATAAGCACGACGAACGGCGCGGGACTTCACCCGATTGACGCGCTGTTTGTGTCGACTTCGGCGTCGTGTGTCGTCGGCTTGACGGTCGTCGACTTGCACAACGATTTAACGGTCTTCGGGCAAATCGTCATGCTCGTGCTGATTCAAGTCGGCGGGCTCGGCATTATGACGTTGGCAACTTTGGTCGTGTACACCATGGGTCACCGCTTCCGCCTGCAAGAAAGTATCGTGCTGCAAGAGTCGCTCAATCAAGGTTCGCAAGCCGGACTTATCACGCTGATAAGCCGCATGATTAAATATACGCTCGCAATCGAAGGATTTTTCGCCGTGCTGTTGACGGTGCATTTCATACCCGAATTCGGTTGGAAGTCTGTCGGCTACGGGATTTTTCATTCGGTGTCGGCTTTCTGCAACGCGGGCTTCGACTTGTTCGGCAACTACGACAGCGTTTCAAAGCGCAATGACGATTGGTTTCTGCTGTTCTGCCTCGGCGCGCTGATTTTTTTGGGCGGAATCGGCTTCACGGTCATTTACGACGTGATTCACCGCCGCAGTTGGAAAAAGTTTTCGCTGCACACGAAGATTGTTCTTATCACGAACGCGTTCTTGATTGTCGTCGGCACGGTGATAATCTTCGCCGTCGAACATTTCAACCCGTACACGCTCGAAGGTATGCCGCTTGCCGACCAAATTGTCAACGCGTGGTTTAATTCCGTCAGCTGTCGAACGGCGGGCATGAACTCAATCGTCTTGGGTGACTGCGAACAAATTACGCTGCTTGCAATGATTCTGCTGATGTTTGTCGGCGCGTCACCGCTGTCGACGGGCGGCGGTATCAAAAGCACGACGTTTTTTGTTATCGTCGCGTCGATGTGGACGGTTTTTCGCGGCAAGGACGACATTGTCATTTTCGGGCGACGAATCTCCGACAAACTGCGCGATCAGGCGTTCGCAATTTTCACAATGGGCACGATTTGGGTTGTCACCGCGGCAATGATTCTGTCGGTGTTTGACGGCGAAGTTCATGACCTGGACGCGGTGCTGTTCGAGACGGTTTCGGCTTTCGGCACTGTCGGCATGGGTATCGGCATTACGCTTGACTGGGACATTCCCGCGAAGTTGCTGTTGACGTTGACAATGCTCGTCGGCAGGGTCGGAATCATGACGTTCATGCTGTCGCTTGTCACGCAACACGACACGCGAATCAAGTATCCGCCCGAAGACATCATGGTTGGTTGAGGTGCATTATGGCGAAAAAAAATTTTGCAGTTCTCGGACTCGGTCGCTTCGGGCGCAATGTCGCCTTGACGCTCGAAGAAATGGGTTACGACGTTTTGGGCGTTGACCGCGACGAAACAGTTGTTGAAAGTTTGGCGGAGAGCTTGACCCGCGTGGTGAGTTTCGACATTCGCGACGTGCGTGCGCTCAAAGAGGCGGGCATTGACAATTTCGACACCGTCGTTATCGCGTCGAAAAATCTTGAGGCAAGCTTGATGGCAACCATGCTGTGCAAGGAGATGAACGTTGCGGAGATTGTCGTCAAGGGCATTGACGAACGGCACGCGGAGATGGCTCGGCGGCTCGGCGCGACGCAGATAATCTTTTCCGAACGCGACACCGCTCGACGCGTGGCTTTGAACTTGGTAACGACGCACGCGGTTGACTGCATTTCCGTCGACGCGGACATAAACATTTTGAGCTTGACCGTCCCGCGACAATTCGTCGGCAAAAATCTGATTGAAGCGAACCTGCGCGCAGATTTCGGCGTGAATATCGTCGCGGTCGTCAATCGTGAAGAAAGTTTAATTCCGCCGCCGCCGAAACGCCCGTTCGCCGCAGACGATAAAATTTTTGTTATCGGAACCGTCGCCGCGCTTGAGAAGTTTGAACGCGGTATCGGCTGAAAAAATTATCCCCGTCGATTGTCGACAGGGATTTTTTTTTGCGTGCGTGACGTTCAGTTGAAGACAATCACGACGGAGTTGCCGCGAACTTCGACGCGATAACTTGAATCCGCCGCTTTGACGTTGCCCGTAATTTTGTCGGCAGTCAACGCGACAATTTCGCCGCCCGACGGTTTGTCGCCCGCCACGACGAAAGTTGAGCCGTCCAAATTCGCCGCGCCACGAACAATAAATTTCGTGTTGCCCGCGCTTGTGACGTTGACAATCAACTTGCCGCTCGAAGTCAGGTTGCCGACAGTCAAGTCACCGCCCAAAGATGAGCCCGCCTCGGCCGTTGCGCGATTGAAAAGCGTCCCGTCAATCGTCCCGTGACCCGAAAGCGTGCCGTTCGCCAAAGTGTACGCGTCGCCCGAAATTTTGCCGTCAATCGACAGCGTGCCGCCTTCGACGACCGTCGCGCCCGCGTAAGTGTTGTTGCCCGACAAAGTCAAACGACCGTCGCCGATTTTCTTCAAGCCGACGTGAAGACCTTCAAGCCCGTCTTTGTCGACGTCCGCATTGAAGCCCGCGACGTAACGCGCCGTCAAGATGTTCGACCAGTAAGCCGCGTTGTAGTCCGCCAAGTCCTTCGACAGCCAGTTGACTTGATAGTAATTGTAGCGTTCGATTAAATCGGGCTCGGTGCCTTCGGGCGCAAGTTTGCCTTCGCGAATTTCGCAAATGTCGTTGCTCCACGTCGAGTCAAAGCCTTTCGTGTCGACGGTGTACAGCGCAATCTTTTCGCCGAAATCGGTTGAAGCGTCGCTTGCGTTCAAACGTCGTGCGTTGAGTGCCGCCAAACCGTTGACCGCCTTGCCCGCGTCGACGACACCTTGACCGATTAAACTTTGCAGCGGCGTCGCGAAGTAAACTTTCAGCCCGTGACGTTCGATGACAACTTTCAGCGCGTCTTTGAAGTCCTTGCGAATGTCGGCGTCACTTTGCGCGTCGGCGGCGAAGCGGTAACTGTCGACGTAACGATTGAGGTCGGCGACAACTTCGTCTTCGGTGCGGTCTTTGTCGTCGAAGTAGTACACGCTAAGGAAAATCGTCGTCGAGCCGTCGTCCGCAACGTCCTCGCGAAGCGCGACGCGGAAATTGTTTTCAAGCCGAACGTCCTTGTTCGCCGTGCTTAAAATGACGTCGGCGATCTGCTTGCCGTCCATGTACGGAAACGCCTGCTGAACGAGCGCGGCGGTGCCCGTCACAAACGGCGTCGCCATTGAAGTGCCCGTGTATCGAACGTAAGCTTGACCGTCGGCGGCGAAGTTCGAGTTCGCGGACAAAATTTCGGTGCCCGGCGCGGCAACCGACGAGTCTTCAAGATATTTCACGCCGTCGGAAGTGTAATTGAGCAACCAATCGCCCGAAATCGTCCCGTCGGAATTGCGAATCAAACCGCCGTTGCCGCCCGCGAATTTGTTGTACACGTTCGAGACGTTGAGCAGATAAAATTCGGCGTTGTCGTTGAACCAGCTTGCCTGTGACTGCAAACATGAACCGGAGTGCCCGCCGTTGCCCGCCGCGAAAATCGTCAAGCGTTTGGCATTAACCGCCTGCGCGACGGAATTCAAAATCGGTTTGAGTTCGCCGCTCACCTTGAGAATCGAATCTTCGAGCGCGTCGGTGACTTTGTTCCAATCTTCGCCGCTCTGTTCGAGCAAAGTTTTAATGTCGTCGTCGGACAAAACTTCGTCGAGATAAATCGAGTTGCCCCAAGAATTGTTGATGATTTTAATTTCGCCGCGTTTCAGGTACGGCGCGAACATGTCGTTGATGTCGGTTTCGCGCTGATTTTCTTCGACGGCGTAATCCGTGTTGAACGGCGCGTTGAGAATTTCCGCGTCAAAAGCCGTGCCGTGCATGACATTTCCGTCGCGTGAGCCCGCCGCAATCGCCGCGACGTGCGTGCCGTGATAAATCGCTTGCCAATCGTAAACGCCTTTCGCGCCGCCGCTCATGCGTGATTCGCGGATAATCGCGGAAAAATTCTTCGCGGTGAATTTCGGGTGACTGAAGTTGACGGGTTGGTCAAGCACGCCGATAAAAATATTTTTGCCCGTGAAAGATTTTTCGTAAGCGGGCGCGGCGTTAATCAAGTCGAGACCGTCGCTGCCGAAATACTCTGCGTCGCGGAAACTTTCGGCGTTGACGTTGCCGAATAAAAGTCCCGCCGCGAGCGTTGCCGACAACAAAACTTTCTTCGCACGAGATAAAAACTTCATGCAGAAAACTCCTTTCGCGCTGAAATCGTTTCGACGAAGTTTATCAGCCGCGCATGAAAATTTTTTGACGCAAAAAAAACCCGTCGCGTTGACGGGCTTCACTGAGCAAGCTTGATAAATGGCGCAGTGTAATTGAAGTCGACGTATTCGACGGGATGCGGATTGGTCTCCAAGTCGCGCAAGAAATCTTCGGTCAAGCGCGCCTTCTCGTCGAGCCGTTCGAGCTTGCCGATACGAATTTGCACGGCGCGGGCGGTCGCGGTGTACATGACGACGTAATCTTCTTCGACGAAGGCAACTTCCGAAATGCGGTTGAGCGTGTCCTCGTTGAGCCGCTGAAGGAAGTCGAGAATCTTTTTGATGAGTTCGTCGTCAACCTTGTCGCCGATATAAACGTCGCGCACGGTCACGCCGTTAATCATGGGTATCTGCATGTCCTTGAGGCTTTTGTAACTGTCGAGTACCGTGCCGTCGTGGTCAAGGTCGAGATAACCGTAATTGCACATGACGGTTGCAATCGGTCGGCGTTCCTTGAGCGTAATTTCCAACGTGTGCGGCAAGTCGCGGCGCACGGTCACTTCTTCGACGCGCAGGTCTTTGGCAAGGCGGCTTTGCACTTGATCCGTTTCGAGTTGGAAGAGCGGTTCGCCCATGTAAATTTCGCCGACTTTCAAGATGTCGTCTTGCGTCAGATATTTCGCGCCGACGAGCTTTATGTTTTCGAGCGTGAAGAACGGCATGTACACGAAGAAACTTAAAACCGCCGCGCTCACGAGCAAAAAGATTATTCCGCGAAACAATCTGCCGAAAGTTCGCCGCCGTCTGATAACTGCCATGTCTTCACCTCCGTTGGTCGCAATGTCGGCAACGTCGCGTTACTTCGTCAAAAGCCTGCGGCGGCAAGAATTTTTTCGCACAGTTCGGCAAAGTCAATGCCTGCCGCACGAGCCGCGTCGGGCACAAGCGACGTTTCTGTCATGCCGGGCACGGAATTTATTTCGATGACGTAAGGCACGCCGTCTTCGGAAAGCATCATGTCAACGCGAGCGACCCCCGCGCATTTGCACTGCTTGAAGGCGTCGACGGCAAGCTTTTTGACTGCGGCGGTCAATTCTTCGGGCAGGTCGGCGGGACAAATGTGCGTCGACATGCCGGCGGTGTACTTGGTCTTGTAATCGTAACGCCCCGTCGTCGTGGTAATTTCGATAATCGGCAAAGCTTCCGCCTCGTCTTCGTTGCCCATGACCGCAACCGTCAATTCACGCCCGCGAATGAATTCTTCAACCAAAATTTCGTCGCCGAAAGTAAACGCGTTGTCAATCGCCTCGTCAATGTCGCCTGCACGTTCGACAATCGTCACGCCGATACTTGAACCTTGCGCAGCGGCTTTGATGACGACGGGCACGCCGAATTTCTTTTCGATGTCGGCGGCAAGTTCGTCCGTGCGGTCAATTTCGCGATAAACGGCGAATTTCGGCGTCGACAGGTTTGCGGAATTCAGGAAATGTTTCGTGGAAACTTTGTCCATTGTCAACGCGGCGGACAGGACGCCCGAACCCGTGTACGGAATTTTGAGCATGTCCAACGTGCCTTGAATCAAGCCGTCTTCGCCGTATTTGCCGTGAACCGCGTTGAAGACAATCAGCGGATTTTTTTCGCGAATTGTTGCGGCGAATGTTTCGGGCTGAAGTTCAAGCATCTCGACGTTGTAATTTTTGGAGCGCAGCGCGTCGACGACAGCTTTTCCCGTGCGGCGAGAAACTTCGGCTTCAGTTGACGTGCCGCCCGCCACGACGACAATTTTCTTGCGGCGTTCGGCTTTCAAAAGTTCAAGAATTTCTTCGCCCGTCTTGTAAATGTCGCCCGCGCCCATTGTGATAACCAGATCGCCCGCCGTCAACTGGTCTTTAATCGCGGCGGCAATGTCTTCGCGCTTGGGAATGTACGACACGGCTTGATTCGTCGTGCGAAGAACTTCCTGCAAAATCGATTCGCCGCTGACGCCCGAAATTTTTTCTTCGCCGGCGGAGTAAACGTCCGTCAAAACTAAAACGTCCGCGTCACGGAAAGCGTTGCCGAATTCCTTCAGCAAAAGTTGCGTGCGGCTGTAACGGTGCGGCTGAAAAATGCAAACGATTTTGTTCGGCTTAATTTCGCGGGCGGCCTTGAGCGTCGCGGCAATTTCCGTCGGGTGATGTGCGTAATCGTCGACGACCAAAACGTTGCGAATGCGTCCCTTCGTCTGGAAACGACGTTTCGCGCCATGGAAAGTTCCGAGACCTTCGGCAATCTTCGCGAAGCTGACTCCGACTTGAAGTCCCGCCGCAATCGTCGCCAAAGCGTTCAAGACGTTGTGTCGCCCGTGAATCGCAAGCTTGACTTTGCCGAGAATTTTTTCGTCGTCGCCGACGCGTCGCACAACTTCAAAGCCGACGCCCTTCGTCGTCGTGCGGATGTTTCGCGCCATAAAGTCCGCGTCGTGGTGAATCGCGTAAGAAATAATTTTTCGGTCAACTGCGGCGGCAAGTTCGCGGGCATTGTCGTTGTCGAAGCACACGACTGCCACGCCCGTTTCGCGGTCGACGTTTTCGACAAAAATTTTAAACGCGGCGCGAATCCGTTCAATCGTGCCGTAATGGTCAAGGTGATCGTCTTCAATGTTGGTGACGACGGCGATTTTCGGTTTGAGCGTCAAAAAACTCCCGTCGCTTTCGTCCGCCTCCGTGACGAGCCAGTCGCTGTCGCCCAAAATCGCGCCCGTGCCCAGGTCGGTTGATTCGCCGCCGATAACGATTGTCGGGTCGACGCCCGCGCTGTGCAGGACGTAACCAATCATTGACGTTGTTGTCGTCTTGCCGTGCGAACCGGAAACCGCAATGCCTTTGCGCGAATTGAGCAAGTACGCGTTGATGTCGGAGCGGTGAATCTTCGGGATTTTCGCCTTCAACGCCGCGACGACTTCGGGATTGTCCGCGGGAATTGCCGACGAACAAACTATGACTTCAGGCCAAACTTTGCCGCCGTCGAAAATGTTGTTGGCGTCATGTCCGACAAAAATTTTCGCGCCGAGACTTTTCAACATGTCCAAAGTCGGCGAAGCTTTCATGTCCGAGCCGCTGACTTCACAGCCGCTTTCGATTAAAATTTTGGCAAGCGCGCTCATGCCCACGCCGCCGATACCGATAAAGTGAAATTTCTTCAAGCCGTCAAGTTTCAAATGTATGTACCTCCTTAAGACTTCGGCACGCGATTGAGTTTCGGGTCGAAGGTGAATACGCGGATGTTTTCGATGTCGAAGTACGCCACGATAATGCAGTCCATAAAATCCAGGTCGGTGGAGTCGGCGTAAAGTTCCACGGCGTGAACCATAATTTGCTTGCGTTCAACTTCAACCTCGTTAAGCAAAGTCATCAAGTTTGCCGCGATTGTCTGTCTGTCGACGCGGTAAATATTTTTCAAGGCGTGTGCCGTCTCAACCAAAACTTCGGGCAAAATCACCGCGCCGATTTCGATGGCTTTTTTCGCCTGCATGGATTGTTTCGGGTGGTCGCGCAGCAGGTACCGCAGCACGACGTTGGTGTCAATTAAGATTTTTACCATACTTTTCGATCACGAACCTTTCCCAAGCGATTTCTTCGAGGCCGACCCATTTGGGATTGGCGAATTTTGCCAGCGAGCCGAACGCGGTCTTTCGTTTCGGCTTGACGTAAAAGGGCACGCGGTTTTGAACGATTGTTTCTTTGGCGAAGGCGCTTATCGCTTCGGCGAAAGACATATCCATTCGATTGAAGATTTTTTCGGCGGCCTCTTTCAAGTCGGCGTCCATTTTGATTTCGACGGTCACTTCTTTGGACATGAAAAATTTCTCCCGTATTGTATGAGTGCAAAAACAACGGCGAATCGTAATTCCGGCCGACATGGATGTCGGCCGCCACGCTTGCGCGTGATACAGGATGTATCACAGCAAGCGCGAGTTTCTTTGGTTACTTTCTTTGCTCGGTCAAAGAAAGTAACAAACCCGTCACGTCAACGCAAGAATCAAGTCGGCGATTTCGTCTGCGGCATGCGGCTTGCCCAACGACAAACTTGCGGCGGACATTTTTTTGAGCGCGTCGGGCGACGACAACATTTCGTCAAGTGTAGCCGACAAAATTTCCGCCGTCAAATCTTTGTTGAGAATCATGCGAGCCGCGCCCGCCTCGACAAGTGAACGTGCGTTGAATTCCTGATGATTTTCCGCCGCGAACGGGTACGGTATCAAAATTGCCGGGACGCCGCGAGCCGTCAATTCAGCAAGCCCTGTCGCGCCAGCACGGAAAATCGCAACGTCCGCCATTGCCATTGCTTGCGGCATGTTGTACAGGTACGGCACAACGCGGATGTTCGGCGCGTCGAGCACGTCGGACAATTTTTCGGTCACCGCGTCGAATTCGCCTTTGCCCGTCACGTGAAGAAACTGCGCGAAATTTTTTTTTGCGGCGGACTTCAAAACGTCAATCATTGCGTTGTTGATGCTTCGTGCCCCGCGTGAGCCGCCCGAAATTAAAACGACGGGCTTCGTGTCGGTGAAGTTGAATTCGCGCAAACCGTCAACTTTCTTCGCCGCGAGGACAGCCGCACGAATCGGGTTGCCCGTGTAAACAGTTTTGTTCGCGGGAAAGTTCTTGAGTGCGTCGCGAGTGCCCACGGCGATTTTGTTGACGAACTTCGACAGAATTTTGTTCGTGACGCCCGCGACGGCGTTTTGTTCCTGAATCAGCGTCGGAACTTTCATCAAGCTTGCGGCAAGCAAAATCGGTCCGCAAACATAACCGCCCGTGCCGACAACCGCGTCGGGCTTGAATTTCTTGACGATGTCCGAGGCACGTTTGATACTCCAAATTGCGTTGGCGGCGCGTGAAATGTTGGCCAGCGTGAAGTGACGTTCGAGCCCGCCTTCGAGCTTGAGCGCGGTGAAATTTATTCCGGTCTTCGGGACAATGTCAGCTTCCAAACCTTTTTGCGTGCCGACGTACAAAAATTCCGCGTCGGGACGTTTGAACTTGATTGCGTCAATGAGCGTGAGCGCGGGGTAGATGTGGCCGCCCGTGCCGCCGCCCGAAACGATGATTTTCATTTGGTGATTCGCTCCAAAAAAATTACACAGCACAATATCGACGAGGCTTGTCGCTGTCCTGAAGTTATAACCCGTTTCGTCGACTTCGGCGCGTTTTTTCGTTTCAGTGATGCGTTCCGAAGAAGTTACACAGCACGACGCCGACGACGATTAAAGTTATCCCGACAGTGCCCGCCGTCGAAATGCTTTCGTGGAAAAATATTTTCGCGACGACCGCCGCAAGCACGACGCCGAGTCCGCCCCACGTTGCGTAAGCGATATTCAGCGGGACGGTTTTCAGCGACAGCGCGAAGAAGTAAAAGCACAAGCCGTAAAATGTCAGCGTGCCCTCCGCGAAAAGTTTGTTGCCGAAGCCGTCCGATAACTTCATGCAGGTCGTGCCGCAAAGTTCCAGGACAATCGCCGCCGCCAAGTAAACGTAGCCCGTCATTTGAGTTCGTGAACAATCCGCTTGAAATCACAGCCGCGTTCCTCGAAGTCGCTGTACATGTCGAAACTTGCGCAGGCGGGGCTGAGCAACACAACCTGCGGCGCATGTGCAATTTCGGCGGCAAGTTCAACCGCACGTTGCATGGAGTAGCCCGCGTCCAAAATCTTTTCAGCGGGGAAATTCTGTTCGACCGCGCAGGTTCTAAAACGTTCGGCCGCGTCGCCGACGAGAATCAAATAATCGACGCGCTCATTGACGAGCTGCAGAAAATCCGTCAAGTCGGTCAACTTGTCGTCGCCGCCCGCAATCAAAACGATGTGCCCCGCGAACGTTTCAAGAGCCTTAATCGCCGAATCGGTGTTTGTCGCCTTCGAGTCGTTGTAAAATTTCACGCCGTCAATTTCGCGCACGAATTCAATTCGATGTTCCACGCCTTGAAAAGTTTTCAGCACGTCGGAAATTTTCTGCGCGTCGACACCGACAAGAAACGCAGTCAAAGCCGCCGCCAAAGCATTTTCGACGTTGTGGCCGCCTTTGATGCCCAGTTCGTCGACGGTGCAAAGTTCGTGCGTTTGACCGTCAAACTTGATGACGAGGCGATTGTTCGCGACGAAAGCTCCTTCGGCAAGTTCGGCTTTTCGGCTGAAGTAAAGCACGCGACAATTTGCGCGGTGAATCATGTCGCGGGTGTGTTCGTCGTCGAAGTTGAGCACGAGAAAATCTTCGGCGGTCTCCTGCGCGAAAATTTTTTCTTTCATTGCCTGATAAACTTCCATTGAGCCGTGACGCTTCAAGTGGTCGGGCGTGACGTTCAAAATCGCCGAAACGTGCGGTCGGAAATTTTTCGTCGCCTCCATCTGGTAACTGGAAATTTCAGCAGCAATGCAACCGCCCGCGCCGACAGTCAACGCCACTTCGCACAAGGGGACGCCGATATTTCCGCCGACGCCGACGTTCGCGAATTTTTGTTCAAGCAGCAAACCGAGCAGTGTAACCGTCGTGGTCTTGCCGTTGGTGCCCGTGACCGCGCATATCGGCGACTTCGCCAGCGTGTAAGCAAGTTCGACTTCGCTGATGATTGGAATGTTCTTCGCCGCCGCCGCCTTCAACAGCGGAATTTTTATCGGGACGGCGGGCGACACGACAATCAAGTCCACGTCGCGCAGAAGTTCTTCGGTCTGCTTACCGAAATGCAGTTCAATGCCGAGTGCGCGCAGTTCGCCGAAGTCAAAATTAATTTCGTGCTCAAGTTTGGCGTCGCTCAACGTGACAGCCGCGCCGAATTTTTTTGCAACCTTCGCCGCCGCAATGCCGCTTCGTGCCGCGCCGATAATCAAAACGTTTTTGTTTGCCAAGTCCATTTGCGTCACTCCAAAGAAATTTTATATGCCGCCGACAAGTTGAATCGGTGCCGACGTGCCGCTCAACATCCACAAGCCGACAATGCCCGCGATTAGCCCGACAGTCCAGAAGACAAACACGACTTTGACTTCCGACCAGCCGCCAAGCTCGAAGTGGTGGTGAATCGGGCTCATGCGGAAAATTCGTTTGCCCGTCGTCTGAAACGAGATGACTTGAATTATCACCGACAACGCTTCGCACACGAAAATATAGCCGACGACGGCAAGCAAAATTTCCGTGCGCGACAAAATCCCGACAGCCGCAAACGCGCCGCCGAGTGCAAGCGAACCCGTGTCGCCCATGAAAATTTTCGCGGGGTGGAAGTTGAACTTCAAAAAGCCCACGCAAGCCCCGACGGTCGCCGCGCAGAAAATCGCAAGGTCGTCGTGCCCCGTGAGCATACAAATTACCGCGTAACAACTCGCCGCAATCGCCATGCAACCCGAAGCCAGCCCGTCAAGCCCGTCAGTCAAGTTCACGGCATTTGACGCGCCGACAATCACGAAAAACATAAACGGCAGGTACAGCGCGCCCAAGTTGATTTTTTCGTCGACGACGGGAATCCACACCGACGGATCGAAATCAATCAGCAGTTCGCTTGCGACAAACGTCGTCACGACGGCGATTAAAATTTGTCCCGCAAGCTTGTATCGCGCAAGCAAGCCTTGATTTTGTTTGCGGACGACTTTCAAATAATCGTCAATGAAGCCCAGCACGAAATGTCCCAGCAAGATGAACAGCGCAAGAAAAATTTCGGCGTTCCAGTCCGCGACAAACAGCGTCGCCGCGACAATGCCCGCGATTAAAAAAATGCCGCCCATTGTCGGTGTGCCGCTTTTGACTTGATGACTTTTTGGACCTTCGGCGCGAATGCTTTGCCCGAATTTGAGCTTGTGCAGAATCGGAATGCAAATCGGCGCGAGCAAAATCACGACGCCCGCCGCAATTGCTCCCGCGATTAAAAGATTAGTCATGAAAAGTTCTCCCCGAATATTTTTGCGAAACGGTTTGACATGCGACGAAGAATCACGCCTGCGACAACGTTGCGGGTCACACCAAGAGTTCCGTCGCTTTTAAAGCGGCCGATTAAAAGATTAGTCATGATGTCGCCGCCTCAGATAAGTTCGATGATTTTTTCTATGTGCATTGCGTGCGAAGCCTTGAACAAAATCGTGTCGCCCGCTTCGACGAGTTCAAGAATTTTTTGCGCGGCCTCTTCGTGGCTGCCGACGAAATAAACGTTCGTCAAGCCGGCGTCGCGTGCCCCGTCGGCGATAAATTTGCCGAGTTCGCCCAAAGCAATCAGCGTGTCGAAATTATTTTTGACAAGCTCCGCGCCAACTTCGCGGTGAAGTTTTTCCGAGACGGCTCCGAGTTCCAACATGTCGCCCAGCACGGCAACTTTGCGCCCGTCGTAAATCTCCGCCGTCGTGCGAAGTGCCACGCGCATCGAAGCCGGGCTTGCGTTGTACGCGTCGTTGACAATCGTCAAGCCGTCGCGCCTGATGACTTCAAAGCGCATTTTCATCGTCGTCAAAGTGGAAATGCCGCGCTGAATTTCGTCAATCGTCAAGCCGAACGAAAGTCCCGCCGCGACAGCCGCCAAAGCATTTGAAACGTTGTGGCGACCGAGCATGGGAATTTCAAAGTCGTATTCGATGCCCGCGTGAGTCAAAACAAATTCCGTCGAAATGCTGCCGATTAAAAAGTTCTTCGCGGTCACGTCGGCGGGCGACTCCAAACCGTAAGTGATGACTTTTACGCCGTCGGCAACGGAATTTTTCATTGCGGCAACATGCGGGTCGTCCGCGTTCAAAATGACGGTACCGCCCGCGGGAATTGCTTCGACGAGTTCGCTTTTCGCACGCGCAATGTTTTCAATCGAGCCCAAAAGTTCAATGTGCGTTTCGTTGACGTTGGTGACAATGCCAATCGTCGGGCGAACGAATTTTGCAAGTTCGGCAATTTGTCCAAGCCCGCGCATACCGATTTCGACGACGGCGGCTTTGTGATTCGCGTTGAGTTGAAGCAACGTCAACGGCACGCCGACTTCGTTGTTGAAGTTCGCGGAAGTTTTCAGCACTTGACCCAACTGCGTCAACGCGGCGGCAGTCAAGTCCTTCGTGGTGGTCTTGCCGTTTGAGCCGGTGATTGCGACGACGGGAATGTCGAAGCGGTTTCGCCAACTGCCCGCGATTTGACGGTAAGCGGTCAACGTGTCGTCAACCTTGATGACAACGCCGTCAACGTCCTGCGCGAAAGTTTTGCTCACCAGGACGGCGGCGGCACCTTTCTTGAGCGCGTCGGCGGCAAAGTCTTCGCCGTTGAAGCGTTCGCCTTTGAGCGCGACGAACAACACGCCCGCAGTGATTTTGCGGCTGTCGGTCGTGATGCCGTCGAAAATAATTTCAGCGTCGAAATTCGAGTCCGCGTCCGTCACGCGAACAATTTCCGCCAAAGTCAATTTATGCATTGGAACTACCTCCGTTGTTGAGCGCGCCAATCGCCTCGCGGGCAACTTCGCGGTCGTCAAAGTGAATCGTGCCCGTGTTGAGTATCTGATAATTTTCGTGACCTTTGCCGAGAATTAAAACAACGTCGCCGGCCTGCGCAAGTTCAATCGCACGAAAAATCGCGGCGCGACGGTCTGCAATGCGTTCGTGAACTTTGTCGCCGATACCGACTTCCACGTCGTCGAGAATTTTTTCGGGATTTTCGGTGCGCGGATTGTCGCTTGTGACGATGACGACGTCCGACAGTTCGGCGGCAAGTTGACCCATAATCGGGCGTTTGCGATTGTCGCGGTCGCCTCCGCAACCAAACACCGTGATGATTTTGTTCGTGACAATTTGCCGCGCCGTCTGCAGAACGTTTTTGACGCCGTCGGGAGTGTGCGCGTAATCGACGATGACTTCAAACGGCACGTTCGCAAAAATGCGCTCGAAACGTCCGGGCACGCTGCGGAAACTTTCCAGCGCACGCTTGACAACTTCGGGCGAAACTTTTTCAGCCAAAGCCGCGCCGCAAGCCGCAAGCACGTTGTAGACGTTGAACAAGCCCGTCAAGTGCAGGTTAAGGGACAAGGGACAAGGGACAAGGGACAAGTTCATGCCGTCGGCTTTAACGTTCATGTCGGCCGCTCGAAGGTCAGCGGAATTCTCGACGCCGTAAGTGATTTTGTCGCAGTGACAGTGACGCAAAATTTCCGCCGAAGCCGCGTCGTCGACGTTGACCACGGCCGATTTATTCGGCTTGCGACCGTTTCGCGAAACCATGTCGAAGAGCCGCGCTTTCGCCTGCAAATAATTTTCCATCGTGCCGTGAAAGTCCAAGTGATCTTGCGTCAAGTTGGTGAAAATCGCCGTGTCGAATTCGACGCCCGCAACGCGATTTTCCGCCAGCGCGTGACTGGAAACTTCCATGACGACGACTTGAATATTTTTCGCCCGCATGTCCGCGAAGACGTGTTGCAAGTCGATAACATTTGGAGTCGTGTTCGGATTCGGATAACTTTCGTCGCCAATTAAAATTTGAATCGTGCCGATTAAGCCGACGTTGAGTCCCGCCGACTTGAAAATTTCGCGCAACAGGTAAGTCGTGGTGGTTTTGCCGTTGGTGCCCGTGACGCCGATAACGCGCATTGCCCGCGAAGGATAATCGTAAAAGTACGGCACGATAACCGCGAGAGCTTTAAGCATGTCGGGAACAATCAACGCTGAAATGTTTTCGGGCGGCGTGAAATTCTGTCGCGCAGTCAAAATCGCAACCGCTCCGCGTTCGGCCGCCTGTCCAATGAAATTATGTCCGTCAACGTGCGCGCCTTCCATGCACACGAAAAGATTATTTGCCGTGACCTTGCGCGAGTCGTGTTCAATGCCGCTTATCTGAACGTCGTCGCCGATAATTTTTGCGTCGGGAATGAGCAACGCCAGTTCGCTGAGATTTTTAATCAAGGCCGCGCCTCCCTTCCGTTTTCGGATAATTATAACTGAAATTTAAGTGTAAACACAAGCCGCCGAAAAGTTTTTTGCTTAAAAACTGTTGAGCACACCGTCAAGACCTTCGCGACGATAAACGTCTTTGTAATAGTTCAAGTGCCGCTGAATAATCGCGTCAAGTGCCCGCATACTCAACAGCTCGACGGGTGCGCGGTCGTCGGTCAAAATGTTTTCGCCGCGTGTGGGACTTCTCCACTCGTCCGCCGTGCGAATCATCAAGTCGGCAAGTTCTGCGTCGGACAACTTTTCTGCGCGGGCATGAAGTTCGTCGAAAATCTTTTCGTCGCCGCACGCGAACAACACGCGGTTGGTGACGTTCGCCGCGTCAATCGTTCGTATCGCAGGGAAAATCTGCCCGATTGTGTCGGTCAAATACTCGTTGATGTTGCCCGCGCCCGCCGCCCGCATGTTCATGTTGACGACCATGACGCCGCCCGCGTTGAGGTGACTGCGAACAAGCCCGAAGAATTCAATCGAACTCATCTGGAACGGAATTGTTATGTCTTGGAACGCGTCGACCAAAATCACGTCGTAAGAATTCGTGTCCGCCTGCAGGAAGGCGCGCCCGTCGTAAGTGATGACTTCGACGTCCGCCGGCAACGCGAAATATTTTCGGGCAAGGTCGGTGATTTTCTCGTCAATCTCGACGCCCGTAATCTGCGCGTGCGGGAAATATTTTCGGCATTGTTCGGCGAAAGTGCCCGTGCCCATGCCCAAAATCAAAATTTTCTTGCCGTCGGTCAACAGCGGTGCCGCCAAAGCGTAATCGTAATAAAAACCCGTCAAGCCGCCGTCTTTGACTTTGATTGACTGCACGCCGAAAAGTACGTTCGTCGAAAAAATTATCTGCCGCGGGTCTTCGCGAACTTGCAGGTAGTTGTAAATCGATTCGCCTTCGTAGCGCAGATTTTTTTCCCAGAACGCAAAGTTACTCGAATTGCCGATAAGCGCGCACGTCACGAAAATTATCACGGACATTGCGCAGAACAATTTCTTCGCGCCGACACTCACGAAGTAAATCACGCCGATTATCAGCAACACGCCCGAAAATATCAGGAACGTTATCGCGGTGCCGACAGTCGGTATCGTCACGAACGTCGGCAAGAACGTCCCGATGATGCTGCCGATTGTGTTAAACGCGTTCAGGTTTCCGACGACACGCCCGTTGTGTTCGAGGCTGTCGGTTGCGTACTTGACAAGCGACGGCGTCACCGTGCCCAACACGAACAGCGGCGGAACGAAAATCACCGCGCACGACACGAACGCCGCCCATATCAGCAAATTTGTATCGACCGCGACGATTAATGCGCCCGCAAGCGCGAGAATCAAATATTTGCCGACGACGGGAATTGCTCCGATCCACAGCGCGGCGAAAATCAGTCGGCGATAAAGTTTGGCGGGGTCAGCGTCCGAATCTGCGCGTCGTCCGCCCCACACGTTGCCCAAAGCAAGCGAAATCATTATCGTGCCGATTATGATTGTCCAGACGATTTGCGACGAACTGAAATACGGCGCGAGCAAACGTGCGGCTCCCAATTCGACCGCCATAATCGACATGCCCGAAAAAAATTCCGTGGCGTACAGAAAATTTTTGTTCGCGAGCAACGGCGATGTGATAGAATTCATGCCCGATAACTCCTTTGGAGGCGATTTTATGATTATCGTGATTGACTACGGCGTCGGCAATTTGTACAGCGTCGCGAAGGCCGTTTCGAGTGTCGGCGGCGACGTGAAAATTTCCGGCAACGTCGACGACCTTAAGCGTGCCGAAAAAATTATTCTGCCGGGCGTCGGCGCGTTCGGCGACTGCATGACGAACCTTGAAGCGACGGGCTTAATTCCCGAACTCAGGCGCGAAGTCACCGGCGGCAAAAAAATTCTCGGCATCTGCGTCGGCTTGCAGATTTTGTTCGCGGGCAGTGAGGAAAGTCCCTGCGTCGACGGGCTGAAAATTTTCGGCGGCAACGTCAAGAAGATTCGCGCCGACGGTTTGAAAATCCCGCACATGGGCTGGAATTCGATAACCTTCGGCGACTCGAAACTTTTCGCGGGCTTGAGCGGTGAGCCGTACTTTTACTTCGTGCACAGTTACCACGCAGTCCCCGACGACGAAAAAATCATTTCCGCGACGACGATTTACGGCGAAACTGTCACTGCGGCGATTGAGCGCGACAACATTTTCGCGACGCAGTTTCACCCCGAAAAGTCGGGCGATGTCGGCTTGCGCGTCCTGAAAAATTTCGTCGAACTGTGAGCATGTCAAAAAAAAATCGCCGCGTGTCAAGCAAAGTTGACAAACGGGCGGGCTTGTGTTAGATTGAATACGTTATCGAAGCAAATCAAAGGCAGGTCGTCGGTGTGAGCGCGTCGACTTCCTCCCGATTAATAACTGCGTGTCAGTGAAGAAGCCGTGTTGCCAACGGCTTTTTTCGTGCCCGAATTAACTGTTCAGGAACGTGAGCAACGCCAAGACCGTGCTGACGCGTTTAAACGATAACACACGTTCAGAAAATTTTCTCCGTCACAACGGACGGGGATTTTTTTTTGCTGTAACGTCGCGACTTGACGACCGCTTACGCCGTGGCGATTTGCAACAATCAACCGCTTGCCGACACGCCCGACAAGTACGCTTACGACAAACTTAAAGCCAACGGCCGAATCAACTTCGTGACGTTTCATCAAAGCTACGGCTACGAAGATTTTATCGAGGGCATCAAGCCGACCGTCGACGAACGCGGAAATGTTTCGTACAGCGTGGCAAGCGGCGTCTTCAAGAAGTTTTGCGACGAAGCGCGTTACGAATCGGGAAACGTCGTTTTCATTGTCGATGAAATAAATCGCGGGAACATCTCGAAAATCTTCGGCGAACTTATCACGCTGATTGAGGACAACAAACGCGGCGAACTTTACGCGACATTGCCTTATTCGCACGAAAGTTTCACCGTCCCGAAAAATGTTTACCTGCTCGGCACAATGAACACCGCCGACCGTTCAATCGCGCTGATCGATACTGCACTTCGCCGCAGATTCAGTTTCGTCGAAATGCCGCCGCGTCCAGAACTTTTGGGCACCGTCGACGGCGTGAACCTGCGCGCAATGCTTGAGACTTTGAACACGCGGATTGAAACGTTGCTCGACCGCGAACACGCAATCGGGCACGCGTACTTCATCAAATGCAGGACAATCGCCGACGTTGCCGCCGTCTTCCGCGACAAAGTCATTCCGCTCCTGCAAGAATATTTCTTCGACGATTACGAACAGATTCGGCTTGTGCTGGGCGAAAAATTCATTCGACGCGAACCATTGCCGACGTTGGGCGACATTGACGGGAAGTTTCGTTACACGATTGACGTTGCCGCCTTTGACGACCCGACGAATTACGCGTTATGTTGACCGTTCGCGAATACGAAAAAATTTTCCGCGACGACTGCCCGCACTTCGACGAGTTGATTAAATTCGCGGCGGCAAGTGAATTCCTCGACTTGAATTGGCGTTACGTGCAGGCGAAAAATTTTGTCGGCGTGATTCGGTTGCCAAGCGGCTTTCAAATTGAAATTCTGCCGAAGATTGACGGCGACGAAAAACTTTTGCGCGCCCTTGTCGTGAAGATGTTGCGCACGCTGAAAAATTTTTCGGGCAAGACGTTCCGCAACGCACAACTCGACACGTCGCGGCTGCCGCTGTA
This sequence comes from uncultured Selenomonadales bacterium, assembly GCA_947165295.1. GTDB lineage: Bacteria > Bacillota > Negativicutes > Selenomonadales > Selenomonadaceae > Quinella. The sequence goes on along the minus strand of CAMUZU010000001.1, from coordinate 109,631 downwards.
CGAAATTTTTATCCGCCAATATCTCGACATGGTTGCCGAACTCGTCAAGCGCGGGCTGAAGTCGTCGTACGTCGGGCGCGAAGAAAATCTGCATGTCGTCAAGGGCAAACTTTTAATCGGGCGACACGTGCGCACGAACTTTGCTCACCGCGAAAAATTTTTCGTTGCCTTCGACGAATACGGTTTAAATCGTCCCGAAAATCGACTGATTAAATCGACGCTCGGCAAACTTCTGCGCACGACACGCGACCAAGAAAATTTTCGGCTGACGACGCGGTTGCTTGCGGACTTTGATTCGGTTGACGCGTCGACGAATTTCGCCAAAGACTTCGCGGCGGTTGCAATCGACCGAATCAATCGCGCTTACGAAGCCGTCATGCAGTGGACGAAAATTTTCCTCGCGGGCAAAAGTTTCACGTCGTTTGCGGGCAAGTCACAAGTTCAAGCGTTGCTGTTCCCAATGGAAAAATTGTTCGAGGCGTTCGTCACTCACCACGTGCGGAAAACTTTCGCTGACAGTTTCACCGTCACCGCGCAGGAAGGCGGAAAGTTCCTGTTCGACGTGTCGAAAGCTTGCAAACTTCGGCCGGACATTTTGTTGACGGGCGACGACCCGCTTTAAAAGCGGGGGAACAGTTGGTGCAACCTGCAACGTTTTCACTGCCAAAAATAATTTGCCGTTTCCAATCGGATGCAACGTTACAACTTTTCCCGTCGACCTGTTCGATATGACCGCAAGCATGACGAAGTTGCGCGTCGCCGTTAAATAAAAAATCCCGCCGAGTTGTCGACGGGGTTTTTTTGTTGCGGGTGACGCGTCAAATGATGTTCTTTTCGTAAGCGTCGTAAAGAGTCTTCAGCTCCTCGATTTTGTCGTAAATATCGACTTGCAGAGCCGAAGCGGTTTCGTATTCGCCGGTGTTGAGCGCGGTGACAAGTTGCGTGAACAAAGACTTTTCGTCGATTGAGTCTTTCGCCAACGCCGCACGAAGCAGAAAGATTTTGTTCCAGTTGTACGCGTCAAGGTCGGTGACGAAGTCCGCATCGATTTTCTTTGCCTTGCGGACAATGCCGCGCAATTCGGGCAGAATCCGCGAAATTAATTCGGTCTTCCAGCGCAACAAAGCGCCTTCGCGGAAAGCGTTGATGATTCGTTCGTGAAGAGCCCCGCCGCTCGAAATAACTTTGACTTTGTCGGGGAACTTGCGCAAGGCCTCCATGTTTTCCCAGACGGTTGCGGGCGGCGTGCCGAACAAGCGGTTGCGTTCGTCCTGCGTGAAGTCAACGAAAACATCTTTTTCACTGCGATAAGCGCGGTCGCGTTCAAGATAAAAACCGTCGTCGCCCGCGTCCTTGCTGAGTTCGGCAAGCAGTTCGCTCGTCTTGTGATTAACCGCCATTTTCACGCCGTCGAGAATCGCCGAATAACTCGCGGCAAGCACAAGATAAATGTTCGTGTACGGGTTGCAACCGCGAAGTTCAAAGCGCGTCGCCATCGGGTTTTCAAGGTCGCGAATCAAGCTGACAAGAATCGTCCTGTTGCGCGACGGAATTTGCGGCGTGTGACCCAAACTTGTGACGATACACACGGGCGCTTCAAAGCCGGGCTTGAGACGGTTAAGCGAATCATTCGTTGCGCTTACGAACGGGTTGATGACTTCGTAATATTTCAGCAAGCCCATCAACGCGCCGTAACCGACTGCGCTCATGTAGTCTTCGGCGGGATTTTTCGCGGCGAAAAGATTTTTAATCGAACCGTCGGCGGTGACTGCGGCAAGCCCAATGTGCGTGTGTTCGCCGTTGCCCGCAAGCCCGATCATCGGTTTGGCTTTGAAGGTGACTTCGAGACCGTTGGCGCGGAAAATTTCTTTGACGACCGTGCGCACGACAATTTCGTTGTCGGCGGCTTGCACTGCGTCGGCGAACTTCCAATCGATTTCAAGCTGTTCGCAAACGTGGGTAAGGTGACCCGACTCGTCAATCTGCGCTTTGAGTCCGCCAACTTCCTTGTGACCCATTTCGACGTTGAGGCCGTACTTGTCCAGCTCCAAAATCGATTGCTCCAGCGCGCAACGAACAGCTCCGTGCGTGCGTTCCCAATACTGCTCCTGCATGATTTCGGCGGCGCTCATCTCTTCGACGGACGCTTCTTCAAGCGGTGTCTTAACCCAAAACTCCAGCTCCGTGGCGGACGTGAACACGATGTCGATAACTTCTTCGCCGCTGACCGCAAGCCCGTCAATGTCGGGGTGGCGGTGAAACAGATTGACCAATTCGCGCTTGACGTTGACGAGTGTATCAGTCAACACGGCGCGGCTGTCGACGCGTTTGCCTTCGTGAATCAAAAAGCCGGGAATTCGCAGCGTGCCGACGGGACGATTCGTCGCGTTGTCGTAGTGTTCAAAGTTGTAATCGACAAACCAGTTGACGGACGGGTCGACGGGCATGTCAACTTTCGCGTTGTTCAGCGTGGCGATACCCGGCAGGACGACGCTTGATCCGTCGGTTTGAACTGCCGTGCCCGCGTAAAAGTCGTCGATGTTCTTCATGAAGACGCGCACGGGAATTTTTTCGTCGGTGTCGTTGCCCGCAAGGTCAATGCCGACGAGCGACACGAATTTAATTTCGGGGTGTTCGCGCAGCTGTCGGATAACGTCTTCTTTGGGCGTGTTTGCTTTGATTGTGTAGAGTAAATCGGCCATGATGATTCGCTCCTTCGCGTGAAGTGCTCTGCTTGAGCCGCGAACAATTTACACAAAAAAAAATCCGCCGTCAACGGGCGGCAGACAAGTACACAGTATTTAATCAATCCGACGTTGTCGACGCGCTTAAACGTCGTCGCGAAATTTTTTAATCGCGACCGAGGACGTTGCCCGCGAAGTCGACGAGGATTGTTTTGACGCTCAGCTTGCCGAAAACGTGACGCGTCGCCCGAAGGCTTGCACGTGCGGCGATTTTTTTGTACACGCGTTCAAGGTGATTGTCGGCGATAATCTGCGCGGCAACTTCGGTCGTCGTGGCGTCGAGGATTTTTTGAACTTCGGTCGACGGCAAACCTTCCGCCGCACAGTAAGCCGCCAGCGTCTCAAGTCGTCCGTCGGCAACGCGATTGTGCGTGTGGAAAATTCCCGCCGCAACTTTGACGAGCTTGCCGAGATGTCCGCACAAGATGACTTTCGCAATATTTCGGTCAGCCGCCGCGTTCAACATGAAGCCGACGAAGTTTGACGTCTGAACGATTGCGCCCGCGTCGAAGCCGAGTTTCAGCGCGCAGGTTTCGCCAATCTTGCCGGGGACGAAAATCAGTTCGTCGAAGCCCGCGGCTTTGGCAACGTCAATTTGCGGCACGAGCGAATTCTTGAACGCCTCTTCGCTCATTGGTCGCAGGACGCCCGTCGTGCCGATAATCGACAGCCCGCCTTCGACGCCGAGCACGGGATTTAACGTGCGCTTTGCAAGTTCGACGCCTGCGGGAATTGAAATTTCAACGTCAAGTCCGCGAACGTCAAATTCATTGGCGACGTTGCGAATCAGTTGACGCGGCTTCGGATTAATCGCGGGTTCGCCGACGGGCAGCTGAAGTCCGGGCTTTGTTACGTGTCCGACGCCTTCGCCTGCGCGGAAAACAATTTCGTCGCCAAAAGTCAAGCGCACCGTCGTAAAGACCGATGCGCCGTTTGTAATGTCGGGGTCGTCGCCCGAAAATTTGACAACTTCAACGTGTGCGCCGTCGGAAATTTTTTCGACGTTGGCAACGGGAATTGTCAAGCGCGTGCCGTCAAGCGCGGTGATGTCAACCGAGTCGACAACTTCGCCGCGTGTCAACAAAGTCAGAGCCGCTTTGACGCCCGCCGCCGCACAAGCTCCCGTCGTGTATCCGCCGCGCAGTTCACCTGTTGCCATACATTTTCGCGTAATAGTTTTGGTATTCGCCGCTGATGATTTTTTGCCACCAAGCGCGATTGTTGAGGTACCAGTCAACGGTCAACTTGATGCCGTCGTCAAACTTCGTCTGCGGCAACCAACCGAGTTCGCGGGAAATTTTCGTCGGGTCAATCGCGTAACGGCGGTCGTGGCCTTTGCGGTCGGTGACGAATTGAATCAAGTCTTCGCCCTTGCCGAGTATGCGCAGAATTGTCTTGACGACGTCGAGATTCGTGCGTTCGTTGTGCCCGCCGATGTTGTAAACTTCGCCGACGGTGCCCTTGCGGACAATCAGGTCAATGGCGGAACAGTGGTCGGTGACGAACAGCCAATCGCGCACGTTGTCGCCCTTGCCGTAGACGGGCAACTTCTTGTCGTTGAGCGCGTTGATAATCATCAGCGGAATCAGCTTTTCGGGGAAGTGGTAATAGCCGTAATTGTTCGAGCAGCGACTGATTGTCGCGGGAATTTGATACGTGCGCTGGTAAGCCTGGACAAGCAAGTCCGCCGCCGCTTTGGAAGCCGAATACGGGCTTGACGTGTGCAGATTCGTCGTCTCCGTGAAAAACAGGTCGGGTCGGTCAAGCGGCAAGTCGCCGTAAACTTCGTCGGTCGAAACTTGATGGAAACGTTTGATGCCGAATTTGCGGCAGGCGTCAAGCAAAACGGAAGTGCCGATAATGTTCGTGCGCAGGAACAGTTCGGGGTCTTCGATTGAGCGGTCAACGTGACTTTCCGCCGCGAAGTTGACGACAACGTCGGGCTTGAGTTCTTCGAACAGCTCGTAAACTTTTTCGCGGTCGGCAATGTCGGCGCGCACGAATTGGAAGTTCGGATTGTTCTGCGCGTCAGCAAGCGTTTCAAGGTTGCCCGCGTAAGTGAGCTTGTCCAAGCAGACGATTTTGTCTTCGGGGTGATTCTTGAGCTGGTAGTAAACGAAGTTGGCGCCGATAAAGCCCGCGCCGCCCGTCACGATAATTGTCATGAGCGATACCTCCAAAAAAGTTTTCGACATGATAGCAAAAAAAAATCCCCGCCGCAAATTTTACGGTCGGGAATTTTTTTCGCGTCAACCGAAATAGTCTTCGATGCCGTCGAGAATGCCTTGAGCCGCACGCTTGACGCCTTCATCAGAGTCGAGAAGTTGTTCTTCCTCCTTGTTCGAGATGAAACCGAGTTCAATCAACGTGGCGGGCATGTCGGTATTCTTGACGACGTAGAAGTTGCACGGCTGAGTTCCGCGGCTGGGCGTGCCGAGTTGTTCGACGAGATTTCGGCGAATGGCGTCGGCAAGCTGTTGACCTCTGCCGGAACCTTTGGAGTAGTAATAACCGGTCGTGCCGCGTGCTTCGGGTCGCGTGAAAGCGTCGGCGTGAATCGAAATGAAGATGTCCGCGTTGTTGCGGTTGGCAACGTCGCAGCGTGCGCCAAGTTCTTCAATGTCGGAGGCGGCGGCACCTTTCGGCGAAACGGTCGAGTCGTCGTAGCGTGTCAAGATAACCTGCGCGCCTTCGGCTTCAAGCAGACGTTTGAGTTCGGTAGCGACTTTGAGCGTAACGTTTTTCTCCATGACGCCAGTCGGGCCGATAGCGCCCGCGTCGTTGCCGCCGTGCCCGGGGTCGATGACGATCTTGCGTCCTTTGAGCGCGGTAAGCGTGTTTAAATCGCGGTCGAGTTCGTCGGTCGGCTCGTCAACTTTCGATTCGTCGGGTTTGGGCTGAGCAACGGTGTCTTTGCCGTCGCGCTTGCCGCGTTCTTTTTCGAGGCGTTCGCGTTCCTTGCGTTCTTTCTTCTCACGTTCGCGCTGTTCTTTTTCGAGGCGTTCGCGTTCTTTCTTCTCGCGTTTTTCGCGTTCCATGATTTCTTTTTCGCGTTCACGTTGCTCGCGAATTTCTTTGTCGCGCTGAGCTTTGAGTTCTTTTTCGCGCTGTTCCTGTTCGCGCTTTTCAAGTTCTTTCTCGCGCTTTTCGAGTTCGCGTTCACGTTCGAGGCGTTCGCGTTCAAGGCGTTCTTGTTCCTGCTGAACCTTTTTGCGGCGTTCGAGTTCGAGTTGAGCCTGTTCGCGTTTTTCGAGTTCGCGCTCACGGCGTTCAAGTTCGCGTTCGCGTTCGTCTTGTTCGCGTTGAAGTTGGCGTTCTCGTTCCTGCTGTGCCTGAAGTTCGCGGTCGCGTTGAGATTCAAGTTCACGTTCGCGCTGAGCTTCAAGTTCGCGTTCACGCTGAGCCTCACGTTCAATTTCGCGTTGAGTTTCAAGGTCGCGTTCGCGTTGCGCGTCGACGTCGGGCTTGTTGAAGTTCGGGTCGGCTTTGAAGTTGGTATTACCCAAGTCGATAATCAGCCGTTGCCCGCTGTTTCCGCCCGGCAGGTAAAAAAGTTTCGTCGCGGACATTGATTCAATGACGACGCGAACGGTTGTCGGGTTGAACTGCGCGATTCGGATTCGTTTGCCGACGGTTGAAGTTAATTCGATTTCGCGCTTGACGGTCGGGTTGAGCCACGTGTCTTGCAGGTCGACAATCATGCGCGACGGGTTTTCGGCGTAAGACTCTTTGAATTCAACCTGCCGCGTGAGGTCGATGACGATTCGGACGGTACCCGCGCCGTAGCCGATTCGTATCGCGTGGAATTCCGCCAGATTCGCTTTGCGGTCGCTGAAAGTCGGTTCGGCCGCGCTTGCCGCTGAAGTCACCGCGCACAAAACGAGGAGACTTAGCAATATGTTTCTAATCAATACGAAGCCTCCTTGTAGGGACATGGGACAAGTGGAAAGGGACAAGCGAATTGCGATGTCGTAATCTTGTCCCTTGTCCCTTCACCCTTGTCCCTTATCACGTTTCGTATGCGCCGTAACGCTGTTCGAGTTTCTTGAAGCCCCAAGTCAAAACCGCCGTCATGACAAGGTAGAACGCGCCCGCGATAACAAACGGCGTCATGTCGAATTCGCGTTGCACGATTGTTCGCGCCACTCGCAAAAGGTCGTTCATTGCCAAGATGTAAATCAGCGACGTGTCTTTAACCAGGTTGATTGTTTCGTTCGAGATTGGCGGCAACACGACGCGCAACACCTGCGGAAAGATTACGTAGCGCATCATCTGCCAATGTTTGAGCCCCAACGCTTTTGCCGCCTCGTATTGCCCGCGGGGTATCGCTTGAATTCCTGCGCGGAAAATTTCGGCGAAGTATGCGGCGTAATTCAGCGTGAACGCAAGAAGTGCCGCCGCCACGTCGGGCAACATGATTCCGACCATCGGAAGTGCGAAGTACACGAACAACAGTTGCAACATAAGCGGTGTGCCGCGCATTATCCAGACGTAAAACTCCATCAGGTAACGAAGCGGCGCGAAGCTTGAAATTCGTCCCAGAGCCGCCAAAGCACCAATCGGCAAGCTCAAGATTAATGTCACGAAAAAGATTTCCAGTGTGACGGTTGCGCCCTGCAAAATCAGCAGCGTCATGTCTAAAAGTTTGTCCATAACAGATATTCCCTAACTCCCGTCGAAGCAATGCGTAAATCGTAATTGCAATTCGTCGGCGGTCACTGTCGAGCGTCGATTATTTTTTGAGCAGGTCGGCTTTGAACCACTGTTCGGAGATTTTCGCGGCGGTACCGTCTTTAATCATGTCGTCGAAAACTTTCTGGACTTTGTCGCGCAGTTCGGTGTCTTCTTTGCGGAAAGCAATGCCGAATTGCGTCATGTCGCCGACTGTGACGTCGAGAGCCTCGAATTTGCCTTCCTGCTTGCTCATGGCGTAACGACCGGTGATTTCGTCGCAGACAATCGCGTCAATGCGGCCGTTTTCCAAATCCATGAACGCGCTGACGTAGTCGCCGTAAGTTTTGAATTCGGCGAAACTGTCTTTGAGCGCGGGCGTTTTGTCAATGTAAGCCTCGGCGGTGGAGCCTGCCTGCGTGCCGACTTTCTTGCCCGCAAGTTCGGTTTCGTCTTTGATGCCGTTGGCACCGCCGACTTTCACGAAGATAATTTGGCGGTTGTCCATGTACGGCTTGCTGAACAGCATATTCTCTTCGCGTTCGGGCGTGATGTCAAGACCGTTCCAGATGATGTCGATTCGCCCGCTTTTGAGTTCGGCCTCTTTGGAGTTCCAGTCAATGGCTTTGAATTCGACGGGAACACCAAGACGTTTGGCGGCCTCTTTGGCAAGGTCAACGTCGAAGCCGACGATTTCGTTCTGCTCGTTCTTGAAGCCCATCGGCGCGTATTCGTCGTCAAGCCCGATTGTGATTTTTTCGAGTTTCTTGTCGGCGGGAGCGTCGGAACCTGCGGGTTTGTCGGAGCCGCCGCCGCAGCCCGTGAAAATCATCGTCACAAGCAGCAGTGCCGCCAAAAAAATTTTTCGCATGAGTAAACATCCTTTCGCGGTGAAGAGTTTGAGTAAATCGCGCTGATTATACTTTATCGTTTTTGGCAATGCAAGCGCGCACGCCGAACTTTTGAAAACAAAATGAAAGACGCCGAACTCGTCGACGCCTTTCGATTGCGGGAATTTTTTTGTCGTGCGTACGTCGGGCGGCCGCACGTCCTGTGCGGCCTGTATTGCATTGCGAATTCACTTGCGGAACTTGATCAGGTTGGCTTTGAACCAACGTTCGGAAATGCGTTTGGCGGTGCCGTCTTTGACCATGTCGTCGAAAACTTTCTGAACGCGGTCGCGAAGTTCAACGTCGTCTTTGCGGAAGCCGATTCCGATTTCGCAGGAAACGCCGACAGTCACGTCGACGATCTCGAACTTGTCGGTTTGGTGGCTGACGATGTAACGGCTCAAAAGTTCGTCGGCAATGAGCGCGTCAATTTCGCCGTCGTCCAAAGCTTGAAGCGCGGCTTTGAAGTGCGGGTAAGTCTTGAAGTCGGCGAACGAATTTTTGAACTGCGGATTGTCGTTGACGTAACACACGGAAGTTGAGCCGGCCTGCGCGCCGACGATTTTTCCGGCAAGGTCGCCTTCGGAACGAATTTTATGCGCGGAACCCGTCTTAATCAAAATGACTTGGCGGTTTTCCATGTACGGCTTGCTGAACAGCGCCCAGCGTTGACGGGCGGGCGTGATGTCGAAGCCGTTCCAGATGATGTCAACGTCGCCTTCGGTGAGTGCGCGCTCCTTGTCGTTCCAGTCAATGGGCTTGAACTCGAACGTGACCCCCAGACGTTTGGCGGCCTCTTTGGCAAGGTCGATGTCGAAGCCGACAATTTGCCCGCTGTCGTCACGGAAGCCCAGCGGCGCGTATTCGTCGTCGATGCCGATTACGAAAGTTTCGCTCGTGTTTTGTGAGCCGCAACCCGTCAACAGCGTCGACACAATCAACAGCAGTGTGAACAGTTTCTTCATGTACAAAACCTCCCGGCAAGGATTCAATCTTTGCTGATTAAATCGGCCTCGAACCACTTCAAAGAAATTTTCTTCGCGGTGCCGTCGGCGACAACTTTGTCGAACGCTTTTTGCACGCGGGCGCAAAGTTCAACGTCGTCTTTGCGGAAGCCGATTGCGACTTCGGTGACTTCGCCCGTGAGTAGCGGAATTATCTCGAATTCGTCGGTGTGTTGACGCATCTCGTAACGCGCAATGAGTTCGTCGCAAATGAAGACGTCAATCGTGCCGGACTTGAGTGCGTCAAGCGCGTCCTTCAACTTGTTGAACGTCTTGAACTCTTTGATTTCGCGACGGAGTTTTTCGTCCGCGTTGATAAAAGTTTCGGAAGCCGCGCCTGCCTGCACGCCCGCGATTTTGCCGATCAAGTCGCCTTCGGAGCGGATGTCTTGTCGGTGACCTTTCTTGACCAGAAGAATTTGGCTGTCGTACATGTAGGGCTTGCTGAACAGCATGTACTGCTTGCGTTCGTCGTTCACGTCCAAGCCGTTCCAGATGATGTCGACGTTGCCCGACGTGATTTCTTCGCGCTTTTTGTGCCAATCAATCGGCTTGAACTTGAACGTGACGCCCATGCGTTTGGCGGTCTCCGTCGCAAGGTCAATGTCGAAGCCGACGATTTGACCGCTCTCGTCACGGAAAGCAAACGGTGCAAACTCGTCGTCAATCCCGATTACAATAACGTTGTTCGCGTTTGGAGTTGAACCGCAACCCGTCACCAACGCCGTCAAAAACAAAAGCAGTGTCAAAAGCTTCTTCATGCACAACTTCCTTTCCGCGTGAAATATGCTTGTATTGTAAACCGCAGTTAACGACTTGTCAAAAAATCTGCGTCGACGTATAATCTGCGCAAAGGAGGCGAACAACATGAACTTGATCTTCGGGCGAAATGTTTTGAGCGCGGTGTTCCTCGTCGCGTTCGCGCTTGATTTGGTCTTCGGCAACGGCGTGGACAGCTGGCGGCATTGGATTGGCGGCGCGGCTTTTTTCGTGTCGGTTGACGACTTGATTTCGACCTTCGACGAATATCGCCGCGAACAAAAAATTTCGACGTATCGCTTTAAGATTGTCCAACACGTGCTGAGCGTGCTGATTATCGCGTTTTTCGTGTACGACCTTGCGACGGGCAGAAACATCGTTTGGAATTCGTGGCTTATCGGCGTCGGCTTCGCGTTCGCCTTGCGCAACATTGCGGTGACGATTCGCGACCACAGATAATCGGAGTTGTTCGCCGCGAAGAAACGTCTGCAAAAAAAATTTCCCCGCTCAATCGAACGGGGATTTTTTATTGCGTGCGACGTGCAAAGTAATTGGCGATTATCGAGCCGGAAAAATTGTGCCACACGCTGAACAATGCGCCGGGCAACGCGGCTGTCGGATTGAAATACATAAGCGACAGTGACGCCGCCAAGCCCGAATTTTGCATGCCGACTTCGATGGCAACCGTGCGGGCTTTGCGCGAATCCATGCGGAAAATTTTCGCCGCGCAGTAACCGAGCGACAAACCGCAGACATTGTGAAGAACGACGACCGCCGCGACCGTCAAGCCGACCGAAAAGATTTTGTCCGCCGAGAGCGCGACGACTGCGCCCGCAATTAAAATCACCGCGAGCGACGACACGAACGGCAACAGCGGTTGAATTTTTTTCGTGACGCCCGACAAGAAATGATTCATTGCCACGCCCAAAATCACGGGAGCCAAAACAATCTGCGCGATTGACAACATCATTGCCGAAAGCGAAACTTCAATTTGCGCGCCCGCAAGCAGGAAAGTCAAAAGCGGCGTGACGACGGGAGCCATTAACGTCGTTGTCATCGTTATTGAAACCGACAACGCCACGTCGCCGCGAGCCAAATACGTCATGACGTTTGACGCGGTGCCGCCGGGACATGTTCCGACCAAAATCACGCCGATTGCCAATTCGGGCGGCAAGTTGAAAATTTTCGTCAACGCGAAGGCAACCAGCGGCATTATCGCAAACTGCGCGACGACCCCGATTAAAACTTCGACGGGACGACGAAAAACTTCGCGGAAGTCTTCGACGGTCAACGTCATGCCCATGCCGAACATCACCACGCCGAGCAATGTCGGGACATAAGGCGCAAGTTGCTTGAACACGTCGGGAAACGTCACGCCCAAAATTCCCGCAAGCACGACGAACAGCGCCAAATTATCCGTGACGGTTTTGCAAAGTTTTTTCATCACGCGGTTTTAAATGCGGCGTCGATCTCTTCAAGCGATTTCTTTTTGCTCTCAATGCCGAGGCTCAAGACGACAACCGAAATTACGACGAAGACCGACGCGAACATCACGAAAATTGAATCCATGTGCGCGCCGCCCGCCAAAAGCACGCCGACCAACATCGGAGCCAACATGCCGCCGATTCGTCCGAAGCCCGCCGCCCAACCTGAGCCGAGCGCACGAATTGCCGTCGGGTAAAGTTCGGGTGTGTAAGTGTAAATGACGCCCCACGCGCCAAGGTTAAAGAAACTCATTGCCGCGCCCCACATCAAAATTCCGTCGGCAGTCTGCGCGTTGCCGAAGAAGTATGCGCACACGCCCGACATCAACAGGAAACTCGACAGCGTGTAACGACGCCCGATTATGTCGACAAGCCACGCCGCCGCGAAGTAACCCGGCAGTTGCGCAAGCGTCATAATCAACACGTACTCGAAGGTTTTGACGACCTCGAAGCCCTGCGCGAAGACAATCGACGGCAGCCACATGAAAATTCCGTAGTAGCTGAAGACAATTCCGAACCACGCAAGCCACAACATCAGCGTGCGTACGCGGAAAGTTTTCGTCCACAGCGTCCCGACGTTGAGCTTGAAAATCGGCGTCGACTCTTCGACAAACTCTTTATCGAACGGCTTGCTTGTGACGCCCAACTTTTTTTCCAGCGACAAAATAATTTCGCGTGCCTCGTCAATGCGGCCTTTCGACAGCAGGTAGCGGATTGATTCGGGCATGTGCAGGCGAATCAAAAACACGTACAACGCGGGCAACGCGCCGATTATGAACGCGACGTGCCAGCCGAACGCGGGTATCATGAAGTACGAAATCAACGCCGCGACAAGCCAGCCCAGTCCCCAGAAACTTTCAAGCAGGACGATAAACCGCCCGCGCAGGTGAGCCGGTGCGTATTCGCTCATCAACGTCGCCGCAACGGGAAGTTCGCCGCCAAGTCCGAAGCCGACAAGAAATCTGAACGTCAGCAAACTTTCGTAACTCCACGCCAGCGCACAAAGTCCCGTCGACACGCTGTAAAGTATGACCGTCGCCGCGAAGACGTTCTTTCGACCGAATTTGTCCGCGACGGTGCCGGCAAGTACTGCGCCCAAAGCCATGCCGATTAAGCCGACGGAGCCAATCCAGCCGACCTGTTCGGGAGTCAAGCCCCACTCTTTCGCAAGGACGGGCAGCACGAACGAAATCAAGCCCGTGTCCATCGAATCGAAAAGCCAGCCTAAACCCGTCACGACCAAAAGCTTGTAGTGAAACGAGCCGACGGGCAATTTTTCAAGTCGCTCAAGTACCAAAGTCAACAACTCCTTAAAACTTGACGGAATTCAAACGGATTGAATTTTATTTCACGTGCGACGAAATTGCAAGACTGCAAACGAATTTAGTTGTCAACGCCTGCCGCGCCGTGTACAATGTCCGCAGGAAGTTCACTCGACTTGCCAAGGAGGCGACACACATGGATATTGCAGTTATCGGAACGCTCAGCTCTTACGTCAAGCGGAAGAACTTGCAGTTCGCCGCCAAACACAAAATCCGCACGGGGCAAACGCTCACCAACGCGAACGGAAATTTGCTGTCGATGAATCAAACATCCGTGTTCAAGCAAATGACCGAGTCCGCAAAAAAATCTTCCGACGCCGCCAAACAACAGAAAGTTCGCCGCATCAAGCAGAAACTTCTTGCGGGACAAAAACTTTCCGAAGCCGAAATGGGATTCTTGCGCGAAGCCGACCCGAAGACTTACAAGAAAGCCAAACACGCCGACGAAGCCCGCGAAGAACTCAAGTCCGAACTCAGCCGTGCGAAATCGAAGCAGGAAGCCCGCGAGGCAGTCACCCGCGCAATGATTAAAGCGTCGTCGGAGGCTATGGCGGAATTGACTGCGCTTGCAGGCGGCGGCGGTTCAGCTGTTGCAGGCGGTAATGGTTCGCCAAATGTTGCACAAGGTGGCGTGGACATTTCTGCCGACGTGTCAAGCGCAATGAACGTGTCCGGCGACGTGTCAAGTGAAGTCAACGTTGCGAGCGAAATTAATTCGTCAACCGAAGTCAATCCGTCAACCGAAAACTCGACGCTTGCCGACGCAAACAGCGCAATTCGTGCGACGGGCGAAGACGCGACCGCCAAAGTCAGCGAAGTCACACGCGAAGAAATTTCCGCCGCCAACGACGAACGACCCGCCGACAACTTCGGCAACAAAAAATCTTCCGACGCCGACAATCAAACGCCCGAAGACATCATGGAAAAATATTTAATGACGATTCGCGCACTCGAAGACGAATGGGCACGTTTCACCAAGTCCGACGACTTTAAAGACTTGCCCGAAACTTTTCTCGACGCGAATAAACAAATTCGCCGCCTCGACGCTCCGAACAAAAAATTTCTCGACGCCGCGACGGCTTATCGAACATCAATGAATTTCTCAATCTGAATCGCAACGTAACTTAAGGCCGCACAGGACGTGCGGCCGCCCGACGTACGACGCGTGACGCGGAGTCCGTCGGGCTGTTTTCTTTTGGTTACTTTTCTTTTGCACCAAAAGAAAAGTAACACGATGTCACGCGAAGAACGAGCCGAACAACGTCACGAACAGCGACCCGAAACTGAAACCTTCGGCGACACCTTCACGGGCAACGAGCGGCACACGTGCGACAGGCTTGCCGTCATAGCGCAAAACAACTTCGCCGAGCACTTGACCTTCGTCAAAGCCCGCCTCGACGATTTTTGGCATGTCGTAAGTCACCGTCAAAAGTTTGGAGTCTTCGCCCGCCATCAGCGGAAACATCAAATTTTCGTCGACGCCCACGCGAACGGTTGCCTGCTTGCCGCCGCGCACGAAAACTTTTTTGTCGATACGTTCGGCGTCAACCGCCTCGACCATGCGCACGCGTTCAAAGCCGTAAGTCAGAAGTTTCGACGCGTCGTCAAAGCGCGTATCCATGTCCGTCGAACGCATGACAACCGCGATTAATTCAATGTCGCCGCGTTTGGCACTCGACGCCAGGCAACCGCCCGCCGAATTCGTCCAGCCGGTTTTAATGCCGTTTGCGCCTTTGAACTTGCCCAAAAGTTCGTTGGTGTTGTTGAGTTCGCTCCACTTGTCTTTCGGGTACATCCAGTGAATCGACGTGCGGCGCGTCTCGACAATCTTGCGGAAGTCTGGATTTTTCATGCAGTAAACGGCAATGCGCGCCATGTCCGTCGCGGTTGAGTAGTGACGCGTGTCGGGCAAGCCGTTTGGGTTGACGAAGTTTGAATGCTTGCAACCGAGTTCGCGAGCCTTGTCGTTCATCATGTCGGCGAATTGCGCGACGCTGCCCGCCGTCGTTTGAGCCAAAGCGATTGCCCCGCCGTTTTCCGAAACCATCATGACGGCGGTGACCATGTCTTTTGCGGCGAGTGAGTCAAGCGGCTCCCAGCGTAACGTGTTGTCTTCGGCGGACATTGCTTCGGGCGTCACGAAAACTTCCGCGTTCGGATTAAGTTTTTCAAGCGCGATTACGCACGTCAACATTTTTGTCATCGACGCGGGCGGAAGTTCTTCGTTCGCGTTTTTTTCGTACAGGATTCGTCCCGTCGACGCTTCGACCAAAATCGCCGACGTTGCGGTTACGTGCGGTTCACTTGTCGCCGCTTGAACGTTTGAAGTCGCAAACGTCAACGCGAAGATTATCGCCGTCAAAAGTCGTTTCATCTTGTCAGCTCCCAAAAGATTTTCGGGCATTATAACACACTCGACACGCGACGAAAATTTTTGTATCATTGGCGAAAACTTTTCGGGAGGAATTTTTGTGACCAAACGCGAGATTAATCCGTTCGATTACGCCGCTGACATTTTTAAGGCCATGCCGCGTGGAATTCTTTTGACCAGCGAGGCGGAAGACTGCGCCAACGCAATGACGATCGGTTGGGGCACGCTGGGCATTGAGTGGGGCGTTCCGATTTTTGCCGCTTACGTTCGCGAAAGCCGCTTCACCTGGGAACTTTTGGAACGCACGGGCGAATTTACAATCTGCGTCCCGTACGGCGAAAATTATTCCGCGCAGGTTGTCAACAAGGCGATTGGCATTTGCGGTTCAATGTCGGGGCGCGACCTCGACAAGTTCATCAAAGCCGGCTTGCACGTCGTCGACGCGGACATCGTTCGCCCGCCCGCGATTCGCGAATTCCCGCTTACGTTGGAGTGCCGCGTTGTGTTTGAACAGGTTCAGCCCGTCAAAAAAATTTCGTCGCGCTTCAAGAAGTTTTATCCGACGGCGGAAGACGACACACAAGACCCGCACGTTGCTTTCTACGGCGAAATTCTGAAATCGTACATCATCGAAGACTGAACGTGTGTTACGTTACTTTTCTTTTGGCGCAAAAGAAAAGTAACCAAAAGAAAACAGCCCGTCGGACGACGCATCCGGCGTCGTACGCCGGGCGGCCGCACGTCCTGTGCGGCCTCGAATGTTCGGCGGCGGCGTTGCAATCAAAAATCCCCGTTCAAACGAGCGGGGATTTTTTTTGTCGTCGAAAGATTTTTTGTCAGAACATCATGTTGAGCAGGTTGCCGACGTTGTTAAGCGACGTCATGTTGCGGTAAGCCGAGCCGGTGTAAATCTGCGCGTCACGCAATTGGCTACCGAACATCTTTTCAGCGGTCGGAAACAGGCTGTCCTTTTGGCTGTTGGCGAAACTCACGTGACTTTCGGCTTTGCCCGCGAGACCGTCCTTGCCGAGAATGCGCGAAACTTTGTCGGGGTCGTTGACAATGGCGTTCGCAAGCTTCTCTTCGTTAATTTCAAACGAGCCGTCACTTTTGGTCGACAATCCGACGGATTCATACAAATTGGCGCGATAAGTCGTGTCGCCGAAAGTTTGCGCAAGTCGGTCGACGCGTTTGGAAACTTCGCCGTTGTCCTGAAAGAACTTAATCGAACTGTTGTAATCGTCGACGAGACCTTTAACGGCGTCAAGCGCGCCCTGCAGTTCCTTGCTGTAAGTCGTCGTGGTCGTGACCTTGCCGTCTTCGTCTGTGGAGTCGGTCGAAGTAATTGCGCCGGCTTTGTCCGCAAGGCTGAAGTTGTACTCTTTGACTTTGGCGGCGGACTTGCTCAGCGCGTCCATGTTTTCGCCGAACTCACTGTTGAACGTGCTTTTGGCGTCGTCGTAGCTTGCAAGCAGTGAACGAACGTTCGCGCCAATTTCCGTCAAGCCCGACAATGCTTGCGCGGCGTTGTTTTCGTACGAACCGTAAGCACTCCACAGCTGCGAAATCGAATCTTGTTTCTTGGCGGTGGCGGTGTTGAACAGGAAGTTGTTCCCGAACGCGCCGTTGCCGAGTGGATTAATCGCCATGATGAATCACCTTCCTTGAACGGTTGAAACTCTCCTTGAAACGTTGATTGATTCTACAATAATTATCGTCACGGCGCAAGAAATTTTTACAGGCGTTGCAGAAAGTCGCCGATACCTGCTATAATTCGTCGCAGAAATTTTTAACGCGGAGGAATTGGTAATGAGCTTGAGAAAAATTTTTTGCGGGTTGCTCGCGGCGGCAATGATTTTTTCCGCGTCAACTCTTTGCACGGCGGCGGACACGTCGGCTGCCGCAAAACTTGCACGCATTGAATTGGACACTTACGGCTACGAACAGGTCGGCGCAATGCTCGACAGAATCAGCCGCCTTGAAAAAACTTACAGCGGACAGAACATGTCGGGCAACATGAACGCCCGCATCGACGCGATTTACAAAATTCTTTACGACAACACTGAACAGCCGTGCGTCCTGGCGAAGGTCAACGCGCTTGAATGGAACATCAATCACGAAGTCAAAGGCGGCGGCGTCGAACGTCGTCTTGTTGCTTTGGAGACGGCAATTCTCGGCAAGACAACCGACGGCACGTTTAATTCGCGAATTCGTGCGCTTGCCAAAGCTTCTTTCGGCGAAGAGATTCTGCCGATAACGAAAGTTCAAATTCCCGCCAACACGCTGATTAAAGTCGAAACGCTTGCGCCCGCGAATTCAAAGACAATGCAACCGGGCGATTCACTTCCCGTGCGTGTCGTCGAAGATATTTTCGTTGACGGCTCGCTTGTTTTCGTGACGGGACTGCCGGGCGAAGGCACCGTTTTGAACGTGCACCGTGCGCGAAACATCATGAGCAACGGTAAGCTCGAAGTTGACTTCCATACGATTCAAACCGTCGACGGACAAAGCGCGGTGACTTTTTGCGGCGTCGAAGCACTTGACGAAATGAAAGTTCAGCAGATGGGTCGCGGCTTAAGTTTGGTCGGCATCACCTTTTCGGGCAAAACCGCCGGCGTCGAAGAAGTTTTCATGCGCGGCAAGAACATCGACGTGCCCGCGGGCGTTTTGCTTTACGTGCAGACGAAAGAGCCGATTGTCGTTTACGGCGTGACGACTTCGGGCAGCGGCATGTCAATCGCCGAACCCGGCACGCAACCGATTCAACCCGTTGACGAACCGCGTCCAATTGACGAACCGATTCAACCGACAATTCAACAGCCGACACAGCCGACGGTCAACGAACAGCCGACGGTTAACGAACAACCGCGAACTGTCACGCAACCGAAGCCGCCCGTCGGACAGCAACGTCCGTCCGCCGACACGCAAGAGCCGGGCGACTTGTCCGACGACGAAAAAGTTGCCGTCGCGCCCACTCCGCCGCCTGCACCCGTCGAAGCTCCGAAGCCTGCGACTGAAACGCCGAAACCTGCATCCGAGGCGAGACCTGCGCCGACGCCCGCACCCGACAACGGCGAAGTTATCGAGATTTTCGACGAGGAATGATGATGAAAAAATTTCTTTCCGTCGTGCCGATTGTCGCCGCATTGTTCACACCGTCAACCGCGCAGGCAATTTACGAGTCCTCTTCGGACACCAGCACGCAAATTTTCGATTACATTGAGAACCGCCGCCGCGAAGAACGCGAACAACGTTTGACCGAAGAACAGCAGAAACTTCTTGACGACATTGCCGAGGCTAAGGAACGTTTGCCGCACGAACACAAGCAGGGCGAACCGATTCCCGCCGTGTTCGAGGGCGACGACCTTGTTTATTATTCGGGCAGCGGCGAATTCATTGCCACGGGCAAAGTCGACATTATCCAGCTTGAAGGTTACCGCTTCCAAAGCAAGGAGGCGACCGGCAACGTCAAAGAGCAAGTCGTTCGCGTCGAAGGTCAAGCGCACGTCCTGCAACTTGTCCCCGGCATGCCCCGCGTCACGCTTGACGGCTTCAAGACCGTTTACAATTACGGCAAGAAAACCGGCACAATGGGCTCCGCGCACGGCAAGGCGGGCGAATATTATTTGACGGGCAAACGCTTCGAGTTTTACCCCGATCACATCGTCGTTTACGACGGCACGCAGACCCGTTGCAACGCCAAGACGCCCGATTATCACATGAGCGCCGAACGTATGGAGATTTGGCCTGAACAAGTCATCAAAATGTACAACGTCAAGCTGTGGATGAAAAATACCGTCGTCGGCACGAAGGAATACGACGAACGCAAGCTTGAAGAGTCCGAAGAACAATACTTCCCGCGTGTCGGCTACAACAAAGATCACGGCGTGTACATTCGCGACGATTTTGAAATTCCGCTGTTCAGTCATGTCAAGTTGCTTGTCGGCGCATACATCGAGTCGAAGGAAGGTATTCGCAGTAACGCTGAACTTCAATACAAAAACCGCGACTTCCGCACGAAAGTTCGCTACGGCTACTACGACGACCGCGACGCACGTTGGATTCAAAAAGAGCCGTCGCTTAACGTTTGGTACGGTCAACACTTCGGGCACGCTTTGCCGCTGAGTTATTCACTTGAGGCGGAAATCGGTCACTGGCAACAAAAAGGCGTTTCAAGCACTCATCAGGAATACGAATTCAAGTTGACGCACGACCCGATTTTCTTCGACAAGTATCTGCTCATGCTTGAAACCAGTTACAAAATCACCAAAGACCACCCGCAAACCGAAGTTGATTCGGGCAAGATGACTGTCAAAGGCTTGAACTACAGCATCATGCTCGGACGCGAATTCACCGACAGATTCGCCGCGTTTGTCGGTTACGCGTACACGAAAAACAATTCGACGAACTCGCTGTTCGACTTCAACGTCGACGCTTATTCGCGCAAATTTCAAGCGGGTATCAGTTACTTCATCACGCCGAAAGATCGCGTCGTCGTCGGCGTTAAAATGAACGCGGACACGCACAAGCTCGACGACATCGATTATTACTGGTATCACGACTTGCATTGTTCGCAGGCGGTTCTTCGTTGGCGCGCCAAACGCAAAAAACTTGAAGTGCATTGGGAGTTTATACCGTGGTAAATTGCATCGTCCTTTTGATTCTGTCGCTGATATTGTTCGTCGCGGGCGGCTGGATTTTGCCGATAACCGACCCGACGGAGTGCTGTTACACGCTCACCGCAAAAGAAATGCTTGAGTCGGGCGACTGGTTGAGTCCGCGAATTTACGGCAACTTCTGGTTCGACAAGCCGATTATGTTTTATTGGGAACTTATGCTCGCGTACAAGCTGTTCGGCTTCGGCGACTTCGCGTCAAGAATTTTCCCCGCGCTGTTCGCGACGTGCGGAGTTTTCTTGACGTACTTTTTCGGCGCGAAACTTTACAACCGCAAAATCGGATTCGCGGCGGCGGTCATGCTTGCCACGTCGCTTGAGTATTGGTACATTTCGCACGCGATAATCACCGACATGACGTTGCTTGTCGCGTTCAGCGTGACGTTGATGGCGTTCTTTCTCGGCTACCGTTCCGACAACCCGAAACTGTATTTAATCGCGTTCGCGGCGTCGGGCGTCGCGGTCTTGACGAAAGGGCCAATCGGATTTTTGTTGCCGGGTTTGATAATCTTGCTGTTCTTGCTGTGGCAGGGCGACTTGAAACATCTGCGCAAACTTTTCACCGTGCGGAACTTGTTGACGTTCGCAATAATCGTCTCGGTGTGGTACCTGCCGATGATGATTTTGCACGGTCGGGAGTTCGTCGAAAACTTTTTGGGCGTGCATAACTTTTTGCGTGCGACGGTCACCGAATACGAAAAAACCAACGTGTGGTACTATTACACGCTGATTTCGATTGTCGGCTTCCTGCCGTGGTCGATACCGCTGTTGCCCGCCGCCGTCGTGAAATTTTTCCGCCGCGCAGAATTGTTTATCGAAGAAGGACGCCTGCCCGTGTTCGACGTGCACGAAAAATTTTTAATCGTGTGGGCGTTGACGGTCGTGATTTTCTTCCAACTGTGCGCGACAAAATACGTGACGTACACGCTGCCCGCAATGCCTGCCGCGATGATTTTCATTGCGCGCTACTTCGCCAATCGCTGGAAACTGTTCCTGTCAATGACGGCGGGCGTGCTGATAATTTTCCCGTTGACGCTGTGGCTCGTCGCATTGCCGCTTGCCGAAGACAATTCGGGGCGGCGCACGGCCGAAGTGATTTCGCCGTACATTGACGAACAAACCTGCGTCGTCAGCTTCGATGCAAATTATTCCGGCTCGCTGGTCTTTTACACGGGCGCGAAAATTTATCGGCTCGAAACTCAGGAGAATTACGAACGACTTCGCCCGCGGGATTTGACGTGGACAAGCAAAAACGTCATGCCGTTCATGTCGCTTGACGAGTTGCCGTCCGACAAAAAAATTCTTGCCGTCGTCGGAGACGAAAACGCGCAGTTCTTTTTGACGTTGGTGTCGGGCGATTGGGAACTTGTCGGCACTGTCCCACGCGGCGGACTGGAAGCTTGGCTGGAAAAAACTTTCCACGACAAACAATCGCCGCCGAAGTTGAAGTACAAAATCTATCGTCGATCAACGGAGGTTAAGTAATGTCTGCAAAAGTTGTTGCGTATGATTCAAAGTTTGTTCGCGCCGCCGTCGAAGTTTGGAACGAAGTTGTGCGCGACGGAATTGCCTTCCCGCAGGAGGACGAACTCGACGACGCGTCGGGCGACGAATTTTTTCGTGCGCAATCGTTCACGGGTCTTGCTGTCGACGACGCGGGCGAAGTTTTGGCGTTGTACATCTTGCACCCGAACAACGTCGGGCGTTGCGGTCACATTGCCAATGCAAGTTACGCCGTCCGTTCAAACGTGCGCGGTCAACATCTCGGCGAACTTATCGTCAAGCACTCGATTGACAAGGCGGGCGAACTGGGCTTTCGGATTTTGCAGTTCAACGCGGTTGTCGCCACGAACGTTCACGCACGGCACTTGTATCGACGGCTCGGCTTTGTCGAACTCGGCACGATACCCGAAGGTTTCAGAATGCCCGACGGCTCGTATGCAGACATTGTCCCGCAGTACATTGCGATAGGGAACAGAACAAGATAACCTAATCCATAGTTCTAATCCCTCGTTCTACAAGGAGGTTGGCAAGTTGCAAGAACTCATCAACATCACGACAAACATGCAGGACAAGAAGATTTTGGTCATTGGCGACATCGTTGCCGACGTCTATGTCGACGGGCGCATCTCCAGAATTTCTCGCGAAGCACCCGTGTTGATTCTCGAAAAGGCGGGCGAAAAAATCGTTGCGGGCGGCGCGGCGAACGTCGTTGCCAACGCGGCTACTCTCGGCGGCGAAGTTTACGCGGTCGGCATTATCGGCGACGATCCTTATGCCGAAAAGTTGCGCACAATCTTAAAAGATCTCGACGTGCACATTGAAGGTCTCGTGCGCGACAAAAGCCGTCCGACAATTTCAAAGACGCGAATCATTGCGGGCGGTCGTGCGACGGTCAGTCAACAAATTGTCCGCATTGACAACGAAAGCAAAGAGCCGCTCGGCAAGAAGGTCGAAGCCGAACTGTTGACGAAGATTGACCGCATTTTACCGAAGGTCGACGGAATTATCATGAGCGATTACGGTTCCGGCACGATTACTCAGAACGCACGCAAGTTGATAACCCGCTACGCCGGCAAGCAGAAGATTCCCAACATCGTCGATTCGCGCTACAACATCGGCGACTTCGAGGGCGTCGGCTACATCAAGCAAAACGATTCGGAGCTCGGCGAATTCGTCGGACACCCGCTCAACGACATCACGGACTTAATCGGCGCGGGCGCGACGATTTTGGCGAAACTCAACGTCAACGGAGTTTTGATTACTCGCGGCGAAATGGGCATGACTTTGTTCGAGCGAAACGGCGCGGCGCATCACATCCCCGTTAGCGACATGAGCGAAGTTTACGACGTGTCGGGCGCGGGCGACACCTGCGTTGCGGCTTTTCTTTTGGCGTTGACGGCCGGGGCTCAACCTTCCGTCGCGGCGAAGATTGCCAATTACGCGGCGGGTCTTGCCGTCCGAAAGATGGGCACAAGTACCGTCAGCGCAACCGAACTCGTCGCGGCTTTGGAACGTGCACGCTGAACGTTACTTTTCTTTGACGGCGCCAAAGAAAAGTAACCAAAAGAAAGGCGCTTCGACCCGACGGACTCCGCGTCACGCGTCGTACGCCGGGCGGCCGCACGTCCTGTGCGGCCGTGTTGTCGCTACGATTGACGTGCATCGTGCCGTGCGTTTCGTTGCCGCTGTCGACGCATCACGCGCCGACGACGCGGCTTGTGTGGCGGCCGTCATCCATGACGGCCGGAGCTACGTTATCTTTGGAGCTGAAATTTATGTTGATTGACAGAAACGACGTTGAAACTTTCTGCGACGAATTAAGGTCACGCGGCAACAAAATCGTTTTCACGAACGGCTGTTTCGACATTCTTCACGCGGGACACGTCCGTTACTTGACGGCGGCAAAAACTTTCGGCGACGTGATGATTGTCGGCTTGAATTCCGACGAATCCGTCCGTCGGCTCAAAGGCAATTCGCGTCCGATTAATTCGCAACTTGACCGTGCCGAAGTTTTGTCGGGACTTAAAGCCGTTGACCACGTGATTATTTTCGGCGAACAAACTGCCGAAGCGTTAATTGCCGAAGTCAAGCCGAATGTTTACGTCAAGGGCGGCGATTACACGCTTGACACGTTGCCCGAAGCGAAAATCGTTCAGCAATTCGGCGGGCGCGTCGAATTTATAAATTTGGTCGCGGGACGTTCGACAACCAACATCGTTGAAAAAATTTTGGAGCTGAAACAATGAGCGAAGGTCTGCAAAACGTTTTAATCGTTAAGCTTAGCGCGTTGGGCGACGTGATTCACGCGCTGCCCGTCAGCTACGCCATCAAAGAAACTTTCCCCGACGCGAAGGTCACTTGGGTCGTCGAGCCGCCGAGCTATGACTTGCTCAAAATGAATCCGTGCGTCGACAAAATTATCCTGTTCAACAAAAAAAGTTTCCGCACGCTGAAAGGTTTCATGCGCGAGTTTTTCCCGTTCAAGCAGGAACTGCAACAGCAAAGTTACGACGCAGTACTTGACTTGCAGGGGCTTTTCAAGTCGGCGGCCATTGCGTTCTTTGCGAAGTCAAACATCAAGCTTGGCATTTGCAACATGCGCGAACTTAGCGATAAAGTTTCAAAGCCCGTCGTCGGTGAAAACGCCGAAGGTCACATCGTCGAACGTTACCTTGACACGGCGCGTGCGGTCGGTTGCGTCGTCGACAAAGTTGTCTTCCCGCTTCGCGTGCCCGTCAAAGAATCCGAATCTGCGCGGGCGATTATGGAGCAGGCGGGACTTCGCGACGGCAACCCGTTCGTGACGTTCGTTGTCGGTGCGAATTGGCCGAACAAACGTTGGCCGACGAAAAACTTTGCGGCTTTGGGCGACTGGTTTTATCAACTTGCGGTCGTGCCCGTTCTTGTCGGCAGCGGTGACCTTGACGCGCAACGTGCCCGGGAAATTGAATCGCTTATGGAAATTCCGCCGATTAATCTTGTCAACCGCACGAACATTGCGCAACTTACGCATGTCATCCGAAGTTCGCGGCTGGTTATCGGCGGCGACACGGGGCCTGTTCACCTCGGAGCGGCTCTCGGCGTGCGGACGGTCATGTTGATGGGTCCCACGAACGTCGAGCGCAACGGACCTTTCGGGCAACTTGAACACGCCATTGAAGTCGAACGCCCGTGCAAAGGTTGCTGGAAACGCGCTTGCCCCAAAGACGAAGACTGCCTGGACAAAATTCCCGTCGCCTTCGTCGAAGACAAAATTAAATCCATGGGCTGAAATTCTTCGTCCGCCGAGCGCGGGCGATTTTTTTTTGCCGACGTGTTTCCAATAAAAAAATTCGCAAGCCGATTGTCGGCTCACGAACTTTTTTGAAACGCTGTCAAGTTTGTTTTGCCGCGCCGTTGACGCTGAATCCGTTGCGGCCTTGAGATTTAACCACATAGACCGACTTATCCGCCGCCGCAAAAATTTCCGAATAATTTTTTTCGTCGCCGTCAATAATCGAAATGCCGATGCTCGCCGAAAGATGCCATTCTTTGTCGGAATGCAAATCGCACGCCATTTCAAGTATCTTTCGCGCCTTGTCGACGACGAAATTTATATCGGCAACATTTTTCAGCAGAATAACGAATTCATCGCCGCCGAATCGCCCGATTAAGCTGTCCGCATTGAATTGGTCGTGAAGTGCCTGAGCGAATTTTTTTAGAATCAAATCGCCGAATTGATGTCCGTAGGTGTCGTTGGCTTTTTTAAAATTGTCCAAGTCCGCCACGAACAGCGCGGCAATTTCGCCCGCCGAAATGTTTTGAAGATATTCGCGACAAGTATTTTCAAAGGTGATTTTGTTCAACAGCCCCGTGAGTTTGTCGGTCTCCGCCGTGCGTTTGTAAAAGTCCCGCGACTCGCTCAGCTGACGATTAATGTCTTTGATTTTTTCCAAATCAAGAGCGACGCCGCGCAGTTTCAGCAATTCCGTTACGTCGTCGAACAAAATAATTATCCCAACATTCTCGGAATCAAATTTCAGCGACGAAGTATGCACGTGCAAATGTTTTGTTTCCGTGCCCGTGAAATACGGGACAATTCTTTCGTATTCGCGGCTTGAATCGTAAATAACTTCCAACAGCATTTGATTGAAGGCGTCGTTCTCGTCGTAGTCAAAAAAACATTCAGCAAAAAGTTTGTTGAACAAGTCCTCTTCGTTTTTGTCAAGAATTTCCGTTGCCGCAGGATTGACGAATAAAATTCTTCCGCGCTGAATATAAATCACGCCGCCGGACATTTCGCTGAGAATTTCTTTGTAAAAAGCCGTATTGTTCAACATGGCAACCTCTTTGGTTTAAATAATCTGTTCGCTTGTGCCGAAAATATATCATAACTTCGCGGGCGTTTTCAACAGAAATTTCTTGACGCAACAAAATCGTCGGGTTTTTTTGCGTCACGTGGAAAATCTGATATAATGTCGGCAAAATTTTCGTTTGAGAGGAGCACGGCTCTTGAAGTTCCTGAAACGATTTTTCGACGGCATTCAGCGCGACTTGCGATTGTTCCTGTTCGTGCTGATTTTGCTGGAAATTTACCGCGGACTGTTCATGTGGCTTATGTCGAGTTACATGAGCGCGGAGTCGGGCGCGGCACAAATCGCGACGGCTTTGTTCGCGGGCTTGCGATTGAGTTTGAAGACTGCGGGCGCGGTCACGCTGATTCCGTTCGTGCTGTGTTCAATCGGCGGGCTGAGTTCGCGAATTCGCCTCGGCGTCGGAATTTTTTCGTCGCTGATGTTTTCGTTGCTGTTCATGTTGCGGTTCCCGTATTACCGCACATTTCAATCGACATACGGGCTTGAAGTTGTGCAAGGACTTCACGACGACTTCTGGTCGATAATCGTCACGATGGTTCAAGAGTACGGCATCTTGTGGCGAACACTCGTCGCGCTGCTGTTGATGATAATTTGTATCGCGGCGTTAAGTCGGCTGTTGCTGATAAAAACTTTCCCGTTGCCCGAAAGCGTCATGTTCGACAAGAAAAAGACTGCGGGCTTCAGCGCGGCTTTAATCGCGGGAATTTTTCTGTTCGGACTGTTCGTGCGTTTCGGCGGCAGTTTCACTTACGGCGGCGGCTTGAACTGGGAGAACGCGGGCGTCACCAACGACGATTTTTTGAACGAATGCATACTCGACGACGCGCAGGCTTTGTATCGCACGCGCTCGATTGCCAAACGCATGGAGGCGGGCAAAATTTCCGGCGTTGACCCCGACAAGATTCAGGAGTACGCGCAGATTATCGCCGTCAACAAAAACATTGCCGAAAAAAATCTTGCGCCGTATCTCGAACGCAAGACTTCGGGCGAAAAAATTCCGAAGCCGCGTCACATCTTTATCATCTTGGGCGAAACGTTCATGCAGTGGCCGCTGCTTGGCAAGTACGACGAACTTTTGGTTGCCGAAGGTATCAAGTCGCTTATCGCGGAGGAGAACTGCTATTACAGCCGCAACTTCATGCCCAACGGCGATTTCACGTCGACGGCGATAACCGGCCTTGTGACGGGACTTCCCGACGTGAACATCCGCGTCAACTATCAGGCGCGCACGTACGAAAAACTTTACATCACGTCGATGGCGGCACCTTTCAAGGAGCTGGGCTACAAAGTCGATTTCTGGTACGGCGGAATGCCTTCGTGGGACTCGATTGCCAAAATGTCGCTGGCTCAAGGTTTCGACAACTTTTACGGCTACCCGGACTTCAACGCGCCGAAGCAGACGACTTGGGGCACGAAGGACGAAAACTTGTTCAACGCGCTGCTGAATCATCTTGACGGGGAGCCGCCGACGGTTCACTTGATTATGACGACGACCAATCACCCGCCGTATAATTTGGACTTGGCGGCCGAAGGTTACGACTTGAACGCGGTCACCGAAGTTTTGAAGAAGTTCCCGAACGTCGAAGACCCGAATCAGCTTGCCGTGGAGCTTGGGCATTACTGGTACATGGACGAAGTCATCACGCGCTTTATCCGCGACGCGATTGCGAAGTACCCCGAAAGTATTTTCGTCGTGACGGGCGACCACGCGATTCGTTGCGACCCGTCGACGCACCCGACGATTTTTGAGCATCAAAGCGTTCCGTTCGTCTTGTACGGCAACGGCGTCACGAAAAACATTTTGCCGCCCGACGTTGTCGGAGATCACATTTCGATTGTCCCGACGTTGCTTGACATGATTGCGCCGCAGAATTTTGCGTATTACTCGATTGCGCCGAGCTTGTTTGCAAGTGACGGCGTCGGCTTCAACACGGACGCGTTCTTGACCGCCAAAGTTGCGGGGCAGATTGATTCGGACGTGATTGAGTTGTTGCCGCACGTCGCTTCCAACGAGCTGAACGAAGTCAACCTTGCCGACGAGCGCGCACACGCCACGCAAATTATTTCCGCCATGCGCACGGTCGGTTGGTGGCTGATAACTCACGGTTTGTTTTTTGGCGGTTAATCTACTTTTCTTTTGGCGCAAAAGAAAAGTAGCAAAAGAAAACAGCCCGCAGGTGAAACATCCTGTTTCAACCGCGGGCGGCGGCCGTCATCCGTGACGGCCGATTACTGTCGCGGCGATTGCACGAAAAAATCGGAGACTCGATTGAGTCCCCGATATTTTTTTGCGTTCGATAAATTATTTGCGCGTGAAGGTTTTGTCGACGACTTCGCCCGCGCCGCCTTGCACGCCGAGGCTTTGACCGTTGTGCGTCAGTTCGACCGCGCCCGCGTCACCGAGCCGCAGATTGACGGATTCTTTGCCTTCCCACGAAAGATTTTCGCCGGCTTCAACGACGCCTTCAAGCACGACCGCGCCGTCAACCGTCACGAGTGTCCAGCAACGACCGTTGAACTTCGCATCGATTTTGACGCTGTCGGCCGGAGCTTGCGGAGCGGGATTGGCGTTGGCAACGGGCGTTTGCGCAGGTTGAGTTTGCACGGGCTGAGTTTGCACGGGCGGTTTGTTGTCCGCAACTTCGCTGTCGCCCGAAAGAAATGCCCACGCGCCGCCCGCCAATGCCGCAATCAACACGACCGCCGCGACAATCAAAATGCCCGACGAGCCGCGATTTTCGCCACGAACTTCGCCGACGACCTTTGAAGACTTCTTCGCGGGTTGAGCGGGCTTCGCAGGTTTTGACTCGACGACGGGCTGTGACTCGACGACGGGTTGAGCCGCAGGTTTTTCTTCGACGGGCGGAGCAGGCGGTGCCCCGTGCAATTCGGCGGTGAACTGTTTGGCGAACGCGTCGCCGTCCAAGCCGAGAAAATTTGCGTAATTTTTGATGAAGCCGCGGGTGTAAACTTCGCCCGGCAGTTTGTCGTATTCGCCGTTCTCGATGGCCTCTATGTAAAGTGCGCGAATACTCGTGCCCTGTTCGATGTCGTTGACGGATAACTTTTGTCGCTCGCGTTCGTCGCGCAGCGTGGTGCCCAGCATGTCAACCAACTCCTTTCGGGGGCATTATAATCGACTGATTTTAAAAAAACAATCCCCGCGAATTTATTTCCGCAAGCCGTCAAGCCGTGTGCGAATCGTCGACTCGAAACCTTGAGCGGTCGGTTCGTAATATCGCGCAGATGTTTTGCCGTCGGGCAAGTACTGTTGACGCACAAAGTGATTCGCGAAGTCGTGCGGATATTTGTAACCGACGCCGTGCCCGAAAGTCTTTGCGCCCTTGTAACTTGTGTCGCGCAGATGTTTGGGAACTTCGTCGTCGGAAGTCCTCACGTCCGCCAAAGCCCGATCAATCGCCAGGTAAGCCGCGTTCGACTTCGGAGCCGAGGCAACGTAAGTGACCGCCTGAGCCAAAATGATTCGCGCTTCGGGCATTCCGACGAATTGAGCCGCTTGAGCCGCCGCGTTCGCCAAAATCAAAGCTTGCGGGTCGGCGTTGCCCACGTCTTCGGAGGCGCAAATTACAATTCGCCGAGCGATAAACTTCAAGTCTTCGCCGCCGTCAATCATCTTCGCGAGATAAAAAATCGCCGCGTCGGGGTCGGAGCCGCGCATACTTTTGATAAACGCGCTTGCCGTGTCGTAATGAACGTCGCCGCCTTTGTCGTAACGCCGAATTTTTTCGCCGAGCAGTTCGCGCAGTGTGTCGACGGAAATTTTTTCGGTGAACGCCGCCTGCTCCAACAAGTTCAAAGCCGTGCGAGCGTCGCCGTCCGCGAAGTCCGCGATAATGTCAAGTGCGCGTTCGTCGACGGGCAAAGTTTTGTATTCGGCTTCGACTGCGCGGCGAAGAATTTGTTTGATGTCGTCGACGGAAAGTTTTTCCAGCCGAACAATCTTCACGCGGCTCAAAAGTGCGGCGTTGACCTCGAAGAACGGATTTTCGGTCGTCGCGCCGATTAAAGTCAACCGCCCGTCCTCGACGTAAGGCAACAGGAAATCCTGCTGACTTTTGTTGAAGCGGTGAATTTCGTCGACGAAAAGAATTGTCCGCCGCCGATAAAATTTGCGCTGATCTTCGGCGGTCTTGACGATGTTGCGCAGTTCGGTGACGCCCGAAAGTGCCGCGTTGACCTTGACGAAATTGCTTGCCGTGACGTTCGCGATAATTTTGGCGAGCGTGGTTTTACCGGTGCCCGGTGCGCCGAAAAAAATCAGCGACGGCGTTTGACCTTGCGAAATCATCTTGCCGAGCGCGCCGCGCAAAACAGCCGCCTGACCGACGAAGTCCCGAAGAGTTTTCGGGCGCATTCTTTCGGCAAGCGGCGAAAATTTTTTGTCGTCGTTGATGCTGTCGAACAAATCCATGTGAACTCCTTAAACGTCGGCGAAAGTTTCATTAATGTCATCACGAAGCGTATCCCAATGCTCATTCAAAATTAGGTAATAATTTCTGTCGTTCTGCAAAAAATTTCGCGCCGTCAAAGCCGTCAAAGTTTCGTTATGTTTGCAGACATAGGTATAAGTTTGAGTTCCCGCCTTGATAATCGCCTTAAACAATCTGTCCAAAGCCGCGTCGTAAGCGTCCGTGTAAAGTTTCGTCGGCAACAGCGTTTTCATGTCGCCGAGATTGCGGAGCGTCTTGTAAACGTCGGAAGACTTCGGCGCGTCAATCAAGGCGGTTACGTCTTTGTCGGTGAGGTTGCCGCAGTGATACCTTGCCGCAAGAGCCGCGAACGCAATACAAATTGTCCGTGCAATGTGCGCAAAAGTTGTTCGGACAGCCGCGTCGGGCAAGTCTTTGTTTTCGCGGTCAAACTTGGGCAGAAACTTTTTTGTGAAGTAATCGTCCGCGTAAAGCAGTTCCTTGCAAAGTTGAGCGACTTGCGCTTGATTCGAGTTGAAAATCGGGTCGTAATATTCGGGCAAGTAAACCGCCGAAGGTTTCGAGCGACTTTTGCACGGCTCCTGAAATATCGCCGCCAAACACAACTTGCCCGCGTCAAGCAACTTCGTATGCAGGTAAGACGTGGCAAATTGACTTTTAATGACTTCGCCGCGTTTGGTTTGGTAAAAGACGCCAATCGTGCGTATTGCCTGCGCGAAACTGCGTTGTTCGGGTTTGTTTGCCTTCAAGTCCGCGTCTTTAATCGGCTTTTGTGAATTGGCGGCCTTGGCAATTTCCAAACTGAAGGCATTTTTCTCGTCCGCGGTTATGCCGACGGTTTTTATAATCTTGCACGAAAGCCAAAAGTCATGCGCGGCGTCAAGGTTTTTGCTTTTGTGGAGCATGTAAGTCGTTTGTCCGCC
This sequence comes from uncultured Selenomonadales bacterium, assembly GCA_947165295.1. Classification (GTDB taxonomy): domain Bacteria; phylum Bacillota; class Negativicutes; order Selenomonadales; family Selenomonadaceae; genus Quinella. The sequence goes on along the minus strand of CAMUZU010000001.1, from coordinate 78,479 downwards.
GTTGACGATTGAAAAGTTGGTAAGCTTGACTTCGCAGCCGTCAGGTTGAAAGTCGTCGCAAATAATCGTTATGCCGTTGTTCTTGAACCAAAATGACGCGGGATTGTCTTTGATTGTCTCGCGAATTTCTTTGTCGATTTTGCCGCCGGTAATGTGGTAACGCAGATTGAGCGACAAAAGATTTGTGCCGTGTTCGGCGTACAGTTGCTTAATTGAAAAAGCCGACGCGTTGACAATGACCGCTTCGTTGTCGCCGTAGCGCAAAATATTTTTCGGGGCGTCAATAATAATCTTGCCGTGTTCGATGGTCGGTTTGTAAGCCTCGGCTTCGCGAATTTGCTTTTCAATGTCGTCGGCGAAGAGTATCGAAACTTCAATCGCGTCAAATGCCGTGAACTGCGCACGGAATTTCTTTTCGATGTCGGTCGTGTTGATTTTTTTTTGCGGCGCGGAAGTGTAAAAGACGAAGTGAACTTTCGAGTTGTCGCCGCGTTTGCCGTCGACGTAAAGGAATCTATTTCGTGCCTGCTGATTGAATTGTTCGTAGTGCCCCGCCGTCATGTCCTTGTAGAAGTCCGCCATCTTGCGCATAGCATTGAGCACGGTTTCTTTGGAAATGCTATGGTAAAACTTCGATTGTCCGATAACCATGTCGGTTCTTTCGTAATTCTTATCGTTCAAAAGAATGTCTATACCGCCGTCGTGTGAACCGTCAACGACAATTTCGGCGAAGTCTTCGTCGTCGGGGACAAGCGCGGGATTTTTGTAGAAATGCGCTTTGACGCACAGCACCGAAAAAACGTAGTCGTCCGTGCGCGCCCGAAGCGACGGATATTTTTCTTTCAGCGCGTTGATTTTGGTCGCAATGAATTCGTAATTGTCCATGTCGTTCTCCGTGAAAAGTTTTCAAAATTCGCCCGTGGAACCGAAGCCGCCGCGTCGAATGTCGCCTTGCCCGACAGTGTCGCCGTCTACGGTCAAATATTTTTGAAAAACGCCCTGCGCGATTCTCATGCCGCGTTTGATGTCGAAGTCGCCGCTCAAACTTGTGACGGGCAAGATGATATGTCCGCGATAATCCGCGTCAATCACGCCGACGCCGTTAGCCAGAAACAGTCCGTGCTTGACGGCAAGACTTGAGCGCAGGTAAATCAACAGCACTTCGTCGCAAGGAAAAAAGGCCTTGAGACCCGTGGGCACGAGCGAAACTTTGCCTTGCGACACGTGAACATCTGCGGCGGCGTGCAGGTCGTAGCCCGCGCTGAAAGCCGTCTTGCGTGTCGGCAAAATTATTTCGTCGTAACCATCGAGAATCTCAAAGCCTCGAATCATGTGTATGCGCCTCGCCGAAAGTTATTCCGCTTTGGCCTCTTCGGTCGGTTTGTCGTCGGCTTTGGCGTCCGCAGCTTTGTCGTCGGCGGGTTTTTCGGCGTTCTGCGAGCCGAGCGGTTTGACGGGCGTGATTGTTGAAATCGCGTGCTTGAAAATCATTTGTTGGCGTCCCATCGAATCAACGATGACGGTGAATTGATCGAAGCCGCGAATCATGCCTTTGATCTGGAAGCCGTTCAAGAGGTGAACCGTGACGGGGACGTTTTCCTTGCGCGCCTGATTCAAGAAGTTTTCTTGCAGGTTGATGATTGGTTTGTTTGCCATGTACAAATCTCTCCTTTGCAAAGCGTCAAAAAATTTTCAACCACCGAATATAATTCATCCGCCGAAACCAGGTGAGCTGACGTTTGGCGAAATTTCTTGTGGCTTGAGCGACTTTGGCTTTGGTGTCGTCGAGTGTCGCGCCTCCTTGAAGGTAGTCGAGCGTTTCTTTGTAACCGATGCCGCGCATTGCCTGAGCTTGCGGACTGATACCTTGAGCGAGCAAGTTTTTGACTTCGTCGACAAGGCCGTCGTCGAAAAGTTTTTGCGTGCGGCGATTAATTCTGTCGTAAAGAACTTCGCGGTCGGCAGTAAGTCCGAAGACAAGCGCGTCGTAGAAAAGTTCGCCCGTGCGTTTGTAGTGACTTGTGAAGATTTTTTCGCCCGCGTGCGCGTCGTAGCCTTCGACGAGCGCTTGAACGTAAAGCCCGGTGCCGCCCGCGACGATTGGAATTTGTCCGCGTGCGTTGATGTCGGAAATAATCTTGCGCGCCCGTTGCAGGAATTCAACCATGCTGAACTTTTGATTCGCGTCGAGGATGTCAATCAAGTGGTGTTTAACGCGGGCAAGTTCGTCGCGTGACGGTTTGGCAGTGCCGACGTTGAAATTTTTGTAGACCGCCATCGAGTCCGCCGAAATTATTTCCGTGCCGAAACTTTCCGCCAAGTCAACTGCCAAAGAACTTTTGCCGACGGAAGTTGCGCCGACGATAACAACGAGTTTTTCGCGCTCAGGCGGCGTCAAGTAAAGTGATTGTACCGAATCACGGATATTTGTCAAGTCAAACGGCGCGGCGTCGAAGTTTTTGACGGGGCTCACTTCAGCTCAATCGAATGACCGGGCTTGACGACGATAACTTTCGCCTTGTTGACCAGTCGGAACAAGTCTTCGGGATTTTGCTTGATGACCGGCCACGTGTCGTAGTGCACGGGAATGACGTTTGCCGCGTTCAAGAACTCGACGGCTTTGGCGGCGTCAATCGGATCCATCGTGTAATGCCCGCCAATCGGAAGAACCGCGTAGTCAATCTTGTCGCGTTCACCGATAAGTTTCATGTCGGAGAAAAGAGCCGTGTCGCCCGCGAAGTAAACGACTTTGCCGCCGACGCCGACGACGTAACCGCACGCAACGCCGCCCGCAATGCCCGACGAGTGAAGCGCGGGAACCATGCGCACGAAGCCGAATTCGGTCTTGACGGTGCCGCCCAAGTTCATGCCGATTGTTTTGACGCGTTGACCGCCAAAGTCCATGATTTCGGGAATGCCCACGACAGTCGCGTCCGTGCGAACCGCAATGTTCGGAGCGTCGCCGATGTGGTCGCCGTGTGCGTGCGTTATCAGAATGTAATTAGCCTGCACGTCCTTTTCGCTGACCGTCGCGGCTGGGTTGCCCGTCAAGAACGGGTCGAACAGAATTTTGTTCGCGCCGTCGTCCAACATGAAGCAAGCGTGCCCGTAGTAGTTGAAAGTCAACATGAGTGTTCGCCTCCTTAAAAATGTGTTTGACTATTCGTCGCCGCACGTGACAATTCCTGCGACAACGCTAACAGCAACGAAGACCCGGCCGTCATGGATGACGGCCGCAATCGCCCGTCGCATGATGCAGGATGCATCATAGCGGGCGCGGCTTTCTTTGCTACTTTCTTTCGCCGCCGAAAGAAAGTAGATCTCACACGAACAAATTCAATCGAAGCGACGAACTACGACGTCAACAGCCGACGACGAGCCGACGTCACTTTTCGGAGTTGAGCGCAGTCGACAGCGGCACGACAATTTTTTCGTCGTAGCAGGTGAACGCGTCGTCAACGAGCTTTTGGTCGGGCTTCGGAGTCAACGCGCTGACAATCGGCACAATCAAAAGTCCCGCCAACATTGCAACCGCGCCTGCATTAATCGGCGACTGAATTATCGCGGGGAACGCCGGTCGAATCAACATGTTCGCCGTCATCAAAATCGAGCCGAACGCAAAGCACGTCCAACAAGCCGCCGTCGAAACCCACTTCGAGTAAAGCGCGTACATGAACGGTGCCAGGAACGCGCCCGCCATTGCTCCCCACGACACGCCCATCAACTGCGCGATAAAGTTCACCGAGCTTTTGTATTGCACGAGCGCAAGCACGGCCGATATCGCGATAAACACGACGACCAAAATCCGAATCAGCAAAACCTGCGCGGGCTCTTTCATGTTCGGAGCGAAGTTGTCGCGAATCAAGTCAAGCGTCAACGTCGACGCCGAAACGATAACCAGCGACGACAGAGTTGACATCGACGCGGACAAAACCAAAATCACGACAAGCGCAATCATGCCTTCGGACAGACCGCTTAACATCGTCGGGATAATCGAGTCGTAGCCGTTTGCCGCAATGTCGATTTGGTCGGAGAACAGTCGCCCGAAGCCGCCGAGGAAGTAACAGCCGCCCGCCACGACGAACGCAAACAGCGTCGAAATGACCGTGCCTTTTTGAATCGCCTGTTCATTTTTAATCGCGTAGAATTTCTGAACCATCTGCGGAAGTCCCCACGTGCCCAGCGAAGTCAAAATCACCACGAACAGCAGGTTAAGCGGGTCGGTGCCGAAAAACGACGCAAAAATTCCCGGCGTGTCGGAAACTTTATCGTCGGTGATTCGCGCAAGTCCGTCCAGTGCCGCGACGAAGCCGCCCTTTGATTCGAGTACCGCGTAAATGACCGCCGAAATGCCCGCGAGCATGACGACGCCTTGAATGAAGTCATTTATCGCCGTCGCCATGTAGCCGCCCGCAATGACGTAAATCGCCGTCAAAACCGCCATCATCAAAATGCAAACCGCGTAGTCAATGTCAAACGCCATGCCGAACAGTCGCGACAAGCCGTTGTACAAACTTGCGGTGTAAGGTATCATGAAGATAAAAATTATGATTGCCGCGCCGATTTTCAGCGACGGGGAGCCGAAACGTTTCTCGAAGAACTGCGGCATTGTCGCGGTGTTCAGGTGACGCGTCATGATTCGCGTGCGCCGTCCCAAAATGAACCACGCCATAAGCGAACCGATTAATGCGTTGCCGATGCCCGCCCACGTCGCCGCAATGCCGTACTTCCAACCGAATTGTCCCGCGTAACCGACGAACACGACAGCAGAAAAATAACTCGTGCCGTAAGCAAAAGCCGTCAACCACGCGCCGACGTTGCGCCCGCCCAAGACGAAGCCGTCAACGTCGGTTGCGTGTTTGCGGCAGTAAAGCCCGATGCCAATCAGCACGGCGAAATACAAGACCAGTAAAACAACCTTCATGCGAAAACCTCCGTAGGCAGGTGTCAGGTGTCGGGTGTCAGGGACAACGCGACTGTCAACCTGTAACCTGCAACATCAAAACAAACTTCAAGGAGTTGACCTCAATGACAATCGACATGCACACGCACACGTTCCCCGACAAAATCGCCGCCGCCACAATTGACAAGCTCAGCCGCGTCGCAGGCATTCCCGCTCACACGAACGGAACTTTGCACGGCTTAATTGATTCAATGCACGAGGCGGGAATTGATCTGTCGGTGATTCTGCCCGTCGCCACGAACACTCACCAGGTCGAAAAGATTAATGATTCGGCCGCCGCGCTCAACGAAAAGTTTTCGGACGCGGGAATTTTTTCGTTCGGCTGCATTCACCCCGACTTCACGAACTTTCGGGCTGAACTCGGCCGCGTGAAAAATTTCGGGCTAAAGGGTATCAAAATTCATCCCGTTTATCAAGACATAAATCTTGACGACGCGAAGTTCCTGCGAATCCTTGACCGCGCCGCCGAACTTGATTTGATTGTCGTCACGCACGCGGGACTTGACATCGGCTTTCCAAACGTCGTGCGTTGTTCGCCGCAGATGATTCGTCATGTCGTCGATGAAATTGGCAATTTCAAATTCGTTGCGGCGCACATGGGCGGCTGGAAGAATTGGCGCGACGTTCTCGAACTTCTGGGCGACACGGAAGTTTTCATCGACACGGCTTTTTCCACGGGCGAAATGACTGCGCGTGCCGACGTTGCAAAGTTGGCATTCGACGCGAAACTTTTGGACGCCGCGCAGTTTATGACGTTCGTGAAAGTTTTCGGCGCGGACAGAATTCTTTTCGGCACGGACAGCCCGTGGAGTTCGCAGAAATTTTCGCGTGACTTCGTCGAAAAACTTTCACTTGACGACGACGACAAGTCAAAAATTCTCGAACTCAACGCACGACGTTTGCTGAAAGTGTGACAACGGCTCGTCGCTTCGATTCGGCTGATTCGTGATTTTTGTGTTTGTGGACTACTTTCTTTGTGCGGACAAAGAAAGTAGCAAAGAAAACCGCGCCTACGCAGCGGGCGACTTTTGCCGCCTCGTTGCCGAAATGTTGTTGTTCACACAAGCCCTTTAGCATATTTGGCGTTTGGTCGTTCGTCGTCAAATGTTGTCGGTACCTCGTGCCGTGTGTGCCCGCAGGTGAAACATCCTGTTTCAACCGCGGGCGCGGCCGTCATCCATGACGGCCGGTTACGTTGCGTGTCGACCGGTTACTGTCGCTGTCGGCTTGTGTCGAAGAATTTTTTCGTTACCAAATTTTTTTCATTAAGCTGTGCTAAACTTTCACCGCTTGCGTAGAAAATTTTTCACGGAGGGACAGCTGATGTTTGAATTCGACGAAAACACGTTAGATCAACTGGCGAAGATAAAAGTTATCGGCATTGGCGGCGGCGGCTCCAACGCTGTCAACCGCATGATTGAATCGGGCTTGGAAGGTGTGGAGTTTATTGCCGTCAACACCGACTCGCAAGCTCTTTTGATGAGCAAAGCGCCCAAACGTATGCAAATCGGCGAAAAGCTTACCCGCGGGCTTGGTGCCGGTGCTCGTCCCGAAATTGGCGAACGCGCCGCGCAGGAAAGTCGCAACGATATTTTGGAAGCCCTTCGCGGCTCGGACATGGTCTTTATTACGGCGGGCATGGGCGGCGGAACCGGTACCGGTGCGGCTCCCGTCGTTGCCGAATGTGCCCGCGAAGTCAACGCGTTGACCGTGGCTGTCGTCACGCGACCGTTCACCTTTGAAGGCCCAAAACGCAAGAAGAACGCTGACCTCGGCATTGAAAATCTCAGACACAACGTCGACGCGATTATCACAATTCCCAATGACAGATTGCTAAGCGTCGTCGACAAGAAAACGCCAATGACCAAAGCGTTCACAATCGCCGACGATATCTTGCGTCAAGGCGTCAAGGGCATCTCGGACTTGATTGCCGTGCCGGGCGTCATCAACTTGGATTTCGCGGACGTGCAGTCAATCATGAAAAATGCGGGCTCGGCACTCATGGGCGTGGGCGAAGCGTCGGGCGACAATGCCGCCGTCGAAGCCGTCAAGAAAGCCATTGCCTCGCCTCTGCTTGAAACCAGCGTCGACAGTGCCCGCGGAATTCTGATTAACTTCATGGGCGCGCAGGATTCGCTGTCGATGTTTGAAGTCAACGAAGCGTCGACCACCGTGCAAGGCGTCGCTCACCCCGACGCGGAAATTATTTGGGGCGTCAGCGTCGACGAATCGCTCGGCGACACGATTATCGTCACGATTATCGCAACGCGTTTCGGCGAAGAAGACGACGTTGAAGACATTCCCGCCACAAGAATTCTGCCGCCGAATCAAACGCAGCCGAAATCTCAATCGCAACGTCAAACCGCTCAACCGCAGCCGCCGCGTCAAAACGCTCAGCAACAGTCGCGTCAAACCGTTCAGCCGCAACAGGAACCGCAACCGTACAATCGTGCGCAGAATCAGCAACAACCTCAACCGCAACAAAAAAATCCGTTCAAGCTGGATCTGCCCGACTTCATAAGCAACTGGCGCAACAAACCTTGACCGCCGAAAAAATTTTCACGGAGGGTTGATGAACGTGTTTGAAACCAATTTTGACAACCGTTACGTAAAATTCAAAGTCGTCGGCGTCAACACTGCGGGCGACGGAAAACTTTCGGGCGGCCTCGAAGCCGTCAATTTTATGTTGAACCGAAACTTCCAAGGCGTGAATTATTTCGCCGTCGACAGAAATTCCGTCGACAATCTCGACAAATGCACCTGTCATGCCGAACACAAGTTCCGCTTGCTCGACGCTCAAGACGAAGCTAACTTCACCGACAAACTGCGCGGGGCGAATTTGATTTTTGTCGTCGCCGCCGACGTTTGGGAAAATTCAAAGCTTGTCACGCTTGCCGCTCACTGCGCGAAGAAAATCGGCGTGCCCGTGATTTTTATTGCCGGCGGGAACTTCGACGACGCGGAAGACGAAATTATCTTCGACGCGCTGGTCAAGTTGCCGAATGCAAATTTCTCCGCCGTCGCCTGCAAGGTCGTGCAGAATTTCATTGAAGCTTTGACTTTGCCCGGTCAGCCGAAAATCGACGTGAAGTTAATTTCGCATCTCGTGAGCAACTCGGCGGCGTGTGTCGGCTACGGCGAACGCGACGGGAAAAACGCCGTCATCAAAGCCGCAAAAGCCGCGCTTGAACACGTCGAATCAGGCGAAGAAAACTTCAAGACCGCCGAAAAAATTCTGTTCAACGTGACGGCCGCACAAGCAAACCTTTCGCTCGAAGAGGCGCAGAAACTTTCGCGGCTGATTAAACGTCACGCGCCGAAAGCTGAAGTTTCGTTCGGCTTTTCGATTGACGATTGGCTCGTCGACAAAGTGAAGTTTCTGATTCTTGCCGTGTGAAGAAAATTCCCCGTCAAACGCGACGGGGTTTTTTGTTGCAACGCTTGAAAACCACCACACGGTAATTTATGATCACTTTGAAGTTCAGTGGTCGTCGGCGTCAATTAATCGGCGAAATTTTTCCGACGGCTCGGCGACTTTGACGGCGTTTTTTGCGTCGCGCTCAAGTCAAAGTCGTCGCAGGAAATTTCTTCAGCGACAAAATTTTTCGGAGGTGATGCGTAATGTTTGTGCCGCCCATGTGGGCTCAGATTTTTGCCGAGTCGCTCTTAAAGGGTGCCGCTAAGCTTGGCATTAAACTCAAAATGTGTCCTTGGCGTGAAGGGGATTGCATTTTCATCAGTATCGAGCCGTCAATCAATTACTCACAAGCGTCAAGCGACAATCTCAACATCACCGGATTGGATTATCATGAAGGCGAGCAGATACCGGAAGAAATTGTCCTTCGCACGGAAGTCGGATACAGGAATTATTGGTACAACGAACACCTGTTTCCGAAGTTGCTTGCGAACAAAAAACTTCGCGACGCCATTGTCGACCACTATTCGCCGTGTCATTTTGAGCGAGCCGTTCGAATCAACCGAAACAATTTCTTTTGCCATAAAAATTATCCCGGAACTTATAAAGGTTTCGAGGATTATCTGCGCGATGTCATGCTGTCGGGGATTTACTGTCGCAACCTTACGCTTAGCGATTGCCGAGCTAAATTTCAAAGCTTGGGAGACAATGACGCGATAGCTAGGTTAAGCAACTGGTCGGGCAACACATATAATTGGCTGGAGTATCTGAAAATCGCGACGCCGCCGCTCAATTTTAGGAAAATCCTTGCACAAGACCCCGCGACAATCGCCGAATTCGAGAAACAAATCGAGATTCATCTTACGGGCATGATGCTCATCGACAAAATTTACCGTGCATGACGAACAAAATCCGTCGTCTTCCCGTCAAACGTGACGGGTTTTTTTGTTGCGGCGGCGAACGAAAAAACTTTGATAGAAATTTCAGATTGTCTTGTTATAGTGGCGTCAAAAATTTTTCGGCGGTGGTTTAAATGGTTGTGGAAATTATCAGCGTCGGCACGGAAATTTTGATGGGCAACATCGTCAACACGAACGCGCAATATCTGGCTCAAAGGTTGGCTCATTTGGGCTTGGACTGCCACTTTCAAACGGTCGTGGGCGACAATCCCGCCCGAATAAAATACGCGCTCGACGTGGCTTTTTCGCGTGCGGACGCCGTGATTATGACGGGCGGCCTCGGTCCGACCAAAGACGACTTGACCAAAGAAATGCTCATGGATTATTTCGGCAAGCGTCCCAAAGTCGACGAGACCGTCTTAAATTTTTTGGAACAGCGCGCCAAAGCTCGCGGCTTCGACAAGCTGTCCGACGGCATGCGCAAACAAGCTGTCGTGCCCGCCGACTCGCTGATTCTGTACAATCACCACGGCACCGCGCCCGGTTGCGTCATGGAGCGCGACGGCAAAATTTGTATCCTGTTGCCCGGTCCGCCGCACGAAATGCAACCGATGTTCGAGGAGTGCTGTGAACTTTACCTGAACGGCAAGAGCGACAAAGTTCTCGTGTCGATTATTATCAAATGCCTGAGCAAGCACGACGCGCCGATTTCAATCGTCGGCGAATCGCCCGTTGCCGACAGGTTGGCGGAACTTCTTGACGGCACGAACCCGACGGTTGCCACTTACGCCAAAGAGGACGGCTGTTTGATTCGCGTGACTGCCGCCGCCAAAACTCACGACGACGCCTTGAAACTTCTTGAGCCCGTCGTCGACAAATGCCGCGAACGAATCGGCGAACAATACATTCGTTACGTCAAGGAAGACTGACGCAACGTGACCGGCCGTCATGGATGACGGCCGCAATCGCCCGTCGCATGATGCAGGATGCATCATAGCGGGCGCGGTTTTCTTTGCTACTTTCTTTGTCCGCACAAAGAAAGTAGATCCTGCAAACGTAAAAGCAACGAGACAGCTTAAGGAGATGACCAACATGATTATCGTGACGGGCGGCGCAGGTTTTATCGGCAGCAACATTGTCCGCGCACTGAACGAACGCGGGCGCACGGACATTTTAATCGTCGACGACCTGGGCAACGGCGACAAGTTCAAAAACTTAATCGGACTGCGTTTTATCGACTATCAGCACAAGGACGACTTCTTTAAGACGTTCATGTACAGCGACTTCTTCGGGCTTGACATTGAAGCGATCTTCCACGAAGGCGCGTGCTCCGACACAATGGAATACGACGTCAACTACATGATGAAGACCAATTACGACTTCAGCAAGGAACTGCTCAAGTTCTGTATCAACAAGGAGATTGCGTTTATTTACGCGTCGAGTGCGTCGGTTTACGGCAACGGCAAAAAAGGTTTCCGCGAAGCCGAAGACTGCGAAAGTGCGCTCAATCCTTACGCGTTCTCAAAGCTGATGTTCGACCGCTACGTCCGACAATTTATCGGCGAGGCCAAAAGTAAAATCATCGGTTTGCGCTACTTCAACGTTTTCGGTCAACAGGAAAGCCACAAAGGTAAGATGGCGTCGATTTTTTACCAGATTTACAAGCGCATGAAACTTGGCGGCGGCCCCAGATTGTTCAGAGGTTCGGGCGGCTACGGCGACGGCGAACAGAAACGCGACTTCGTTTACGTCAAGGACGTTGCCAAAGTCAATCTGTGGTGCCTGGACAATCCCGTCGCAAGCGGCATTTACAACTGCGGCACGGGTCACGCGCACACCTTTAACGAAGTCGGCAAAACCATGATTGACGCCATGAACTCGAAGATGAAAATCACTTACTGCGACTTCCCCGACGAACTTCGCGGCAAGTACCAGAGTTTCACCGAAGCCGACACGAAGAAACTTACCGCGGCGGGCTACAAGGGCAGCTTCACCAATTTTGTCGCGGCGGTCAAAGAATACGTGCAGTTTCTTGAAGGCGGCGGCTACTACGCGTTGAAGTGATTCGGAGGTTTCGACATATTCACGAAGAAATTTTTCGCGACCCTTGCGAAGTACCAGAGTTTCACCGAAGCCGACACGAAGAAACTTACTGCGGCATGTTGGGTGCGATACCCGCCGGTCACGCGGACGCTTTCGGTTCAATGGGCGGCGTGCACTATTCCGCGAAAGACCGAAGTGCGTTCGTGGAAACAGCACAATTCGCGCTGAAAAGTTGCATAATCTTTTCGGCTTTGGCAATGTTGACGTTGATGTTCGCTGCCGACGACATTACCGAAATTTACTTTTTGCCGACCGACGAGGCTTGGAATATCTCCAAAAGGATGCTGTGGCTGTTTCCGAGCTTCCTGGTATTCAACGGCATTTGCGGAATTTTCCTGCGCGCCTACAACTTGAAAGAAGAATATCGCACGCAAAACAAAGACGCGTGGCTTGTCGACGGAATGCCGATTTTTGAAAACGTGACGATGGCTCTGTTGGCGGCGGCGACAATGCCTTTAATCGGCTCCGACGCGGTGTGGCTGTCTTTTCCCGTCGCAGAATTGATTTGTATTGCGATTATCGCCTGCAGTGTTTTCAAGCACGCGGGCAAGGTGACGTTCAAGCTTGACGATTGGTTGAAAGTCAATGATAATTTCGGCAAGGCTCCGACTCTTGAACGGGCGTTCAGTTCCCTTGAAGATGTCACGAATATTTCCGCTGAAGTCGTCAATTTCTGCAGAGCCAATCGCGTCGACGAAAATATCGCGACCGTGGCGGGCGTCGTCACCGAGGAACTTGCCGGCAACGTTTTGCTTCACGGCGTCAAGTCAAGTGAAAATTGTTCGTCGTATGTCCGCGTTACGCTCAATCGACATTTGTATATCCGAATTTACGACGACAACCGCAAATTCGATCCGCGTAGCGAAATGAAAAAAATCGCTTCGGAACCTGCGCGCCCCGGCGACGAAAAAATCGGGCTTCGGATCGTCAAAAACATAACCGACCGTTACGGCAGCTTCGACTACCAAAACACGGCGGGCATAAATACTTCCATTGTCGAATTGAGGTGCTGTACATGAAAAAATTTTTCGCGACCCTTGCGGTGACGTTGCTTATGTCGACGAGTGCTTTTGCCGCGCCGAACGAAATTGTTTTGCCGACCGTCGAAACCGGCGGCAACCTTTCGGTCATGCAGGCGTTGAGTCAGCGCAAGTCAAGCCGAAATTTCGTCGACAAAAATTTGACGGCTCAACAGCTGTCGAAGATTCTTTGGGCGGCCGACGGCGTCAATCGTCCCGACGGCAAGCGCGTCAATCCCGCCGCGTTGGGTGCTTACTGCGTCGAAGTTTACGCCGTCACGAGCGAAGGCATTTACCTTTACGAGCCGACCAATCACAAGCTCAAGCTGATTGCCGAAGGTGACTTCCGTTCAACGACGACGACGGGTCAAAGTTTCGTGACGAAAGCCGCCGTCAATTTGGTTTACGTCGAAAATCCCGACGCTTGGTCAACCGCAAGAAAAATTCCGCCGCGTGAAAGTCAGCTTGCCAACGCGAATATTGTCGTCGGCGCAATGGTTCAAAGCGTCGCGCTTGCCGCACAGACCGAAGGCTTGGGCAACTGTGTACGTGGCTCAATCAATCGCGACGAATTCAAACGCGTCGCCAAACTTTCGGACGAAAAGACGATTCTTCTTGCACAGAGTGTCGGCTTCGTCGAATAAATTCCGAACGGCAGTAACGTTGCCGTCGAATAAATTTCGGGAGGTGTTTTTGTGATTATCAAAAAGATTTTCGGCGCGTTGCTCTTGCTGACGGTGCTTGCCCTGCCGCAAAGTGTTTTCGCGGAAAAGACCGACTGGACGGACAGAAACTTTTACTTCCGCAATGTCCGCACGGTGATTGTCTTCGACGCGACGGTTACGCCCGGCGTGGACGTCGGCGGCACAATCGGCTTGTTAAACATTCAAGACCGTTTCCGTCAAGACGCGGGCAAGTTGCCTTGTCGACTGGTAAGCGAGGCGCAGGCGCGTCAATATGTCGGCGGGCAAATCGGCATGAATCTTGAAGCGTTGGCAATGTCCAACCCGATGCAGGCGCGGCAAATCGTCATGCAAAACGCTTACATCCTTGGTGCCGATGCGTGGGTTCTTGCCAACGTCGACGCGTGGGGCAACCAAACTTACATTGAGCCGGAGCGCACGGTTTGGGAGAGCCGCCGCGAAACACGCACGTACTACGACCGCTGGGGTCAACGTCACGAAGAAAGTTACAACGTTCAAGTGCCCGTGACTTATCCGCCGCGACGCGTGGACATTTCGACCGTGCAGGTGACGTTGCAGGCTTACGAGGCGCGCACGGGTAAGCTGATTTTCGCACGCAAAGACGTTCGCGACCGCGAAGATTATTCCGCGCAAACCGGCATGTTCGGGCGCATAAGCAATTCGTTCTTCGAGGACTTGGCGAAGAAAATTCGCTGACACATAAGGAGGGTTTCCGATGAAAAAATTTTTTAGCCCGCTGACGAAGCTGTTGACTGCGGTGCTGGTGGCGTGTGCGCTGTTCGTGCCCGCCAAAACTTTTGCCGCCGAAGATGAAGGCATGGCTGCGTTCCGCGAAGTCTTGGAGAAAGACTCCGACCCGTCCGACCGAATCTTTCGGCAGGACACGTTCATTTTGGCAATGCCGTTCATTGGCGAACTGGACTTTCTCGGCGTGGTTGACAAAGGCAACGTCTTCAAAGCGACGGGCGATTTCAGCTACTGGATTTATAACGACGACGGTTCCACGACCGAAAAGATCGTTCCGTTCTATCTCGTGCAGGACAAAAGTGCTTTGACGCTTTACTTCAAGCGCGACAAAAACTGGGAGAAACTCACCGCGCCAACGATTGCCGCAACGATTGCCGACAGAATTGCCACGCCGACCGGTGACGAAATTCAAAAGCTCATTGACGACACCAAAGGCGTCACCATTCTGCAGGACGACGACAAAAGCCGCACGCTGTTGATTGAGATTGACGGCAACAAAATGGCCGACGACTTCAAAGCCGCCGCCGAACAAACCAGTGACCCCGCCAACGCCGAAGTGACCGACAACGCGTCGCGCTACATTGACTCGGCTCTTCGCAACGGCGACATGTGGTACATGTGGACGGTTGACAAGCGCGACTGGCACACCGTCGTTTTGCAATACAACTTCTCCAGCTTCCTGCAGGGAATTGCCCGCGCCGCGTTGCAAGACCCGAAACAAATGTGGCCGGACGAAATTCGCGTGATGCTTGAACGCGTTGCTTTCTACAGTGAATTGCGTTCGTACACGATGTATCCGGCCGACCCCGCCGCGAAGAAAAAATTCGACATTCCGAAGAACGTCCTTAAGGCAAAAGACATTTCGCTCGTCGACATTAAGAAGTGAGCCGACATTTTGACGACGACTTAAGGAGGTCATGTCATGCAAAAAATTTTTCGGCTGCTGATTGCCCTGCTTGTGTTGAGCGCGGCACTGTTGCCGACACGTTCGTTCGCCGCCGAAGAAACCGAAGGCATCAAATTTTTCCGCGAGGCCTTGACCAAAGACTCCGACGCGTTGGACAGATTGTTTCACCAGGATTTTTACTTCGCGTCGCCTTTCGTGCAGGGCGAACTGGAACTTTTGGGCATGGTTGACGGCGATGTCTTCAAGTCTGCGGGCGAGCTGTCGATTTGGCAGTACAGGAACGACGGCACGTCAAGCGCGACGGCAATTCCGTTTCACATGGAACAGCGCGGCAACGACATGGTGATTTACTTTTGCACCGACGAAAAGCAGAAGAACTGGCGGAAGTTCACCGCGCCGAGTCTTGCCGCCGCAGTGATGGATTTCATTGCCACGCCGAACGCCGCTGAAGTCGAACAGATTATCGCCGACACGAAGGAAGTCACAATACTTGAAGACAACGAGTATCGCTGCACGATGTTGATTCGTCCCGACGGCGACAAACTTGCCGACAGCCTGCGCGCAAAATCCGACGAATTGCCCGCCGACAAAGGCACCGCCAACGATGGGCAAATGCAGTCCGTTGCCGTCGATTATCTTGACCAAGCACTTCGCAGGGCGGATATCTGGTACATGTGGACGATTGATAAGCGCGACTGGCACACCGTCGCAATGCAGTACAATCTTTCGGGCGTGATTCAGGAGCTGGCACGCGCCGCGCTTGACGACCCGAATCAGCATTGGCCGGACGAAGTCAGCCAACTGCTTGAAACAATTGCGTTTTACAGCGAAATTCGCACGTACACGATTTACCCAAACATTCCCGACGCGAAGAAACGCTTCGTCATTCCGAAAAACGTCCTCAAGGCGAAACCCGTCAACGACATGGTTGACACCGCCGCGAAGTAAATTCCCGTGCGCAATCAAAAAGTCGGGGACTTGCGGTCTCCGACTTTTTTGCGCCGTCATTTGAAAGGTTGTGACGATATGGATCTGCTTGAAATTATGCGTTCGCGCAGAAGTGTGCGCCGCTACACCGACGAAAAAATTTCCGACGACGACTTGAAAAAAATTGTGACTGCGGCACTGCTTGCGCCCAGCGGTCACTCGAAATATCCGTGCGAGTTTATCGTCGTCAAGAACCGCGAACTGCTCGAAAAGATGTCGCACTGTCGCAAGTCAAACATTGCAAAGATGTTGGCGGAAGCCTCCGCCGCGATTGTCGTCGTCGCGGACAAAGATAAATCCGACACGTTCGTTGAGGATTCGTGCGTCGCGCTGATGAACATGGAACTTTTGGCAACGTCGCTGGGTATCGGCAACTGTTGGATTCAAGTTCGCAATCGCGAGGCGGAAGACGATTCGCCTGCCGAAGACTTTGTGCGCGGAATTGTCGACTTTCCCAAAACTTTCGCGTGTCAGGCAATTTTGTCGTTGGGTTATCCTGCGCGGCCGCCGAAAGTTCGTGAACTCGACAAGCTCAACTTCGACAAAGTTTCGTGGCGCGAATGAGCCGTTGTGTTACTTTTCTTTTGGCGCAAAAGACCCGCTTTGAAAGCGGGGGAACAGTTTGGTTGACTGCCTCGCCAATCGAAGCGAAAACGTCGAACCAAATTGGATGCAACATCCACGTTGCTCAAAAGAAAACAGCCCGCAGGTGATACATCCTGTATCAACTGCGGGCGCGGCCGTCATCCATGACGGCCGGACTTGTCGGCAACGGTTATTTATGACGAACGATTACCGTTGCGTTTGATTTATTGATTGACGCCAGCAAGTTGAACGTCGGATTCTGCTTCGGCTTCTTCGGAGGCCGCGACGACCTCGTTGAGAGCCTCGACCAGTTTGTCGGGGTCAATGCCGTGAACCGTCGCGCCTTCTTCGATGTTCTCGAAACGCGCCGCGTGACAGCCGAAACAACCCATGCCCGCGTACATGAAGACCATTGCGGTGTCGGGGTAGCGCTGAACGACTTCGACAATGTTCATGTCTTTGGTGATTTTCATTGTGAATTCCTCCTTTGAATTGCCGCCGATTATATCACCCGTCAACCGGCTGTCAATGAATTTCCGCTGAAATATTTTTTCGCGACGCTTAAAGGAAATTTGCAACGCGAAGCGAATAAACTTCCAAAACGTTTGGGAGCTGGTTGCGCATTGAATTTCGGTCATGTAAGTGTTATGCTTGGCGAAGTTTTGGACGCGCTCGACGTCAAGGCGCACGGCAAGTATCTCGATTGCACGTTGGGCGGCGGCGGACACGCAAAGGCGATTGCTCAGCGGCTCGACGGCGACGGATTGATTGTCGGCATTGACCGCGACGACGACGCAATTCACGCTGCCGAAGAAAATTTGTCGGACGTGACCTGCACCGTCAAAATCGTGCGCGGGAACTTCACCGAACTCGACAAGATTCTCGACGACTTGAACGTCGACAAGCTCGACGGAATACTTTTTGACTTGGGCGTTTCGTCGCACCAGATTGACACGGCGTCACGCGGATTCTCTTACATGAAGGATTCGCCGCTGGATATGCGCATGGACAGGCGACAGAGCTTGACCGCCTTCGACGTTGTCAACACTTACGACGAGGCGCGTTTGGCGAAAATCTTTCACGATTACGGCGAAGAGCGATTTTCCAAACGAATTGCCGCCGCCGTCTGTCGGACGCGAAAAACTTCACCGATTGAAACGACGGGTCAACTTGCCCGAATAATTGAGCAAACTGTTCCGCGAACGAAAAACGGCGGTCACCCCGCGAAACGAGTTTTTCAGGCCGTGCGCATTGAAGTCAACGGCGAACTGGAAATTTTGTCGGACGCGCTCAAGTCGGCGATTGGTCGGCTCAAAGTCGGCGGGCGATTGGCGGTCATAACTTTTCATTCGCTCGAAGATCGCATCGTCAAAGACACGTTCAAGCGTGCGGCTCAAGGTTGCATTTGCCCGAAAAATTTTCCCGTGTGCGTGTGCAACCACAAGCCCGAAGTCAAACTTTGCGGTAAGGCGCAACTTCCGACACCCGACGAAGTCAACGGCAACAGTCGTGCAAGTTCAGCGAAACTGCGCGTCGTCGAAAAACTTGGCGGCGCGAGTCAATAAATCAACGCGATTACGAAGGGGGAATACTGTGACGGTAAAACGCAAACTAAAATCATACGACAATCAGCCGCAACGCGAAACTTCGCCGAAGGAAGCCTCGTTGACGCTGATTAAAGGTCGGCCGCGCTTGGATCACCTCTTGCGGTCGCGTTGTCGCGTGTTTTTTATCGTGTGCGCGATATTGGCAATGGCGGTCGTGATTCGCAGCGGAATAAGCGCGAGCCGCGGTTATGCTCTGGTGGCGACGCAAAATCAGGCGCAACAGCTTGAACTTGAAAACGAACGGTTGCGCGTTGAAATTGCCAAACTCAAATCGCCCGAACGAATCAAGCGAATCGCCGAAGACGAGCTTGGCATGGTCGTGCCGCGCAAGATGTACTTCTCACACGAACGATAACGCAAACAAAAACTCCTTCACACCCGAAAGCGTGGAGGAGTTTTTTGTTGCCGAAAAATTTTCAGCGGCGGCGCGTCTTGTACGGCACAAGTTCTTCAAGCGGAACGAGTTTCGTGTTGCCCTGCATGTCCGCCAAAATGATTTTCTCGACGTTGAACTCAAGCAGAAACTTATGACTGCGTTCGTCGGGAATGTACATGCCGTCAATGTCCGCGACGATTGAAATGGCGTCGAATTCGCGCTTGCCTTCGGAAATCGCCTTCGCCATAACGACGACTTCTGCGGGCAACTTGAATTCGGGAATGACGCTGTCAATCGAACAGCCGCTGTAAAGCGTGCCGTCGGACGCAAGCAGACACGCGCCCGCCGCAATGGAATTGTGCTCCACGTAAGCATTGCGCATGGCGTTTGTCGCCGTGTTGACAATCGTGTCGATAATGTCGTAATTCATCTTGAAACCTCCCAAAAAGTTTTTTCGCCGACGTCAGCCCACGTCGACGCTGATAACTCCGTCAACGCGTTTGACCGCGTCAAGGACAATGACGTTCTTCAAAGCGCGCTTGTTGTAAACTTCCATCTCGATAATCAGCGTGTCGGTCGTGTCGTCGGTGGCTTTGACTTTCACGTCGCGGATTTTAAGTTGCAGGTCGTCAATGCACGAGCTGATGTTCATAAGTTGACCCGGCTTGTCCTTGGTGTGAATCGTGATGAGCAAATTTTTTTCGTGCATGACCCATTCGTCAATCCGCGACAAAGTTCCGAGCGTCGCGAAAATTAAAGCCGTGGTGAACAACGCGCCCGAATAGTAACCCGCACCGACGGCAAGTCCGACGCCCGACACAACCCAAAGACAAGCCGCCGTCGTCAAGCCCGTGACGGTCAAGCCTTCCTTCATGATTGCGCCCGCGCCGAGGAAACCGATACCGCTTACAACCTGCGCGGCAAGACGTGCGGGGTCGGCGTTCGTGCGTCCTTCGACGTTGAAGTAAAGCGCCTCACTCAAAACCATAATCAAACACGAGCCGAGACAAACCAAAACGTTCGTGCGCAAACCCGCGGATTTTCGGCGGCTTTGACGTTCGTAGCCGATAATCCCGCCCAACACACAAGCCAACGTCAATCGCAAAAATAATTCCCACTCCGAAACCAATAAATCATCTCCAGTCAGGCAGCTCCGAAGTCAACGACAGATTCGAGTTGAAGTAACGCACGTCGTCCGAAACTTCACGCGTGACCCAATCGGGCAGCTCAACAACTTCGTCGCAACGCGCAAGCTCAACTTCCGCCAAAATCAAACCGTCAAGCTTGCCGCCGAAGAAGTCAACTTCCCAAACGTGTCCGCCGTAAGAAATTTTGCGACGAACTTTTTTCAGCACATGCGACCCGCACAGTTGCAAAAGTTCTTCGGCGTCGCGTGACGGAATTTCGTACTCGAACTCTTTGCGCGCAATGCCGACGGTTGAAGACTTTATCGTCAGGAAGCCGCGATTGTTCTTCAGGCGCACGCGAACCGTCGGACTTGTCGACAGGTAACCCTGCGCGATAAATTCTTCGTCGGAAAAGTTCAGCGCGGAAACTTTCTTCGCGTCGACCAGAAACTTGCGTTCGATCTCTGTCGCCAAAATCAACACCTCGCACAGTCTTTTCGATAAGGCGGCGTTTTTCCCTGCAGTTGCGATAAAAATTTCATGCAACCGCAACGGTAATTTCGGCCGTCAATCAGCAACGCCAATATCAAATCACAGCGACGAACCGTCAACGTCAACCGCCGACAACTTTTGCGCCAAAAGAAAAGTAAGAACTCCACGCAGGAAAATCTTTTGCGCGGGCAGAATCAACACGCAGTCAAAAAAATTTTCGTCAAAGGAGACAACGAATCATGTTTCATATTTTGGCAGCCGACGGTATCGCCAACGAAGGCATTGACCTGCTCAAGAAAAATTTCGACGTGGACGTTCGCGACAAAATTTCGCACGAAGAACTTTTGGAAATCATTCCGCAGTTCGACGCGCTGATTGTTCGCTCTGCGTCAAAAGTCACCTCCGACGTCCTCGAACGCGCCGCGAAGTTGAAAATCATCGGACGTGCGGGCGTCGGCGTGGACAATATCGACGTGCAGGCGGCGACCGAACGCGGAATTATCGTCATCAATTCGCCCGACGGCAACACAATCGCCGCGACCGAACACACTTTCGCAATGATGCTCGCCGTTAGCCGCAACATCCCGCAGGCGAATCAAGTCATGCACGCGGGCGGCTGGGACAGAAAAAAATTCGTCGGCGTCGAACTTCGCAACAAAACTTTGGGCGTTATCGGTCTCGGCAAAATCGGTGCCGGCGTCGCCAAACGTGCGCAGTCCTTCGACATGAAAGTTATCGCGCATGACCCGTTCGTCAGCGAAGAACGCGCAAAATCTCTCGGCGTCAAGCTCGTCAACCTCGACGAACTCTGCGCGACGGCGGACTTTATCACCGTGCACATGCCGTTAACGAACAAAACTCGCGACATGATTTCACTGCCGCAAATGAAGACAATGAAGCCGACCGTTCGACTGATTAACTGCGCACGCGGCGGGATTATCAACGAAGCCGACCTTGCAACCGCGTTGACCGAAAAAATTATCGCGGGCGCGGCAATTGACGTTTTCGACGGTGAACCGCTCGCCGCTGATTCGCCGCTGAGAAATTTGCCGAACATCATTTTGACGCCGCACTTGGGAGCCTCGACCGTCGAAGCGCAAATCGGCGTTTCGGTTGACGTGGCACGCGGAATTATCGACGCGCTGAACAATCGCCCCGTCGCCACCGCCGTCAACCTGCCGCACATTCCGTCGCACGTGCTCGAAAAGCTCGCGCCTTATCTCGACTTGGCGGAACGACTCGGACGCACGATTACGGGCATGAGCCGCGAACCGATTTCAAACGTGCAAGTCAAAATCAACGGCACGATTGCCGACATGAATTCAAGCCTGATTTCAACCGCCGTCTTGAAAGGCATGTTGACCGCCGCGCTTGACACGAACGTCAATTTGGTGAACGCGAACATTTTGGCGGCCGAACGCGGGATTCATCTGTCGGAAGTCAAATCTTCGGCGACGCTTGACTTTGCAAACCTCGTAACCGTGTCCGCAAATAAAAATGTCGTCACGGGAACTTTGTTCGGCAACGAAGGACGCATCGTCGAAATTAACAATTTCCGCGTCGACGTTGACCCGCACGCACGAATTTTAATTTGCCCGCACATCAACCGCCCCGGCGTTATCGGACTTGTCGGCACGTTGCTTGCGAAGCACAAGATAAATATTTCGGGCATGAACGTCGGCAAAACCGCGATTGAAGGCACAAGCCTGATGGTTTTGACCGTCGACAATCCAATGCCGCAAAACGTCCTCGACGAAATGAAATCGCTCGATCCGATTTTCGACGTGACGCCCGTCGCTTACGACGTGTGAATCATGAACCGCAAGTTTCTCGTCAGTGTCGGGCTGTTCATGGTGACGCTGTTCGCCGCGCTGATTTATATCAGTCCACGCGACGACGACACGCCGATTGAACAACCGAAGCCGCCCGTCAAAAAGATTCAAGTTTACGTGTCGGGGCAAGTCAAAAATATTTCCGTCGTCGAACTGGAAGACAGCGGCAATCTGCGCATTGTCGACGCGGTGAACTTGGCGGGCGGCTTGACGGACTTGGCGGACACGGAGGCCGTTAATCTTGCCGCGCCAATCAGCGACGGGCAACACGTGCACATTCCGACGAAAGAAATTTTCCTGCGCCCGACGCAAGAAGTTTCCGCCGCCGTTGATTCGGGCGACAAAGTCAACATCAACACCGCCGACGCCGAACGGTTAATTTCGCTCAAGGGCATTGGCCCCGCACTTGCGCAACGAATTATCGAGTACCGCGAACAAAACGGCGCGTTTAAGTCAATCGACGAAATCAAGAACGTGCGCGGTATCGGCGATAAAAAGTTCGACGCCTTCAAAGACAAAATCACCACTTAAAGCTTTGTTCGGCATGACATGTCGCGTTTGTCGGGCGGTCGCGGGTAACACCAAGAGTTCCGCCGCTTTTAAAGCGGCCGCGGTATCGGCGATAAGAAATTCGACGCCTTCAAAGACAAAATCACGACGTGAAATGTTACTTTCTTTTGGCAGCAAAAGAAAGTAACCAAAGAAAACTGCGCCTGCTATGACGCATCCTGCGTCATGCGACAGGCGGTTGCGGCCGTCATCCATGACGGCCGGTAAACATCGCGGCTGTTGTAAAATTTTTCGCGGAAGGTGACACGTTGCGGCTGTCGGACGGTCGCGGGTTACACCAAGAGTTCCGCCGCTTTTAAAGCGGCCGCCTTCAAAGACAAAATCATCGTGTAATTTCGCGCCAAACGTGCTAAAATGTCGTCGAAGGAGGCGATTGTCATGACCGATCAAGAAAGAATTAACGAAAACCTTCAACGGCAAATCGACGCGCAAAACGCACGAATCGATAATGTGATGACCAAAGTTGACATGGTGATTGCCGAAGTACAGCAACAGCGCGAAGATATGCGTCGTTTATGGGAACGCCAAGACGCCGCGCAAGCCAAACACGATGCCGACATGAAGGAAATGAATCAGCGATTTTACGCGAAGTTCGACGCGATGGACAAAAAAATTGATGACAAGTTCGACAAATTCAGCTCGCAGTTGCAGATGATGTCGGTTACGACAATTCTTGGCGTCGGCGCGATTGTTTGGGCGATTGTGTCGGCACTCAAATAACGCCATGAACGAAACAAATTTGCAGTGGTTCCCCGGCCACATGAAAAAAGCTCAGCGGCTAATCGAGGAAAACTTGCGGCTCGTCGACCTGGTGATTGAGCTGTTGGACGCACGAATTCCCGCAAGCAGTCAAAATCCGCTCCTGCGTGAAATTTTGGGCGACAAGGCGCGTTTAATCGTTTTGGGTAAAGCCGACCTTGCCGACAAAAAATCCGTTGACGCGTGGCTTAAACGTTTCCGCGACGAAAACATTTCCGCCGTTGCCGTCGACGCAGTCAAAGGCACGGGCATCAAAAATTTAATCGCGCTCGCAAAATCTATCGCCGCGCCGAAGACAAACAAATTCGCCCGCGCAGGTGCCAAGCCGCGTTCAGCTCGCGTGATGATTGTCGGCATTCCCAACGTCGGCAAATCGTCGCTGATTAATCGGCTCGCGGGCACGAATCACGTCAAAATCGAAAACCGCCCCGGCGTCACACGTGCAAAGCAGTGGATTAAAATTTCGGACGGACTCGACTTGCTCGACATGCCGGGGATTCTTTGGCCGAAATTCGACGACGCGGACGTTGCGCTGAAACTTTCGTGGACTTACGCAATCAGCGACGAAATTCACGACCTTGAACCGACCGTCACGAAACTTTTGGCGACGCTTGCCGAAAAAAATCCGACGGGACTTCGCGAACGTTACAAGCTTGACGAACTTCCGACGGACGCGCACGAACTGCTGAACTTAATCGGGCGCAAACGCGGTTGTCTCGTCAAAGGCGGCGACATCGACGTCGAAAAAGTTTTGCGGCTCGTGCTCAACGAATTCCGCGCAGGCAAGTTGGGACGCGTGACGCTCGACGAACCGTAAAATTTTTTTGTCACGGCATGTAACACAATCGATCTTCCGACGTATAAGCTGCAGAAAACAAATTCAACCACATGCAAAGGAGATTGATTAACATGACGAACGAAATTCTCACCAACGAAATCCTCAACGACGAACAGCTCGACCAAGTCGCGGGCGGCACCGTGAGAGAGTACGAAGAAATTTGTAGCGCAATGGCGAACAATCCGATACTCAAAAGTATTTTGGAAACCGGCTCACACGTTCCGATTAGCAACCAGGTCGACAAGGTTCTTGTCGAAGACATCCTGAAGGTCGAAATGGGTATCAAAGCTGACATCAGCCTCGGTTTCCTGGGCACGGGACTCGGCTCCAAAGCGAACACGTACAAAGATTTGCGCAACGGCGGCCGGAGCATGACTCACTCCCAAGTTATCAACCGAATTAGCATGTACGCCATTTGAAACTTGTAACTGCGAATTAGCCCTTCGACAACACGTCGGAGGGTTTTTTCGTTTGACGGCGCGAAGTTTTCGGTTACAATGTTCGCGGAAGGTGACGCTCGTGAAGTTGAAGTTCTTGCCCGCCGTCGTCGCGAACATTTCGGCGGCTTTGTCGGAAATTTTGTTGATGGCGTCCGCCGCGTGGTTAATCGCCTCGGCAGCACTGCACCCGCCGTTGAGCGCGCTGTCGGTCGGCATAACGCTCGTTCGCACGGCAGGAATTTCACGCGCCGCACTTCGTTACGCGGACAGATTTTTTTCGCACAAAATAATTTTCGCGTTACTCGACGACCTGCGCGAAGACATCTTCCGTCGCACGGCAAAAATATTTCCGCTCAAATCTGGGCGCACGCACGAAGGCGAACTTTTGCACGCGCTGACAATTTCGGCGGACTTGCTGAAAGATTTCCTGCCGCGAGTGATTTTGCCGTTCGTGACCGCCGCACTCGTGACGCTGTTGTTGACGGGATTTTTATTCGCGCCGCTGAAAATTTTCGCGTTGACGTTGCCCGCGATTTTTTTGTTGACGGTGATACTTTCGACGTTGCTCGACGCGAAAACCGCCGACGATTCGCTTTACCGCGAAAAACTTTTGGACTTCACCGACGGGCGCGACGAACTGAAAATTTTCGGCACGGCACCTGCAATTCAATCACTCGACGATGCGGCAAGATCTTTCGGCGCGCAAAGTTTGCGATTGACGACACGGCAAATAAATTTCGACACGGCGATAAAACTTTTCGTCGCGGCGGGATTTTTTTTTATGCTGTTGAAACTCGGCGCGGCAGTTGATAAAATCGCGTTGACGGTCTGGGCGTTGATTTTCTTGGCGACGCTGGAACTGTTCGCGCAAATTCCGTCGTCGATTCGCACGTGGAAAAAAATTCGCGCCGTCAACTTGCCCGACGAAAAAATTTCTCCCGCGCAGGTTTCGTCGACAAGTCATGCCGTCGAAATGCGAAACGTCAACTTCGGCTACGCGTCCGAAAAAATTCTGCGCGACGTGAACTTGACGGTCAAACGCGGCGAAATGCTTGCGATTGTCGGCGAGTCGGGCGCGGGCAAGACGACTTTGCTGTACCTGCTGACGAAACTTTTTGCGGCGGATTCGGGCAGCGTCGCGACGAACGGGCAAGTTTCCGCGTCGACGTTCGCGAATTACATTTTTTCCGCGTCGATTCGGGCGAACTTCAAGATTTATTGCGGCGACGTGTCCGACGAAAAAATTTCCGACGCGCTGAAACTTTGCGGGCTTGACGGCTTCGACGTTGATTCGGAAGTCGGCTTCGACGGCGCGAAACTTTCGGGCGGCGAACGAAATCGCTTGCAAATTGCGTTGGCTGTCGCGACGGAGCCTGACGTTTTGATTCTCGACGAACCGACGGCGGGACTCGACAAAAGCCGCGCAGAAAGTTTGGTTGCCGCGCTTGTCGACGACTGCCGCAAAAAAAATCGCACGCTGATTGTCATCACGCACGACTCGAATTATTTTTCGGAACTCGGACGCTTTGAACTCGTTCCTTAAGGAGGTTTGAACTTGTACACGAAAAAAATTTACTTCAGCGGCGGCAACGTCCACGAACTGCAGGAAATTTTCCGCGACGTGCCCGGCGTCGTCAACGTTTTGGTCGGGAAAATTTCTGCGCGAAATGTCCGCAGTTACGTCGAACCCGAACCGTGCGAAGTCGACGAAATTTCCGCCGTCGAAATCGAATTCAACCCGAAGAAACGCGATTTGTCCGTGCTCATGGATATTTTGTTCACCGCGCTCAATCCTTACGCCGAAAACAATCTGGGCGTCTACTACTCGACGGGCGAAGACGAGCCGCAAGTTGAACTGCACCTGAACTTTATCGCCAATCGCGGCAAGCAACCCGCAGTTTCAAGCGCACGTTTGACAATCAATGACCCGAACTCGAATCCGAAATTCGCCCGCAAATGTTTCGTGCGTGTCGGGCGGCTGAAAAGTTTCGTCGTCGCGCCCGAAGCCGAACAAAATTTTCTGCGCAAACATCCCGAACTTTCAACCGACATTGACTTGACAAAGCTGAAAACTTCACTTAGATTTTAACCGAAACTTTCGCGGATTGGAGGTGATAACAATGCGCGAACGGTTGGAAAAACGCCGTCGGGAGTTGAGTCGCAAGATGCGCAATCGGAAATTATTTTGGTCATTCATCATTTGCACGCTGATAATCGTCGGCTCTTTGGCGCACCTGGGCTTTAACTCGGACTTCACGCGAATCAAAGAAGATATCACGTCGAAGGTCGCGCCCGAAAAAATCTTGCCGACGTTGCAGAAACCGACGACAATCATGATTATGGGCGTCGACGAACGCAAAGACGACGTCGGGCGTTCCGATACGCTCATGGTTTTGCAACTGTCCAAAGACAAGGCGTCGCTGCTCACGATACCGCGTGACACGCTGGTTTACATCGAACGCCACGGCTATCAGAAAGTCAACGCGGCTTATGCTCACGGCGGCGCGAAACTTGCCCGCAAGACCGTCGAAGAATTTTTGGGCATCGACATTGACCGCTACGTCATGATTCACAAGTCGCGCTTCGCTGAAGTCATTGACGCTATGGGCGGCGTTGACATTTACGTCGAACGCGACATGCATTACGAAGACCCTTGGGACGACGACGGCGGGCTTTACATCGATTTAAAGCAGGGCATTCAACATCTTGACGGCAAAACCGCGATTGAATTTGTGCGTTTCCGCGACGCCGAAGGTGACGTCGGGCGCGTGCGTCGGCAACAGGCTTTCATGAAGGCTTGCGCGGACAGATTGAGCGAACCGTCCATGCTGATTAAAATTCCCGAACTGTTGAGCGTCGCTCTTGACGCCGTCGACACCGACTTGACTTCGACGGAAATGCTTGCGGCGGCGGGCTCACTCAAAAACGCGGAGGCGGCGGGCAACATTAAAACCGGCGTCGTGCCCGGCTGGTTGCAGTACATCGACGAAGTCAGCTACCTGATTCCCAACGCCGAACGACTCGGCAGCGTCATGACAAAACATCTCGGCTTCGACGACGCGGACAAGAAACACTTCGAGAAACTCGCCGACGAATACACGCCCGGCAACGACGCGGATTATTACGACGTGAATCCCAATCCTGAAAAAGATTTGCGCCTGCTGGATTATCTGCACCGCCGCAATTTGGATCTGTCGGACAACAAACTTTGACGGGAGGCGACGAATCATGCGGAAATTTTTTTCAGCGACGATTGCGCTTGTGATTTTGTTGACGGCGACGGTCGCGCTTGCCAATCCGATTTCAAGCAACGGTTACTTCAACGGCATCAAACTTTGCGGGCGCGTCAAGGTCGTCAATTCGTTCGCGGATATCAAAGTTCAGGTTGTCGACGCGTTCGCCGACTTGAAGGTCAAAAAAGTTTCCGCGTTCCCCGACGACATCGGCGAGTGGCAATTTGTTGACTCGTTCCCCGATTTTACGATTCAGTTCGTCGACGCGTTCCCCGACATCAAAATCAAGTTCGTTGACGCGTTCCCGGGTCTGTAAAAATTTTTGCTTGACAGTTCGCGATTGAGCGTCTATAATTGCGCTTGTCTTAAGGGACGTGGGGTTGTAGCTCAGATGGTTAGAGTGCCTCGTTGACATCGAGGAGGTCACAGATTCGAGTTCTGTCAGCCCCACCAATTTTTTTTAGGCGGCTCGCTTAGCTCAGTTGGTAGAGCATCTCCGTCACATGGAGGAGGTCGGGGGTTCGAGTCTCTCAGCGAGCACCACGACACGAAAATAATATCGGACATAACAAAAAATCCCCTGCGGTTTGCGGGGGATTTTTTTTGTCGTCGCACACGACGGGCATTGACTGCGGTTCGTTCGTGTTACGTTACTTTCTTTGTGCGGACAAAGAAAGTAACCAAAGAAAGCCGCGCTTGCTGTGATACATCCTGTATCACGCGCAAGCGGTGTGGCCGTCATCCATGACGGCCAAAATTACGCATTACAAGTAGTCCCACGGGCTTACGGGTTCGCCGCCCAAACGAACTTCAAAGTGACAGTGAGGCCCCGTCGAGTTGCCCGTCGAGCCGCAGTAAGCGATAACGTCGCCTTGATTGACGTGTTGCCCGACGCCGACCGCAAGGCTTTCGTTGTGCCCGTACAGCGTGGAAATGCCGCCGCCGTGGTCAATCATGACGGTGTTGCCGTAGCCGCCAATCCAGCCCGCTTCAATGACGACGCCGCTTTGTGCCGCGTGAATCGGCAAGCCGTAATCGCCGCCGATGTCAAGTCCGCTGTGGAAACGTGCGTTGCCGAAAATCGGGTGCGTGCGCCAACCGAATTCGCTTGTTATCGGGCCGGAAATTGGCCAAATCATTCCGCCGCCGCCCGCAGGCATGACATAATCGTCGCCGCCGCCGTCGCCTTCGTCAATCACGACAAGGTTGCCTGCTTCCGCCGCCGCTTGACGTTGAGCTTCCATTTCGGCTTGTCGACGTTGCGCTTCGGCCTCGGCTTCGGCGCGATACTTGCTCTCCTGAATCAGCCGCGCAACTTCGTTGGACGACGCAATCATTTCGTCATACTGCCGGTCGTAGACGTCCTTGTCGTTCTGCATTAAATCGATAAGTGCTTGTTGTTTGGCGACCTTTTCGAGCTGAACGTCTTTGGCGGCCTCGGCTTTGGCGGCAAGTTCTTCTTGAATTCGTTTGTCGGCTTCGAGTTGCTTGCCGACTTCGACAATCTCGTTGCGGTACTTCAAAACTTCCGCGACAAGTTCGGCGTCACGGGTCATGACGCGTTTGAGCAAGTCCATTCGCGTCAGGAAGTCGCCAAAGTCCTGCGCGCCGAATAAAACGTCCAGATAAGAAATTTGCCCGTTGATGTAAATGTCGCGCACGCGGTTTTCAAGCACGCCGTGTTTTGCGTTGAGTTCGGCGGTGACTTCGACGAGTTTATTTTCGTTTTCGCCGATACGGTAAACGGTTTCGTCCAGTGCCGCTTGACGTTCTTCGTAAACCGCCGTGGCTTCGGCGGCTTCCGCGTCGAGTTGACGTTTGAATTCCGACACCGAATCAATCTTGCCTTGAATCAGTTCAGCCGCCGCACGCGCTTTTTCGGCCGCCTCGTCGTAAGCGGCCTTTTCGGATTCGAGTTGCTGAATTTCGTCGTCGTCGGCGAAGACGGGCGAAGTTGTCAACAGTATCGCCGCCGACAACAAAGTCAAAAACTTTTTCAACACATGTCAAACCTCCATGAAACGTTTCAGCGAGACGGTGCTTCCCAAGATGCCGATAAAAATTCCCGTGCCAATCAGCGTCAGCGTCAAGTAATTCATGAACGGATACTGCTCGACCATCGGGAAGAACGTCAGCGATTCGTAAATCTTCGCGATCATCGCCGAATAAAAACTTCGCAGGGCAAGCGCGCTCACTCCGCCGCCGATTATGCCCAGTGCCACGCCTTCCAAAATGAACGGCCAGCGAATAAACCAGTCAGTTGCGCCGACGTATTTCATGATTGCGATTTCTTTGCGGCGGGCGAAAACCGTCAGGCGAATCGTGTTTGAGATTATGAAGACCGTCGCGCCCAAAAGCAAAATCACCAGAATCACGCCGAAGAAACGCATAAGGTGCGTCAACTCGAACAGGTTTGCGGCAACGTCCTGCCCGTATTTGACTTCGTCGACGCCGTACAGGTCAGCGATTGCCGCCGCAGTTTTTTTCACGTCGTCGGCGTTGTTGACGGTTACCAGAAACGAATTCGGCAACGGGTTCGCTTCGCCCAGCGCGTCCAAAATCTTTTGGTTTTCGCCGAGACGTTCGCGGAAAATTTTCATCGCCTGTTCACGCGGCACGTACTCGACCGAGGCAACCGATTTCATTTCGCGGGTCATGCGTTCGATTTCGGCGCGGCCTTCTTCGGGCAACGTGTCGCTGATGTAAACCGAAATTTGCACTTGACTTTCAAGGCTCGACGCCATTTTGGACATGTTCATTACCAGCACGAGAAACACGCCCAGCACGAACAGCGACACGGCGACCGTCCCGATTGACGCGAAAGTCATCAGGCGGTTGCGAATCATCGACAAAACGACTTCGCGGAAAAAGTATTCGATCGTTTGAAGTTTCATTCGACCACTCCCGAAAATTACTTGTCGCCGATTATAGCACAACGAATTTTTTTGGCATGAAAATGTTTTCAGTAACGGCGCGGCGACGACATTAACTCGACGAAAAAATTGCGGCGCGTCAGCTGTTCCCCCGCTTTTAAAGCGGGTCAGTAACGGCGCACAAAAAATCCCCGCCGAGTGACGGGGACGACGTGTCAAAAATTATTTCACAAGCCGGCTTGTTGACGAAGCGTTTCCGCCTTGTCGACGCGCTCCCACGGCAAATCGACATCGGTTCTGCCGAAGTGCCCGTAAGCCGCCGTGTCTTTGTAAATCGGGCGACGCAGGTCAAGCATCTTGATAATGCCCGCCGGACGCAAGTCAAAGTTTTCGTTGACGAGACGCTCAATCAATTCTTCGTCGACTTTGGCGGTGCCGTGGCTGTCGACGCGCACGCTGACGGGTTTTGCGACGCCGATTGCGTACGCAAGTTGAATTTCGCATTCGTCCGCCAAACCTGCCGCAACGACGTTTTTGGCGACGTAACGAGCCGCGTAACTTGCCGAGCGGTCAACCTTCGTGGGGTCTTTGCCGCTGAAAGCTCCGCCGCCGTGTCGCGCCCAGCCGCCGTACGTGTCGACAATAATCTTGCGTCCCGTCAAGCCGCTGTCGCCTTGGGGGCCGCCGATAACGAATTTGCCCGTCGGGTTCACGAAAAACTTTGTCGCGTCGGTCAACAGCTCCGCGGGCACAATCGGCTTGACGACGTACTCAATCATGTCGCGCTTAATCTGCTCAAGCGAAACGTCGGGATTGTGTTGCGTCGAAATAACAATCGTGTCGACCGCGACCGCCTTGCCGTCTTCGTAAGCGACCGTCACTTGAGTTTTGCCGTCGGGGCGCAGGTAATCGACTTCGTGCGTGACTTTGCGGACTTCAGCCAAACGACGCGCCAACTTGTGCGCAAGCGAAATCGGCAACGGCATGAACTCCGGCGTTTCGTTCGTCGCGTAACCGAACATCATGCCTTGATCGCCCGCGCCGATAGCGTCCTCAATCGCCATGTCGCCTTCGCGAGCCTCCAACGCTTTGTTGACGCCCTGAGCAATGTCGGGGCTTTGTTCGTCCAACGAAACCAGCACGCCGACCGTGTCCGCCTCGAAGCCGTATTTGGAATTCGTGTAACCGATATCGGCAATCGCGCCGCGAATTATCTTCGGTATGTCAACGTAGCAATGCGTCGAAATTTCGCCGACAACGTGTACTTGCCCCGTCGTCACCAAAGTTTCGCAGGCAACGCGACCTTCGGGGTCTTTCTCGATAATCGCGTCCAAAATGCTGTCGGAAATTCTGTCCGCGACCTTGTCGGGGTGCCCTTCGGTCACGGATTCGGATGTAAACAAAACTCTGCGCATGTGCAAGCCTCCTCAAATAGTTTTCGTGTCGATTGTACCACACGCGTCAACTTGTCACGGGAAAAACTTTTCGCTAAAATAAGCGCGTTGTACGTTGTTCACTTCTTGTAGACCAAAAGGAGGTGAATACCGTGACTACCTTGTTTCTCGTGACTGTCGCAGCAAACGTTGTGTCGGGCGTCGCTCTGTACTTCGTTTGCAAGTGGCTGGACAAGCGGAACAGATAACAGACAGCCCGGTGGTTATCGTTACCCCGAAAAACGAATAATCGCCCATAAAGCGTTTGAACCCCGAGGTGCGAACTCGGGGTTCTTTTTGTTGTACGTTTCCGTGACTACCTTGTATGTGGTTATCAATCTTGGATGTTTGCAGTTTATCACGGCGTGAAACTTTTTGCAAGCGTCAATCCATTGCCTTGACGTGCGACTCGATGAAGTCAACTTCCGCCGCGCTCAGACCGTACTTGCGATAAAGCTGTTCGTCGACACCTGCGCGCCAATCAATGTCACCGCCCGACGTGAAGTCTTGCAGCGGAACTTTCGCCCATGTCGCAGGCGGATTGTGTTGCGTCGCCTTCAAGATACCGAGCATTGCGCGGGCAAACTTCGACTTGATGTAAGTCAGGCAAGCTTCGGCTTCGTCGCGAGTGTCGAACGCGCCAATCGTGATAAATGTTTGCGTGCAGCCGACTCCCGCGTCGGCGATAAACGGTTCAGTCAACGTTTCGCCGAAAGCTCCCGTGCCGTTGGCTTCGTTCAGAAAAATTTTCACGCGTGCGATTAAGTTGTCGTCCGTTACATAATCGCGGCGAATGAATTTGTAAACGCGCTGATTGTTCAAGCGTCCCAAAATCTGAACGTATTCGCGTCCGTCGTGCGGCTCGTCGTCGATGAAAACTTCGGGCAAGCGTTCAAAAATGTTTGTCCGAAGCGCGGCGTCTTGAAGTCTGTCGATTAAATCTGCGCGTTCGGCGAAAAATTTTTCCGACAACCTGTAAGCGACGGGCGTGCGAACAATTTCTTTGAGCGAACGAAACTTCGTATTTTCGACGCAAACTTTACGATGAATCGAATTGAGTTCTTCAAACTCGGTGAACATGCCAATCGCGCCGAAATTTTTTGTCGTGTCGTAAAGCGTAATTGCCACGCCGCCTTTGATTTCGACAGCGTCGCGGAAAAGTTTGCCGGCGTTCGGTTCGTAATGCAAAACCTTGAAGTGCGGGTCGTTGAGCATTCGGCGATTAAAACTTTTGGGCGTCTGTCCCGCGTCAAACAAAAATCTTGCGGGCGTAATAAGCACGGACTTTTCGGCGACCTTCGGAGCTTCCTGCAAGAAGTGATGATAAATCGGCGGCTGTCGACCGTTGTCGTCCTTGATTTCTTGATACGGCGGGTTGCTGATTAAAACGTCGAACTTCATTGCGATACCTCCCGTGAAAAAAATTTCGTCGCCCGTGCGCCAATCGGTGATTCGGCAGTCGTTGCCGTTGTCGAAGAGTGACGCCTGAGCTTGCGGCGGATTGAGCCCGTCCATTTGCCAAAAGTTCCGAGCGACAATTTCGGCAAGTTCGCGCAGTTCGTCGGGCTTGATGTCGTTGACGAATTCGGCGGCGGTCAAAAGGACGTTCGCCCGCGCAATTAAAAGACTGTCGCCCTGCAGTTCGTAGCCGTAGACGCTTTGAACGGCTTGCGTCGCCCACGTGAACTTGTCGACGTTGGCGGGACATGCGCGAAGTTTCCTGTCGAGAATTCCGACGCGTTCGGTGACGGGAATTGCTTCGCCCGACTCCGCGTCGTATCGCGTGGTGATAAACGGCGCTTCCCCGCAAGCAATTTCAATCCAGCGCGAATCAATCGGGCTGTCGACAAGTGCGGCGTCGACCATGAACTTGACGACGTGCGGCGGCGTGAAGACTTCGGCGATTGAACGCGTGCGCGCAGATTTTTCGTCGGCGGACTTTCGGGCACGCGGGACAACGTTTGCAATGTCGCCGTCAAAAATTTTTCTGCCGCCGTTGAAGTCGCGCAAAAGAATTTCGATCACGTCGGGCGGAAAATTCGTCCAATCAATCAGCGCGTTCATCTTTTGTCGAGACGCTTCGCCAGCGTGTTGCCCGCAAGTTGCACGAGCTGAACCAAAACAATCAGCACGACGACGGTTGCCAACATGACTTCGGGGCGGAACCGTTGATAGCCGTAACGAATTGCCAAGTCGCCGAGACCGCCGCCGCCGATTGCGCCCGCCATTGCCGATTCGCCGACGAGCGCGATAATTACCGTGGTCAACTGCGCGACGATACCGGGCATTGCTTCGGGCAACAGAACACGTGTGATAATCTGCGCGGGAGTTGCGCCCATTGCTTCAGCCGCTTCGACGAGACCTGCGGGGACTTCTTTAAGCGACGTTTCGACTTGCCGCCCGATAAACGGTATCGACGCGATAACCAGCGGGACGATAGCCGCCGTGGTGCCGATTGCCGAGCCGACAAGCAAGCGCGTCAACGGGATAATTGCAACCATCAAGATTATAAACGGTATCGAGCGCACGGCGTTGACGACCGAGCCGACCGTTTGATTGATGATGACGTTTTCGAGTATCTGACCTTTCGCCGTCGTGTGCAACAAAACTCCCAGCGGCACGCCGATTGCCGACGCGATAGCCATTGACACGACGACCATGTAAATTGTTTCGCCGAGTGCTTTGGTCAACAGCGGGATTATGTCTGCCAATAAAATTCACCTGCCGAAAATTTATTCGTTGCCGTACGTGATGCCGGGAGCCGTCCGAATTTGAAATTTCGAGCCCGTCTGCTCAATCAAAACGTGAACCGGCGTGTCAAGTTTAAATTGAAACACGGGAACATCTTTACCGAGGTGAACGAGACCCCAGATCATCATGTCTTCGCCCGGCTCTCTGCCTTCGATAATTTCAAAGCCGGCGGAAATCAGCAACTGCGCGTATTGATTGAAATACTGCGTCGCGTTGTCGTCTTCGCACAAATATTCGTAAAAGCCCGCAGAATTTTCGTCGGCGGGAACAGCCTGCTTGAGCACAATGCTTGACGAAATTTGTCTGACGTCGGGCACGTCCGCCGCGAAGACAATTTGCGGAACCATGAGCACGAACGCGACGAAAATTATTGCCGCCTTAAATCGAATTGCGTTTAACATAACCAATCACCTCCACGCGAACATCTTGCCCGCCGAGAAACTTCAGCGCGGCATTAATGGCGTCGTCCGAACCGCTCAAGCCGACAATGAACCGTCCGAAGGGCACGCCGTGAATTTCGTCCAGGTTGCCGAAAAGCATCGTGCATTCGACGGGTACAGCGCGAATCATGTTTGCAAGTACGGGGTCGTCGGCTCTGTCGCCGAGAAAAATCAACCGAATCAACAGCAAACTGTCGGGCGTCCTGTCCTGCGAAATTTCGTTGCCACGGAACGCGGCGGGCAATGCGTTCGACAACAGCACGCTTATAAATTCCTTCGTGATTCGGTGCTTCGGGTGCGTGAACACGTCGAGAACCGAGCCGCGCTCCGCAATGACGCCGTCGCTTATCACCGCAACTTTGTCGCACAGTTCCTTGATAACCTGCATTTCGTGCGTGATGACGACGACGGTCAGCGACAAATTTTTATTGATGACGCGAATCAGGTCGAGGATTGATTTCGTCGTCTGCGGGTCAAGCGCGGAAGTTGCTTCGTCGCACAAAAGAACTTTCGGGTCGCTTGCCAACGCACGGGCAATGCCGACGCGCTGTTTTTGTCCGCCCGACAGTTGCGACGGATATTGGTTGGCTTTGTCGCTCAAGCCGACGAGTTCAAGCAGCGGGCGAACTTTTTTTTCGATAACGTCGTCGGGCGTGTTCGACAGTTTCAGCGGGAAGGCAATGTTGTCGTAAACCGTCGCCGAACTTAACAGGTTGAAGTGCTGAAAGATCATGCCGATATTTTTTCGCGCCGCCCGAAGTTCCGAATCAGTCAAAGCGGTCATGTCTTGCCCGTCGACGAAAACTTTTCCCGCGGTCGGTCGTTCAAGCATGTTGATACAGCGCACGAGCGTTGACTTGCCCGCGCCCGACAAGCCGATAATGCCGTAAATTTCGCCGCGAGCAATGTCCAAGTCAATGCCTTTAAGCGCGTGGACTTTGCCCGACGGACTGTCGTAAATTTTTTCGATGCCGATAAGCTTAATCAAACGTTTCACTTCCTTAAATGACGGTACAGCGCGCCGAACAAGTTTGCGTCGTTGTGATACTTGCAGGCGACGACTTGCGGGCGCGGCAAAAATTCGGGTGCTTTTTCGAACAACGCGGCGAGTTCGTCGTTGACGGCGTCGATAAAACTTTGTCGCTGACTTATTCCGCCGCCGAGCGCGAAACGTTCTGGGTCGAACAGCATTTGCAGATTAAAAATTTTCACCGCGACGCCGTGAGCGAACTTGTACAGCGCGTCGAGCATTTCGTCATCGTTTTCGTCAATCAGGTCGAAAATCATTTCGCCCGTGACGTCTTCGACGGGCATGTTTAAAATCTTCGCGCAGGTTTTTTGGAAGACCGACGCACTGATTTCGCTGGCGTAAAAATTTTTTTCGCTCATGACAGATTGGTTGGTTTTGAGCGTGTAAGAAACTTCGCCCGCGCAGAAATGCGAGCCGCGATAAACTTCCCGATTGTGCACGAACGCGCCGCCGACAGCCGTCCCGAAAACCAAAACGAAGGCGTCCTTCACGTCGACGAGACAGCCCGACTTGACTTCCGCCAAAGCCGCACATTTGGCGTCGTTGTCGACGGTGACGGGCACGCCGCACGCGTTCTGCAACTCTTCGGCAATGCAATGACCGTTGCTGAAGTCGAGCGCGCCGCTTGAAACGCAAATGCCTTTTTCGGTGTCAATCAAGCCGGGCATGGCAAGTGCAATGCCTGCGACGTCGTTGTTGGCGTTGAAGATGTCGACAAGCGCGCCGAGAAATTTTTCGTGACTTTCTTTCGGCGTCGGGATTTTGTCTTGCTTGACAATCTTGAACGCACGCACACCGCTCATGACGGCAAACTTGATGAACGTGCCGCCGACGTCAATCGCCAGAAACTTTTTCACGTGATGACCTCCTCAAAGAAAAATTCGCCTCAACCATACGTCAAGGCGAAATGTTTTGTCAACGATTTTTTGTTCGCGGCGACAACGTCGGAATGTCGACAACGTTAATCGCGAAAACTGTTCCGTCGCTTTTAAAGCGACCGCCTCAACGATAAGTCAAGGCGAAAGGTTTTGTCAACGAAAATTTTTGTTCGCGTAACGAATCCGGAGCGGTTGTCGACACGTCGTCGCAAAATTTTATCGGGCGAACAGTACGCATTCCTCGTAATTCGGATATGTGCAATCCAGTCCGAAAGAGTCGAAGAAATATTTCAGGCCGCCGTCAAATGCATTTGGCAAGCTTTCGTAAGATGTCGGATACTGGCGCATGGCGAATTCGTAATCGGGGCGAATCGACTTGACGAAATTCATCAGCGTCCAAAAGTCGTCGAACTTGTGGTACGCGCTTATTGCAAGAGTCGGCTTGAAGCACGAAATACTTATCGTCGCGCCTTTGAGCACGTCGAGTTCGGCGCCTTCAACGTCGAGCTTGATGTAATCGACACGCGGCAAATTTTTTTCGCGGACGTAAGAATCAAGCGTCGTGATTGTCGTTGTGTCGGCACCGTTCGGATCCAGTCGGCTTGCAGCTTTGGAATCTATGTAGCGCGATTCGTGCTTGAAGGAACCCAGTCCGAGATTTTCCAGGACAAAATTTTTTTCTTCGGCGACTTTGCTTGCCAACTCGAAATTCGTCTTGTTCATTTCAAAACTGTAAACCTTGCAACCGAGCGCTGCGAATTGCGCGGCAGTCCAGCCGTCGTAACAGCCGCCGTCGATAAAAATGTCTCCGGGTTTCGGATTGAAGCCCGTCAAGAAATAATGCGGCGTGTCGGCGGGAACAATTTCACCGATTTGATTTGCAATGTTTCCGAGCCAATAGCCGCAGAAAGTTTTGCGGGACTCCTCGTCAATGAGCGACTCGTAGACTTCCTGCAAGTCGTCAAGGTGCGCCATGAAGATTTCGTAAATGTTTTCGCTGTCCAAACCGCGCAAAGGCCTGGGAAAAACGATTTTGCTCTGACTCAAGAATTTTTTTACGAAACTTGCGCTCTCAAAGTTGCTGACGAAAACAAATTCGGGTTGCGGATAAATCTGCACGGCGTCGCTCACGTGAACGACGTCAAATTCTAAATCGTTCGGGGGGGGGTGTTGTCTGCGACGAAAAGTGTTGTGATGTTCAAACCCTGAGCGCGAAGATTTTTCGTTGCCTCGACGGCTTGAGCAATCGGCGTGATTGACAGGAACGCGACGGGAATTTTTTTCGTGACGATTTTGTTCATGACGACGGAAAATCTTTCCGCGTGAACTTGTTTGATGAGTTTGACGAAATTTTTCAAAGCGTGACCTCCTTACAGATAATTTATCTGGCGAACAGAACGCATTCGCCGAACCAGCGCGTGTCAGGTTCCAAGCCCAACTCGTCAAGTTCGATTAAAATATCTTGCGTGAAGGCAGACGGCAAGTCTTCATACGAGTCGAACGATTGACGCAGAGCGAATTCGTAATCGGGTCTTATTGACTTGACGAAGTTCATAAGCGTCCAGAAGTCGTCAAACTTGTGATATGCGCTGAGGGCAAGAATCGGCTTGAAACGTGCGATTGAAGTCACCGCGCCTTTAAGCACGTCGAGTTCGGCACCTTCCACGTCGAGCTTGATAAAGTCGACACGCGGCAAATTTTTTTCGCGAACATAAGCGTCAAGCGTCGTTACTTGAACGGTTTCGGTACCGTCGTCGCTCAAGCAGTTGTCGCTGCGTCCCGCAGGAGTGCAACGCATTTCGTGCTTGTACGAGCCAAGACCGACATTTTCGACGACGAACATATCCTTGAACTTTTCGCGGACAGATTCGTAACTGAGCCTGTCAATTTCAAAGCCGTAAACTCGATAACCCATCTGCGCGAAAATCTTTGCCGTGCCGCCGTCGAAAACTCCGCCGTCAATGACAACCGCGCCCGCGTCGGGAATAAAGCCGTCAGTCAGGTAATGCTCCGCGTTCGAGTAAACAATTTCGCCGACGCGATTGGAAATTCTGCCGAGCCAATAGCCGCAGAAAGTTTTGCGCGACACTTCGTCAATCAGCGATTCGTAAACTTCGCGCAAGTCGTCAAGGTGTGTCATGAAAGCTTCGTATTCCGCGTCAGTGTTGCCATTCAAGCTGATGACTTTCGAGGCGGGAAAATTTTTCAGCGCGACACGCGGCGCAAACGGTCCGTTGGTGAAGATGTATTCGGGTTGCGGATAAATTGTCTTTGCCGCGTCCAGGTTGACAACGTCGAAGTCCTCCTCGTCGCACGGATCAAACGTCATGATTAATAGCGTGACGTTCAACCCTTGCGAGCGAAGGTCTTTGACGGCGGCGACGGCTTTAGCGGTTGACTCAATCGACAGAAAAGCGACGGGAATTTGTTTCGTTACAATTTCGGTCAAAACTTTCATGTAACGTTGTGCGTGAACTTGTTCGATAAGCTTGACGAAATTCTTCAAGGCGTGACCTCCTTATAAGTAACTTATCGGGTTGACGCGGTTGCCGTTTACGTGAACTTCGTAGTGAACGTGCGGCCCCGTCGAGAAGCCCGTCGAGCCCATGTAAGCTATAAGTTGCCCGCGCTTGACGTGTTGACCTGTCGTAACGACGACTTGCGAAGCGTGCCCGTAGCGCGTCATGATGCCGTTGCCGTGATCGATGTCGACCATGTTGCCGTAGCCGCCCGAATTCCAGCCCGCGTAATCGACAACGCCGTCGGCGGTTGCGACAATCGGCGTGCCCATGTCGTTGGCAATGTCCATGCCCGGGTGAAAGTCCGTGCCGCCCCAACGCAAACCGTAAGGCGACGTGACTTCGCCCGTAGTCGGCCAAATTGACGGAATATGCGAATCAGCCGCACCGCTGCCGCCGACAAGACTTGGGTCAAACGGGAACGACCCCGGCGCGGGAATTGAACCTGCCGCGGGAATTATCGGCAAACCGTTCGCGAAATCGTATTCAACTCCGCTCGGCACAAAACTCGTCGAGCCGCTGCCGGGCGTGTAACCGCTTGCGACACGTGCACCGACAGCCATTTGTTCGCGACGCTGTTTGAGTTCGCTTTGGAAGTCGTCCAAACTTTCGCGGCGTGTGTTGACTTTCGCCTCCAGCATGTCGAGAGCCTCGGACACTTCGGCAAGTTCCAGTTCGCCGACGGGGCCGCCTTGCCCGTTGTGTTCGCCGTCGGAAGTTTCGGCGGCAGGTTGAGCGTCCGTCGGTTGAGTTTCGGTTGATTCGGTTGACGCGGGTTGAGCTTCCGTCGACTCGGCGGGCGGAGTTTCTGCGGGTGATTCGGTCGGTTGCGTTTCGTCTTTAATCGGGTTGAGTCCGGCTTGAATGCGCAGTTCCTGTTCCTGCCGCGTGAGATTTTGAATCGTTTCGCTTAACGTGGCGGCTTTCTTCGAGAGCGTCAAAAGCTGTTCCTGTCGAAGTTCGGACGCCTGTTCGACTTCGCGAATCGTCGCCGCGTCACGTTGCATTCTGAGTGCGCTGTAAAATGTCCACGCACTTGTTGCCAACAGTAAGCCGCCCGCGACCATGAGCGACGCCACGCCAAGTCGAAACATCTTCGACGACAGCTTGACGACGCGGTCACGTGAGCCGCCCGCAATGGTTATCGTGTAAGTTTCGACCTTCGCAGGTTTGGAAGTTTTGTCGTCGAGCTTTGAAGTCTTTTCGTCAGGTTTGGAAGTTTTGTCGTCGGGTTTGGAAGTTTTGTCGTCGGACATCGGGTCACCTCCCGTTCAAATAAATGTCGGCCTCAAACATGCGGTTCCACGGAAACTTGACGCGCAGATTGTCGCGGCCGGTGAACGCGGGCAAGTTGTGCGTCGCGAAGAACTTGAGCAACTGCGCGCAATCTTCGCAAGCCGCGTCGCGTTTGCCGTCGAGAGTTTCATAACGCCCGTCGCCCGCAATCCAATCAAGTTGAGCCGACAGAGACTTGCGCACGTTCGACTGATAAGCCCAATCGTCCAGGTATCTGCGAAGTAACAGCTCGTCAACCTGCGCGTCGGTCATGCGCTTTGACAGAATGCCCGTCGACAGCGCGAAGCCGCTTGAGTTCGTCGCCGTGTTCCAGCCGCCGTAAGCCGTGAGCTTGAACAGCAGAGCGCGACGTTTGAGTTCGTCCATTAACGCGTTGTCGGCACCGTTGGCAAAGGCGACGTCCGCGACGATAACTTTCTTGCCGCCGTCGACGTAATCGGAAACCAAGTCCGCGAAATATTTCGTGCCGCCGCGATCGTTGCGGGTGTTGACGTTGCTGTCCGCCTCGAAAGTCAAGCCGTCGGGGTTTGTGTTGACCGCCATGACGAAATCGGCGTTGCGTTCGTCGTCGACCAAAGTTGCGCCCGTCGCCTTAATCGTCCCGCGAATCGAATCGTCAATCGTTTCGTCGGCGTAAGAGGGAATCGTCAGCGCGCCGCGTCCCCAGTTGTACTTGACGAAAACTTTCGGCTCGTTCTTCGTGCGTTCATTAACAGCTCGCGTCAAAAGCACAAGACCCATTTCGTCAATGCCGGAAGTTGTCTGGTAAGTTTTGATGCCCGCGCCGTAAGTCAACAGCTTGCGACCTTCGTTGTGCGTCTG
The DNA here is from genome assembly GCA_947165295.1 of uncultured Selenomonadales bacterium. GTDB lineage: Bacteria > Bacillota > Negativicutes > Selenomonadales > Selenomonadaceae > Quinella. Next base: position 36,834 of record CAMUZU010000001.1, on the reverse strand, counting down.
CGAATAAGGCGCGTTGTCGTCGCGTCCAAGCAACAGATAATCGAATGTCTTGTTGCGTGCGCAGTCAATGAGCATTTTGTTCGCGTTGAAATTTTTTTCGCGGCGACTCATCCAGTCTTCAATAGCACGTGCGGGAATCAGCCGTTGCAGGAAGTTGACTTCTTTGACTTCACGCGGCGTGAGACCTTCGGTTTCGTTTTTGTCCATAAGCTCGGTCAAGCGGAAAATGTTCGTGCCGTAGTAGCGATAATAGTCCGGCTCCTCGTAGCCCGAAGCAAGACCCGTGCGCGGCGTGCGCATAATCGAACCGAAGACGTACAGCGGAATTTTTTTGTGACGCTTGCGAAACTCCGTGAACAAGTCCGCCCGTGCAAGAATTTCGTCGCCGTCGAAGTCGTGTTTGCGCGAACCGACTAAGCTGCCGTAAAGCAACGCGTCCGACGAAATGACAGCCGCCTTAATATCTTTCTTCGCGTTACGGTTGAGCCAGTCCCAAAGTAAATCGGGGTCACCGAGATTTTCGCGTCCGCCTAAAAATTCATCGGGCGGCGACACGACTTCATAGCCCGCCTTCTGCAAAACTTCGACGGTTTGCTTGTGAACAATCGGGCGGTTGTCGTGCGGGATGTAGAGAATTTTTTCTTTGCCGACTTTCTTTTTCGCCGAGCAGACGCCCGCCGTGCACACGAAGATTATCGCAAGCAGGCAGGCGACGACTCGAAACAGTTTGGTTGTTGCCACTTCAAAAACACACTCCGGTTACTTTTTGGCGTCGCGCAAGGCAGAGCGCACGTCGCCCCACATGTCGCGAACTTTGTCGTAAAGCCGCGGGTCACGACTGCGCAGGCCGTCATCTTTCATGAGCCGCGACAGATACACGCCGCACTTTTCGGCCTCGTCGAGCCGCCAATAAATTGCGCCGATCAGATAAGTTGCGCCCGAATCCGACAAGCCTTCAATCGGGTAAGTTTCTTTGGCAAGCGACGCGTCGTAAAGTTTGGCCGCACGTTCAAGAAACTTGCGTTCGTTGTCTTCGTCGGGAACGTCGCGGTAAACCCACGCCAGTTGATGCGCGTACTTCGCCTGCGTGAAGAATTTGCCTTCGACTTGTTCGACGTAACTTATCGCCAACTTGAGCGCAAAAATCGCGTCGTCGGCCGTGCGTTCTTCGACAAAGTCCATGCCGAATTTATTCTTGAGCAACTCGCCGCGCAGAATTTTCAAGTGACGGTCGGGCATTTTCGTCGTGAAAGTTTTTTCGTCCGCCGCAAAGCCGCAGTGTTCGCACGTCCACACCGTGTAAAAATACGGATTGAAGTCTTCGTAATGAACGCAGCCGTCCTCGTCGCGTTTGAGCACGGGCAGGCGCGAACGAACCTTGACGACACGCGTCTCGTCTTGACAAATCGGACAGGTTTTCTTGACCACAAAAGTTTTATCGGACATAACATCACCTTTCGGAGTTAATCAATATTTTGTCGGCGCGTCGGGGTCGGGCAAGTGTCGTTCGTCGTAAGTGACGCCCGCGCCGCCGTCGTACTTGATTAAAAGCCGCGTGTAAAGATTTTTCCAATCGTCGAAGACTTTGACCGCGTTACGATTCAAAGCCGCGACGAATTTGTTTTTCGACAGGTTAGCAGATTCTTCGACGAGCCGCAACGAATTCGCTTCGGATTGCTTGACGGCTTCGGCGACGGTCGGGCTAATCACGTTCCAAAAGCCCTGCGTCAAAGCCATGACTTGCACGGACGCCCAATACATCTTCGACGCGTCGAAAGTGTCGCGCAAAGCTTTGCAGTAAGCGGCGGGAATTTTCGCGACGGCGAACGGCACGAACGGATTTTCAAACGGCGTGTTAATCGACACCCAGCAAATCGGCGCGGGCAATTTGTCGTTGACCTGCGCAATGTGCGTGAACGTCGTCTTCGCCGAAAGAATTCCGCGTTCGGTGCGTTTTTCGTTTTCGTAATGGTAAGGCGAACCGTGCAAGCCCGCGAAGTTGCTTGTCGACTTGTCGAATTCGGTATCTTGATAATAGTCGCGATACAAATTCATCACGTCGGCAACGGTCAACTTTTTGTCGGGGCGCACGCTCAGCGGATAATAATCCGAATCCCAATCGTCGACGGTCGGCGAAAGATTGAGCGACGGGGCAACGGTGTTCAATCCGCGCCACACACGCCGCATCGAATAATACGGGTGAAAGTATTCTTCGCCGCACAGTGACTTGACCCAATCCAAATTGCCTTGCGTGTCGTAAGCCGCCCAACCGAGTTCTTGCAACGTCTGCGGCAGTTTCGGGTTGAAAATCTGATTCGGATCGCCTTCGCGTATCGCACGAATTCGCAGTTGATTCGCGGCGATTGAAAAATGTCCGTCGGGAATTTTTTCGGCAATCCAAACGCCTTTGCCGTCGGGCGTCGGTTGCATTTCAAAAAGCCAGCCTTCGTCACGGTCGGCGACGAAAAGAGCTTCCGCCGTGCCGTACAAGCCGTACTCGTCGATAAGCGCGCCCATGAGTTCAATCGCCTCGCGGGCAGTCTTGCAACGTTCCAGCGCGACGCGTCCAAGTTCCGACGAATAGAAAATCCCGCCGCCTTCGGTGTAAGCAACTTCGGGCAAATGTCCGCATTTGTCGGTACACTCGCCCAACATCAAGCCGTGTTCGTTCATGACGGGATATAAGCGTCGGCTCGTTCGGGCGCGACAAGATACGGATTGAAGTAACAGTTGTATTCGGGAATTTCGTCAACAGCCGCCGCCGTCGGATACACGGGGCGAAGACTTCCGCGCTTGTGATTCTTCGCGGGCACGAAGACGACGTTGGGGTCACCGCCGAAGCCGTCGTTTGAATGCGACACGAAAACACTGCCGTCAGCGGAGGCGCCTTTTGTCACCAACGTGATTGTGCAGGCAGAAACGTCACAGGTCATAATCGACAGAGCCGTCAACCCGACGGCAAGCTTGGCGAAAAACTTCTTCATGATACTCGTAAAACCTCAGCGCAGATATTTGTTGCACAGAGCCTTGAGCTTGTCGGCGGCCGCCTCGGACAGGTAATCGGGCTTGAGTCGCCAGCCCCAGTTCGTGCCGACCGTGCCGGGCGTGTTCATGCGGTTGCGTCCGTCAAGTTTCAAAATGTCTTGCATCGGGACAATCGTGAAGCGCGAATTCGACGCGTAAGCAAACTCAATCAGCTTTTGGCAAACGTCGTCGGGACGGCGAACGTCGGCACCGACCAGCGCGGCAATCGTGGCTTTCGAGTCGTTGTCAACGTCTTCCATGAACCAACCGACCGTCGTATTGTTGTCGTGCGTGCCCGTGTACGTCACGGAATTTTCGGGCGCGACGAAGCCGATACGACCGTCCTCGTTGTAATGCAGGGCGAAATGCAAAACCTTCATGCCGGGGAAGCCGCAATCTTCGCGCAACGTGTCGACGGCGTCAGTGATAATGCCCAGGTCTTCGGCAACAATCTGCGCGTCGCCAATCTCCTTGCGAATCTCGTTGAAGAACTTCAAGCCGGGGCCTTTGAGCCACTCGCCGTCAATCGCAGTCGTCGCGTCGCCGTCAACCGACCAGTAAGACTCGAACGCACGGAAATGATCAATGCGCACGATGTCAACCAGCTCATACAGCCGCTTGAAACGCAACTTCCACCACTTGTATTTCGTCGAAGCCATTTCGTCCCAGTCGTATTGCGGGTTGCCCCAAAGCTGACCCGTCGCGCTGAAATAATCGGGCGGAACTCCCGCGACTTTTTCGGGGTGACCTTCCTTGTCAAGCTTGAACTCTTGCTGATTCGCCCAGACGTCCGCGCTGTCCGCCGAAACGAAAATCGGCATGTCGCCCAAAATCTGAATGCCGCGGTCAAGTGCGTAAGTGTGAAGTTTCTGCCACTGCCGCTCGAAAATAAACTGCTCGAACTGCACGAACAAAATTTCGTCGGCAAGCTCCTTGCGAAGCGTCGTCAAAGTTTTCTTGTCGCGCTGTTTGATTTTGGCGTCCCACTCAATCCAATACGCGCCGCCGTGTTTGGACTTAATCGCGGCGAACAAAGCGTAATCGTCCAGCCAATAAGCTTGCTCCTTGCAAAAGATTTTAAACGCCTTGTCAAGTGCCGCGTCCGACTTGAGCCGCGCTTTGAAGTTGTCGAACGCTTTGGTCAACGCCGCGTCTTTGAGCTTGCCGACGGACTCGAAGTCAACCCATTTCGCCTTGCCGAGTTTGAGCGGAACTTTGATGTCGCCTTCGTCAAGCAAACCGTCTTCGATAAGCGCGTCGATTGAAATCAGCATCGGGTTGCCCGCGAACGCCGACGGCGATTGATACGGCGAATAACCGTAGCCGACGGGGTTCAGCGGCAGAATTTGCCAAATCGATTGACCGGCGGCCTTGAGGAAGTCGACAAACTCGAACGCCTCTTTGCCCATGTCGCCGATACCGTATTTCGACGGCAGGCTTGTCGGGTGAAGCAGAATTCCTGCGCGACGGTCGTAATTTTGCTGTTGCGGGACGTGGTGAAGCAGTAAACCTTCCAACGCCTCAAGCTTGAACGTGACGCGCCCGCGAGTGACGGGGAACTTGCGTTTCGGATTGTCTTCGTCGAAAGCGTCAACGAACACGCCGTTTGCAAAGTCGCTCACGTCGAAGCTGACTTCCTTGGCGCGGTTTGAACGATTGAACGCGACAAGATAAATGTCGTTTTCCGCCTCGTGCCCGAAGACGTCGTGACCGTTGCGAATGACGCGGGCATAAGCAACCACGTCGCCTTTCGACGGCAGCGGCAACAGTTCGCCCGTCTGCATGACAAGTTTGTCGTTACGGAGCTTGATGAATTTTTTGTACATCGCCAAAAGTTCTTGGTCGCCGCCGCCCCACGGATACGGTCGACGGTTCGTCGGGTCTTTGAAGCCCTGCATACCGAGTTCGTCGCCGTAGTAAATGCACGGGACGCCGGGATACGTCATTTGCCACAGAGCCGCCATTTTCAAACGAGCCTTGCCGAGTTTCTCAGCGTTCGCGTCAAGGCGGAAGCGCGATTGCTCGACTGCGGGCATTTGGTCGTAATACGGAGCCTCACCGAAAATCGTCACGGGGCGCATGATGTCATGACTTGCGATTAAGTTCATCATCGCGTAGAAATTTTCTTTCGGGTAATTTTCGCGCAAACTTTCCATGCGACGCATGCAAAGTTCGCCGTCAATCGCGCCGAGAATGAAATCGAAGATGTGCGCACGAAGCGGGTAATTCATCGCCGAATCCATTTCGTAGCCGCAAAGATATTGCCGCTGAACGCCGTAAGCGATTTTGTTCGACGCGTCTTCCCAAACTTCACCGATCAACACGGCGTCGGGATTAATCTTCTTCAGCTCAGCAAAGAACGTGCGGCTGAATTCGGCGGGCAATTCGTCGATAACGTCAAGTCGCCAACCGCTGATACCTTCGCGCATCCAGTGCTTGAGTACGCTGTCACGGCCGCGAATAATGAAGTCCATGTAACTGGGCGTCGTTTCGCGCACGTTCGGAAGCGTGTCGAAGTTCCACCAGCTGTCGTAGTCGGTCGGGAAATTTTTGAAGCTGTACCAGTCGTAGTAAGGCGAATCCTTCGATTGAAACGCGCCGACGGTGTCATACTTGCCCTTGCGGTTGAAGTACTTGCTGTTGGAGCCCGTGTGACTGAACACGCCGTCGATAATGATTCGGATGCCTTTGGACTTGGCAACGTCAATCAGGTGCTTGAAGTCTTCGTTCGTGCCGAGCACGGGGTCAATCTTGTGATAATCGCCCGTGTCGTAATGGTGATTGCTTTCGGACTCGAACACGGGATTGAAGTAAATCGCGCTGATTCCGAGGTCTTTGAGGTAGTCAAGTTTCTTTTCGACGCCGCGCAGGTTGCCGCCGAAAAAGTCATACGCGATAATTTCTTTCGTGTCGGGGTCTTTGAAGTAAACCGGGTCATCGCTCCAGCTTGCGTGAAAAACCGCGCCTTCCTTTTCGACAATTTCGTTGCCGTCGCGATAAAATCTGTCGGGGAAGATCTGATACATGACAGCGTGCTTGAACCAGTCGGGAGTTTTTGCGCCTTTCTGGTACACGGTGATTTGGAACGCGGGCGGTTGATGGTCGTACAGTTCGCCGACGCCGCCGAGCAGTTCGGGATTGTTGCCGTAGTAGTAAGTTCGTCCGCCCGTGACGATGATGAAGTAATACCACAGCAGACCGCCTTTGTCGGGCATTTTGACTGCGAGCGAATAAAATTTTTCGGGCGCGGTGTCTGCGTCGCGGGTTGACAGGTTTGACCACTTTTCGCCCGTGCTCTCAAGCCACGTGTGCAACAGAACTTGCTTGATGTCGGCGTTGCCTTTGATTCGGATGCCGAGCCGCACGGTTGAGCCTGCCTCCGCCGTGCCGACGGTCGAGCGATAGTAGATGTTTTGCGAATTGTGCAGAACGTCTTTTTTGTCGAGCATGTTGTCATCTCCTTCAAGCTGATTCGACGAATTTGTATCTGTGGACTACTTTCTTTCGAGCGGCGAAAGAAAGTAGCAAAGAAAGCCGCCACTGCGCGTGGAGCGCCACTGCGTGGAGCACAGGGTTGTTGACTCTTGCGTTGTCGTTAGCCGTGACTCGCGTGCCCGCAGGTGAAACATCCTGTTTCAACTGCGGGCGGCCGTCATCCATGACGGCCGGATTTACGTTTGCGGAACTTTCGAGCCGAAGGCATTCAACAAGTCGAGGTAGTTGCCCAGGTCAATGAAGGTGTCCCAGCGCATGTTGCGTTTCAGGTCGTTCATTATCTGTCGCACGAAGCTCATGCAGTTTTTGCGAATGTCGTCGACGACGGGATACGGCAAAGTCAAAATCGGCGGCAACGAGTTAATCATCAGCATTGTTTCGGCGTAAGTCATGCGGCTGAAGTGCGTGCGGTGGACACAGCGCAAGGCGGCCTCTTCCATGAACTTGCCGCGGTTGTCTTTCGGGTAACGGCGTTTCAAAATTCCCGCCAAAGATCTGCACGTCAAAAACATTTCAAGCTTGCCGTCGAAGAAATCTTGCGGCACGTCCGAGCGCACGGCGGGCAACAGAATTTGTTCGAGCGTGCGGAAAAAGTCTTCGCGTTCAAATTTTTTCGGCGGCGTGTAACTTTCGTTGCGAATGTCGCGGTAAAGGTGAATGTCGTCGTCAACTTCGTCGTTGCGGTCGAGCGTGTCGAAAAATTTTTCGTCGCCGAACTTGCTCATGAATTCTTCGCGGCTTTTGATGTAGCGATTGACGACGATTTTGTCGCTCAAGACCGGGTCGTTGCCCCAATGCGCCACGCGTCCGCCCGCGCTGTTGACGGCGAACTTCCCGTCGAAGAAGTACGCGAAATGCGGATTGACGATGTAGCGAATGTAACGCGGATTTGCAATCGTCTTAACGAAAATGTTTCCCGCAGGCTGAACGCCTTCAGCGGGCGCAATGAACCAGTCACGCGGCGCACGGCGTGTGAACCTGTCGAGCACGCCTTTGGAGTCATCGGCGGTCTGTTGTCCGTCGGAGCCGAAAGTTTGTTGATTGACAACCAAAGCCGCCGCACGTTCGTCACGCGACAAAATTTCGTCGGCGACTTCGGCAATGCTCTGTTCAGTCTTCGGGAACAAAAACTCGTCCACGTCGATGAAGGCCATGTATCGCGTTGCGAAACGGAACCTGCGCGCCGCGTCGTTGTACGCGGGAATTTGCATCAGTTCGCCCGGCACGGCAAAATAATCGATCTGTTCGGCTTCGGCGTAAGGCTTGAGCAACTCTTTCGTCTCGTCGGTCGGCGCGTTGTCGTACAGATAAAAATGTTCGACGCCCGCCGCCAAGTGATAATCGAGCCATTCGGGCAGATACTTCGCCTCGCCGCCGCGCAGGAACGCGACAGCCGACAGGTCATGCAGAAACAATCTTTTGTCAACCATAAAATCACCTCAAGATTAGATTTAACATGCGCTGCAGGTAGTTGATGTCTTTGAGCTCTTTCCACGGGCGATTGATTTTGACGGCCTCGGCCATTGCGGGCAATGCGCGGGCTTGAAACGCTTGCATGACTTTTCGAGCAGTCGGGAACGGCCGCGACAAAATTTCGGGCACTTCGTCAACGAACAGCTGCAAGTCCGCGTAAGTCAGCGCGCCGTCGACGTTAAGCGTTTGATACAGCCAAACAAGTGCGTATTCTTCCGCCGAACGTTGACCGATTCGCGTGCCCAAGACTTCAGCCACCCGTCGGCACGTCAAGAAAGTTTCGAGCTTGCCGACGAAGAATTCAGCCGGAGCGTCGAACGGCGACTGCGAAGTCAGCGTGTCAATCAAAACTTTTTCCACGCGGGCGAAACGTTGAGCTTCGTCCGTCAACTGAAAAGTTTGCGCACGAATTGCGCGGTACGTCAAAATCCCGTCGTCAAAGACGTCGTTGCGGTCATAAATGTCGAACAAGCCGGGAACATATCCGCCGTCAACGTCGGAACGCCCGCGATTGAACTTCAGCGCGTATTCTTCGCGGCTCTTCGTGTAATAGTGATTGACGACGATTCGCTCGGCGGTTATCGGCAGGTTAAAAAATTTTTCAACGGGACGACCAATCTCGTTTACCGCATGAAAGTTATCGAAGTAAACCGCGAAGTGCGGGTTGTAAAAGTGACTCGTCGCACGCGGGTTGGCAAGCGTCTTGATGTGGATGTTGCCGAGGAGCTTTTCGATTTTTTTGTCGAAAATATTTTTGTTGTCGGCGGAAGTCCAATCGCTCGGTGCACGGCGGGTGAAACGTTCCAACACGCCGCGTGAATAATCCGCACGTTCCAGGTCGTTGGAGCCGAAGACTTGCCAGTTAATTGCAAGAGCCGCCGCAGTATCGTCACGCGACAAAACTTCGTCGACAACTTCAACAATGCCTTGACCCGTCTTCGGCAAGATGAATTCGTCCAAGTCAACGAACGCCATGTATCGACAGCTGAACCTGAAACGTTCAAGCGCGTCGTTGTACGCGGGCATTTGCATGATTTTGCCCCGCCAATCAATCAGCGTCACCAAACCCGCGTCGACGTAAGGCTTGAGAACTTCGGTGCAGTTGTCGCTTGAATCGTTGTTGTACAGATAAAAATGTTCGACGCCCGCAAGCAAATGATAATCGAGCCATTCGCGCAGATACGGTGCCTCGTCCTTGAAAATCGCGACAATCGCCAAGTCGTACGGAAACAAATTTTTGTCGACCATAAAGTCACCCCATCAAATTCAACAACCGCCCAACGTATTGCAGTTCCGTGAACGTCTTGCAGTCGAAGTTGAACTTCAGAGCTTCGCAAATCGTCGGGATTACTCGTTCGCGAGTCAGCTGCAAAAGTTTTTTCGTCAACGGGAACGGCCGCTTGAGCAGCTCGGGCAACTCGTGCATGAACAATTGCAAGTCCGCGTAAGTCAGCGCGCCGTCGACGTTAAGCGTTTGATACAGCCAAACAAGTGCGTATTCTTCCGCCGAACGTTGACCGATTCGCGTGCCCAAGACTTCAGCCAACCGTCGGCACGTCAAAAATGTTTCAAGCTTGCCGACGAAGAATTCAGCCGGCGCGTCAAACGGCGATTGCGAAGTCAACGTGTCAATCAAAACTTTTTCCACGCGGGCGAAACGTTGAGCGTTGTCCGTCAACTGAAAAGTTTGCGCACGAATTGCGCGGTATGTCAAAATCCCGTCGTCGAAAACTTCGTTGCGGTCGTACGCGTCAAAAACATTCGGCTCGTAACCTTTCGCAATGTCCGAACGCCCGCGATTTAATTTCGCCGCGCATTCTTCGCGACTTTTGATGTAGTAGTGATTGACGACGATTCGCTCGGCAGTCGGCGGCGCGCTCAAAAAAGTTTCGACGACGTTGCCCGTCTCGTTGACGGCGTGGAAGTTGTGCAAGTAAACGGCGAAGTGCGGACTCGGCACGAAATCCGTCTTGCGCGGGTCGACGACGGTTTTGACGTGCGCGTTGCCGAAGTCATCGGGAACCCAATCGCTCGGCGCACGGCGGGTGAAACGTTCCAACACGCCGCGTGAATAATCCGCACGTTCGTGACTGTTGGAGCCGAAGACTTGCCAGTTAATTGCAAGAGCCGCCGCGTGTTCGTCCTGCGACAAAACTTCGTCGACAACTTCAACAATGCTTTGACCTGTCTTCGGCAAGATGAATTCGTCCAAGTCAACGAAGGCAATGTACCGGCAAAAAAATCTGAAACGTTCGAGCGCGTCGTTGTACGCGGGCATTTGCATTAACTTGCCCCGCCAATCAATCAGCGTGACGATGTTCGCGTCAACGTAAGGCTGAAGAACTTCGGTGCAGTTGTCGCTTGATTCGTTGTTGTACAAATAGAAATGTTCGACGCCCGCGAGCAGATGATAATCGAGCCATTCGCACAAGTACGGTGCCTCGTCCTTGAAAATCGCGACAATCGCCAAGTCGTACGGAAACAAATTTTTGTCGACCATAAAGTCACCTCAAATTGAATTCAACAGCCGCCGAAGATAATCCATGTAATAAAGACCGCCCCAATTTTGCGCACGTTTCAAGTCTTCGTCAGCGAGCGGGAAAACTTTTTCCGTCGCCAGGAACAAAATCTTTCGGCACAGTGGAAACGGCCGACTCAAAAGCGCGGGCATTTCGTTGAGCAAAAGTTGCAGTTCGGCGTAATTGAACGGGTGGCGCGTCGTCAACGTTTGATACAGCCAAACCAGCGCGTATTCTTCGGCCGACTTGCCGCCGATTCGCGAGCCAAAGACTTCAGCCAACTTCCTGCACGTCAAAAAAGTTTCGAGCTTGTCGTTGAAAAATTCGGGCGGCGCGTCGAACGGCGACTGCGAAGTCAACGTGTCGAGCAAAACTTTTTCAACGCGGGCGAAACGTTGAACGTCGTCCGTCAGCTGAAAAGTTTGCGCACGCATTGCGCGGTATGTCAAGATGTCGTCGTCGAAAACTTCGTTGCGATCGAGCGAATCAAACAGTTCACGCGTGTACGGACGAACGTTGGTGTTGTCGGCGAAACCGCGGCGGTCTTTGCGGCTGAACTCTTCGAGCGACTTTACGGCGTAATGATTAAGCACAATCTTTTCGACGCGTTTGCTTGCGTTGGCGTGGCTTTTGAGTTTGTTGCCGAATTCGTCGACGGTGATGTTCCCTCCGAAGTGCAAAGCGTAATGCGCGCCCGAAAAAAATTTCATGCTGCGCGGGTTGCCGACAAGTTTAACGTACGGTTCGCCGCCGATATCGCCTTCGTTCGGCGCACGGCGAGTGAAACGTTCCAGCACGCCGCGTGAATAATCCGCAGTTTCTTGACCGTTAGAGCCGAAAAGTCGCCACGTTATCGACAGAGCTTGTGCACGTTCATGACGCGGCAAAACTTCGTCGACGACTTCAACGATGCTTTGACCTTCAAGCGGCAAGATGAATTCGTCCAAGTCAATGAACGCCATGTACCGACAAAAAAATCTGAAGCGCGTCAAGGCGTCCATGTACGCGGGATTTTGCATTGCCTTGCCCGGCCAATCAATCAGCGTGACGATGTTCGCGTCAACGTAAGGCTGAAGAACTTCGGCGTAACCGTCGCTTGAATCGTTGTCGTACAGATAAAAATGTTCGACGCCCGCAAGCAAATGATAATCGAGCCATTCGCGCAGGTACGGCGACTCGTCCTTGAAGATGGCGACAATCGCCAAGTCGTACGGGAACAAATTTTTGTCGACCATAGAATCACCCCGCAGGTTATTTCCCTAAGTTTCGCGTCAACCCTTTTCGTCGCCGAAAAAATTTTTGCACGCTTGATTCTGCGTGCGGCTTGCGCTATAGTTTGCTACGGTTTCAAAAAAATTTCATGCAGCGAGGAGTTACCGATGAAGAAAATTTTTTGCGCGATACTGTTGTTGACGTTGACGACGTGTTTAAGCGGTTGCAGTGACGAATCTAAGAAAACCGACGCCAACGACATCCCGACCGAAGTGGCGACGGGCAAGACCGTCGACGCGAAGACCGACGGCAAGCCCGACACGAAGTCCGACGCCAAAACCGACGACGCGAAGTCCGCCGAAGCGCCGCCCGAAGTCAAACCGACCGTTCAAGCTCAAGAAGGCAAAGATTACATTGTCGCCGCCGACGATTATTCCAACTTGCAACTGACCGACGCGACGATTCCCGTTTACGACAAGTACACGCTCTGGGAACGTCAAGAAAAAGGTTTGCCCGTCGCTCTGCCGCAGCTTGCGCCGTACGAAGCCGAGTCAACGGTTTACTTGACTTTCGACGACGGCCCCGACGACAAAATCACGCCGCAAGTTCTCGACATCCTCAAAGCCGAAGGTGTCAAGGCGACGTTTTACGTGTGCGGCAACATGGTTGACGCGAACCCCGACGTTTTGCGCCGCATGTTCAACGAAGGGCACGCGATTGGCAACCACAGCTACAACCACGATTACAATCAGATTTACGCAAGCCCGTGGAGTTTCATGGAGCAAGTCATCAAAACCGACGAATCGATTAAAAACATTATCGGCGTGCGCCCGTTCATAGTTCGTGCACCGGGCGGCGCGGGCAGCATGTTCACCGCGAATTATTATTCGATGGTTGACGATTGCGGCTACGTCGAACACGATTGGAACGTCTTGACCGAAGACGCCACGCCGTCACGCCCGAACGCTTCCGACCAAGTCAACAACGTGCTGAAATATTTGGGCGAACAGCCGCCGCGCACGGTTATTCTGCTCATGCACTGCAACGGCGACAAGACCGAGACCGTCAAGGCGTTGCCCGAAATTATTCACTTCCTGCGCGATTGGGGCTACAAGTTCGGTGTCGTCACGCCAATGACGCCTCAACCGTGGTGAACGCGTGGATTCGTTTTTAATCGGATTGCAGTTCTTGACGCGGATTTTCGTCGTCAAGCAAACTGTTTGGACTGAACGAAGTTTCGGCCGGTCGGTGAAGTTCTTCCCGTTGATTGGCGCGATAATCGGCTCAATCTGCGCGGGAATTGTCGGCTTGCTGAACTTCATGACGTCGGGCGCGTTGCCGTCAATCGTCGGAGCCGTCGGCTTCGCGTCGCTGATTCTGTTGACGGGCGGCATTCACTGCGACGGGCTGATGGATTCGGCGGACGGTTTGTTTTCGGGTCGCGAGCGCGAAAAAATTCTCGACATCATGAAAGATTCGCGGGCGGGCTCATTCGGCGTCGTGTCGATGATTTTAATCGCAATGCTTGACGTTGCGGCTTTGACCGAACTTGCAAGACTGTCGACGGCTCAACTGTGCGCGGCAATTTTCGCGTCCCCGATAATCGGTCGGCTGATGATGGTCGCGACAATCGGGCTGTTCCCGTACGCGAGACCTGAAGGCATGGGCAAGGCGTTCGCGAAGTTCACCACGCGGCGCACGATAATTTTCGCGGCTGTCGAGGCGGCGGCATTAATCGCAGTGCTTTTGTTCGTCGACGTGAAACTTTTCGTGACGGCAATTGCGGCAACGTTGACTGCAAGCTTCGTGACGTGGAGGTTCGCAACTTTCGCGACGGAGAAAATCGGCGGCGTCACGGGCGACATTTACGGCGCGGTAACCACGCTGTCCGAAACGTTCGCGCTGATAACGTTTGCATTTGCAACGGTGCTGTGACTTCAGACAAAAAAAATTACCGACGAGATGATTTGTCCCGTCGGTTTTTTTGTTGGAACGATTTTCAGCCGTCGTAGCCGAGTTCTTTTGCTTTGTCGAGGTCGGCTTGAGCTTTGGCTTCGTCGCCGAGTTCTTGATAACAAATCCCGCGCAAATAATAAGCGTCCGCGTAATTCGGATTGAGCTGAATCGCTTTCGTTGCGTCGGCAATCGCCCGATCGATATTTCCCAAGGCGACGAAGGCAATGGCGCGGTTGGTGTACGCAAACTCCAACTTCGGGTTGAGTTCCAGAGCTTTGTCATAGTCGGCAATCGCAAGGTCGTACTGTTCAAGTTCGTCGTAAACGAAACCGCGATTGTTGTACGCATCTGCATAATTCGGATTGAGCTTCAACGCCTGATTGTAATCCTGAATCGCACGGTCGAACTGCTTGAAATTTTTGTACGTGCCGCCGCGATTGAAGTAAAAGTCGGCGTCATTCGGGTTGAGTTCAATGGCCTTGTCGTAATCGGCAATCGCACGTTCGTACTGCCCAAGGTCGTTGTAAGCCGTGCCGCGATTGTTGTACGTCTCCGCATCATTCGGATTGAGTTGCAGAGCCTTGTTGTAATCTTGAATCGCCCGCTCGTATTGTTCGAGGTCGTCGTAACTGCTGCCGCGATTGGTGTACGCCTCCGCAAAATTTTGATTGAGCTTAATCGCTTCGTCGAAATCTTGAATCGCCCGTTCGTATTGCTTCAAGTGACGATAAGCAATGCCGCGATTGTAGTACGTATCGGCATCATTCGGATTGAGTTCAATCGCCTTGTCGTAATCTTGAATTGCCTGTTCGTATTGCTTGATGTCGTCGTAAGCGCAGCCGCGATTGTAATACGCGTCGGCATCGTCGGGGTCAAGCCGAATCGCCTTCGTGTAATCGGCAAGTGCATCGTCATAGCGTTCCAAATTTTTGTGAGCAATGCCGCGATTGATGTACGGCCACGGCCAATCGGGCTTGAGTTCGATGGCTTCGTTGTAAAGCCGAATCGCGCCGTCGTAATCTTTAGCGTAGGAAAGTTTGTTGCCGTCTTCAAGTTTCTGGTTCGCCAAAAAGTCGCGGTCGGCGTCGTTCATCTGTTGACGGATTTTGTCGCGTTCGGCTTGCGACGCGGCTTGATTGTACCGTTCGCGCAAGTCTTCGATTGTGCGTTCGTTTTCGTCGGAAGATTTTTGCGCCTCGCGGGTCTGCGTGATAATCGTCGACTTGTCTTTGTCGTCGCGGTTAAGCCAACTTTGTAACTCCGCGTCGTCAACGTTGACTTCAACCGTCGCCGTCCAAACGATAATTGAAGTTTCGTCGCTGAGTTGCTTGACGCTTCGAGAAAACTTCGGTTCGCCGACAAGTTGCCAACTGTTTGAAGTTATCGCGGTGACTTCGTCGTCGGTCAATTCGTTGTCGACGGAGCGCGAATAAGTCTTCAGGTAAACGCCGGCTTGCTTCGTCGCGTTTTTAATCGCCTTGTCACGTGCGCGAAGTTTGGCAATGTCCTGCGATTCGACTTCGCTGGCGTAATCTTCGGCGGTCGCGGTGTACATTTTGACAGTCGCGCCGACAAGTGACGCCGTCACCAAACCCGCGACAATCAGCAGAGCCGCAAAAATTTTTTTCATGTCGCCACCTCCTGCGGCGAAGTTTCTGCGCGTCGGAAACTTTTCCTGCAACAAAAAATCCCCGCCGCGTGTGACGGGGAAATTTTTTTGCGTCGGTGATGTTGATTCACTTGACCATGTTGTCGAAGTCGGCTTGCGGGACGAGCGTGACCAAGCCCATAATCGCAAGAATTTGTTCGAGGGCGACGCGGGCGGTCGACGTGTTCTTGACGACGAAGTCAACGTCGCGCCAGTGTTCAAATTCGCCCGTCTCTTCGGCGGTTTCGACGTAATAGCGAATTTCGTCATTCGAGCAACCTTGACGGAGCAGTCTGTCGACGAAAACCACATCGTCAATCATGAGGAACACGGACACCAAGTCTTGATTGATGAATTTCTGCAACTGCTTGATGCCCGCCGCGTCGTGCAAGATGGCAATGCTGACCTTGTGATTCGAGTAAGCGTCGAGCACGTCGGACTTGAGCAAGCCGTAGTTGTTCGCCTGATACGTGTTGTTGACGATGAATTTTTCCTTCTTGTAGTCGTCCTTGCTGACGGTTTTGTACAGGCGGCGTTTGTAAGCGTAGCGGTCGTCGAACACGCGGGTCGTGACGGTCGGGATGTAGTGGACGCCCATACTCATAAGCTGTGAGACCATTGTCGTTTTGCCGGACGCGTGCGGCCCCAGAAAAGTGTAAATCCTGTTGTTCGCCATGAAATATCCTCCTCAACGTTTTTGTTTGGCAATGACGTGAACGGTGTCTTCGTCCTCGTCAATTTCGGCTCCGCAACGCGGACAGCATTCGTATTGCGTGCCGTCGGGCAATGAACGCTTGCCCTTGCATTTTTGGCAAAAAATCAGCGAGCAACGTTTGCACTCCAAAATTTCGCCAAAATCCTTGCGGCCGCATTTCGGACAGCTGACGTATTCTTTCGGCATGAAGATTCGCCTCCAATCAGTAATGCGGATGAGCTTTGACGTAGTCGACGGGGCGGCTCCAATCGACATGAACGCCCGTCGCTTCCCAAAGCCGCGTCAAAACAACTTTCAAACTTTGCGCACTTTCGTTCGCGTCGAAAGTCTCTTCGGTGAAGTCCAACAACGTTTCGTGCGGCACGCTGATTTTGTGCGGCGTCGACAGAAATTCTTCGGCAAGGCGTTTGCCTTCGTCGTCACCCAAAAAAACTTTTGCACGGCGGGCAGCTTCGTCGTATTCAACCCAGCCGAGCGAGCCGCGAAAACTTATCGCGACGCAGAAATTCTCCAATAGAATCAACTCCTTGCAACCGCGTCATTAAATCTGCCAACAATTGTAGCAAAAAATTTTCCGCCGTCAAACAAGATAAACACTTGCGTACATGACGGGCAAAACCAACAGCGTCAACACCGTGGCGACTAAAAGTCCGCCCGCAATCGCAACCGCCATCGGTGCCCAAAAGACGCTTGCCATAAGCGGCAACATTCCGAGAATCGCCGCCGCCGCAGTCAACATTATCGGGCGGAAACGCAACACTGCCGAATCGATTATCGCGTCGTGAAGATTTTCGCCCGCCGCGACGTGCTGTTGTATCTGGTCGATTAAGATGACCGAGTTGCGGATTATCATGCCCGACAGCGCGACAACGCCCAGCTCCGCGACGAAACCCAACGGCTTCGACAAAAGCACAAGCGCGAACACGACGCCGATTAATCCGAGCGGCGCGGTCAACAGCGTCAAC
The DNA here is from genome assembly GCA_947165295.1 of uncultured Selenomonadales bacterium. GTDB lineage: Bacteria > Bacillota > Negativicutes > Selenomonadales > Selenomonadaceae > Quinella. The sequence continues at coordinate 19,827 of CAMUZU010000001.1, read as the reverse complement.
AACATTGCCTTCGCGTCGTGCAACTGAATCATCAACAGCGTCATTATCACGAAGACGACAAGCGGCAACATTGCGGCTAAATGTCCCGTGGACTTCGCGGATTGTTCGAGGTCGCCGCCCGCTTCAATCGAGTAGCCGAGCGGTAAATCTTCGCGCAGGTCTTCCGTCGCCGCGAGAGCTTTCTTCGTCGCGTCGTTCGCCGTGCCCGATAAGATGTTCGCCTGCACGGTGATTGTCGGTTTGAGGTCGCGCCGTCCGATTAAGCCGTACTCCGCGTCGAAAGAAATTTTCGCAATTTGTTCGAGCGGCACGTAACCGGCTTGTCCGAGGTAAACGGGCAAATTTTTCAGCGCGGAAAGATTTTTTCGGTCGACGGCGGCAAGTCGCAGGTCAACGGCAATCGTCCTGTCGCCCGTGTAAAATTCGGCGGACTTCGCGCCCGTCAGCTCCGTGTACAGCGTGGACTTGACGGCTTGCGGCGAGACTCCGAGCGCACGAAGTTTGTCTTGATCAAGTTCGACGCGCACGACTTTGGATTTTTCGTTCCAGTCGAGATTGACGCCCGTGACGTTCGGGTCGGCGGAAACTTTGTCGGCAACACGTTCCGCCAACGCGTGAACTTTTTCGATGTCCGTGCCCGACACGCGCAACATAATCGGATAATCGGCGGGCGGCCCCGTCTGAATCAGTTGGATGTTCGCACGCACGAGCGGAAAGTTTTCGTTGAGTTCGTTGCGAATCTTTGCAATCAGCGCGTCGCGAACGTCTTCCGATTTTGCGGTGACGACAAACTTTGCGCGATTGTCGGCGTCGGTTTTCGGCGCGATTGTCAAGACGAAACGCGGCGTGTCCCGCCCGACGTAACAGGCAAAGTTTTCGATATTGTCGCGCTCCGTGTTGAGGAACTTTGCGAAGCGGTCAACTTCGGATTGCGTGGCGGCGAGCGACGAACCTTCGGGCAACTTGAATTCAATCAAAATTTCCGGGCGAATCGACGGCGGGAAAAATTCCATCTGCACAAACTCCGCCGCGAAAATCGTCAACGCGAAACTTGCAATCGTCCCCGACAGCACGAGAATTTTGTTGCGCAAGAAAATTTCCAGCAGTCGACGAAACATCCTGTAAAAGCGGCTGTCGTAAATTTCGTCGGCGGATTTTTTTTCGACGCGGATAATGTACGTCCCGAACAGCGGCGCAACCATGACGCTGACAATCCACGACAGCAACAGCGCGATACTCACGACCCAGAACAAGTCGCGGCAGAATTCGCTTGCAATGCCTTTCGCGAACGCAACAGGAATGAAGCCCGCGCAAGTTATCAGCGTGCCCGTCAACATTGGTTTGGCAGTGACGTTGAAGGCGTGACAAGCCGCGTCGAATCTGCTAAGCCCGCGTTCAAGTTGTACGCTCATCATTTCGACGGCGATTATCGCGTCGTCAACCAAAAGTCCCAGCGCGATTATCAGCGAGCCGAGCGAAACTTTGTGCAGGTCAATGCCGAGCGCGAACATGAAACAGAACGTCCCCGCAAGCACGAGCGGAATGCAACCCGCGACGACCAGTCCCGTTCGTAAACCGAGACTTGCGAAACTCACGGCGAGCACAATCACAATTGCAAGCAACAACGTTTCGACGAAGTCGCCGATTGATCTTTCGACGACAAGCGGTTGATTCGACACCTGATGCAGTTCGAGTCCCAGCGGCAATTCGGCTTGAATTTGTTCGGTCATGACGCGCAGATTTTCGCCAAGGTGCAAAATGTTTCCGCCGTCGTCCATTGCGATTGCGATACCGATTGCGGGCACTCCGTCGAAAAACATTTTCGGGTTCGGCGGGTCAACGAAGCGTCGCTCAACGGTTGCAATGTCGGCGAGCTTGAAAACTTTGCCGTTCGCGTTAATCGGCAGATTTTTAATCGCGTCCACGTCGTCGAAAGTTCCCGTCACGCGCAGATAAACATTGTCGCTTGACGTGTCGAACATGCCGGCGGGCGTCATTGCGTTTTGCGCGTTCAAAGTGTCGGAAATTGTTCGCGGGCTGATACCGAGCGCGGCAAGTTTCGACAGTTCAATTTCGACGTAAACAATTTCGGTCTGCACACCGACGAGTTCAATTTTTTTCACGTCGTCGACGGTCAACAGCAGGCGGCGAATATCTTCCGCGTGACGGCGCAGTTCTTCGTAAGTGAAACCGTCGCCCGTCAAAGCATACACCGAGCCGAAAACTTCGTCGTAAGTGTCGTTGAAAAAAATTCCCGCGACGCCTTCGGGAAGTTCGCTTTTGATGTCCGCGCAGTAATTTCGCACGTCGCGCCACGTCGGACGAATCGTCGAAGTCGGAAGCGTGTCGTCAAGTTCGACGTAAATCACGGTCGAGTTCGGGCGAGTTTCGCTGCGCAGGTTGTCAAGGTCGGGGATGTCCTGCAACTTTTTTTCGAGCTTGTCGGTAACCTGCCGTTGCATTTCGTCTGCCGTCGCGCCCGGCCATACCGCCGCGACAATCATTTGACGCACGACGAATTTCGGATCTTCCATGCGACCGAGTTTGAAGTACGAAAAAATTCCGCCGACAAACGCCGCGATTATGAAGTACCAAACGAGCGCACGGTGATTCAGCGACAGTTCAGTTAAGTTGCGCATGTCAATCACCAACCCTGACCGCTTGCCCGTCGCGAAGTTTTTGCACGCCCGCCGTAACGACAATATCGCCCGACTTGAGCCCGCGCACACGAACATTGTTTTCGTCGAAGGCAATGACTTCAACTTTTCGCAACGAAACTTTGTCGCCGTCGACGAGCCAAACTTGAGCGGCGTCGCCCGTCTGATAAATCGCGCTGAGCGGCAGAATAATCGCGTCGGTTGAAACGTCGGAGGTCACGGAAACATTTGCCGTCATGCCGAGCTGAACGTTCGCGGCTTCGGGCAACGAAATTTTCACGGCGAAGGTTCGACTTGCCGAATCAGCCATCGGTGAAATTTCGCGCACGCTTCCGACAGCAACGTCGCCCGTCGCCCAAAAGTTTATCGTGACGCGTTGACCGATTTGCACGGCGGAAATTTTGTTTTCGGGGATGTTGACGACAACTTCAAATTCGCCCGTCTGAACGAGCGTCAAAACCGTTTGACCTGCAGCGACGACTTGCCCGACTTCCGCGTTGACGTTCGAGATGACTCCGTCGGCGTTCGCTGTCAAGTGCGTGTAACCGAGCGCGTTTCGGCTTTGTTGAGCTTGAGCGACTGCGGCGTCGTAAGCGGCCTTCGCGGCGTCGAATTGCGTGCGGTACTGGTCAAGCACGGCGGCGGCTATCGCTTCGGACTTGAACAGCTCCGTGTAACGATTCAAATTCGCTTCGGCAAGTTTGAGTTGCGCCAGAGCCGAGGACACTTGAGCTTCGGCACTGTGCGATTGTTCGACGATGTCTTTCGGGTCAAGCGTCATTAAAATTTCGCCCGCGTTGACTTGACTGCCGACTTGCACGTCACGCGAAATGATTTTTCCGCCGACTTGAAACGACAGATTCGTTTCGTAACGACCTTTGACGACGCCCGAATAATTTTCTTGCGACGCGGAACTTGACGGCTTGACTTGCATGACTTTGACGACGGGCGACTTCGGCGGAACGATGACTTCATGACAACCGACGGTCAACAAACTTGCGACGACCAATCCCGTCACGAAAAAGTTACGCATTGCATTTCAATCGTCGCGCCAGGCAGTCAAGCCCAAGTGAACGACGTATTCTTTCGCGCACTCGTAATAATGCATTGCCGACGTGCGAAGAGCCGCCATTTCGTCTTGACGCAGGGCGCGCATGATTTTGGCGGGATTGCCGAAGACCAGCGAGTTGCTCGGAATTTTTTTGTACTGCGTAATGACAGTGCCCGCGCCGATAATGCAGTTGTCGCCGATTTCGGAGTAACCCAAAATGATTGAGCCCATGCCGATTAAGCAGTCGTTGCCGATGTTGCGGCAGTGGATAATCGCGTTGTGCCCGATCGTGACGTAATTGCCGATAACCGTCGGCTCGTCGCCCATGACGTGCACGGTACAGTTGTCCTGAATGTTCGTGTAACAGCCGATACGCACGGGCTGAAAGTCTCCGCGCACGGTGACGCCGAACCAAATACTTGAGCCGGCACCGATTTTCACGTCGCCGACGACAGAGGCACTGGGCGCAACAAAAACGTCTTTGGCAATTTCGGGTCGCTTGCCCTTGTACGGCAGAATAACGGCATCCATCTAATCAACCTCCATAAAATTTATAACTGCAAACGTTTCACTTCGGCTTCAAGCTGAGCGATGCGGGCTTGTGCCTGCGCGGCAAATTGATTGAACTGTTGCCGATTGATGACGTTGATTTTTTGTTGCGTGTTCAAAGCCGTACACAGCGCACAAAGCAAAACGTCATGTTCGCCGAGCCTGTCGCCGAATTCATGCTTTATCGCCTCGTAAACCTCAAACGGCTGAAGTTGAGCGGCACCTTCAAAAATCGCGCCGAATCTGCCCGCGACAAAAGCATCCAAGACGGCGTAGCGGAACTGCGGATTTCGGCGGAAGAATTCGTGTCGGCTCATAAACGTGTCGAGCAACTTCAGACCGAACAATATTGGGTTGAGCCAAAAATTTATCTTCTGTTGCGGAGTGCGTTTTATGAACGACAGCGAGTCTTCTCTCATGCGACGAATGTAAACTGCGTTGGGCACGCGTAAAAATTTCTTCGCGCAGAAAATCAAACCGTAAGTCCAAATATCGTCGTCGCTGATTGTCAAGTTCGGGAAAAACAGCCTGTTTTCTATAAGCAAATTTCGCCGAACCAATTTCAGCCAAGGTGTAACCCAAAATCTTTCGCTCAGGATGTTTTTGATTCGTTCGGACAAATTTTCAGGTTCAAAGAGCGGCTCGTTGACAAAAGGCGGTTTTTGAATTTTGAAGTCGGCGGGATGAATATTTTTTTTGAAGTCCTGCCCCATGCCCGACGACATGAAATATTTTTCGCAGTAAACAACGTCGGCATCAAAATCTTTGGCAAGCGTGTAAAGTTCTTCCAAGGCGGTTTTCGTCAACGTGTCGTCGGCGTCGACGAAGAAGACATATTCGCCGCGTGAGCAGTTGAAGCCGCGGTTGCGTGCGCTGTAGCCCGCGTTGCCCGAATTTTTCTTCAGGCGCGTGAAGGTCAATCGTCCGCCGAATTTTTCACGGTAACTTTCGACAATCGCCGCGCTTGAATCGGTCGAACAATCGTCGACGATTATGACTTCAAAAGCCGTGAACGTCTGCGCAAGAAGACTGTCGAGGCACTCGGCGATATATTTTTCGGCGTTGTACAGCGGGACAATGACGGAAATTTTTGCGTCCATCAATCAGGCCTCCTCGCGAAGATTTTTCAGCGTGACGAAACGGCGAATGCGTTCGGCGCGAATCCAGTTGCCGACATCTTTTCCGGTGATTTCGGGCGGGGCGTTGCGTCCGCTGACTTTCATAAGCTCGGCGATAATCTCCGTCGCGTGAGCAAGATACGGCGGCAGTCCGTGATTGTCCGCGTTGATAATGTCGCAGAAGTCTTGTGCGGAAATTTTTTGCGCGTGCAAGTTCAACAGCAGGTCGACGATTTTGCCCGCGTGTTTGAGTCGCGGCGTGCGCATGTGTTCACGAATGACGAATGCGGCGGATTTCTTCCAATCGGTCGGCAAAGTCATGCGTCGGTTCATTTGCTTGAGAACATCAAGCCCGCGCAGTTCGTGCTTGTAATGGTGCGGCAACATTTCGAGCGGCGTGGTACCTTTGCCGATATCGTGCATTAACGCGGCGAAACGAACAATCGGTTTCGGATTGACTTTGGCAACTTCGTCGACAAGGTTAAGCGTGTGTTCATACGCGTCGCCTTCGGGGTGAAACGCCGTCGATTGAATCTTCCCGCGCAGGTTGGCAATTTCGGGGAACGTTATCGCAAGCAAGTCCGCACGTTCCAAGCTGCGAAAAAAAATCGACAGTCGGTCGGTTTTGAGCGCGGTCTCTAGCTCGTTGAAAATTCTTTCGGTCGGCTCACGGGCAAGTTCGTCGCCGCAAAGTTTCATTGCGTCAATCGTGTCCGCGCAGATGTCGAAGCCGAATTGAGCCGCCTGCCTTGCCGCACGAAGAGCACGAACGGGGTCATCGGTGAAGTGTTCGCTGACCGCACGAATCTTTTTGTCAAGCACGTCCTCGCGTCCGCCGAACGGATCGACAAGCTTACCCGTCAACAAATCGACGGCCATTGCGTTAATCGTGGTGTCGCGGCGGTACAAGTCCTGCTCAATCGTCACGGTCGGCGCAAACAAAATCTCGAAGCCGCGATAACCCGCCGAAATTTTGCGTTCCGTGCGGGCGAAAGCAACTTCGCATTGCGCGTCGCCAATCTCCACGCTGTAGACGGGAAAACTTTTGCCGAACTTCGCCGCATCGGGGAAGTGCTCGACGAAAGTTTGTTCGTCAATGCCCGTGACGCAATAATCGCGGTCGTGAGCCTTGACGCCGCGAACTTTTGAAACTGTCGGAGCAACTGTCGCAACGTTAAACTTGTTCGCCGCGAACTGAAGACTGCAAACGTTTAACTTCGGCTTCAAGCTGAGCAATGCGCTTGTTAGCCGCCGCCGCGAATTGATTGAACCGCCGCAAGGTTGCAGCAGAATTTTTCTGTTGCAAGTCAATCATGCTGAACAGGAACGGCACGGTCAAATCTTCGTCGAATTCGCCGCGCAAAACATTGTAAATCGTTTGCGGATTGACGTGCATTCGCGCTTCGTTGTTGCGCTTTAAACACATGTAGAAATGAAACGCCAAAGCCGAGTACGCGTATTCGGGATGCTGTTTCAGTATGTCCAGCTTGTCGTTGAGCTTAAGCAGGCACTGCGACCATTGCACGAAAATTTTGCTCCACTTGGCAATTTGCGCGGCGTCGGACTTCTGTACGCGTGTCATTGAGTCGACGGCATCATTGCGGTAAAAATAAAGCGCGTCGGGAATTCGCACGAATCTTTTTGCGCAGGCGAACAGTTCAATCGTCCAAAGCAGGTCGCCGGAAGAAAGTATCTCGTAGAAAGTGATGCCTTCCGTCGCCAAGAAATCGCGCTTAACAAATTTCGTCCACGGCGTGTTGTACATGCCGGTATGAAACATCCCGAAGTTCACAAGATAAATGTCCAGAACTTTTTTCGGCGAATCGGCAATGAGTATCGGGCGGTCTTCGAGAGCATTTTTTTTCAGCGCGGTTCCGTATTCGTCAATTTTTAAAGTTGCGCCCGCAGTCGTCGTGTAAAAGTAGCGCGCTCCCGTGTAAACGACATCTGCGTCGAACTTTTTGGCGACAGTGTAAAGTTGTTCGAGCGCGGTTTTCGTCAACGTGTCGTCGGCGTCGACGAAGAAGACATATTCGCCGCGTGAGCAGTTGAAGCCGCGGTTGCGTGCGCTGTAGCCCGCGTTGCCCGAATTTTTCTTCAGGCGCGTGAAGGTCAATCGTCCGCCGAATTTTTCACGGTAACTTTCGACAATCGCCGCGCTTGAATCGGTCGAACAATCGTCGACGATTATGACTTCAAAAGCCGTGAACGTCTGCGCAAGAAGACTGTCGAGGCACTCGGCGATATATTTTTCGGCGTTGTACAGCGGGACAATGACGGAAATTTTTGCGTCCATCAATCAGGCCTCCTCGCGAAGATTTTTCAGCGTGACGAAACGGCGAATGCGTTCGGCGCGAATCCAGTTGCCGACATCTTTTCCGGTGATTTCGGGCGGGGCGTTGCGTCCGCTGACTTTCATAAGCTCGGCGATAATTTCTTCGGCACGGGCAAGGTACGGCGGCAAACCGTGATTGTCCGCGTTGATAATGTCGCAGAAGTCCGCGACGGAAATTTTCTGCGCGTGCAAGTTCAACAGCAGGTCGACGATTTTGCCCGCGTGTTTGAGTTGCGGGGCGCGCATGTGTTCGCGAATGACAAACGCGGCGGCTTTCTTCCAATCGCCCGGCAACGTCATGCGTCGGCTCATTTGCTTGAGGACGTCAAGCCCGCGTGTCTCGTGCTTGTAATGGTGCGGCAACATTTCGGGCGGTGTGGTGCCCTTGCCGATGTCGTGCATCAACGCGGCGAATCGAACGCTCGGTTTCGGGTTAACGGCGGCAACTTCGTCGACAAGGTTAAGCGTGTGTTCGTAAGCGTCGCCTTCGGGGTGAAACGCCGTCGGTTGAATCTTCCCGCGCAGGTCGGCAATTTCGGGGAACGTTATCGCAAGCAAGTCCGCCCGCTCCAAGCTGCGAAAAAAAATCGACGGCCTGTCGGTCTTGAGTGCGGTTGCCAGCTCGTCGAAAATTCTTTCGGTCGGCTCGCGGGCAAGTTCGTCGCCGCAAAGTTTCATTGCGTCAACCGTGTCCGCGCAGATGTCGAAGCCGAATTGAGCCGCCTGCCTTGCCGCACGAAGAGCACGAACGGGGTCATCGGTGAAGTGTTCGCTGACCGCACGAATCTTTTTGTCAAGCACGTCCTCGCGTCCGCCGAACGGATCGACAAGCTTACCCGTCAACAAATCGACGGCCATTGCGTTAATCGTGGTGTCGCGGCGGTACAAGTCCTGCTCAATCGTCACGGTCGGCGCAAACAAAATCTCGAAGCCGCGATAGCCCGCCGAAACTTTGCGTTCCGTGCGGGCGAAAGCAACTTCGCAGTGCGCCTCGTCAATGTCGACGCTGTAGACGGGAAACGACTTGCCGAATTTTTCCGCGTCGGGGAAGATGTCGACAAAAGTTTTCTCGTCAATGCCCGTGACGCAATAATCGCGGTCGTGAGCCTCGACGCCGCGAAATTTGTCGCGAACAGCCCCGCCGACAAGGTAAGCCGTGCCGCCCGCGTCGTGAATTTTTTTTGCGAATTCAAGTTCAGTCATGGTGAATCCTTAGTTCAGGTGTCAGGTTTTAGGTGTCAGGGTCAACTGCCGCGAACGCGTTTCAAAAGTTCGGCGGCTTTGTCTTCGTCGAATTTGGCGACGCTGTAACTGACAACCGCCGCGGCCACTTTAAAAGTGGCGGAACAATTTTCGCGATTGACGTTTTCGACAACCGCAACCTTTTCGCCGCGAACATTATCCGCGAACACGTTTTAAAAGTTCGGCGACTTTGTCCTCGTCGAATTTGGCGACGCTGTAGCTGACAACCGCCGCGCCGAATTTGTTAATCGCCGTGTGAACTAACGTCGCGCAAACGTCGTCGGGGAAGTCGGCAATTCGTTCACTCGTGCCGGTTATGCCGTCAAGCGTCTTGAGCAAGGTGTAACCCGCCTTCGCTGACAAGCTCGAAGATGTCAAGCGCGCCCGCTCCGCTGCCCAGGCGATGAAAAATCATGCGTTGACCGTCGTCGGTCGTCACAAGCCGCGACAGGTAAGTTATTTCGCCCCAAGTTTCGTTGACGAGAATCGGATTGGTCGGCGTGCGCCCGAATTCGCCCGTCGCGTTCGGCCACGTGTCAACTTCGCCCATTGCGTGGCGTTCGCGTGCGTAATCGGTCATGAACTGCGGAAAGTCTTCGATGTATTCGTTTTGAAGTTCGACGTCGTTCAAGAACGTCAACGCGTCGTCAAGGCGTTTGGTGTACTCTTTAACGGTCAACATGATTCGATACCTCCGTTACGTCCGTGAAAATCGAACGGTCACTTACGTGCGGGAAAACTGGTCGCGTAAGATGACGTCGTGACTTCCGCCCTCGACAATACTTGTCGCCGAAACCAAAGTTATCTTAGCTTTGTCGCGAAGTTCAGCCAAATTCAACGCGCCGCAGTTGCACATGGTCGAACGAATCTTCGCAAGCGTGTTGTCCAAGTTGTCTTTGAGCGCGCCGGCGTAAGGAACGTAAGAGTCGACGCCTTCCTCGAACGAAAGTTTCTTGTCGCCGCCGAGATCGTAACGTTGCCAGTTGCGCGCACGATTGGAACCTTCGCCCCAGTACTCTTTGTAATACGTGCCGTTGATTCGGATTTTGTCCGTCGGTGATTCGTCGAAGCGCGAAAAATATCTGCCGAGCATCAAGAAATCCGCGCCCATTGCAAGGGCAAGCGTCATGTGATAATCGTGGACAATGCCGCCGTCGGAGCACACGGGAATATACACGCCCGTTTCTGCAAAGTATTCGTCGCGGGCACGACACACGTCGATAACCGCCGTCGCCTGTCCGCGCCCGATGCCTTTCGTTTCGCGGGTAATGCAGATTGAGCCGCCGCCGATACCGACTTTGACGAAGTCCGCGCCCGCCTCAGCCAAAAATCTGAAGCCGTCCGCGTCGACGACGTTGCCCGCGCCGACTTTGACATCTTCGCCAAATTCGCGGTGAATGTGTTGCAGGGTGATTCGTTGCCACTCCGTGAAGCCTTCCGACGAATCGATACACAAAACGTCCGCGCCTGCCTTCAACAGTGCGGGAACGCGTTCGGCGTAATCGCGAGTGTTAATGCCCGCGCCGACAATGTAGCGTTTCTTCTTGTCGATGAGTTCGAGCGGATTGGTTTTGTTGTCCGTGTAATCTTTGCGGAAGACCATGTAGCGCAGGCGTTGTTTCTTGTCCACGAGCGGCAACATGTTGAGTTTGTGCTCCCAAATTAAATCGTTTGCCATTGGCAGGGTTGTCGAATCGGCGTCGGCGTAAATGAGTTTGTCGAAAGGCGTCATGAAGTCGCGGACAAGTTCGTCGCCCGTCATGCGCGTGATTCGGTAGTCGCGGCTGGTGACGATACCCAACAGCTTGCCCGTCGGTTTGCCGTCTTCGGTGACCGCCATTGTCGAGTGACCCGTCCGTTGCAAAAGTTCAAGCATTTCGCGAAGGGTCGTCGTCGGCTTTAAATTCGAGTCACTGGACACGAAGCCCGACTTGTAATTTTTGACGCGTGAAACCATTTCCGCCTGTGACTTGATTGACTGCGAGCCGAAGATAAACGACACGCCGCCTTCTTTCGCCAAAGCAATTGCCATTGTGTCGTTGGACACCGACTGCATTATCGCCGAGACCAGCGGAATGTTGAGCGACAGTTTGGGCTCTTCGCCGCGCTTGAACTTGACCAGAGGCGTTTGCAGTGTGACGTTTGCGGGAATGCAGTCCGTCGACGAATAGCCCGGCACGAGCAGATATTCGCCGAAAGTGTGAGACGGTTGTTCGTAATAAGTTGCCAATTCAATCCCTCCCGAAAAATCGTTTGCGCTAAATTCGTCGACGGGCGGAATAATTCCTGCGCGGCGGTTGACGAAAAAATTTCCGCCTTGACGAAACAAAGCGTCGTGCTTAAAATTTTTTGCGGAGGAGTTGATCTTATGTCGACGTATGTTCCGCGTGTGTTGCTGTGCGGCAACGAAGATGATTTTCGCAAAACGATTGGCGACAAGCCCGTTGAAGTTGTCGGGCGAACAAATTTTGCTCAGGCGGGCGACGCGGCGAAATTTTTGCTCACCGACACCGAGTATTTCGTCTTTACCGACGCCGTGGAGTTCGCGCTGTATCTGAAAAATTTTCCGCCGAATCGACGCGCAATGTCCGCCGAATCTTTCGCGACGAAAATTCACGACGGTTTCTTTTCGTACGACGCGCTGAACGATTTTTATGGCATCGTTCGACGCAAGAAAATTTTCGGGCGCGTGCTGGATTTCGACTGTTACCTTGCCAAAAGCGACTTCAGGACTGCGGCGGGCGAATTCAAAGCGGCGTGCATTGCTCAGAACTTCGCGGGCGCGACGTTGCCGATTTACGAGAACGTTTACGCGAAGGTTTTCCGCACGTTCGACGAATGCCGACTTCAACTGTTCGACGCGATACTTTTGACACGAGAGCGCACGCCCGAAGAATTTTCCGACGCGCTGATTGACACCGACGCTTTGAGCGAAAACATTTTGACGTTCGTGCGAAAGAATTCACCGCTTGAAAGTTGGCTGCAAACGTCGCAGAAAATCTTCGCGCAGGTCGACGCCTTCAAAACCGACGGCGGTCACTGGTGCTTGTTGAAAAAAGTTTCGCCGCCCGCGGACGTCGGAGTTTACATCGTCACGCACAAGGACGCCAAACTTTCCGCGCCGAAAGGTTACAAAATTATTCACGCGGGGCACGCGCTTGCGAAGAACGATTTCGGTTACGCGGGCGACGACACTGGCGACAATATCAGCTGCCTGAACATTTTCCTCGACGAGATAACCGCGCTGTATTGGATTTGGCGCAACACGACGCACACGCACGCGGGACTTGTCCATTACCGCCGCTTGCTCACGAGTAAGCCGACGCCGAAACGTTTCAACGCGAAAGACATTTTGTCCGCTGCGGAGATTGTGAAACTCCTGCGTGAATACGACTTGATTGCCTGCACGGAAATGGTCAGCGACCGCAACCAACGCGAATTGATGATTATGTCGACGGGCTCGCCCGAACTTGTCGCCGCCGCCGAAGAGATTGTGCGCAAACATTTGGCTCGCGTGCACGCCGATTATCTGGACGCCTTCGACGCGGTGATTAACGGCTTCGTTTTCTTCGAGTACGGAATTCACGTCACGCGCCGAAATGTTTTGGACGCTTACTGCACGTGGCTGTTCGCCTTCCTGCTTGACGCGACCGAAGAAATGTCCGCCGTCACCGTCGACGGCAAAAAACTTGACGAAATGCCGCACGTTTATTCGCGCATGATGTCTTTCTTCGCCGAAAGGATGTTGACGGTTTGGCTCATGAAAAATCACTTGCGAATCAAAACATTGCCGATAATGTACCGCGACGACGTTTGACTTGAGGACGCTTGACACATGTTGCAAAACATAACGCTGGGGCAATTCTTCCCCGGCAATTCGATACTTCACAGACTTGACCCGCGCACGAAAATAATTTCGCTGTTCGCGCTGATAATCTTGATCTTCGCGGCGGACGGTTGGCGGGCTTACGGCGCGTTGTCGGCGTTGACCGTCGCGCTGATTTTTTTGTCGACGGTGCCGCCCGTGACCGTAATTAAATCCGTCAAGCCGCTCATGTGGATAATTTTGTTCACGCTGTTGATTCACTTCGTCAGCCACGACGGAAAAGTTTTGCTTCAAGTCTACGTGTTCAAAGTCACCGACGAAGGAATTCTTTACGGCGTGATGATAAGCTTGCGGCTGGTGCTGTTGATAATTTTGTCGAGCTTGTTGACGTTGACGACTTCGCCGCTCAAACTCACCGACGCGACGGAAAGACTTTTGTCGCCGCTGAAAGTTGTCGGCGTGCCCGCGCATGAATTGGCAATGATGATGACAATCGCAATTCGTTTCGTGCCGACGTTGCTTGAAGAGACCGACAAAATTATCAAGGCGCAAAAGTCACGCGGGCTGGACTTTTCGTCGGGCGGACTTGTCGGGCGATTGAAAGCGTTCGTGCCGATTTTGGTTCCGCTGTTCCTGTCGAGCTTCCGTCGTGCGGACGAGTTGGCTTTGGCAATGGAGGCGCGCTGTTATCGCGGCGGCGAAGGACGAACTCACTTGAAGGCGTTGAAGTTTTCTTCGGCGGACGCGGGCGCAGTCTTCGCGACGTTGACAATCTGCGCGGCGGTCGGAGGTTTGAGTTATGCGTTTTGACGGTTGTGTTACTTTTCTTTGGCAGCAAAGAAAAGTAACCAAAAGAAACTGCGCCTGCTATGACGCATCCTGCGTCATGCGACAGGCGATTGCGGCCGTCATCCGTGACGGCCGAAACTTCGTTGCGGTCGGAGGTTTGAGTTATGCGTTTTGAACACAAAGCCGAAATGAAACTTCGTCGGCGAAACATCGCGTTGACGGTCGCTTACGACGGCACGAATTATCACGGCTTCCAGTGGCAAAGCCCGCCGCTCGTCGCCGTGCAAAACGTTTTGGAAGAACGCCTGCCGAAAATTTTTGGCGATAAAATCGAACTGGCGGCTTCTGGTCGCACGGACGCGGGTGTTCACGCTTTCGGGCAAGTCGTCAACTTTTTCACGGACGGACGAATCCCCGTCGACAAAATCCCGTTGGCGGCTTCGACGGTTTTGCCTGCGGACATTGTCGTTCGTGAGGCGCGGGAAGTCGACGCGAACTTCAGCGCGTTGCATTCGGCGAAGAGCAAAATTTATCTGTACCGAATCTTGCGAACTGCGGCGTCTAATCCGTTCGTCAATCGGTTTGCGTGGCACATTTGGCGGCCGCTTGACGTTGAACCGATGAGCGAAGCGTTGAACTTGTTGGTCGGCACGCATGACTTTTCGGCGTTCAAGTCGGCAAGCAACGTCTTCCGTGACCCCGTGCGCACAATCTTGGTGGCTGAAATTTTCGACGAAGAATTTTTCGGCGGCGACGTGTTGACGATAAAACTTCACGCTACGGGCTTTTTGTATCACATGGCTCGAAACATTGTCGCGGCGGTTGTCGAAGTCGGGCGAAGGCGTTGGAGCGTCGACGACTTCCGAAAAGTTTTCGCGGCACTCGACAGGTCACTTGTCCCCGCGACGGCACCGGCTCACGGCTTGTGTCTGCAACAGGTTTTCTATTAAAAAAACCCCGCTCAATCGAACGGGGAAATTTTTTTGTCCGTGTAAGTTTATTCTTCGGCGCGAGGCGTCATGTCGGAGGCTTTCAACGTGCCGGCTTTCTTGCGTTCGGCGAATTCTGCCGTCGCGGTAAACAGCGCGTCACTCGACGAATTTAACGCCGTTTCACACGAGTCTTGCAACACGCCGATTATAAATCCGACGCCGACGACTTGCATTGCGATATCGTTGTCGATGCCGAAACTCGAACACGCGACGGGAATCAGCAACAGCGAGCCGCCCGCAACGCCCGACGCTCCGCACGCGCCGACGGTCGAAATGATACACAGCAGCAACGCGGTCGGCATGTCAACCGAAATTCCCAACGTGTGCGCCGCCGCCAAACTCAAAACCGCAATCGTAATCGCCGCGCCCGCCATGTTGATTGTCGCGCCCAGCGGAATCGAAATCGAATACAAGTCTTCGTTCAAGCCCAGGCGTTTGCACAAGCTCATGTTGACGGGGATGTTTGCCGCGCTTGACCGCGTGAAGAATGCGTAAATGCCGCTTTCCTTGAGCGTCGCAAGCACAAGCGGATACGGGTTTATGCCGAGTTTCACGAAGACGATTATCGGGTTCATAATCAACGCGACGCTGAAGAATGCTCCGAGCAACACCGCAAGCAATTTCGCGTAACCGAGCAAGGCGTCGACACCGCTTGTGGCAATCGCGTCCGCAACAAGTCCCATGATACCGAACGGCGCGAAACGAATCACCCACTGCACGACTTTGGTCACGGCTTTGGCAAGGTCGGTCAAGACGCTGTGGAGTTCGTCGCCCGCGTGACGGAAGGCAAGTCCCATGATGACGCCCCAAGCAAGAATTCCGATGTAATTTGCCGTCGTGAGCGCGTGAATCGGGTTGTCAACGATGTTCATGATGACGTTCTGCAAAACTTCGATGATGCCGCCCGGCGGAGTGATTGTCGTGTCCGCGCCGATTTGCAGTTTAAGCGTTGTCGGGAACAGGAAAGACGCCGTCACCGCAACAAGCGACGCAAGAAACGTTCCGATAACGTACAGCTGAATTATCGGCTTCATTGTCGCGGTTGATTCGGAGCGTTGACTCATTGCGTTCATGACCAGCACGAAGACCAAAATCGGCGCGACTGCCTTCAACGCGCTGACGAACAGCTTGCCGAAGACCGCAATCACCGGCACGACTTGCGGCACGAACAGCGCCAACAAAATGCCAATCACCAAGCCCACGGCGATTAATTTTATCAGCGCGGTTTCGCCGTAGACTTTTGTAACTTTGGATAACATGTGCACCCTCCTCGTTAAGTAAAAGTTCGCGTGCATTATACAACCGAATCAAGCAACGTGCAAAAATTTTTGTCCGCGTTGACAACGTTGCAGGAAAATCGTCGACGTGCGCGAAGTTCAAAGCAAATTCAATCACGCACACGCGAAAGGAGTATTTTACATGGTTGGTGTCAGAAAAGTTGTGGCAATCGTCTGCGGCGGCGGTCCCGCGCCCGGTATCAACGCGGTCATCAATGCGGTCACGAATACGGCTTCGCGTCACGGTTGGGACGTTTTGGGCATGTACGACGGCTTCAGTCATCTCGGTCGCGGCGAAAAAAGTTACATTCGCCTTGATTCGTCGGTTGTCAATCGCATTCACTTGACGGGCGGCTGTATCTTGCGCATGTCGCGCTTCAATCCGACGAAAAAAGAATCCGATTTGCGCACGGTCGTCGACACGCTCACCGAACTTGGCGTCGGCTACCTCGTGACAATCGGCGGCGACGATACCGCGTTCAGCTCGTCGGCGGTCAGCGAATACGCCCGCAAACTCGGCAGGACGATTAACGTCGTTCACGTTCCGAAGACGATTGACAACGACTTGCCGTTGCCCGAAGGAATTCCGACGTTCGGCTTTGAAACTGCACGCGCTTTCGGCACGACGGAAATTCAAAACCTCATGGAGGACGCGCACACCTCGAACAATCGCTGGTACTTCACAATCGCAATGGGACGCACGGCAGGTCACCTTGCTTTGGGCATGGGACGCTCCGCAGGTGCCGCCGTCACGATTATTCCCGAAGAGTTCCCGCAGGAAAAAATCCGCCTGCAACAGGTCGTTGACATTATCACCGGCTCAATCGTCAAGCGTTACCTCATCGGCAAGAATTACGGCGTCGCGGTCGTCGCTGAAGGTGTCATCGAAAAAATCGCCGACGAAGACTTCCAGGAACTCGGCAACGTTCAGCTCGACGAACACGGCCACATTCGTTACGCGGAACTGGACTTCGGCGAAATTCTCAAGCAGAAAGTTCTTGCCGAACTCAAACGCATCGGTATCAAAATTTCAATCGTCGACAAAGAAATCGGCTACGAACTTCGTTGCACGGCTCCGATCGCTTACGACATCGACTACGCCCGCAACTTGGGCTACGAGGCAATGCAATTCCTTATGCGCGGTGAAAGCGGCGCACTCATCACGATTCAGGACAACAAGGCCGTGCCGCTTCGCTTCGAGGACATTCGCGACCCCGAAACCGGCAAAACCTTCGTGCGCAAAGTCAACATCAATTCCGTGCACTACCGCATTGCTCGCGGCTTCATGACGCGCCTTGAAAAAGACGATCTCAACGACGCGGGTGTCGCCAACGCCTTCCGCATGTCGCCCGAAGAATTCAAGAACCGTTACACTTACCTGTTTGACGAAGAACCGACGCTCGACAGCAATTCGTAAACTTCAACCGACACGAAAAAAATTTTCCCCGCCGATTCGCTCGACGGGGATTTTTGATTGCAACGAACGTCGCTAACCGGCCGTCATGGATGACGGCCGCAAACCGCCTGTCGCATGACGCAGGATGCGTCATAGCAGGCGCAGTTTTCTTTGGTTACTTTCTTTTGCTGCCAAAAGAAAGTAACAAGCTCGTCACTTCGCCGCAGGAGGAGCCATTTCGCCGCGCTCAACCATCAACGCGAAGGCTTTTTCCATAATCACGCGCCCGATTGGTACAGCCGAGACCGCGCCGAAGCTGCCGTTTTCGACGATAACCGCGACGGAAATTGTCGGGTTATCGAAAGGGCCGTAACCGACAAACCAGCCGTGATCAATGCCCTGCGAATTTTCCGCCGTACCCGTCTTGCCCGCAATGTCGTACGGGAAGCCCGCGAAGTTTCGCGCCGCCGTGCCGTTGACAGTAACGTCGTGCAGACCCGATTGCACAAGCTGAATAACCCACGGCTCAACTTGCAATTCGCTGAGCAATTCGGGCTGAAAATCTTTGATGACTTCCTTGTCCTGCGTGACGATTTGTCGAACGAGATGCGGCTTAAAACGTTTGCCGTTTGCGGCAATTTCGCCCATGACCATTGCGGCTTGAAGCGGCGTCACGAGATTGAAACCTTGCCCGATGGCGGCGTCCATGACCTCCGACAGATAAAAATCGTCTTCGTAAACTTCGCGCTTGTATTCTTTCCAGTCGGCAAGACCGGGCGATTCATACGGCAAATCAATGCCCGTCACTTGACCGAGCCCGAACATGCGCGCATAACTTTCCAGCAAGTCGACGCCGAGTCGGTTGCCCATTTCGTAGAAGTAAACGTTATCCGAATGACTTAGCGCGGTGTGGAAGTCCAGCCAACCGAGAGCCTCGCCGCCCGCGTTGCCTTTGGGAACAAGCCAGTGCGTGCCGCCGTCGAAAATCAATTCGTCGGGCGCAACTTTTCCCGAAGCAAGAGCCGCCGTGCCCGTTACGATTTTGAACGTCGAGCCGGGGGGATATTCGCCGGTTATCGTCTTGTTGTCCATCGGGTGATACGGGTTTTCGTTGATTGCGTTCCAGTCTTTGGTCGAAATGCCGTGCGCGAACAAATTCGGGTCGAAGGCGGGGCGGCTGACCATTGCAAGCACTTCGCCCGTCTGCGGATTCAAGACAACCGCCGCCGCCGCGTGACAGCCCAAACTGTTAAGCATGTCGTCAACGGCTTTTTCGGCAGCTTCCTGCAAGTCTTTGTCAATCGTCAAAATCAAGTCGTAACCGGGCTTGGGTTCTTTCTTGCCGAGAATTTGAACGGGTTTGCCCGCCACGTCAACTTCAACTTGTTCGCCGCCGTTTTCGCCGCGAATTTCTTTGTCGTAGACGCGCTCCAAACCGAACTTGCCGACAATGTCGCCGGACTTGTAGCCTTCGTCTTTTTTGCGTTCAAGTTCAGCGTCGGAAATTTCGCTGACGTAGCCGAAAGTGTGCGCGCCTTCCTGCTTGAGCTGATAGTTGCGTATCGGCTGAACTTCAATGACGACGCCGGGGTACAGGTCTTTTTGCTCCTCGATAATCGTTACGATGTCTTGCGTGACGTCGAGTTTGATTCGTATCGGGTCGAAGCCGGAGTGCACGGAGATTTTCTGCTGAATTTCTTCGATCGGCACGTTGAGAAGTTTGGCGACGCGTTCGACGACTTCGGGCGAAATCGGTTCCGTCAAAGGCAACAGACTCACCGTGAAGCCCGGCCGATTCGTCACGAGCAGTTGACCGTTGCGGTCGTAAAAAGTTCCCCGCGGTGCCATTGACGGGATAATTCGGATTCGGTTGCCGTCGGCCAAGCTTGCGTAATATTCGCCGTCGTAAATCTGCAGGTAGCCGACGCGTGCAATCAAAATCGCAATGACCAGCGTCACCAAAATCGCGAGCGGTTTAAGTCGCCCGATATATTCGTCGCCGTTGTTGTTGTCAATCACTTGCGTTATCCTCCGTAAATTTGGTTCGCGGCGAATCGGTTACGGTTGTTGAAACGTCAGACGCGAAAACTGTTCCGCCACTTTTAAAGTGGCCGCCGTTGTTGTTGTCAATCATGTGCGTTGCCCTCCGAAAAATTGTGTGTGTGTTACTTTCTTTGTGCGGACAAAGAAAGTAACCAAAGAAAGCCGCGCTTGCTATGACGCATCCTGCGTCATGCGACAGGCGATTGCGGCCGTCATCCATGACGGCCGGATTTTCCGTTGCGGTTGAGTTGCACAGTCTTTGTATTCGCGGCGATTATATCATGCGAAAGCGAAATTTAAAGTGGCAACGCGTGAATTGCTTTTCTGCGCGGCGACAATTAAAATACGCTCGAAAGGAGGAATCGCCGTGGAATTTTTTGAGATCGATTGTAACGACGATTTTGATTTTGACGATTCATTTCCGCAGCTCAGAGTTATCGGTGTCGGTGAGGTCGGCGCAAGTGCTGTGTCGTACTTCAAGGCCGCCGATACCGATGATGTCTTCGGAACGTTGGCTGTCCCCGATAAAAATTTTCTTGCCGATTCGCGAGC